>NZ_CAKKLX010000006.1 GCF_918698155.1 Roseomonas sp. CECT 9278
GGGCGGCGGCGGGCGGTGCCGCTGCGGCGGGCGCGGCGGGGCGCGCAGGCGCCTCGGGGCCGCCGGCAGCGCGCAGGCGCTCGACTTCCAGCGCGATGCCGCGACGCACCCCGGTCGCGCCGGCCAGCGCCGCGGTGACCTGGCCGTCCAGCAGGACATCGAGATTCTCGGCCTTGCCGGTGGTCAGCACCAGGCCATCGCGGCTGGGCACCGGCAGGCTTTCCCCGGTCCGCAGCACCCGGTCGGTCAGCACGGAATTGGCCCGCGTGTCGCGGATCTGGATCCAGGCTTCGCCGCGCGCGCGCAGCATCACCCGCGGGCCGTCGGGCACTGGCGCCGCTACGGGCGCCGCCGGGGCGGGCGGCGCCGCTGCCGGGACCGACGCGCCGGGATTGCCCGCCGCGGCCGCCTGGGTGGGGGCCGGGGCTGGCCCAACCGCCTGCCCGGTCGCGGGGTCGCGCATCCGCTGGCCGTCCTGCGCCGCCTGGTCCAGCCGCGAGGGGACCGGGGGCACCGCATCGACCACGCGGTTGCCGGAGCCGCTCCAATTGTACCAGGCGACATAGGCGCCGAGTGCGACCACCACGCCCACGGCCACCAGCACGCCCGCCGGCATCCCGCGCGACAGCACGGGCTCCGGGAAGACCAGCTCGCCATTCTTCGTGGTGGCGCCGCCGGTCACGTCGCGGAAGCGGCGCACCGCCTCGTCGGCATCGAGGCCGAGGGCGGTCGCGTAGGACCGCACGAAGCCCACGGCATAGGCCGGGCCCGGCAGGTCCTTGATGCGCCCTTCCTCGAGCGCATGGATGTAGCGGCGATTGATCCGCAGCCGCTCGGCCATGTCCTCGACCGAGGCGCCAAGGGTCAGGCGGGATTCGCGCAGGTCCTCGCCCACGCGGGCGGCCTCGGCGGCGGTGATGTCGGGGCGGGTGGGGCGCTTCATGGTGGTCCGGGTTCGACGGCGGCTTCTAGCCCCGCCGCGACGCTCCCGCAAACTCCTATCGCGTGGGGGATCGCGGGATCAGGCGGCGCTGCGGCCGCGCGCCATGAGCGCCGCGACGGCCTGGTCGATCAGTTCGGCGATGATCTCGGCCGCGGGCTGTTCCTTGGTGACCATGCCGACCGACTGGCCCGCCATCAGCGACCCGTTCTCGACATCGCCGTCGATCACCGCGCGGCGCAGGGCGCCGGCCCAGAAATGCTCGATGTCGAGCTGCGCGGCGTCCTTCTCGACCTCGCCCGCCTTGAACCGGCGGATCGTCTCGGCCTGGAATTCCAGGAACCGCCGGGTCCCGCCATTCTGCAGGGCGCGCACGGGAATCACCGGGAACGCATCGTCGAGCTGCACGGTGGGCATGGCATCGCGCGCGTTGCCGCGGATGAAGGCGTTCTTGAAGGCGGGATGGGCGATCGATTCGGTGGCGCAGACGAAGCGCGTGCCGAGCTGCACGCCCGCCGCGCCCATCTCGAGGTAGGACAGGATCGCCTCCCCGCGCCCGATCCCGCCGGCGACGAAGACCGGGACCTCGGTGATGTGCGGCAGGATCTCCTGCGCCAGCACGTTGAGCGAGACCGGGCCGATATGCCCGCCGGCCTCGGACCCCTCGATCACCAGGGCGTCGGCGCCGGAACGGATCATCCGCTTGGCCAGCACCAGGGCGGGCGCGAAGCAGACCACCCTGGCCCCGCCCTCCTTGGCCTTCTTGATGGCCGACCCGGGCGGGATGCCGCCGGCGAAGACGATGTGGCCGACCTTCGCCTGCAGGCAGACATCGACCAGCTGGTCCAGCCGCGGATGCATGGTGATCAGGTTCACGCCGAAGGGGCGCGCGGTCAGCGCCTTGGTGCCGGCGATCTCCTCAGCGAGGCGCGGCGGCTCCATCGCCCCGCAGGCGATCACGCCGAAGGCCCCCGCATTGGACAGCGCCGCCACCAGGTGGCGTTCGCTCACCCAGGACATCGCGCCGCCCATCATGGCGACCTCGCTGCCGAAGAAGGCCGCGCCGCGCGCCATCAGCGCGGCGAGCCGCGCCTGCGCCTGGCCCCGGTCAAGCGTGCTCACGCCGGCGCATCCAGCCCATAGGCCGTGTGCAGGGCGCGCACGGCGAGTTCGGTATAGTCGGCCGCGACCAGCACGCTGACCTTGATCTCGCTGGTCGAGATCACCTGGATGTTGATGCCCTTCTCGGCCAGCGCCTTGAACATGGTGTTGGCCACGCCGGCATGGCTGCGCATGCCGATGCCCACGACGCTGATCTTGGCGACATCCGGGTCGGCCAGCACCGCCTCGTAGCCGATGTCGCCTTGCGCCTTGGCCAGCGCATCCTGGGCGCGCGCCAGGTCCGCCTTGCCGACCGTGAAGGTCATGTCGGTGGTGCCGTCGGCGCCGATGTTCTGGACGATCATGTCCACGTTCACGTTCGACTTGGCCATCAGGCCGAAGACGCGCGCCGCCACGCCGGGCCGGTCCGGCACGCGGCGCAGCGTCACCTTGGCGTCGTCGCGCGAATACGCGATGCCGGAAACCACGGGCTGTTCCACGATCTCGTCCTCATCCACCACGAGCGAACCGGGCTTGTCCTCGAAGCTCGACACAACCTGGACCCGGACGCCCAGCTTCATCGCCAACTCGACCGAACGGGTCTGCAGCACCTTGGCCCCGACCGAGGCGAGTTCGAGCATTTCCTCGAAGGAGATGCGTTCGAGCTTGCGCGCCCGCGGCACGATGCGCGGGTCGGTCGTGTAGATACCGTCCACGTCCGTGTAGATATCGCAGCGATCGGCCTTGATCGCCGCCGCGACCGCCACGGCCGACAGGTCGGACCCGCCGCGGCCCAGCGTGGTGATCCGGTTCCGCAGCAGGTCGATCCCCTGGAAGCCCGCGATCACCGGCACCTGGCCGGCCTCCATGCGCTCGATCAGCAGCGCGCCGTCGATGTTCTCGACCCGCGCCTTGCCGTGCGCCTGGTCGGTCACGATCGGCACCTGCCAGCCCTGCCAGGACCGCGCCTCCACCCCGATGGTCTGCAACGCGATGGCGGTCAGGCCCGTGGTCACCTGCTCGCCCGTCGCAACAACGGTGTCGTATTCGCGCGCGTCATGCAGCGGCGAGAGATCCTGGCACCATTTCACCAGCTGGTTGGTCACGCCGGACATGGCCGAGACCACGACGGCCACCTGGTGGCCGGCATCGACCTCCCGCTTCACGCGGGCGGCGACGTTGCGGATGCGGTCGAGATCGGCGACGGATGTGCCGCCGAACTTCATCACGATACGGGCCATCGGCGGTCTGCGGGTCCTGGGGCCGGGCGGAAATGCTGCACGCCGGCGGTTGCGCCGGGCGGCGGGGCGGGACAGATACCCATCGCCCGGGTGCCACGCAACCCGGCCGGAAGCGAAAGGGACCCCGAACATGCCGACTGCCGGCACAAGGATCGGCGCCGAGGTCGCCAAGTTCGACGCCCTGGCCGCGCGCTGGTGGGACCCGAACGGGCCGATGAAGCCGCTGCACAGGATGAACCCGCTGCGGACCGGCTGGATCGCCGAGCGCATCGCCCGCCTGCATGGCCGCGACCCTGCGGCGCCCGACGCCCTGGCCGGGCTCAGCCTGCTTGATGTGGGCTGCGGCGCCGGGCTGGCATCGGAGGCTTTGGCCCGGCGCGGCGCCCGCGTGACCGGCCTCGATGCGGCCGGGGAGGCGCTGGAGGCCGCGCGCGCCCATGCAAGCGCGCAGGGCCTCGACATCGACTACCGGGAAGGCCTGCCCGAGGACCTGCCGGACCACGAGACCTTCGACGCCGTGATCGCCCTTGAAGTGATCGAGCATGTCGCCGACCGCGCCGCGTTCCTGGCGGCCCTGGCGCGCGCGGCGAAGCGCGGCGCGCCGGTCTTCCTGTCCACCCTGAACCGCACGCCGCGCGCCTTCCTGATGGCCAAGCTGGGCGCCGAATACCTGCTGCGGCTGCTGCCCGTGGGCACGCATGACTGGCGGATGTTCGTCACCCCCGGCGAACTCGGGGCCGGCCTGCGGCAGGTGGGGCTGGGCGTCGCCGATATCACCGGCATGGCGATGGACCCGCTGACCGGGCGCTGGCGCGCGACGCGCGACGTGGGGATCAACTACCTGGTGATGGCGCGGGGCTGACCGCGGCGCTCAGGCGTCGGCGGGCGGCACCCAGGGGATGCGCGCGACCTCGATGCCGTCCTCGCGCAGCGCCTCGGCCTCGGCCTCGCTGGCTTCGCCGAAGATGCCACGGCGCTCGGTCTCGCCGCGCTCCATGCGGCGCGCCTCCTCGGCGAAATCGGCACCGACGTAGTCGCAATTGCGCTCCACCTCGGCGCGGAGCTTCTGCAGCATGGCACGGACCTGGGCAGGCATGGGCCCGGCCGTGGCGGCGGGTGCCTCGCTCGGCGGTTCGGGCGCGGGAGCTGGCACGGGCACGGGGGGCGGCGCTGCCTCGATCGCATTGCGCGCCGGGCGTCCCTTCTTCGGGATCGCCGGGGCCATCAGGGCGCGCGAGACCTGCGTCCCACCGCAGACCGGGCAGTCCAGCAGGCTGGCCTTGGCGAGCGTCTCGAAGGCGGCGCTGTCGCGATACCAGCCGTCGAACGCATGCTCCTCGGCGGTGCTGGTGCAGCGAAGCTGGTAGTGGATCATTTGCCCATCATCCCTGGCGTCGCGGCGAGTCCGGCGCGCCGTCCCGGCTGATTTGGCACTCCCGGACCGAGAGTGCCAGAGGCGCTCTCAAACCCCGAGCATGGCGTCGAGCCGACCTGCGCGATCCAGAGCCTGCAGATCGTCGGACCCGCCGACGGCCTGGCCGTCGATGAAGACCTGCGGGACGGTGGTGCGCCCGCCCGACCGTGCGGTCGCCTGCCGGCGCGCCTCGGACCCGTTGGGGGCGAAGATTTCCTCGAATGCGACACCCTTGCTCTCGAGCAACGCCTTGGCGCGCGAGCAGTAGGGGCAGAAGTCGGTGGTGAAAATCTCGATCTTGGCCATGGCTGTGAAAGTGGCATGACACCGGCACCGGTCAAGCCGGGGCGGTGCCCTAAGCGTCGCGCAGCCGTGGATCCGGCACGCGGGCCGCGGCCAGGACCTCGACCGCGGCGGCCCCGGCATCGAGCAGCACGCGCGCGCAGGCCTCGGCCGTGGCGCCGGAGGTCAGCACGTCGTCGACCAGCAGCACATGCCGCCCCGCGACGGCCCGCTCGCCCTGGCGCGACAGCGCGAAGGCGCCCTCGACGGTGACCGCGCGCTCCGCCGCACCCTTGTCCGCCAATGGCGGGGTGCGCCGGCGCCGGCGCAGCAAGTCGGGCGCGACCGGACGCCCGGCGATGCTGCCGACCGCGCGCGCCAGCAGCGCTGCCTGGTCGTAGCGCCGCCCCAGCAGTCGGCGCCAATGGGCCGGCACCGGCACGATCAGGTCGGCCCGCGCCAGCAGCTCCGCCCCGGCGCGCGCCATCTGCCGCGCCAGCGGCAACGCGAGGTCGGTCCGGTCGGCGTGCTTGAACGGCAGGATCAGGCGCTTCGCCCCGGCATCGTAGCGCAGCGCCGCCCGCGCGGTGAGGAAAGCCGGCGCGCGATGCTCGCAGCGTGGGCACAGCGCGTCGCTCACCTGCCCGCCATGGGCGAATGGCACGCCGCAGCGTGCGCAGAAAGGCGGCGTGATCGGCGACAGCCCCGAAAAGCAGGTGGCGCAGAGCGTGCCCTGCGCCGCCACCTCCCCCTCGCAGGCCAGGCACCGCGGCGGCAGCAGCGCATCGAGCAGCCGCGCCGAGGCCTGGCGCAACCCACCCTGCAGCCGGCGCAGCGCGGGGGCCGCCATGCCCCTGTCAGACCCAGGCGCCGAAGGGCGCGTCGCCGTCCTTCTCGACCTCGTGCACCAGGTCGATCTCCCAGGACAGGTAGGCGTGCATCGCTTCCTCGACGCCGTCGTTGCGGTCATACGGGCGCAGGTAGAAATCGACGCAATCGGCATCGGCCGGGTCGCGCCGGTCGGCCGCCAGCGGGAAGCCGGCGTCCTTCCAGGCCCGCGTGCCGCCCGCCAGGATCTTCACCGGGGCGCGCGCGAAGCAACGCAATTCCTCGGCCGCCAGGCGCGCCTGCGCCTCCTCCGGCGCCGCCACCACGATCTGCCGGTCCCCGGCCAGGCGCGGCGCCAAACGATCGAGCCGCGTGCGGATGCCCCAGATCGCGCCCGGCACGTGCCCGTCGCGGAAGTCGACCGACCGGGCAAGGTCGATCACCTGCGCCGCGCCCTCGGCGGCCAGCACCGCCAGTTCCGCCGGGCTGACATGCGGCACCTGGATCGCCTTGGCCTCCGGGCAGTCGGGCGCCCAGATGCCTTCCTCGCGCCGGCCCGACAGGCCGTCGGTCAGCACCACGACCTCCCAGCCGCCCAACTGGCGCAGCCAGCCGCCGGTCATGCGGGCCCGCACGCCGGTGTCGTCCACCAGCACGATGCGCGCGCCGCGCACCGCGACCCATTGGTCGGTCGCCTGCACCAGTTGCCCGCCGGGGGCGGAGCGACTGCCGATCATGTGGCCGGACGCGAATTCCGCCGGGTCGCGCACATCCAGCAGATAGGTGGTGCGCGATGCATCGCCGCGCATCGTCTCGAATTCTGCGCGCGTGGCGAAGGTCACGCCGTGCTTCCGCGCGAAGCGGTCGGCGCGGGCGAAGGCGTCCTCCAAGCGGAGCGGGTTGCGCTCCGGGTAACGGTCGGTGCGGCCGCGGTCGCAGGTGAAGCCCGCCAGTTCCCAGCCCATCGTGCCGTTGCGAAGCGCCACGACCTTGTTCGGCACCCCCGCGCTGCGCAGCGATTCCGCGCCCAGGATCGACCGGGTGCGCCCGGCGCAATTCACCACGATGGTGGTCTCCGGCCGCGTCACGAATTCGCCGATGCGATAGACCAGTTCGCCGCCCGGCACGTTCACCGCGGTGGGAATGGTCATGCGGCGGAATTCGTCGATCGGGCGGCTGTCGAGCACCACCATGTCGAGCCCGCTGTCCATCATCGCCTTGAGTTCGGCGGGATCGACCGAGGGCGTCTCGTAGTGGTGCTCCACCCATTCGCCGAAGGCCTTGGAGGGCACGTTCACGCCCGAGAACACGACATACCCCGCCGCCGCCCAGGCCGGCGTGCCGCCCGCGAGCACCGCGACATCGGTGCAGCCGATGCCTTCGAGGTACGCCGCGAGCCGCGCCGCATACCCCTGCCCGCCATCGACGCAGACCACCGGCGTCGCGCGGCGCGGCAGCAACGCGCGGGCGCGGAATTCCATCTTCGACAGCGGGCAAGGGATCGCCCAGAACAGATGGGACTGGCCGAATTCCCCTTCTTCCCGCGCATCCAGGATGGCGAGTTCGCCCCCGTCCGCGATCCGCCGCTTCAGCGTGGCGGCGTCAATCTGCTTCGCCATGGCGTTCCTGTTCCCATGTTCGTCCGTGCCGGCGGACGGTAGTCCGGTTCGCACGCCGCGCCAAAGTGGCGCCGCTTGCCGCGGTGCCCGGCCGGGCGCATCTGACGCCGCATGAATGATCCCGCCCAGGTCTTCGACCGTGGCCTGGTGCGCCGCCGGCGTGACCGCGCGGCCGCCACGACGCACCGTGTCGAACCCATCCTGGCCGAGGCCGCCGACCGGCTGCTCGACCGGCTGGACGACACGACGCGCCGCTTCACCCGCGCGCTCGACATCGGGGGGCGCGGCGTGGTCGCGCCGCGGCTGTCGGCACGCGGCATCCCCTTCGTCGTCTCGGCCGACCTGTCGCCGCGCATGGCGGCGCGGGCCGGCGGCCTCGCGGTCGGCGCCGACGAGGAATGGCTGCCCTTCAGCGAGGGCGCCTTCGACCTGGTGGTCGCCGCGCTCTCGCTGCATTGGGTCAACGACCTGCCCGGCGCGCTGGTGCAGATCCGCCGGGCGCTGGCGCCGGACGGGCTGTTCCTCGCCTCGCTGCCCGGCCTGCCGACCTTGCAGGAGCTGCGTGGCGCCCTGGCTGAGGCCGAGGCCGAGCTTCGCGGCGGTCTGTCGCCGCGGGTCTCGCCCTTCCCGGATCTGCGTGACGGCGCCGGCCTGCTGCAACGCGCCGGATTCGCCCTGCCGGTCGCCGACGCCGAGGACATCGCCCTGCGCTACCGCAGCCCGCTGGCACTGCTGGCCGACCTGCGCGCCGCCGGCGAAGGCAATGCGGTGCTGGCTCGCGACGGGCGCGTCCCGCCGCGGGGGCTGTTCCCGCTCGCTGCCGCGCGCATGGCAGGGGGCCAGGACGGCATGCCGGCGACGCTGCGCCTGATCATGCTGACGGGCTGGGGCCCGTCCGCCACGCAGCCGCGGCCGGCCCGGCCCGGCAGCGCGACCGCGCGGATCGCCGATGCGCTCGGCACGGTCGAGCACCGCGCCGGCGACAAGACCGGGCTTTAGCCCCGGATACCGCAGGCGGGGCGGCCGCCATGATCGCAGCGGGACACGCCCCCCGCCCCGCCGTGCTTGCAACCAGGGGGGGCAACGCGCATCTTCCGCTCTCACCCCACGCCTCGATCCGGACCCGACCATGGAGCAGCAGGGCGGCGAATCTCGCCGCATCATCATCCACCAGCCCGAGGATTTCGTGGGCATGCGCAAGGCCGGTCGGCTGGCCGCCGCCACGCTCGACATGATCGCCGAGCATGTGCGCCCCGGCGTCACCACGGGCGAGCTCGACCGGCTGTGCCACGACTACATGGTCGCGAACGGCGCGGTGCCCGCGACGCTGGGCTATCGGGGCTACACCAAGTCGTCCTGCATCTCGATCAACCATGTCGTCTGCCACGGGATCCCGGGCGAGCGCGTGCTGGCCGATGGCGATATCGTCAACATCGACGTGACCGCCATCCTCGATGGCTGGTTCGGCGACACAAGCCGCATGTTCGTCGCGGGCAGCCCCTCGACCAAGGCGCGGCTGCTGATGGACGTGACCTACGAAGCCATGATGAAGGGCATCGCGGCGATCCGGCCCGGCGCCACGCTGGGCGACATCGGCCACGCGATCCAGGTCTTCGTGGAGCGCAACCGGTTCTCGGTGGTGCGCGACTTCTGCGGGCACGGCATCGGCCGGCAGTTCCACGGCGCGCCGAACATCCTGCATTTCGGCCGCCCGGGCGAAGGCCCGAAGCTGCGCGCCGGCATGTTCTTCACCGTCGAACCCATGGTGAATGCCGGAAGGCCGGAAGTGAAGATCCTCGACGACGGCTGGACCGCCGTGACGCGTGACCGCTCGCTCTCGGCGCAGTTCGAGCACATGATCGGCGTGACGGAGTCAGGGGCCGAGATCTTCACGCTCTCGCCGGACGGATTGCACCGCCCCTACGCGGCCGGGTGAAACGCCCCTTCAACTTCCGGTAGATTTTCGCTAGCCTCCGTCGCGCCCGGCGCCCCTCGCCGGCAGCGAGGCGCATGCGCAGGAAACCCGGACTCGCCGAGGCCATGCCCGGCCTGCTGAGCATGATCGAGCCGCCCGGGGAAGCGCCCGGGCATCTCGGCCATCGGGCGCGGATGCGCGAGAAGCTGCTCGGCGCCGGGCCGGAGGCGCTGCTCGACCACGAATTGCTCGAGATGGTGCTGTTCCTCGCCTTGCCGCGGCGGGACACCAAGCCGATCGCCCGCGCGCTGTTGGCCCGCTTCGGGTCCTTCGCCAATGCCATCGCCGCGCCGCTGCAGGAATTGCGCGAGGTGGAGGGCCTTGGCGAAGCCGGCGCCGCCGCCCTGCGAACCGTGCAGGCCGCCGCCCTGCGCCTGGCGCGCGCCGAGGTGATGGACCAGCCGGTCTTGAACAACTGGGACCGGCTGATGTCCTACCTGACCGTCGCGCTGACGCGCGAAAGGGTCGAACAGTTCCGCGTCCTGTTCCTCGACACCCGCAACCGCCTGATCGCCGACGAGGCGCAGGCGCGCGGAACGGTCAACCACACGCCGGTCTATCCGCGCGAGGTGGTCAAGCGCGCGCTGGAACTGCAGGCCACGGCGCTGATCCTGGTGCACAACCATCCCTCGGGCGACCCGACGCCGTCGCGCGCCGACCTCGAGATGACGCAGGAGATCAAGGCGGCCGCCGGCAGCCTCGGGATCGTGCTGCATGACCACCTGGTGGTGGGCAATGGGCGGCATCTGTCGTTCCGGCGCGAAGGCCTGCTCTGAATCACTTCGCGCCGCGTGCGCCAGGGCACGCGGCGGGCGTTGACCGCGGGGCGTCCATCCCGGCACCCTCCGCCCATGCGTTCAACGCCCCCCATCCTTGCGCTGGCCACGATCCTCGCCGCGATGCCCGTTGCGGCGCAGAAGCCCGGGCCGGGCGGGGGTGGCTCGCTCGGGAACCTGCCGCAGCCGCCGCTCCAGGCGGTGCCGCCGCGGCCCGCCCCCGGGCCGCAGGTCGCGCTGCCGCGTGACAAGCCGCCGCCGCTTGGCGGCAGTGTGCGCCCGCCCGGCTTCGGCCAGCCCCCCCAAGGCTTTGGCCAGCCCCCACAGGGTTTCGGCCAGCCCCCGCAGGGGCTCGGACCGGCGCCGCAGGGCCGCCCGCCTGGACCGGTCGCCGCGCTGCCGCGCAGCAAGCCGCCGCCGCTCGCTGCCGCCGCCCCCGGCCAGGGCGGCCGCCCGCCCGGACCCGGCGGGACGCCCGGCCAGCCACGCCAGGTCTCGTCGGGCACCGGCTTCGTCGTCGCGCCGCGCCAGATCATGACCAACCAGCACGTGGTCGATGGCTGCACCGCGATGATGGCGCGCCTGCCAGGTGGGCAGGAGATCGCGGCGACGGTGATCGCGGCGGACACCCAGCGCGACCTGGCGCTGCTGCGCACCGATGCCGATGCAGGGCCGGTCCTGCCGTTCCGTCGCGCCGCTGAGATGCGCCGCGGCGAATCGGTGGTGACCTACGGCTTCCCCCTCGCCGGCCTGCTATCCTCAGGCCCGACGCTGACCACGGGCGATGTCTCGGCATTGGCAGGGCTCGGCGACAATGCGCGCCAGATCCAGATCAGCGCACCGGTGCAGCAGGGCAATTCGGGCGGACCGCTGCTGGACCTGCGCGGCCATGTGGTGGGCGTGATCGTGTCGAAGCTCAATGCCCAGCGCATTGCGCAGGCGACCGGCGACATCCCGCAGAATGTCAACTTCGCCGTGAAGCACACGGAGGCGGTGGACTTCATGCGCGAACACGGCGTGCAGCCCCAGCTCGAGGAAACCGGCACGATGCGCACCGCCGCCGAGATCGGCGAAGTGGCGCACGCCTCGACGCTGTTCCTGCGGTGCCTGCGCTGACCGCCTCAACGGCCGCGCATCGTCCGCCCACCCCCGCGAACGCCTTGGCGGCCGCGCGTCGTGCATCCACCCCCGCGACCGCCTCAGCGGTCGCGCGTCGTACATCCACCCCCGCGACCGCCTCAGCGGCCGCGCGTCGTACATCCACCCCCGCGACCGCCTCAGCGGCCGCGCACCGCCAGCAAGGCCCCCGCTGCGAAGGCCGTGGCATCCGCTGACGGCGTCCGGCTGGTCGCCATGGTCACCTGCACCTTGACCACACGCCCCTGCGCGGCGCCCACGCAGACATGGCGCGTTACCGGCGCCCGGCCGAACGCGCCTTCCATCACGGCGCAGCGCAGCCCCGGATCGGCGATGGTAAAGCGTTCCCGTTCGGTCAGCCGCCGCCCGGTGCGGCCCTGCGGCGCCTCGGTGACTTCCATGACGGCGGAGGTCACTTCGCGGTCGATTTCGACCGAGGCCGGATCGGACGGCACCGATCGCCCACCGGTCGCATAGACCTGCACCGTCGCGACCGCCCCCCGGTTCGGCGTGGCGTAGTCGAGCGTCAGGACGTCGTTCGGCCGCTGCGGCACCTCGCCGCGCTGGAAGCCGGCAATCTCGGCCGGCATGCGCGCGGCGATGGCGTCGAGCGCCGGCCGCTGCGTTTCATCCAGCGCCGCGCAGGCACCGATGCCGAGCAGCCCCCCGACGGCCAGGCCGCGCAGGACCGACCGCCGGACGGCACCCCGGGCGGAATTCTCCGCCACGGGCCCGCCCAGGGGCTGCGCGTCAGGCACTCGCGCGCGGCCGCATCGCGTCGCGGATCGCCCCGGCCACCAGCGCGATGACCGCGCTGTACACCACCATCTGCATGAGGGTCGCACCGACCCACAGCCAGACCGAGAAGGCCCCCGCCACGCCCGGCGCCAGGAAGCCCAGCGGCAGGAACAGGTAGGCATAGGCCTCGGGCACCTCGGTCGCGACCTGGTGCGTGCCCTCGTAGATCATCGCGCCGGCCACATACAGGATGACCAGCAGGCCGACCCAGGCGATCCAGCGGTGCTTGTTCAGCAGGTTGGCGATCAGCGTCGCCGCCACGCCCATCAGCACGACCGAGAATGCCAGGCCGATGATGAGGATGTAGGGATGGTCCTTCGCCGCGCCGGCCACCGCCAGCACGTTGTCGAGGCTCATGGAGATGTCGGCGATCAGGATCTGCGTGATCGCCTGGCGCAGGGATTTGCGTGGCGCGCCGGGCGTGGCGTGCCCTTCGAGTGCCGCCGCGCCCTCATGCTGCTCGGTGACGTCGCTGTGGTCGCCATGCCCGTCGCGCAGCTCGCGGTACATCTTCCAGCAGACCCACAGCAGCAGCACACCGCCCGCGAGGACGATGCCGACGATGCTCAGCAGCTGCACGGTGATCGAGGCAAAGGCGATGCGCATCACCGTCGCCGCCACGATGCCCCAGAAGATCGCCTTCTTGCGCTGGTCCGGCGGCAGCCCGGCCGCCGCCATGCCCACCACGATGGCGTTGTCGCCCGCGAGAACGATGTCGATGAACAGCACCATCGCCAGCGGCTGGAGCCATTCGGGCAGCATTTCCAACATGGTCAGGACGTTCCCAGGACGTAGAAAGGCATGAAGCGGGCGGTAGGGTTACCGTTCGTCCACGCGGTGGGCAACCCCGAATGGAATGTTTGGCCCGGCGCTTGCGCCGGGCACGGGCCCGCGCCAAACCCTGCGCCGCACCCTGCCCTCCGGAGCCCGCCATGGTCCCGCGCTATTCCCGCCCGCAGATGGAGGCCATCTGGTCGCCTGCCGAGCGCTATCGGATCTGGTTCCAGATCGAGGCGCTGGCGGCGGAGGCCATGGCCGCGCTCGGGACCATTCCGGCCGATGCGGCACAGGCGATCCGCGACAAGGGCGCCCCGCGCGCCGCCGCGATCGGCGACGCCGAGGTCGCGCGCATCGACGAGATCGAACGCGTCACCCGCCACGATGTCATCGCCTTCCTGACCTTCATGGCCGAGGGAATCGGGGAAAGCGCGCGCTTCATGCACCAGGGCATGACCAGTTCGGACGTGCTCGATACCTGCCTCGCGGTGCAGATGACGCGCGCGGCGGACCTGCTGATCGCCGACCTTGATGCGGTGCTGGCGGCGCTCAAGGCGCGCGCGATCGAGCACCGCATGACACCGACGGTCGGGCGCAGCCACGGCATCCATGCCGAGCCGACCACCTTCGGCCTGAAGCTTGCCGGGCATTACGCGGAATTCGCGCGTGGCCGCGCCAGGCTGGTGGCTGCGCGCGCCGAGGTCGCGACCTGCGCCATCTCCGGCCCGGTCGGCACCTTCGCGAGCGTCGATCCGCGCGTCGAGGCCTTCGTCGCCGAGCGCCTGGGCCTCGCGGTCGAACCCGTCAGCACGCAGGTCATCCCGCGCGACCGCCATGCGGCCTTCTTCTGCGCCCTCGCGCTGGTGGCGAGCGCCGTCGAGCGCCTGGCGACCGAGGTGCGGCACCTGCAGCGCAGCGAGGTGCGCGAGGCCGAGGAATATTTCCACCCCGGCCAGAAGGGGTCCTCCGCCATGCCGCATAAGCGCAACCCGGTGTTGAGCGAGAACCTGACCGGCCTCGCGCGACTGGTGCGCGGCTACGTCACGCCGGCGCTGGAGAATGTGGCGCTGTGGCACGAGCGCGACATCAGCCATTCCAGCGTGGAGCGCGTGATCGCCCCGGATGCGACCATCGCGCTGGACTTCGCGCTGATGCGCCTGGCCGGCATGATGGAGAAGCTGACCATCTACCCGGCGCGCATGCAGGCCAATCTGGATGCGCTGGGCGGCGTGGTGCACAGCCAGAAGGTGCTGCTGGCCCTGACCCAGGCGGGCATGAGCCGCGAAGACGCCTATGCGGCCGTGCAGCGCGCCGCCATGGCGACCTGGCAGGCGCTGGGCAGCGCCGGGGCGCGGGATTTCCGCGCCAACCTGGCAGCGGATGCCGAGGTGACGCGCTGGCTCGATGCCGCGGCCATCGATGCGGCGATGGATGCCGCGCGGGATTTCCGCCACGTGGAGACGGTCTTTGCCCGGGTTTTCGGCGAGGCTTAGAGCAGATCCCGATGGGATGGAATCATCTGGTCGGGTGTAGATGCTCGCAAAACCAATGGCCTAGAGGCGTTGCAGTGAGCCGTGGCGAACGGAAACGTCTGTAGCGACCGTCCGGGACGGCGCGCGCCGGGCGCCTCTCCAGGGCCGGCCGCGGCCCTGATGCCGAAGCGGTTCCTGCGTTCTGCGGACCGGGGCAACCGGCTTGCCGGGGTCGATTCCGCGACTGCCCGGCGCCGATTCCCGGGCTATGGCGGGGCGCAGCCGGCACGCGCGCACCCGCGGCCGCGCCTGCGGCCCGCGCAGCATCGGCGCCGAGGTCCGGGCCTTCGGACCGCCACCGCCCAGACCGCGTGCGGAACCCAATGACCCTGCGCCGCATCGCGGGATAACCCGCCGCGCCGCGTGGCAGCCCTGAGGCGTGATCGCCGTTATTCCGCCGTACCTCCGCGTTAACACATCGGCCATGAGGAGGATCGGGACCATGATCAATCTTCGAATTGTCGGCCTCACCGCGGCCCTGGCTGCGGTCGGCGCGGTGGCGGCACCGTCGATCGCGACCGCTGGCGATGGCTGGCGCGGCCATCACGGCCGCGGCTGGGGTCCACCGCCGCGCGCGTATTACGCGCCGCCCCCGCGCTACTACTACGCACCGCCGCCGCCGCGCGTCTACTACGCACCGCCGCCCCGGGTGTACTACGCACCGCCGCCGCCGGTGTATTACGCGCCGCCGCCCGTGTATTATGGTCCGCCGGGCGTTTCGCTGAACTTTCGGTTCTGATCCTGGGGCATCTCTCGTTCAGATGAAGGCACTGGGCCGGGAGATGCCTGCGAAGCCAAAGCGGCCGGAGGCCTCTTGGAAAGCCAGGGCCGCTGGAAATGCCGTCAGCGCGGTCGGGCGGGTTCGACCGCAGCAGGATCGGCACCGGACGGGCCCGCGCAGATGCCGGCGTTGCGTGGGTCGATGCAGAACGGCTTCTTCGGATCGATCGGATTGAACACGTCCAGCCGATGCGGTTCTACGCCCCAACTTCGGTAGACTGCCTCCAGTCGCCGCCGAGCCTTGTCCCCGGTCCTGAGCCCGAAGAAGCGCGCAGCGTTCCGCCAGGCGAAGTTCTCGCGGCCTACCGGATCCTGCATGATTGGTGCCATCGCGCCGCGCAGCCTGTAGGAATATTCGTCAATGCGCTCCTCGGCGGCAACAACGTTCCAGTCCGAGCCATACATGAGGTACCTGGACGTCTCAGGAATTGCATCGAAGATCTGATGCAGCGTGCCGATACTGCTCCAGTCCGAGCGGTTCAAGACGGACGCAAAATACCCGGTATCTGAGTAGACACGGCCCGGATAGTCCCGCATTAGCGTGGCGATGGTCCACGCCCATTGCGGCCGTAGATTGTACAGCCGGCGTACTGATTCGTAGGCTTGCTCGGGCTCATTCCCTCGTCTAGGTGGGCTTGCCTCTCCTGCAACACCGCCGAAATGCGCCAAGTTTACCCGCAGTTTCGGAAACCGATCGAGTACGGGCCGCCACAGTTCGGGTGCCGCTCGCTGAACAAAGCCTGGTCCTCGGCCTTGCGACGGCGAGCAATGCGCCATGATCGGCACATCTTCATCGTTGCAGTAGGCGTAAAGTTCGAGGAGCGCGTCATCGAGTCGCGCGCCGAAGTTCCGGATCGCGGTCTCCAGGAAATCCACAAACGGCCCAGCGTTGCGGTCGCCATTGCCGAGGGGCCGAAACCCCATCGGCGGGTACACCTTCACCCCGATTGCGCCCTTGTGCGCGACCGCATCGCGCACGACCGCCAGCGCATCCCCGTGGCGGACCTGCCGCGCCGGGTCAAATCCGACCAGAGGATGCACAACGATTCGTGCCCCTGTGCTGCGCGCAAGGCATTTACCGAGCAAGTTCGCTACTTCAATCTGCTTGCTCATCGGACTTGAAAGATATTCTTTGTCCTCCGGAGGAACCAACCACGTATCATAATCAACAAATGATGGCGCAAAGAACTGCGGTCGGAAGTCCGCATTCCCGAATGCTCCAGTCAAAGTGCCCTGCCCGCTACCTGGCTCAACTGCTCCACTTAGGCTGCTCAGCATCGCAAGCCGCGTTCCGAGCATATGCTGGTCAAGGCCGGTCGGCGGAACATTGCCTGCGCGGGTCGGGGCCGACCTGAAGAATTCGGCGTCGAATTCGGTGGGTCGCGAACTCAACCGTTCGAAGTTCGCGATCTCGGCATCGACGTCCATGGCCGATCTGCGCATCAATTCGACGGTCTGCGGGAGGCGGGCGACGATGGCTCTCAGCACCTGGATCCGCCGGCGATCGGATTCCAGCCCCGTCTCGGCATTGGGGATATGGACAGCCTGGAGGAAATGACGCACCGGCACGTCCCGGGCGTTGAAGATGTGGCAGTGGGCGTCAATCCAGCGGCTCGCCGTGCAGGATGTCGGGGGCGCTGGCCGCGCGGTTGTCTGCTGTTCGGCTCCGGTTCGCGTCGTCACGGCGTCGCAGGCCAGGAGGCCTGATGCTGCCGCCACACCGAACACCGACCTGCGTGGGGTCGAAGGCCTCATGATCCGACCGAAGCAACCGATGCACATGACGCGCGCCCCCGCCGACACGATCGTTCATCGTTATGGTATCCGGCTGGCGAGCGATCCTGCTGAAGATAATTCGCCAACAACGCAGCTTTCGGCGCGGCCATTGCGGTGCCTCGCGGTGGCGTCCAGCCTGCGCGCATGTGCACCGTGATCCTCCTGCACCGCCCGGGCCATGCCTGGCCGCTCTTGCTCGCCGCCAATCGCGACGAACGCCTCGATCGCGCCTGGGATCCGCCGCGGGAATGGTGGGCCGATCGGCCCGGCGTGGTCGGCGGGCGGGATCGCAGCGCCGGCGGCACCTGGATGGCCCTGGGCCCGCGCGGTGTCGTGGCTGCCGTCTTGAACCGGCCTGGAAGCCTGGGACCGGCGCCGGGCAAGCGGTCGCGCGGCGACCTGCCGCTGGTCGCCGCCGCCCAGGCCGATGCCGCCGCCGCTGCGCGCCGCATTGCCGCCCTCCCGGGCCAGGATTGGCGCCCGTTCAACATGGTCGTCGCCGATTCGCGGCACGCCTATTTCCTGCGCGGTCTTGGCGCCGGCGCGGTCGAGGTTGAGCAACTGCCGGAGGGTGTCGCGATGGTTACCGCGCATGAGCCGAACGACCAGCACAGCCCCCGCATCCGCCGCCATCTGCCGGCCTTCCGGTCCGCGGCGCCGCCGGACCCGGCACTCGATGACTGGGGGGCCTGGGAGAGGCTGCTTTCGGACGACACGCCAGACCCGGTGGATGGCGCGGCCGCCATGCTCAATATCGCGCCGACCGCGGGCTTCGGGACGGTGTGCTCCAGCCTGGTCGCCATCGATGACCGCGGCCGGGCGGCCTGGCGTTTCTGCGCGGGGCGCCCCGTCCCGGGCGGCTTTGCACCGCTCGTCCTGCCCGCGCCCGTGGCCTGACCGGCGCGCAGCCCAGCCATCATCCGGTCCGTCATGGTCACCCCGGACGTCCGTTGCTATACCCCGCCCGGAGTCCGCCCGGCCCCCCGGCCGCGCGGCGACAAGGAATTTCTTCGCCATGGCGCGTCGCCGACAACTCTATGAGGGCAAGGCCAAGATCCTGTTCGAGGGGCCGGAACCCGGCACTCTCGTGCAGTACTTCAAGGACGATGCCACCGCGGGCAATGGCGCCAAGAAGGGCACGATCACCGGCAAGGGCGTGCTCAACAACCGCATCAGCGAATACCTGATGACCCGGCTGCACGAGATCGGCATCCCGACCCACTTCATCCGCCGCCTGAACATGCGCGAGCAGCTGATCCGCGAGGTCGAGATCATCCCGCTCGAGGTGGTGGTGCGCAACGTCGCGGCGGGTTCGCTTGCCACCCGCCTGGGGATCACCGAAGGCCAGCGCCTGCCGCGGTCGATCATCGAATACTACTACAAGAACGACCAGCTGAACGACCCGATGGTGGCGGAAGAACACATCACCTGCTTCGGCTGGGCCGCGACCCAGGACCTCGATGACATGGTGGCGCTGACGCTGCGCGTGAACGACTTCCTCACCGGCCTGTTCCTCGGCGTCGGCATCACGCTGGTCGATTTCAAGCTGGAATTCGGCCGGCTGTGGGAGAACGAGGAGATGCGCATCGTCCTCGCCGACGAGATCTCCCCCGACAATTGCCGCCTGTGGGACGCCAAGACCGGCGAGAAGATGGACAAGGACCGCTTCCGCCGCGACCTCGGCAAGGTCGAGGAAGGCTACCAGGAAGTGGCGCGCCGCCTCGGCATCCTGCCCGAGGCCGGGCCGCGCGACATGTCCGGTCCGGAGGTGATGCAGTGAAGGCGCGCGTCTATGTGATGCCCAAGGCCGGCGTGCTCGACCCGCAGGGCAAGGCGATCGGCCAGGCGCTGGAAGGCCTGGGCTTCGCCGGCGTGCAGGATGTGCGCGCGGGCAAGGTGATCGAGCTCGACCTGGCCGAGACCGACCCCGCCGCGGCGCGCGCGGCAGCCGAGGAGATGGCGCGCAGGCTGCTGGCGAACACCGTGATCGAATCCTACCGGGTCGAGATCGCCTGACATGATCAAGGCGAGCCTCCTCGCCATGCTCGTGCTGACCGTGCTGATCTCGGTCGGGCTGCGTTGGCGCGAGGACCGCATCGCCACGACCCAGCCGCGCCCGCGCATCAATATCGTCGAACGCGGCAAGCGCACGGTGAACCGCTGGGTGACGGCCGCCGCCATCGCCGCCGTCGCGACCACGCTGTTGCTCGGCGGGCTCAATTGGCTGCGCGTTGCGACCGGCGGCTGAAGGCAGAGGACACTTCCGATGAAGGCCGCGATCATCACCTTCCCCGGCACCAACCGCGAACGCGACATGCGCACCGCGCTGAAGCGCGCGACCGGGCGCGACCCCGCCATGCTGTTCCACCGCGAGGCATTGCCCGCCGGCCTCGACCTGGTGGTCCTGCCGGGCGGCTTTTCCTACGGCGACTACCTGCGCTGCGGCGCCATGGCCGCGCAATCGCCCATCATGCGCGACGTGCGCGACTTCGCCGCACGCGGCGGCCATGTGCTGGGCGTGTGCAACGGCTTCCAGATCCTGATCGAGGCCGGCCTGCTGCCTGGCGGGCTGCTGCGCAACGCGACGCTGCGCTTCCTGTCGATGGATTGCCGCATGCGGGTGGAACGCGCCGGCACGGCGTTCACGTCGCGCTGGCAGAAGGGGGCCACCTTCCGCGCGCCGATGGCCCATGGCGACGGCAACTACTTCGCCGACGACGCGACGCTCGACCGGCTCGAAGGCGAAGGCCTGGTCGCCTTCCGCTACGTCGACGAACGCGGCGAGGCGACCGACGCCGCCAATCGCAACGGCTCGGCGCGCAACATCGCGGGCATCCTTTCCCCCAACCTGCGCGTCTGCGGCCTGATGCCGCATCCCGAGGACCTGGTGGACGAGCTGATGGGCGGCACCGACGGCCTGCCGATGTTCGACAGCCTGGCCGACGCCTTCGCGCACGCCTGACGGGCTGTCAGCCCAGATCCTCCCGCGCGCCCCGGCGCCACACCGCCAGCCCGTCCACGCGGCGTGCGTAGTCGCGCCGGGAAGCCGGCACGCCGATGCGCCGCGCCAGCAGTAGCGCCAGGGCCTCGGCCAACGCGACGTCGTTCATCATCTCGACATGCAGGCCGCGCCAGCCCCGCCGCAACGACAGATCGAACTTGATGAACACGGCATCGCCTTCCGGCGTGCCTGCCAACGGGCTGCCGCCGCGCGGCCGCATCCAGACGCCTCGGCTGACCACGCGCCCGAACGCCGGGAACGGAATGCGCCGGCGCCATGCCAGGCCATACAGGGTGCGGGTGATCACCACCTCCGGCCGATCGGCGCAAACCTCGACCCGTCGCCGGCACAAAATCCACAGGACCACGAGCGCATGGATCGGCACGAGCACCATGAGCGGCTGCCACCACCCCGCCCCGCCATCCCACGCCAGGCCGCCGGCGATGACCACCAGCACGGCCGTCGCGCTGCCGATCGCCACCCACGCGCCCAAGCCGGGCCGTGTATCACCGAATGACAAGGACATGCCGGCCACCCCGGCGGGACCGCCCCGCCGCAGCCGACCCTACATCACCCGGCCGCCATGCGCCGTAAGGCAGGGCAATCTTAACGCCCCGGGGGCGTCGCGGGCAGCTTCGCCCGATCGGCACCTGCGCCACCGCACAGCCGCTTCGATATTGTTCGGATCAAGCGCCAACCGAAGCGATCACCATGGCGCCCCCGAAGGTCCGCGGGATGGCGCGCATGGTCAGTCCTCCGTCGTCGGGCGCATCGCGGAGCGCACCGCCGAGGTTTGCGCACCCGGCGCCGCGCCTGCGCGTTGCCAGCAGGGCACCCATGCGCGCCTGGCGGCGAATTTCCTTGTGCGGATCAGCTTGCAGAATGAAAGCTGAACGCCGCGCACAATCCGCCCTCGCGGTGGCGTGCCCATCCTCAAGGACGCCGGCCATGTTCGCAGCCACCGCCGCCACCTGGTTCGCCCGTCGCGGCATCCACTACGGATGGGTGATGGTGGCCCTCACCTTCCTCGTCTCCGTCTGCACCTCGGCCGCCGTCAGCCTGCCCGGCGTGCTGATCGTGCCGATGACCGAGGAGTTCGGCTGGGGCCGCGGGGCCGTCGCCGGCGCCATGGGCGTCATGTTCTGCCTCTTTGCCGTGATGGCGCCCTTCGCCGGCGCGCTGATGATCCGCCACGGGCTGCGCCGGGTCGTCTCCACCGCCGCCATCATCGCCGTCATCGCCGTCATCGGCCTCACGCAGGTCGCGACACCCTGGCAGGTCTGGGCCTGCCTCGCCCTTCTGGGCGGCGCGGCGGGCATGGTCGCGCTGGTGCTCTCCGCCACCGTGGCCAATCGCTGGTTCGTCGAGCGCCGCGGCCTGGTCATGGGCCTGCTGACCGCCGCCTTCGCCGCCGGGCAGCTCACCTTCCTGCCCGCCGCCGCGGCGCTGGCAGCGAGCCACGGTTGGCGCATGGCGATCCTGCCGGCGATCATCGGCCTGGCCATCTGCGCCACGCTGTATCTGCTGTTCGCACGCGACTGGCCGGCGCAGGTCGGCCTCGCCCCCTATGGCGCCAAGGCGATCGTCCCGCCGCCGGCAGCCTCGGCCAACAATGTCGTCTCGCTCAGCCTGTCGGTGCTGGGGGAATCGCTGCGCAACCGGGTGTTCTGGATCCTGGCCGGGACCTTCTTCATCTGCGGGCTGTCCTCCACCGGCATCGTCAACCAGCACTTCATCCCCTTCTGCGGGGACATGGGCGTATCGGCCGTGGTGGCGGCATCCTTCCTCGCGATGATGGGGGTGTTCAACTTCATCGGCACGGTCTGCTCGGGCTGGCTGTCGGACCGCTTCGACAACCGCATCCTGCTGGCCTGGTACTACGGGCTGCGCGGCCTGGCGCTGATCTGGCTGCCCTTCAGCAGCTTCGACATGCTCTCACTGACCCTCTTCGCGGTATTCTTCGGCCTGGACTACGTGGCAACGGTGCCGCCGACGGTGAAACTCGCGGCGCTGCATTTCGGGCCGGAGAAGGCCGCCATCGTCTTCGGCTGGGCGTTTGCGGCGCACCAGCTGGGCAGCGCGGTCTCGGCAGCGATGGGCGGGGTGTGGCGGGACGTGGCGGGCAGCTACGGGCCGGCCTTCATCACGGTGGGGATGATCAGCGTGAGCGCGGCACTTGCGGTGCTGACGCTGCATGATGCGCGGGGGCGGGCGGTGCGCGCGGCTTGAGGGGTGGCGTCGCAGGGGCGCCGCCCCTGCACCCCGGCACGAAACTCTGTTTCCTGCACCTTCGGGCTTTTGGACTGTTGCTCAGGAGAGGTGGCGGGGCACGTCCATGCGCTGGTGCAGGATGCGGATGATCTCCGGTGCGCCATCCTCGCGACGGAGGAAGTAGAGCGTGTGCGAACCGACCGCGGCCTTCCGGAAGCCGGGCCGCGCATCGCTCGCATCCCGGTCGGGATAGCCGCGCGCGGCGAGCGACCGACAGGCATCCCTGATCGCCGCGACATAGCGTTCCGCCTGCCGCCGCCCCCAATGCTCTTCCGTATAGTCTCAGATCGCTTCGGGATCGGCCTCGGCCGCCGGCGTGAGGAAGAAGCGCGTCACGCGCCGGATGCGCGGCCCTTGCGCACCATGAAGGCGTCGAAATCGAACTCTCGCGCCGGGCCGGAGCGCAGGCCGTCATCGAGCGCATCGCCCAACGCCTGCATCGCCGCCTCGCGTTCTTCCAGCAACCGCAACCCGGCACGGATCACCTCGCTGGCAGAGCCATAGCGGCCGGTCCTCACCTGCCCGTCCACGAAATCGGCCATGTGGTCGCCGAGGGAAATGGATGTGTTGCGCGCCATGCTTCGGACCTCCTGCGGCACGATACCAAAATCCGGTACTCTGCGCATCCTTGCCGACGGCTCGCTATCCGACCGCTTCGACGACCGCGCGCTGCTGGCCAATCACCTTCGGATCGTTGAGCGGCAGCCAACTAAGCCAGCGCGCAAAGGCTATCTATAAGTAAAAAAATGTAAGCCAAGACGCGATCAGAACTTAGGAACAACTACTCCAACTCATCGACTAAGCGTAAAATTAAATTCTAAGCTTATAGGCTTTTCCAGAAATAATATCTCTGAACAAATCGACCGCCTCATGCGACCACTTTCGTACGGCGGATGATTCTTTTTTTCCAGTCTTAATACGCTCATGATATACGTTGTCAGATCTCCGAAGATCTACACCTTTTTCATCCCTAATTTTTCTAATTATTGGATTAAGGGCATTCCATCCCTTCAAGCCTAATTCATCCGCGACTTGAGTAAGAGTTAGCGGGTGAGTCTTGTTGTCTGTATCCGCGAACGTAAGTCCCAGCATTCGCGGCAGATGAACGTCATCGTTCGTTACTTTTTCAAGAGTCGCATAGTCTACCTCAACCGTTCCTCCCGGTATATCCTTTCTGGTTAGCTTCATTAATCTGGCCGCCAACGACCTCAACAATGCCGGATTTACTTGTTTTAATTCATGTCTTGCAGATAGAATTTTAAATATATCGAGTAGAGATGATACATTAAATACCTTAAGCCGGTATTGTCTTCCGTCTTCTTCGTCGTCAATGACAACCTCTGATTGGCTCGGACCGGCCTTGAGTTCTGGCCTCCAGATGATCTGAGCCACGTTCGGAACAAGACCCGTATCGTCAGCCGCTATTCTTCCTATATCCTGAAGTAAAGTTCGGACATTCGGATCGCCAAGACCGTATCCAAAAATTAGCACCGGATGCTCAATGAAATAAGTTAATAATTTTGCAGCAAAATATCGACTTTGCTTATGCCAATTTTTATAATTATCTTTAGTCAAAACTAAACTAGCTGGATCGGTTGCCATTCCATGTATATGAAATATCTCTCCGTATGAATTTAAGTCGTATTTTAAAACTCCTCGACCAACTATAGGCTCGTATCCCTTGAAGATCATCTCAAGAAGAGCGTCATAGTTTGTCGTGATAATCGCGTGTGGGCGAATCGCTTCCAATGCAGCTATCTCAGCGATAAAATCTTTATTTAGTTTATTTGAGTCGACAGGCGTGAGATCGACTAAGCGTTTTGCGATGAGAGCCTTCAAAAATACATGGCGATCCGTTCCTTCAAACAGGACAGGATCAAAGTGGCTCTTGCCGACACCCCAGGCCCACTCGAAGATGAGAGCTGCAATCGCAGTCCCAATCTCGACTTTATCGTCGCCAAATTTCTGAACAAAATACGTATAAGGTGGAGCGCTTTCTCCAAGGAAACCAAGCGCATAGCGCAGCGCCCCCTCCCAATCAGGCGCGTTTATATAACGCCTCGCGATTCCCGCTCCAACAAATAGAACTGGCTGTACTTCAAATTCTTCAATTATACTACGAATAGCATCAACGATCGCTGCGGGCGTTTCAGATTTTTCACTCTCGTCGGGACGTTGTTCAATCTCTACAGCGTCGGCTTTACTTTTTTTTGGCGTCACAAGATTTCCCCCGAAGCCACCCACATCAGCCCAAAAAACAGCGCCTGACTGTTGCAGCGGGTCCCCGTCAGCCTGCAGAGGCTATCGCCGTAAGCAATTTGCATGCTCCTTATAGTACGAAACCTATTGGATTTCACCAGTTTCTCGGGCGCATCGGCGTGACATCAAGAGGCCGAGCCGAGCCGCGCTGAGCCGTAACGGGAACAAGACAAGTCTCCGCCCGAACATAGGAAAATATTGATTTTTCCGCGACCGTGTGCATTTATCCTTCGATGCAGCCCCTCACCCCCACCCAATTCCTCGCCCTCCTCCCCTACATCCTCCCCCGCTCCCCCGCCGGCCGCTCCATCGGCGACCTCCGCGGCCGCATGAACGCCATATTCCACCTCGCCTGCACCACCGCCCCCTGGAGCGCCCTCCCGCCCGAACACGGCAAGCCCGACACCGTCTCCCGCTACTTCCGCCGCCTCACCCATGCCGGCCTCTGGGAACGCCTGCTCGAAGCCATCAAGGAAAACGATCCCAAGCACCCGCTGAACGAGATCGCCCCCCTCATCTTCCGCGCCTGCCGCCGCGCCGTGCGTCTGCGGGGCCTGAAATTCCTCGTCCTCATCCGCCGCCTCGGCTTCCTCCAGGCCCTGAACGGCCCGCCGGACAAGCTCCCCAACCCCGATTTGTCCGAAAGCCTCAGGCACACGCGCTTCCCGCCCTACCCCGAAACGAAAGCGCAATCCGACGCCTACCGCGCCCTCATCAAGGCGCTGAAACAGCTCCACCGCGTCATCGGCGGCGTGAAGCACCTCACCCGCCAGCAGCGCCTCGGCTGGTCATGAGCAGCCCCGCGCAGACACCCCCTGGACAGCGGCCACCGCCCTACCCACAAGGCAGGCATGACCGCCGCCACGCCCACGCCGCTCGACCCCGCCCGCGCCGCCCAGCTCGCCGCCGAATTCGGCCTGAAGCCGGAGGAATACGACCGCGCGCTGGCCATCCTCGGCCGCACCCCTTCGCTCACCGAACTCGGCGTGTTCTCCGTGATGTGGTCGGAACACTGCTCCTACAAATCCAGCCGCATCTGGCTGAAGGAACTCCCCACCGAGGCCCCCTGGGTCATCCAGGGCCCCGGGGAGAATGCCGGCGTCATCGCCATCGGCGATGGCCTGGCCGCCGTCTTCAAGATGGAATCCCACAACCACCCGAGCTGGATCGAGCCCTACAACGGCGCCGCCACCGGTGTGGGCGGCATCCTGCGCGATGTCTTCACCATGGGTGCCCGCCCCATCGCCAACCTCAACGCGCTCCGCTTCGGCAGCCCCGACGCGCCGCGCATGAAGCAGGTGATCGACGGCGTGGTCCGCGGCATCGGCGGCTACGGCAATTGCGTGGGCGTGCCCACCGTGGGCGGCGAGGTCAACTTCCACCCCGCCTACAACGGCAACCCGCTGGTCAATGCCATGACGGTCGGCATCGCGCAGGCCGACCGCATCTTCACCGCCGCCGCCACGGGCATCGGGAACCCTGTGGTCTATGTCGGCTCCAAGACCGGCCGCGACGGCATCCACGGCGCCACCATGTCCAGCGCGGAATTCAGCGCGGACAGCGAGGAAAAACGCCCCACCGTCCAGATCGGCGACCCCTTCGCGGAGAAGCTCCTCATCGAGGCCTGCCTCGAACTCATGGCCACCGACGCCATCGTCGCCATCCAGGACATGGGTGCGGCGGGCCTCACCAGCTCGGGCGTCGAGATGGCGGGCAAGGGAGGCATGGGCGTGGACCTCACACTCGATAGCGTCCCCCAGCGCGAAGAAGGCATGACCGCCTACGAGATGATGCTCAGCGAGAGCCAGGAGCGCATGCTCATGGTCCTCAAGCCCGGCCGCGAGGCGCAGGCAGAGGCCATCTTCACCAAGTGGGAGCTGGACTTCGCGGTGATCGGCCACCTCACCGACACCGGCCGCATCGTCATCCGCCACAAGGGCGAAGTGGAAGCCGACATCCCCCTCGCCCCCCTGGAATCCGAATCCCCCCTCTACCGCCGCCCGACCGAGGACACCCCGCCCCAGCCCGTGCTGGACGCCACCACCATCCCCGACCCGATCGGCATCGAAGCCGCGCTGATGCGCCTGGTGTCCTGCCCCGACCTCTGCTCCCGCCGCTGGATCTGGGACCAGTACGACAGCCTGGTGAATGGCCAGACGGTGAAGCGACCCGGTGCCGCCGACGCCGCCATCGTGCGCATCGAGGACCACGCCCGCGCCCTGGCCATGACCACCGACTGCACCCCCCGCTACGTGGTGGCGGACCCTGTGGAGGGCGGCAAGCAGGCGGTCGCTGAGGCCTGGCGCAACATCACCGCCACCGGCGCCCTGCCGCTCGCCATCACCGACAACATGAACTTCGGCAACCCGGAGAAGCCCCGAATCATGGGCCAGTTCGCCGGCGCGGTGCGCGGCATGGCGGCGGCCTGCTTAGCACTCGACTTCCCGGTGATCAGCGGCAATGTCTCCCTCTACAACGAGACCGAGGGCCGCCCCATCCTCCCCACCCCCGCCATCGGCGGCGTGGGCGTGCTGGAGGATGCGCGCCACGCCATCGGCCTCGGCATGCCGGCCAACGCCGACTTGGTGCTGGTGGGGACGACAGCCGGCTGGCTCGGCCAGTCGCTCTGGCTGCGCGAGGTCACCGGCCGCGAGGACGGCGCCCCCCCGCCCGTGGACCTGATGGCCGAACGCCGCAACGGGGACTTCATCCGGGCGCAGATTCTCGCCGGCACCGTGCTCGCCTGCCACGACTGCGCCGATGGCGGGCTGCTGGTCACGATCGCGGAGATGGCGATGGAAACCGGCACGGGCGCGACCCTGGCGCCCGCTCCGGACGGCATTCCCGCCCACGCCTTCTGGTTCGGGGAGGACCAGGGCCGCTACGTGGTGGCCGTGCCGGACGCCGCCGCGTTCATCGCCACCGCGGCCGCGGCGGGCGTACCGGCCACGCGGCTCGGCCAGTCCGGCGGCGGGGACTTGGTTCTGGCCGCCGCCCGGTCCATATCGGTAGCGTCGCTGCGGCAGGCCCACGAAGCCACCCTGCCCGCGCTGATGGAAGGGAGGTCCGCCTGATGGCGATGCAACCGGCAGAGATCGAGGCGCTGATCAAATCCGCGCTCCCCGATGCCGAGGTCACCATCGAGGACCTGGCCGGCGATGGCGACCACTACGCCGCCAAGGTCGTCTCCTCCGCCTTCCGCGGCATTTCCCGCGTGAAGCAGCACCAGATCGTCTACGCCGCGCTGCAGGGCCGCATGGGCGGCGTGCTGCATGCGCTGGCCCTGCAAACCTCCGCCCCGGAACAGGACACCGCGCGATGAGCAACCCGACCCACGACCGCATCCAGGCCGCGATCGACGGCAACCCCGTGATGCTTTTCATGAAGGGCACGCCGTCCTTCCCGCAATGCGGCTTCTCCGCCCGCGTGGTGCAGATCCTCTCCCACATGGGCGTGCCCTTCGGCAGCGCGAACGTGCTCGAAGACATGGAGATCCGCGAGGGGATCAAGGAGTTCTCCAATTGGCCGACGATTCCGCAGCTCTATGTGAAGGGCGAGTTCGTCGGCGGCTGCGACATCGTGATGGAGATGTTCCAGGCCGGTGAACTCGGCAGCCTGCTCGCCGAGAAGGGCGTGCCGCACAAGGCCGAGGCCTGACGCGTGCCCCAGGGCTGCGCCGCGCGGCGCAGCCCCAAGGCGCCGGAACGATGGGCCGGCGTCGGCGGAGCCACTTTACGATTTTAGCGGTCTAACGTGCCCGTCATCCGGTGCGCGAGCCTGCGACAACTGCCGCGCTGATATAAGAACATAGCAAGAACGACCGCGCGCGTCCAGCGTTCTTTCGTCCGCCTGCGCCGCCCACCGGCGCGCCGTGGGGTTGCAGCATCGCGTCCGTCGACGCGACCGCACCTCGGTCTTATCCCGCGCCGTTCTCGGCCACGATCCGCAGGATCTCCGTGCCGTACCGCTCGACGCGCGACCGCCCCATCCCCGGCACATCAAGCAGGTCATCGACGCCCGCCGGCCGTCGCGCCGCGATGCCCCCCAGTGTCCGGTCATCCGCCACCACATAGGCCGGCACGCCCTGCGCCTGCGCCACGCCCCGGCGCCAGGCGCGCAGTGCCTCGAACAATGGATCGCCGGAGGCCGCCTGCGACGATTCCTCGCGCGCTGCGCGGCGCGACGCGGGCTGCGCCGCCTCCTCCCGCAGCATCACCGCTTCCTGCCCACGCAGCACGGCCCGCGCGGCCTCGGTCGCGACCAGTTCGCCGTGGTTCTCGACCGCCACATCCAGCACGCCGCGCGCGACCAGCTGCCGCGCGATCCCGCGCCAGGCGCTGTCCGACACATCCTTGCCGATGCCAAACGTCGGCAGCCGGTCATGCGCGAATTGCGCGACCTTGTCGGTGAGCCGCCCGCGCAGCACGTCAACCACGTGCCCGACGCCGAACCGCTGCCCCGTGCGCACCACGGCCGAGAGCATCTTCTGCGCCGACACCGTGCCATCGACCAGCCGCGGCGGTGTCCGGCACACGTCGCAGGCACCGCATTCAGGCTTTTCCGGCTCCTCCCCGAAGCAGCGCAGCAGCAGCGCGCGGCGGCAGGTCGAGGCTTCGGCCATGGCGATCATGGCATCGAGCCGCGACCGCTCGACGCGCTTCTGTTCCTCGCTGGCCGGGCTCTCGGCGATGCGATGGCGCGCCAGGGCCATGTCCCCGGCGCCGTACATCAGCAGCGCCATGGCGGGCAGGCCATCGCGCCCGGCGCGGCCGATCTCCTGGTACCAGCTCTCGGGACTGCGCGGCAGATCGAGATGCGCCACCCAGCGCACATCCGGCCGGTCGATCCCCATGCCGAAGGCGATCGTCGCCGCCATGATCACGTTGTCGCCGCGCGCGAAGCGGCGATGCGCGTCGCGCTTGGCACTCGCATCCATGCCGGCGTGGAAGGCCAGCGCATCATGCCCGTCGCCGCGCAGCCATTCGGCGGTGCTCTCGGTGCGCGCGCGGCTGCCGCAATAGACGATGCCGCAGCCGCCCGCCCGCGCGATCAATCCGCGCAACTGGCCGCGCTCGCTCTCGCGCGGCGCGGCGGTGATGAAGATGTTCGGCCGGTCGAAGGAAGCGCGGAACACCGGCGCCTCGGCCAGGTCCAGCTGCAGCCGGATATCGTCGACCGTGCGCGGGTCCGCCGTGGCGGTCAGCGCCAGGCGCGGCACGCCCGGGAAGCGCTGCCCCAGCACGCCCAGGCCACGATACTCGGGGCGGAAGTGATGGCCCCACTGGCTGACGCAATGCGCCTCGTCCACCGCGAACAGCGCGACGGGCATCTCCTCCAGCCGCTGCAGCGTGCCGTCCAGCGTGAGCCGCTCGGGCGAGACATAGAGCAGCTTCAACCGGCCGCCATGCAGGTCGCGCAGCACCCCGCGCGCCTCATCGGGCGGCAGGTCGGAATGCAGCGCGGCCGCGGCGACGCCTTGCTGGCGCAGCGCCGCGACCTGGTCCTCCATGAGCGCGATCAGCGGCGAGACGACGACGCCGACACCCGCGCGGCACAGCGCCGGCACCTGGAAGCACAGGCTTTTCCCGCCGCCGGTCGGCATGAGGACAAGGCCAGACCCGCCATCGGCGGCATGGCGGATGATCTCCTCCTGCCGGCCGCGGAAGCCCTCATGGCCGAAGACCCGGCGGAGGACCGCGGAGGGATCCTCCAACGCGCGCATCAGCCGCCGGCGCGGATCTCGACGCGGCGGCTTTCGGTGGCGACGGATTCGAAGGGCACCGGCCCGCGCGCCACGACGCGCACGCGCTCGCGCGGCAGGCCGCTGCTGATCAGCAGGTCGGCCACGTGCTGGGCGCGCTGCTCGGACAGCGCACGATTATAGGCGGCGCCGCCCGCGGGGCCGGCGAAGCCCACCACCACGATCGGGCCGGTCGTGGACTTGGCGCGGTCGGCCGCGGCGCGCACCACCGCCTGGGCCTCGGCGTCCAGCGTCGCGCTGTCCGCGGTGAAGAAGACCGAGATGGTCTGCATCGCGGCTTGCGGCGCGCAGGCCGCGGCCAGCACGGCAGGGGCGGCGGCGGCGAGGAAATGGCGGCGGCGCATCGGGACGACTCCGGGGTTCGCAGGGGCCCCTTGGTCGCGCGAAGGGCGGGGTGGCGTCAACCGTCCCGCGCAGCCTTCAGCGCGAGCACGCCGCGCCGCCCAGCACGCAGAACTTCGCGCAATGGGGATGGTTGAGCGCGACGGGGCGCGACGCCTCGGCCAATGTGGCGCCGAGTTCGAAGGCCGGGTCATGGGGCAGCAGCGTGCAGGCCACCACCGCCGGGCGGTCCGCCCCACGCCGCTTCACCACCATCCGGGCCGAGGCGCACATCATGCTGTCGGGGGATTTGCGCAGGATGCCCCAGCAGGCCTCGGTGATCTCCGGGACATCGACGGCCGCGTCCATCTCGGGAAACAGCATCAACGCCACCGGATCGGCGGCATCGATCGCCGCGCCGCAGGCGGCGAACAGGGCGGCGTAGCCCTCGCGCATCGTCGCCTCGTCGCCGTCGCAGAAGCCGGCGCGGCCCGCGACATGCACCCGGAAGCCGTGCCGCGCCAGCCAGGCGAGGCCGTCGATCGTGCGCGCGAAGGTGCCCTCGCCGCGCTCCAGGTCGTGCAGCGCGGCCAGGTGGTGGTCGATCGACACGCGCAGCGTCAGGCGGTCGCCGAAGGCCTCGCGCAACGCCAGCAGCGCCGTCGCGTGGTTCATCATCGGCTTCATCGCATTGGTCAGCACCAGCGCGGACAGGCCGCGGTCCAGCACGTCGCGCAGCATGGCCGGCAGGTCGCGGTTGAGGAACGGCTCCCCGCCGGTGAAGCCGACCTCCGTCATCGGCGCGCCGATGGCGGCGGCCTCGTCCAGGTAGGCGCGGACCTCGGCGGCGCTGATGTAGGATAGCGCGTCGTTCTTCGGGCTGCTCTCGATGTAGCAGTTCCGGCAGGTGATGTTGCAGAGCGTCCCGGTGTTGATCCACAGCGTGCGCAGCGCGGACAGGCCGACCACGGCGCGGCGTTCGCCCTTGGCCGTCACCAGCGGGTCGCGGAACTTGCCTGGGTCGAGCCGCCGCGCCGCCATCGGCATGGCCACTGTCATCGCCACGCCGCCATCACGCTGGATGCCATGCTTCGCCACCTTTCGCTGTCGCGCAGATCGGGTTCGCCGGACCGCTCGGCAAGGTTACGCCGCGTCACCCGGCGGCGGGAATCGCGCGCCCCGCAGCCAGGCGCAGGATCCGCGTCGGGTGCTCGACCCCCAGAAGCTGGTGCTGGATCAGGATCACGCTGCGTCCGCCCATCGCCTCATCCAATGTCTGCAGGAAGGCCCGTTCGGTATCGGCATCGAGGCCTGCCGCCGGTTCGTCCAGGATCACCACGGAGGCCGGCGAGAGCAGCGTCCGCGCCAGCGCGATCCGGCGCGCCTGGCCGCCGGAGAAGCGCAGCCCGCCTTCCCCGCACAGGGTATCGAGCCGGTCGGGCAGCGCCCGCACCACATCGCCGACCTGCGCGCGGTCGAGCGCGGCCCATAGCGCAGCGTCCGCCGCCGCCGGCGCCGCGAGGCGCAGGTTCGCCGCGATGCTGTCGTCGAACAGCCGCGCATCCTGCGTCAGCCAGGTGACGCGGCGGCGCAGCTCGGCTGCCGGCAGCATGGCGATGTCGACACCGCCCAGCGTGATGCGCCCGGCCTCGGGCGCGGCGAATTTCAGCAGCAGCGCGGCCAGGGTCGACTTCCCCGTGCCGGAGGGTCCGAGCAAGGCGATCCGCGCGCCCTCCGGCAGGTCGAGGTCGAGCCCGTCGAAGACCAGCGGGCGGTCCGCCGCCCACCGGAATCGCAGGCCGGTCACCCGCAGCGCGTGGCCGGTCGGCGGTGTCGCCGGCGCCACCGGGTCGGGCACCGGTTCGGGCGTATCGGCGGCTTCGAACAGCCGCCGCGCACCGGCGCCCGCAGCGGCCATGGCCGCGCCGGCGCGGGGCATGAGGCCGAGCGCCTCGGCGGCCGCGATCGCCAGGAACACGCCCATCAGGCCGGCGGCGAGCCCGGCCTGCCCGGCGGCGAGCGACCAGCCCAGCGCCCCCAGCAGCGCCGCCTGCATCAGCAGCGAACCGGCCGCACCGCCCCAGGCCGCGCGCCGCGCCAGGTCACGCTGCGCGGCGGCAAGCGCGGCGCCCTCGGCGGCGACCCGCGCAGCGGCGCGCCCCTCGGCATTGGCGGCGAGCGTGTCCTCGATGCCGGTCAGCGGATCGACCACGGCATTGCGCAGCCGGCCCTGCGCGACCGCGGCGGCCTCGCCCGCGCGGGCGGCGACCGGGGCCAGCAGCAGGGGCAGCATCAGTGCGGCGGCCAGCGGCAGCGCGAGCAGCGCGGCCAGCCCCGGATCGGCCGCCCCCACCACCATCGCCAGCGCCACCACGACCGCCAGGGACGACGCCGCCGGCACCAGCACGCGCAGGTACAGCCCATCAAGGGATTCGACATCGGCGACCAGCCGGCCGAGCAGGTCACCCGCCTGGCGCAGCCCGATGCCCGCCGGCAGCCGCTCGGCGAGCCGGGTGAAGAACCATACCCGCATGTCGGCCAGCGCGCGGAAGGTGGCCTCGTGCGTCACCAGCCGTTCGAGGTAGCGGGCGACCGGGCGGAACAGCATCACCGGGCGCAGCCAGAGCAACGCCGCGAGGCCGAGCCCGGCCAGCGCCGTCGCCCCCGCCTGTCCCTGTGCCACCGCGCCGGCCACCACGCGCCCGGCCAGCACCAGCAGCGCGATGCCCGCAAGGGTCGACAGCACCGCGGCCAGCGCGCCCGCCAGCAGCCACCAGCGGCGTGCGCCCCACAGGCCCAGCACGCGGATCAGGTCGCGCCCCATCAGTTCCCCGCCATGCGGTCATTCGCCTCGCGCCCGCCGGCCATCTGCAGGACCTTGCCGAAATAGCCCCGGGCAGCGCGCGCGTGGGTGGCCACGATCGCGGTGCGCCCGACGCACAGGCGCCGAAGCGCATCGAGCACCACGGCCTCGGTCCCCGGGTCGAGATGCGTGGTGGGTTCGTCGAGCAGCACCAGCGGCGTGTCGCGCAGGAAGGCGCGCGCCACGGCCACGCGTTGCGCCTGGCCGCCGGACAGGCCGAAGCCGCCCTCGCCGACCAGCGTATCGAGCCCCTGCGGCAGGTCGGCGGCGAATTCCAGCACCTGCGCCGCGCGGGCGGCGGCCTCGATGGCGGCGTCGTCGGCCTCGGGGCGCGCGAAACGGATGTTCTCGCGGATCGTGCCGCGGAAGATGTGCGCGCGCTGGCCGACATACGAACACAGGCGGCGCAGTTCGCCCGGGCGCAGCAGCGTGATGTCGTGGCCATTGATCGCGACGCGCCCGGCATCGGGGCGGCGGAAGCCCATCAGGATGCGCAGGATGCTGGTCTTGCCGGATCCCGATTCGCCGGTCAGCAGCAGCGTCTCGTTGGGTAGCACGCGGAACGACACGCCATCCAGCGCCGGCGGACGCGATGGATCGTAGGACAGGCGCACGTCGTGGAAGGTGACCGTGACCTTGGGCGGCACTTCCTCGAGCAGCAGGCCCTCGGGCTCGGGTGCGGCGAGCAGCGGCGCCAGGTCCGCCGCCGCGCCGCGCGCCGCGAGCTGTTCGTGATAGGCGCCGGCGAAGGCACGCAGCGGCGCGAAGAACACCGGCACCAGCAGCAGGGCGAACAGCGCGCTGACCGGCGCCGGATGGGTGCCAGCCACCAGATGCCCGTGGTGATAGGCGAGCGACGCCAGCGCGACGCCGACGATCAGTTCCATCGCCCCGGTCGCGATGAAGGCGAGCCGCAGCACGCGCATCGTCCGCGCGCGCAGTTCCTCGGCCGCGGCGCCGAGGCGCGATGCCTCGGCCTGCTGCTGGTTCAGCAGCACCAGCACCGGCAAGCCACGCATGCGGTCGAGGAAGCGCCCCGACAGCCGCTGCAGCGCGGCGAATTGGCGCCGGCTGGCCACTCCGGCGCCGATGCCGCTGACCGCCTGCGCGACCGGCACCAGCAGCCCCGCGCCGAGCAGGATCAGGCCGCTGGTCGGGTCGGCCAGCGCCGCGGCACCGGCGACCATCAGCGGCGCGACCACCGCCAGCGCGGCAGCGGGCAGCCAGCGGGCGAAATAGCCCTCCAGCGCCTCGATCCGTTCGACCACCAGGGCGGATTTTTCGCCGACGGCGCGTTCGTCCCGCGGGCCGGCGGCCAGCAGCCGGGCGAAGGCGGCGGCGCGCAGCCGGGCCTTGGCATCCTCGCCTACCGCGATCTGCGCGCGCTCCTGCGCCATCGCCAAGCCCGCCATCAGCAGGGCCAGGGCGGCAGCGGCGGCGAGGTCGCCGAGCCCGGCATCGGCGCGCCCCAGCAGCGTCGCGAGCAGCCGCGCGATCAGCAGCGCCTGGGCGATGCCGCAGGCGGCGATGCCCAGGCCCAGCAGGATCGAGGGGATGAGCCGGGCGCGTTCGGACCGCGCCTCCCGTGCCAGGAGCGCCGCGGCGCCGGCCTCCGCGCCCGCTGGAGAGGAAGCCATGCACCCAGACTAAGCGATTGCTGCACGACCCGCCACGGGGCTGTCTTGCCGGTGTGACGGTCCGGCCCCATCAGGGAGGGTGACAGGAGGGGCGCGATGCTGCCGACCCATGGGCGCTATGACTACCATCCGTGGCCGATGCGCCGCGCCTATGCCTGGCCGGGCGCCGCGCGGCTGGCGGTTTATCTGGGGGTCAACCTGGAACACTTCGCCTTCGGCGAGGGGTTGGGCGCGGAACTGGCCCCCGGCGGCCCCCAGCCGGACGTGCTGAACTTCGCCTGGCGGGACTATGGCAATCGCGTCGGCGCCTGGCGGCTGCTCGGGCTGCTCGATGAACTGGCCCTGCCCGCGACGGTGCTGCTGAACAGCGCGATGTACGACTACGCGCCGTCACTGGTCGCCGCGCATCGTGCGCGCGGGGACGAGATCGCCGGGCATGGCCGCAGCAATTCCGAACGGCAGTCGGTGCTGTCGGAAGCCGAGGAAGGCGCGCTGATCGCCGAGAGCACGGCAGCCATCGCGCGGCACGAGGGCGCGCCGCCGCGCGGCTGGCTGTCCCCCTGGATCGCCGAGAGCCGCGCCACGCCCGACCTGCTGGCCGAGGCTGGCTATGCCTATACGCTCAACTGGTGCGCCGACGACGCGCCGATCTGGATGCGCACGCGGGCCGGGCGGCTGCTCGCCATCCCGTACCCGCAGGAGGTCAACGACATCCCGTCGATCGTCGCGCGCAAGGATGGCGCCGCGCAATTCGCCGACATGATCGTGGATGACTTCGAGGAACGGCTGCGGCAGGTCCGCGACGGGATGCCGCAGGTGATGGGAATCGCGCTGCATCCCTATCTGGTGGGACAGCCGCATCGGCTGCGCCACCTGCGGCGCGCGCTGGCGCATCTTTCGGCGCGGCGCGACGTTGTCTGGATCAGCACCGCGGGCGGCGTGCTGGACCATGTGCTGTCCCTGCCGCCCGGCACCATTCCTGGAGACTGACATGCGCCGCGCGCTGATCGCCCTGACCCTGCTGACCGCCGCCTGCGCCACCGAGCCCGGGCCGGGCACGCCGCGCACGGTCGGCACGGTGGACCTGGCGCGGTATGCCGGCACCTGGTTCGAGGTGGCGCGCTTTCCGACATCCTTCCAGGACAGCGCGCGGGTGCGCTGCGAGCAGGTGACGGCGACCTACACGGCGCGCGCCGATGGCGACATCACGGTGGTGAATCGCTGCCGCAACGCCCTTGAGGGCAGCGCCGAGCGTGTCGCGGAAGGCGTCGCGCGCAGCGCCGCGCCCGGCAATGACCGGCTGCGCGTGAGCTTCTTCTGGCCGTTCTACGGGGATTACTGGGTGATCGGGCTCGACCCCGACTACCGCTGGGCGGTGGTGGGCGCGCCGGGGCGCGACTACCTGTGGTTCCTGTCGCGCACTCCGCAGATGACGCCGGCGGATTTCGACGCGGCCGTGGCGATCGCGCGGCGCGAGGGCTTCGACACCGGCCGGCTGCGCCGGACCACGCAGGTGCCCGGCGGGGCATAGCACCCGCTCAGGCTCGCACCCCTGCCGCGCGGCGCCGGCGCTGAGGCGCAGAGCGACAATCCTTCGCGCGCGCTGCATCGCCGCCGGGTTCGCGCAAGCATCGCAACCCGGTCCGATGCTCCCACGGTGCCGGCATCGCCCCTAGCGTCGCCCGGCGGGCGCGACCACAAGTTCGAAGACGCCCGGCCCCGCGCCGAGCACGCCGGCGCGGACAAAGACATCGCCCTTGCGTGCCGCATCGACGACCAGACGGGAGGCGAGGCCCGAACCGCCGTCATCATCCTCGGCCAGCACGCGGCCCGATTCGTCGAGGATCTCGAGGATCGTGTCGGTGCCGTCCCGCAGCGCCTGCGTGTAGACCGTGAGCGCGCCCGGCGGCAGCCGGAAGAAGGCGGATTGGCCGCGGCGCAGGCGGATCGCCACCGGTGCGCCCGTATCGATCGCACGCCCGGCCGCCGCGGCCGACAGAGAAGTCGGGAAATCCGCCGGCCCCTGCAGATCGGCCTCGACCAGCAATTCGAACTCGCCGCCGGCATCGCCGAGCATCCCGGCGCGCACGAACAACGGCCGCGGCTCCGTCCCCGCCACTTCGAGGCGCGAGGCAAGGCCGCCGCCGCCGTCGTCATCCTCGGACATCACGTTGCCGTCGGCATCGAGCAGCGCGAGCACGGTATCGGCGCCGCGGCGCAGCGCGCGCGTGATCACCGCGATGTCGCCCTCCGGCAGGCGATAGACGGCGGATTGCCCGCGGCGCAGTCGCAACGGCATGGCCTGGCCGACCACCAGGGCCGGGGCGGCGGTCGCCTCGCGCAGACTGGCCGGGAAGGGCGGCGCGGGCGGCGAGGTGTCCGGCATCACGACCAGTTCGAATGCGCCGGCGGTGCCCAGCACGCGCGCACGGACATAAAGCGGCCGGCGCTGGCCGCCCGGCACCTCGATGCGCGACGAAAGCTGTTCGTCGCCGCCGTCATCATCCTCGGACAGGTCGCGGCCATTGGCGTCGAGCAGCGCCAGGGTGGTGTCGGTGCCGGCCGACAGGTTGCGCGTCAGCACCACCAGGTCCTGGCCGCCCGCGGGCAGGCGGAAATAGGCCTCGTCGCGGCCGCGCAGGCGGATGGTGACCGCCTGTCCGATGGCCAGCGGATGCTGGGTCGCGGCCTCGGTCAGGCTGCGCGGCGCGCCGGTGGGATCGGCGGAGGGTGCGGCGCGCAGCACCAGTTCGAACTGTCCGCCGGCCTGTTCCAGCACGCCCACGCGCAGGAACAGCGGCCCGCCCTGGTCGGCGGCGACGTCGATGCGGGAGGCGAGGCTTTCCTCGCCGCCGTCGTCGTCCTCGCTCAGCAGCCGGCCCTGGCGGTCCAGCAGCGCCATCACCGTGTCCGTGCCGCGCGCCAGGCTGCGGGTCAGCGCCTCCAGGTCGGCACCCTCGGGCAGGCGGAAGAAGGCGGATTGGCCCCGCGCGAGGTCGAGCTTCACGACGGCGCCGACCGACAGCGCCGGGGCGGCCGAGGCCTCCGCAAGGTCGAGCGGCACCGCGATCCCGCCGGGAATGCCCCAGCCCTGGACCTGCAGCAGCAGCGACGGCAGCGCCCGCCCGCCCTCCGGCGCGATGTTGGCGCGCTGCGCGGTGGCGCCGCCGGCGCCCATCGCCACGGCCAGCACCACGGGAATCGCCAGCCGCGATCGGCTTCCGGCACGCGGGCCATGGCGCTGCGTCATTCGTTCCGCTCCGTTCCGATGCGATGAGCCGCAGCGCTAGACCCTGCCGGTCGTAACGGTCAATCGCGAAGCCGCTTCAGTCGTCAGCCGAGCTCGAAACTGCTGATGCCGTAGATGGACGCGATCGGCAGGGCGGGTGCCGGGCCGGCATACATGCGGGCGGTCTCGAAGGCCGGCGCCATGCCGGCATCGGTGGCCATGGCGATCGCATCGGCATTGGGTTCGGGCAGGTCGAGAAACACAGGGCCGGGCGGCGCGGAAGCCAGCAGCGCCGCGAAGATCGCGCGCGCGGTGGCGCCGTCCTCGGCGAACAGGGGGCCGATCTTCGACCCCTCGCGGCACGGGCGCAGGACGCCGTAGCCCTGCACCGCGCCGGCAGCGGCGGTGGCAATGCGCGCGACATGCCCCGGCGCGGCCAGCCAGGCGCGCAGGAAGCCGTCGCGCGGTGCCGGGAAGCAGCGGCGGTCGAAGGCGGCGAGCGCCTCGAACGGGACCTCGGCCGCGGGGCGGATCGGCGGCGCGCCGCCCCCCTGTGGCGCGCGCGGTGCGGCCGCGCCATAGCGGATGTTCCGGTGCAGCAGCACGAAGCCCGACGTCCGGTAGTTCGCCTGCTGCGCCACCACGCCATCGAGACCGACGATGCCCGGCGCCAGGCGCGCCATCGCCGCCTGCCACAAGGCCAGGCCATGGCCCTGCCCGCGATGCTCCGGCCGCACGATGTAGAAGCCGAGGAACCCGAAGCCCTCCCCGTAGCGCACGGCGGAGACGCACCCGACCGGATCGCCGCTGACTTCGGCGACCAGGAAGCCGGCCGGGTCGGCGGCGAAGAAGCAGTCGGCGTCGGCCAGGCCCGGGTTCCAGCCCTCCGCCGCCGCCCAGTCGAGGGCGAGGCGGAGATCTTCCCGGCGCATGGTGCGGATGGTGGCGGTGCTCAATGCATCACATCCCCGCCATTGGGGGACAGGCAGGCGCCGACGTAGAAATCGCCGCCCGGGCCGGCCAGCAGCAGGGCGGTCTCGGCGATGTCCTCGGGGCGGCCGAGGCGCCCGGCGGGCAGCGCGGCTTCGATCGCGGCGCGCCATTCGGGGCCGCGGGACTGCGTCAGCGCGGTATCGACCGGCCCCGGCGCGATGGAATTCACGCGCACGCCGCGCGGCGCGGCCTCCAGCGACAGGGACCGCGTGAAGGCCAGGATCGCACCCTTGGCCGCGGTATAGGGCGTCAGGTTCGCCGCGCCCTTGAACGCGAGTTGCGAGGACAGCGTGATGATCCGCCCGCGCCCGCGCGCCGCCATGCCGGGATAGACCGCCTGCGCGGCCACCACGGTGTGCATGAAATGGACATCCATGATGCGGCGATAGGTGGCCTCGGGCAGGGTTTCGAAGGGGCCGCGCAGGTTGATGCCCGCATTGGCCACCAGGATGTCGGCCGGCCCCAGCGCGGCCTCGGACGCGGCGATGAAGGCGCGCAGCCTGTCGCTGTCGGCGACGTCGAAGGCGGCCGCGTGGCATCGCCGGCCCAGCGCGGTGACGGCGGCGATCGTCTCGGCGGCGCCCGCATCATCATCGAGGTGACAGAAGGCGACATCGGCCCCGGCGCAGGCGAAGGCGCGCACGATGGCGCCCCCGATGCCGCGGCTGCCGCCGGTGACGATCGCGACCTGTCCCGCCAGAACCGTCATGTCGCTGTCCCCTGTTGCGTGCCGCCTTGTTCGCGCATCGCGGCCGCCCCGGCAACCGGGTGGCGCGGCGGCGCCCGGCGGGGGCGTGGCGCGGCGGCGCCCGGGGGGGGCGTGGCGCGGCGGCGCCCGGGGGCGCCATGGCGCTGCCCCGCTTGGCGCGATCACGCCGCGTCGGGCAGCATTCGTGGCGAACAACACGGATCGCCCTGCATGGACGCCGCCAGCCCCTCAGCCATCCAGGCCATCGTGCATCGCGGCGTGCCGCTGGCCGCCGCCTGGGGGATCGAGGTGCTCGCCGCCGCCGGCGGCACCGCCACCTGCCGCCTGCCCTGGCAGGACGCGCTGCTGCGGCCGGGCGGTACGGTCTCCGGCCCGGCGCTGATGGGCCTGGCGGATGTCGCGATGTGGGCGGCGCTGCTTGGCCTGACGGATGGGCGGGACGAGAGCCTGACCACCAGCCTCAACATCCACTTCCTGCGCCGCCTGCCGCCCGGCGCGGTGATCGCGGAAGCGCGCGTGCTCAAGCGCGGCCGCATCATCGTGGGCGAGGTGCTGATGCGCGGCGAGGCATCGGCCGAGATCGCCGCGCATGTCACCACCAGCTGGGCCGCGGTGACGCCGCGCGCCTGACGGATCAGCCCTGCCGCCCCCAGGCGACGAAGCCGCCATTGCGCCAGGCCGCGCCTGCCTTGCCATAGCGGAAGGGCGTGCCGTCAGGGCAGACCACGCGGCCGCCGGCGGCCTCCAGCACCGCCTGGCCGGCCGCGGTGTCCCATTCCATGGTCGGGCCGAAGCGGGGGTACACATCGGCCTCGCCTTCCGCGACCAGGCAGAATTTCAGCGACGAGCCGACCGAGCGCAGGCCGGCGATCGGCAGCCCCGCGAGGAAGCTCTCGGTCTCGGCATCGCGATGCGACCGGCTGGCGACGGCCACCAGGCCCGGGGGCGCCGGCGCGCGCACCAGGATCGGGCGCTGGGGCGCGCCATCCGGACCGCTGGCGGCCGCTCCCGCGCCCTGCACGCCCACCCACATGCGCCCGAGCGCCGGCGCCAGCACGACGCCCGCAACCGGCGCGCCGGCGTCGATCAGCGCGATGTTGACCGTGAACTCGCCGTTGCCGGAGATGAACTCCCGGGTGCCGTCCAGCGGATCGACCAGGATGAAGGGCCCGTCGGGCGCGGTCCCGGCGCGCGCCGCGTCTTCCTCGGACACCACGGGCAGGTCGGGGCAGGCGGCGGCCAGCCCGGCCAGGATGGCATCATGCGCGGCAAGGTCCGCCTGGGTCAGCGGGCTGCCGTCGGCCTTCGCCTGCACGCCGGCGGCGCCGTAGAAAGCCATGATCCGCGCCCCGGCATCCTGCGCGATGGCCGCGAAGGCGGCGGCCAGGCGGCTGCGCGTGGGCGTGTCGGTGATCATCGGCGCGGCTCCGGCATGGTGCAGTGCGGGAACTTGCGCGGAGCGTGGCGCCATGGGAAGAGCCGCGCGCCGCGACGCTGCGGCGGACGGCCCTGGGCCGGCAGGAATCGGGAGCCCGAGGGGTCCGTGTCCATCACCACACGCAAGGCCGCGCTGACGCCGCATCTGGCACGGCTCGAGGCAGAATCGATCGGCATCATCCGCGAGGTCGCGGCATCCTTCCGCAAGCCTGTCATGCTCTACAGCATCGGCAAGGATTCCGGGGTGATGCTGCATTTGGCGCTGAAGGCCTTCGCGCCCGGCAAGCCCCCCTTCCCGCTGCTGCATGTCGATACGCTGTGGAAGTTCCGCGAAATGATCGCCTTCCGCGACATGATGGCCAAGCGGGTCGGCATGGAGCTGCTGGTCCATACCAATCCGGACGGCGTCGCGCGCGCCATCAACCCGATCGCCTCGGGCTCGGCGCTGCACACGCAGGTGATGAAGACCGAGGCGCTGAAGCAGGCGCTCGACCTGCACGGCTTCGACGCGGCCTTCGGCGGGGCGCGGCGGGACGAGGAGAAGTCGCGCGCCAAGGAACGCATCTTCTCCTTCCGCGGCCCCGGCCATTCCTGGGACCCACGGGCGCAGCGCCCGGAGCTGTGGTCGCTGTTCAACACCCGCATCCGCGACGGCGAGAGCATCCGCGTGTTTCCGCTGTCCAATTGGACCGAATACGACGTGTGGGACTACATCCTGGCCGAAGACCTGCCGATGGTGCCGCTGTACTTCGCCAAGCCACGGCCGGTGGTGCAGCGCGCGGGCACCTGGATCATGGTCGATGACGACCGCCTGCCGCTGGAACCGGGCGAGACGCCGCAGATGCGGATGGTCCGGTTCCGCACGCTGGGCTGCTACCCGCTCTCCGGCGCGGTCGAGAGCGAGGCCGCGACGCTGCCCGACATCATCCGCGAGATGCGCGCCGCCAAGACCTCCGAACGCCAGGGCCGGCTGATCGATTCCGACGAGGAAGCCTCGATGGAGAAGAAGAAGCGCGAGGGCTATTTCTGACATGACTCAGCACCGCGCGCCGGAGAACCGCGAGCTTCTCCGCTTCCTCACCTGCGGTTCGGTCGATGACGGCAAGTCCACGCTGATCGGCCGCCTGCTGTTCGACAGCCAGCTGATCTTCGAGGACACGCTGGCCGCCATCACGCGTGACAGCCGCAAGCACGGCACGACCGGCGAGGATATCGACCTGGCACTTCTGGTCGACGGACTGGAGGCCGAGCGCCAGCAGGGCATCACCATCGATGTGGCGTACCGCTTCTTCCAGACACCGCGGCGCGCCTTCATCGTGGCCGATACGCCGGGTCACGAGCAGTACACGCGCAACATGGCGACCGGCGCCTCGGGTGCGTCGCTGGCGGTCATCCTGATCGATGCACGCAAGGGCGTGCTGACCCAGACACGGCGGCATTCCTACATCTGCTCGCTGCTCGGCATCCGCGACATCGTGGTGGCGGTGAACAAGATCGACCTGGTGAAGTTCGACCAGGACACCTTCGACCGGATCGTCGGTGACTACGTGACCTTCGCCTCGGAGCTCGGCTTCCGGTCGATCGTGCCGGTGCCGATCAGCGCGCGCTTCGGGGACAACGTGACGGCGCGGTCGGGCAACATGCCCTGGTACCATGGCCCGACGTTGATCGAGCACCTGGAGCAGGTCGATGTCGCGCAGGATCTCGGCGCGAAGCCGTTCCGCTTTCCCGTGCAATGGGTGAACCGGCCGAACCTCGATTTCCGCGGCTTCGCTGGCACCATCGCGTCCGGACGCGTGGCGCCGGGGGACCAGGTGGTGGTCGCGGCCTCGGGCAAGGCGTCGCGCATCGCGCGCATCGTCACCGCCGATGGCGACCTGCCCGCCGCCGAGGCCGGCCAGGCGGTGACCATCACGCTCGAGGACGAGGTCGATGTCGCGCGCGGGGACATCCTGGTGCGCCCGGCCGAACGCCCGCCTGTGGCGGACCAGTTCGCCGGCCACCTGCTGTGGATGGATGAGGAAGCGATGCTGCCCGGGCGCGGCTACCTCATGCGCATCGGCAATATCTGGACGCCGTGCTCGATCACCTCGATCCGGCACCGCGTGGATGTGAACACGCTGGAGGAACATGCCGCGCGCCGGCTGTCGCTGAACGAGATCGGCTTCTGCAACTTCTCCGCCGGCCAGCCGATCCCGCTCGATGCCTATGCCGACAACCGCGCGACCGGCGCCTTCATCCTGGTGGACCGCTTCACCAACCGCACCGCCGGCGCGGGCATGGTGGCCTTCCCGCTGCGCCGCGCATCCAACATCCACCACGAGCACTTCACCGTGGACAAGGCGGCGCGCGCCGCGCTGGTGGGCAACAGGCCCATGGTGCTGTGGTTCACCGGCCTGTCGGGGTCGGGCAAGTCCACCATCGCGAACATCGTCGAGCAGGCGCTGCACAAGGCCGGGCGCGCGACCTATTCGCTCGATGGCGACAATGTCCGCCACGGGCTGTGCCGCGACCTCGGCTTCACCGCCGCCGACCGTGTCGAGAACATCCGCCGCGTCGGCGAGGTGGCGAAGCTGTTCGTCGATGCCGGCATGATCGTGCTGTGTTCCTTCATCTCGCCCTTCCAGGCGGAGCGGCGGATGGTGCGCGACCTGCTCGGCCCGGGCGAGTTCACCGAGGTCTTCGTGGACACGCCGATCGAGGCCTGCATCGCGCGCGACCCCAAGGGCCTCTATGCCAAGGCGCAGGCCGGGCAGATCCAGAACTTCACCGGCATCTCGAGCCCCTACGAACCGCCCGAGAACCCGGAGCTGCATGTCCTGACCGCCGGCCGGACGCCGGAGGAATGCGCCGCCGAGGTGCTCGACCGCCTGCGCGGCGCGGGGATCGCCTGCTGACGCGACCGGCGCCGCCGCCGGACGCACCAGCGCGCGCCCTCACGCCCCGGCGTCAGGCCCAGGCGAAGGGCAGCGCGGCGTCGTAGGCGAAGGCGTCCGCGCCATCCGACAGCGCCGCCGCCAGCGCGGCCTCCGCCCCGCGCGCCAGCCGCGCCAGGTCGCAACGCCATGCGGCGAGCAACGCGGCGTCGGGCGAGGCGCCCGCCATCGCATCATCCAGCCACCGGCCGAAGGCCTCGGGCAGCGTCGCCAGCAGCCGCGCGACCAGCAGCCCGTCGCGCGGCGACAGCGTGGTGGGCAGCGCGATCCGGCCGGCCGGGTCGATCCGCGCCGCCACCGCCGCGCCGCCCGGCGCGCCGAGTTCGAGGTCGATCCCGCCCGCCGCGGCGCGCAACGTCAGCACCAGCTGCGGCTGCGCGGTCGGCCCGAGCCGCGCGGCATCGAGCCGCAATTCGAGCACCCGCGCCTCGCCCTCGGACCGGAAGGCGATGCGCGGCTTGCCGGTGGCGATCGGCAGGCGTTCGAACAGGAAGCGCCGGCCGATGATCAGCGCCAGCGCCTCCCCGGCCGGCAGCGGACCGCCGGCTGCGCCCGTCAGCGTCAGGGTGGACAGCCGGAAGCCCACCGCGCGCATCCGCCCCCCGGGCACCGGCAATTGCGCCAGGCGCTCGGCGTGGAACCAGAATTCGGCGCGGGTCTCGCCCGCCATGGCCGCCGCGTCCCAGGCGAAGTCGAGTACGCCGAGCAGCCCCTGCCGGCGCGACGTGACCGCGAGGCGATGGCCATTGAGGAACACCGCGACCTCGGGCACGGCCTCACCCTGGAGCACCAGCAGCCGCGCCTCGCCCCGCCCGGCGCCGGACGGCGCGGCCATGCGCAGGACCGAGAAGCGCCCCGGGCCGCTCCAGCGATAGCCGATCGATTCCTTCATCTCCGGCTCGTGCCAGCCGCTGCCGTCCACGGCGAACAGCAGGTCGTGGACGTATTGCCGCCGCCAGGCCCCGGCCTCCATCAGCGCATCTCCAGACGCCAGGCGTCGCGTTCGGCCATGCGCACCACCTCGATGCCGAAACGCGTGCCGGAAATCACCATCAGGTCGTCGATCGGATAGCCGGACTCGCCCTCGGGCGCGACGGCCAGAAGTAGGTCGGCCATGGCCTCGGCCACCGGCCCGGGCGCCAGGCGCGACAGCGCGTCGCGGCGCGGCGCCAGATGCCGCATCAGCACGCCGAGCGCATGCCGCCAGCCCGGCCGGTCCCAGGCCTGCGCATGCGACAGATGGCGGATGCCTTCGCACTGCACCGCCATCACGGGCAGGCCCTGCAGCATCGCATCCAGCACGATCCAATAATCCCACCACGGCACGCCGAAGGCGAAGCCGGACAGGTCGAGCCGCACGGCCATGTCGCGCGGCATCATCACCAGGTCGTAGCCGTAGCGGTAGACCGTGCCTTCCCCCTGGTGGCCATGCAGCACGTCGGTGCGGTTGCAGGCGACCATGCCCTGCGCGGCGCGCTCGACCAGCGCGGCGCGGGCGCCGCCGTCCAGCGACAGCAGGATGTCGGCATTCACCAGCCCCACCACGGGCGCGCCGGTCGCGACCGCGCAGGCCAGGGCATCGGCGATCCAGGCGCCGGGCCGGCCATAGGTCTCGGCGACACCGGGCTGCGCCGTCACGGCCTCGATCCCGGCCGGCAACTCGCCGAGCCGGTCGCACTCGGCCGCCGGGTTCACCGTCATCACCCGCCAGCCGGAGGACGGCCAGGATGCCGCGCAGGCGGCGCGCCAGGCGGGCCCTGCCTCGACGCCGCCCGGGCCTGGGCGGCGCATCGCCGGCGGGATGGAGGTGGCGAGCGCGGCCTCAGTCACGCGCATCGGCCCGCCGCAGCTTCGCGACGTTCCAGGCGATGCCGAGCGCGCGGAAGGCGTGGCCGGGAATGGTGCGCAGGCGCGTCTCGACCGGCGCCGCGATGTCGCTGAGCGGCGTGCCGTTGCTCGCCTTCGCCAATTCCCGCCCGAGGATGGTCGCGAGCGCCACGCCGCGCCCGTTGCAGCCCGTCCAGGACAGCACGCCCGGCGCCAGTTCATACACATGCGGCAGCTTGTCCGCGGTGCCGGCGACGTAGCCATGCCAGATGTAGTCGAAGCGGACCTCGCCGATCTGGGGAAAGACCCGGCGCACGCGCTCGGTGATGCGGGCGCGGATGCGGTCCTCCCAGCCGAAGGGCACGATCAGCCCGCCGCCGGTCACCAGGCGGCCATTGGCGTCGAAGCGGTAGAAATACAGGTCGCCCTGCGTGTCGGACAGCGCATGGCCTTCGGGCAGGATCGACTTGCGGATGTTGTCCGACAGCACCGATGTCGCCATCTGATAGGACCGCACCGGCACGATGGTGCGCTTCAGCGCGGGCCAGAAATCGCCGGTATAGGCATGGGTGGCGATCACCACGCGATCGGCCGTGAGCGTGCCGCGCGGCGTCGTGACCACCCAGCCGCCGGGCGCCTTGTCGATCGCCGTGACGGCGCTGTCGGTGTGCAGGATGGCACCGGCGCGGATCGCCGCGGCGGCCAATCCGCGCGCGAGGCCAAGCGGATTGATCCGCCCCCCCGTCGCATTGCCCCAGCCGCCGAACCAGTGGTCTGTGCCGGTCAGCGCGGCCATCTCGGCGCGCGAATACATCCGGACCGGCGCGCCGCGGCGGCCCCAGGCCTCGGCGCGCTTTTCCGACAGGCGCAGGCGGGATTCGCGGTGCGCCGGCTGGATCCAGCCATTCTGCACCGCCTCGGCCGCGATGGCGTGGCGGCGGATCAGGTCGAAGGTGAAGGCGGCGCTGTCGCGGATCAGGCCGACGAATGCCTCGCCCTTGTCGCGGCCGCCCTGTTCGGGGGCGACGGAAGCGACGATCTCATCCGGGTCGACGCGCGAGAGGGTCGGGATCACCTGGCCGTTGTTGCGGCCCGAGGCGCCCCAGCCGATGTCGTTCGCCTCCAGCAGCGTGACCGGCACGCCGGCCTCGGCCAGGTGCAGCGCGGTGGACAGGCCGGTGAAGCCGCCGCCGACCACGGCGGCGCAGGTGCGCGCATCGCCGACCAGCGGCGTGGTCGCGGGCGGCGGGGGTGCGGTGGCGGCCCACAGGCTCGGGGGCATCGGCGCGCTCATGCGCCCTTCCTTCCGGTGAACAGCACGGCCGCCAGCATCCCGCCGACCGCGCAGCAGGCGCCCAGCACCTGCAGCAGGGACACCGCCTCGCCCAGCATGAGGGCCGCCAGCAGCAGCGCGATCACCGGCACCATGACGCCGAGCGTGGCCGCCCGCGTCGGCCCGAGCAGCTCAACCGCGCGCGCATACAGGAACATCGCCAGCGCACCGAGCACGAGGCCCTGCATCACCAGGTGGAACAGGATGGACTGCATCGGCAGCGCGACCAGCGCCCCGGCCCGCCAGGGCAGCCAGATCGGGAAGACCACCAGCGCCGAGATGATGGTCACGGCCGCGGTCGCCGGGATGGCCGGCACCTGCCAGCGCCGCAGCAGCAGGGTGAAGACCGCCCAGGTGGCGCCCGCGGCGACCAGCAGGATGTCGCCGCGCCAGGCGCCGGGATGGTTCCCCTGCACGCCGTCCCAGCCGATCATCAGCACGCCGGCGGCCATGACCGTCAGCGCGACCGCGCGGCCGCGGCTGGGCCATTCGTTGATCAGCGGTATGGCCAGGATGGCGCCGGCGACGGGCATGGTCATGGGCGCGATGGTGCCGCCATGGGAGGCCGGCGCATAGACCAGCGCGACCAGGAACAGCATGAGGTTGGGCGCGCCGCCGAACAGCGCCAGCAGGCACAGCCGCCGCAGGCCCAGGCGGCGCAGCACGTCCCGCGCGCGCCAGGCCAGCGGCGCGAGCAGCACCGCCGCCGGCACGTAGCGGAAGGCCGCCAGGTCAAGCGGATGGAACCCCTGCCCCGCCAGGGCGGGACGCGCAACGACGGCATGCCCGCCCCAGATGAGCGCGGAGAAGATGCCAAGGGCGAGGCCAAGCAACAGCCGGGGGTTCATCACCGCCACCCTGCCCTGTTGCAGCGCAGCGTGAAACGGGGGAAGGGCGCGGGGCAGGCATGTGGCGCCGCGCCGCCGCGCCGCCGGTGCGATTCAAGCCGCGAAGACGCGGTTCAGGTCGGTGCAGAAGCGGCCATAGGGCAGGCCATAGGCGTGGATCGAGACCGCCGTCTCGGTGCCGAGGTTGGCCAGCCGGTGGATGGCATCGGGGCGCGCCGGGCCATGCGAGGTATCGCCGGGCCGCCGCAGCGCCGCGCCGGTCTGGACGGGGCATTCGGGGTCGTCGCCGGGCGTGTAGAAGGTCTCGGTCAGCCGGCCGCGATGCACGCCGACGGCGCACCAGGCCTTGTGGGCGTGGATCGGCGACATCTGGCCCGGCCGCCAGACCAGGGCGGCGACCGCCCAGCCCTGCGCGGCATCCTCGTGCAGCAGGTGGCGGATGTAGGTTTCGGCGCGGCAGGGACAGTCGCGGCCGAGCAGCAGCAGCGGGTCCGCGGCATGGGCGCCGAGCGCGTCGGCCACGGCGGCCGCGGGGTCGGCAGGGGTGCCGCGCAAGGCGGCGGCGATGCTGGCGACCATGGCATCGAGCGAACTGCGCGCGGCGATGACGTTCATGGAGGATCCTGACGACCATGCGGGAGCCGGGGCGAACCGCCACGCGACGCCGGATCGTAACATTGGAGATGAATTCACTTCAAGGGTCACGTTTCTTGAAATCCGTTACCCCAGGATGCCTTGGCCGGAGCACTGCATTCTGGGCAAGGATGATCGCCGGTGCGGCGGGGGCGCATCCCCGCAGCGGCGCCGTGGCGGTGAGTCGCGAAGGCAGGCAGGCCGCGGCGCGGCGCGGCGATGCGATCAGCCGAGCGGCAGCAGCCGCTTCGGGTCCGCATCCGCGAAGGCCAGCACCAGCGGGGTGGAGCCGGCAAAGGCGGCCCGGCGTGCGATGCTGGCGGGGAAGCAGAAGGTCAGGGCCTCGTCGTAGCGCGCCACATCGTCGCGGCGCGCCAGCATCATCTTGGCCCCGCCGGCCATGAAGTCGGCGTGGCGATCGATGATCGCGAAGACCTGGAAGTCCGGCCGCTGTTCGAGGAAGGCGGCGACCGCCAGGGTGATGTCGGGGTACCAGGGGTGCAGCACGTCATCCACCACGATGACACCGCCCGGCGCCAGGCAGCAGCCGGCGAGCATCAGGTCATGCGCGGCGCCGGTGCGGCTGTGCTCCCCATCGACATGGACCAGCCGTGCCGGGGCGCCCAGCAGTTGCGCCCAGTGCAGCGGGTCGAGCAGCGCGGAGGATCCGCGGTGCAGCCGCAGGCGCGAGGCCGGCAGGCCACGGCCGTGCCAGTTCGCCCGCACCGAGGCCTCGAAATCCTCGCCGCCGAGGGCGAAGAGGTCGACGCCGAGCACGGTTTCGTCCTCGCGTGTCGCGAGGCCGAAGCCGACCAGCGTCTTGCCGTGGAAGGTGCCGATCTCGGCGATGGGGCCGCGGATGCCGTCCCGGCGCTGCAGTTCGAGCAGCGTCAGGATGGCCAGCGCGCTGCCCGGGGTGAGGTAGCCGCGGACCTGCCGCATCCCCATGGCGAAGTAGTCGATCGCCGCCTTGAGCGGATGGGTCGCGGGGACCCCTCCGGTCGGTGCGGCCGGGTCGCTCACGCGCGGCGACCTCTCTCCGTGGGTCCGGCGGACCAGCAGGCGAGAGGTGCCGCGCGCTGGCGCATCAGCGGCTGTAGAACTCGACGACCAGGTTCGGTTCCATCTGGACCGGGTAGGGCACGTCCGACAGCTTCGGCGCGCGCAGGAACTTGCCGCGCATCGCGCGGTTGTCGATCTCGAGGTACTCCGGCACGTCGCGCTCACTGGACTGCACGGCGTCGAGCACGGCGGCGAGCTGCTTCGACTTCTCCTTCACCTCGATCTGGTCGCCGTCCTTGACCAGGTAGGAGGGGATGTTCACGCGCTTGCCGTTCACCAGGACATGGCCGTGGTTGACGAACTGGCGCGCGGCGAAGGGGGTGACCGCCAGCTTCATGCGGTAGATCACTGCGTCGAGGCGGCGCTCCAGCAGCTCGATCAGGTTCTCCGAGGTGTCGCCCTTCCGGCGCACCGCTTCGTCGTAGTACTTGCGGAACTGCTTCTCGCCGATGTTGCCGTAGTAGCCCTTGAGCTTCTGCTTCGCCATCAGCTGGATGCCGAAGTCGGTCGGCTTGTTCTTGCGGCGCTGGCCGTGCTGGCCGGGGCCGTATTCGCGCTTGGCGAGCGGCGACTTGGCGCGACCCCAGAGGTTCACGCCCAGGCGGCGATTGATCTTGTACTTGGATTCGGCGCGCTTGGTCATGCGCTGCATCCCGCCGCGTTGCGCGGACGGGCCTTCTGTGTTGTGCCCGGTATGGGCTGTTGTCCCGGTAGTCCTTGGCCCCGGAAGGGCCTTGGCGGGCGCGGACCCCAGGGGTCCGTCCACATTCCCGGAAGGAGGCGGGGTGATAGGGGCAGCCGCCCGGGCTTGTCAAACCGCGCGGCCGCGCCCTACTCCCGCGCCATGGTGACGCGCGAAGAGATCCTGGTGCTGGGCCTGACGGCCGGCGTGGTGGGCTCGCTGGTGGGCGGGCTGATGCTCGGCATCGGGCTGGGGCTGGTGGTGAACAACGTCCATGCCGGCTGGCTGCTGGTGCTGCCGGCGGCACCCGCGGCGGGTGGACTCGGGCTGCTTCTGGCACGCAAGCTGGCGCGCAAGCTCAATCAGGGGTGATCCCGGCGCGACGGATCAGGTCGCGCTTCACCGCCATGTCGCGCGCGATCATCGCCGCGAAGTCCTCGGGCGTGGAGGCATGCACCGTGTAGCCGTTCGGTGCGAGGTGCCGGTCGCGCACGGCGGGCTGCGCCATGGCGGCGGCGATGTCGTCGCGGATCCGCCGGATGGTGGGCGCGGGCGTGCCAGCCGGCGCCAGCACCCCAAACCAGGTGCGCGGGTCGATCTGATCGAGCCCCGCCTCCGCCAGCGTCGGCACCTCGGGCAGTTGCGGCAGGCGCGTGGGCCGGCCGACGGCCAGGGCGCGGATCGTCCCGGCCTCGATGTGCTGGCGCGCGGAAGCGACACCGGCCAGCGTCATCTGTACCTCGTTCGCAAGTGTGGCGACCAGCGCGGGCGTGAGGCCGCGATAGGGCACATGGGTCAGCGTGATGCCCTCCCGCGCCGCCAGCGCGCCGAACAGCAGATGCGGCTGGCTGGCGGTACCGTAGGAGCCGAAGTTCAGGCTGCCGGGCGTTGCCCGCGCGGCAGCCACCAGCCCGGCCATGTCACGCGCGGGCACCGACGGATGCACCAGCACCATCTGGTGCACATCGACCAGCCAGGTGACGGGGGCCAGGTCGCGCACCGGGTCATGCGGCAGGGCGCGGATCAGGTTCGGATTGCCGGTGATGGAATTATCGGCGGTCAGCAGCAGCGTGTGGCCGTCGGGCGCGGCCTTCGCGACGGCATCGGTGCCGGGAACGGTGGCGCCGCCGGGGCGGTTCTCGACCACCACGGGCTGTCCCCAGGCGCGCGATAGCTGCTCGGCCAGCGCGCGGCCCAGCGCATCGAGCCCGCCGCCAGGCGGGAACGGCACCACGATACGCACCGGGCGCGCCGGGAAGGCGGGCTGCGCGCGCGCCAGCGTGGGCAACAGAAGGGCGGCGGCGAGCGCACGGCGCGAAAGCTTCATCAGATCAGCCCCAGGAACTGGCGCAGCAGCCGCAGCGTGAGGGCCGGCGCCTCAAGTTCCGGAAGGTGGCCGATCCCGGCCGGATGTTCCAGACGGCTGCCGGCGATCGCCGCGGCGACGGCCGCACCGACCTCGGGCGGGTTCACGCGGTCCTCGGTGCCGGTGACCACCAGCGTGGGCGCGGCGATGCGCGGGGCGAAATCGGCGACCACATCCGCGATGTCGGTCGCGCGCGCCGCGGGCATCAGGCCCCGCGCATCGGTGGCGGCCACCATGCCCTGCACCAGCCCGGCCACCAGTTGGCCGGTGCCTGGCGCGACCAGCGCCTGCCAGCGGCCGCGCCCGAGCGCCACGCCGCCCTGTGCGATCGAGCTGGCGCGCATCGCGAGCATGCGCGCGCGCTCCGCATCCCCCTTCCAGCGCTGCCCGCGCGAGGTGCCGAGCAACACCAGCCTGGCGACGCGTCCCGGATGCTCCGCCGCCAGCGCCGCGCCGACCAGCGAACCGAAGGAGGAGCCGACCACATGCACCGGCGCCTCGATGCCGAGCGCATCGAGCAGCGCGACGGCGGCGGCGGCGTAGTCCTCGGCGCGCGGGGCATCGGCGGCGAAGGGGTCGGACATCAGGTAGCCCGGCGCGTTCCAGGCGATCACGCGCGCGCCGGGGGCGAGGCCCGCCAGCACATAGCGCCACCCCATGCTGTTGGCGCCGATGCCGTGCAGGCAGAGCACGACGGGTCCCTGGCCCGCCTCCATATAGGACAGGCGCGGGCCGGCCAGGCCGCCGCCGGGGGCATCGACGGCGACGAAGCGCAGGTCGGGCAGCGGCGTCAGCGGCGTGCCATCCGGATGGGTTGTGGTCATGCCGGGTCGCTCCAGGGCGGCGGCGCGTCGTGCGTGTCGGGCCGGCCGCGGCGCATGCGCCCGCGCGACAGCTCCGTCACCACCCCGTGCAGCGTGCGCAGTTCCTGTTCGGTGACTTCACCGCGCTGGAACCAGTGGCGCAGGTTGCGGACCATGCCGGGGCGTTTCTCGATGTTGTCGAGGAAGCCGGTGGCGTCGAGTTCCGCGACCAGGCGATTGAGGAAGATCTCCAGCTCGCCCTTGGTGGCGATGTGGGTTTCGTTCGTCATCAGCACGCGCGGCGGCGTGGACTCGGCCGCGGTCCACCATTCATAGGCCAGGATCATCACGGCCTGGGCCAGGTTCAGCGACATGTGCTCGGGGTTGAGCGGGTAGCGCACGAGCGTGTCGGCGCAGGCCATGTCCTCGTTCTCGAGGCCGGCGCGTTCGGGGCCGAACAGGATGGCGGAGCGCAGGCCGCGGGCGGTGATGTCGCGCAGGTCCTCGGCCGCGGCGCGGGCAGTGCGCACCGGCACCACCACATGGCGCGGCCGCGGGCAGGTGGCCAGCACGCGGTGGCAGTCGGCAACCGCGGCCGGCACGCTGTCGAACACCGTGGCGGCGTCCAGGATGGCATCGGCGCCGGAGGCCGACGGGTAGGCATCGGGCTGCGGCCAGCCGTCACGCGGGGCCACGATGCGCAGGTGGAAAAGTCCGCCATTGGCCATGGCGCGCGCAGTGCTGCCGATGTTGCGCGCCATCTGCGGGCGCACCAGGACGACGATCGGCGTCTCGCCCGCGGGCGGTGTCAGCGCCGCGCGGCCATCCTTGCGCCCGCCGGTCATCGTGGCGCGGTGCGCGCGAGGAAGGCGCGCAGTTGGGTGATCTCGGCTTCCTGGGCGCGGATGATGGCCTGCGCCAGGGCGCGCATCTCGGGATCGGAACCATGGCGCAGCACGACATTCGCCATGTCGATCGCACCCTGGTGGTGCGGGATCATGCCGGCGGCGAAGTCGCGGTCCGCGTTGCCGCTGTAGCGGATGGCCATGTCGCGATGCATGCGGTCGTTGGCGGCGCGAAATTCGCGCGTCGCGGCGGAGTCCTGCGCGGCGGGCGCGCCGTGGCCCTGGTGGCCCTGCTGGGCGGCGGCAGGCAGCGCGAACAGGGCGGCGGCGAGGGCGATGGCGATGCGGTTCATGGGCGTGTCTCCCGGCGGGTTGTGACCGCCGGGGAGGCTGGGGTTTCCCATCGTCGGAAGGTCAAGCGCGACGCCAGGTGGTGCCCCCGGCGCCGTCCTCCAGGATGATGCCGCGCGCCTTGAGGTCGTCGCGGATGCGGTCCGCAGCCGCGAAGTCGCGCGCCTTGCGGGCGGCGAGGCGCGCGGCGATGGCGGCTTCGACCTCGGCGCCGTCATTGCCGCCCTGCAGCCAGGCGGCGGGATCGCCGATGGCGACGCCGAGGATGCCGGCGGCCTCGCGGAAGGCTGCGGCGGCCACGCCCGGCGCGGGCGGCGCAGCGAGCCCGGCGCGCTCCATCGCGACCGCCGGGGAACCGCCGACCGTGACCGCGTTCTCCAGCGTGCGAAGGTCACGCAGGCGCATCAGCGCGAGCGGCGTGTTGAGGTCATCCAGCAGCGGCGCGATGGCCCATTCGGCCAGCGACGCCGCCGCGCTGCCGCCCGGTGCGGCCGGCGCGCGCGACAGCATGGCGTAGTGGTCGTCCAGTTCCGCCTTCGCCTCCCGCAGGCCTTCCAGCGTGAAGTCGAGCGACTGGCGATAATGCGTGCGCAGCAGCAGCAGCCGGAACGCCTCGCCGGCCCAGGGGCCCTCGGCCAGGATGTCCCGCAGGGTGCGGAAATTGCCGAGCGACTTCGACATCTTCTCGCCATCCACCAGCAGCATGCCGTTGTGCAGCCAGTAGTTCGCGAAGCCATGGCCGGGGAAGGCGCAGACCGATTGCGCGACCTCGTTCTCATGGTGCGGGAAAAGCAGGTCGTGGCCGCCGCCATGGATGTCGAAGTCTTCGCCCAGATGCTTCCAGGCCATGGCGGAGCACTCGATGTGCCAGCCAGGCCGTCCGCGGCCCCAGGGGCTGTCCCAGCCGGGGGTCTCGGCATCGGAGGGCTTCCACAGCACGAAGTCGCCGGCATCTCGCTTGTAGGTCGCGACATCGACGCGCGCGCCGGCGAGCAGTTCATCCGGGCTGCGGCCGGACAGCTTGCCGTAGTCGGGGAAGGAGGCGACGGCGAACAGCACATGGCCGTCCGCCGCATAGGCGTGGCCGTTGGCGATGAGGCGTTCGATCAGCGCGATCATCTCGGCGATATGGCCGGTGGCGCGCGGTTCGACGTCCGGTGGCAGGGCGCCGATGGCTTCCATGTCGGCGTGGAAATCGGCGGTGGTGCGGGCGGTGATGGCGGCGATCGGCTCGCCCGATTCCCGGGCGCGCGCGTTGATCTTGTCGTCCACGTCGGTGATGTTCCGCACGTAGCTGACGCGCGGGAAGATCCGCCGCAGCAGCCGCGCCAGCACGTCGAACACCACGACCGGGCGCGCGTTTCCAAGGTGGGCGAGGTCGTAGACCGTCGGGCCGCAGACATACATCCGCACATGGGTCGGGTCGATCGGCACGAAGCGGCGCTTTTCGCGCGCGGCGCTGTCGTGGAGGAAGATGTCTGTCATGGCGGTCCGTCAGCGGCGATAGGTCGGGGGCGTGGCGCAGGCGCGCGGGGAAGGACCTTCCCCGCAAGGGCGGTTCAGCGACAGAGCGCGGACGCGAGGAGCCTGGACGCGGACATGGATTGCTTTGTGCGCCGAACGGGCGCGCGGTTCAAGCGCCCGATGACAAACGCAGGCGCAGCGCCGCGCGGTCGCGCCCGATCAGCGGCAGCAGGGTGGCCAGGTCCGGGCCGTGTTCCTCGCCGGTCAGGGCCAGGCGCAGCGGCAGGAACAGCCCCTTGCCCTTGCGCCCGGTGCTGGCCTTGAGCGCGCCGGTCCAGCCGCCCCAGGTGGTGCCATCCCAGGGTTCGGGCGGCAGGGCAGCGAGCGCGGCGGCGAGGAAATCCCCCTCCCCGTCCTGCACCGGCGGCACGATGCTGCCGCGCACGATGTCGAACCAGGGCCGCGCCTCGCGCAGCAGATCGAGGTTGCCGCGGATGGCCAGCCACCAGGCCTCGTCCGCGCCCTCGGGCAGGCGGTCGCGCATGCCGTCGAACGGCGCCTCGTGCAGCACGCGGCGGTTCAGCGCCAGCATCTGGCGCGTGTCGAAGCGCGCGGTGGCGTGGGAGACGCGGGTGATGTCCCATTGCGGCGCGAGGGCCGCCGGCAGGCCCGGCACCGGGTCGGTCGATGTGCCGAGCGCGGCCAGGTATCCGGCCAGCGCGGCCGGCTCGATCCCGTCCTTGCGAAGGTGGCGCAGCGAGATCGACCCCAGGCGCTTGGACAGCGCGCCGCCATCCTGGTCGGTCAGCAGCGGCAGGTGCGCGAAGTTCAGGTGCATCGTGTTGCCGCCGAGCGCGGCATACAGGTCGAGCTGGATGCCGGTATTGGTGACATGGTCCTCGCCGCGGATGACATGCGTGATGGCCATGTCGAGGTCATCGACCACGCTGGTGAAGGTATAGAGCGGCGACCCATCCGCGCGCACCAGCACGGGGTCGGAGATCGCGCTCAGCTTCACGCTGCGCTCGCCCAGCACCAGGTCGTGCCAGGCGACCGTGCGCGGCGCGAGCTTGAAGCGCCAATAGGGCTGCTTGCCGTTGGCGATGGCGCGCTCGATCTGGTCGGGCGTCATGCGGAGCGCCTCGCGGTCGTAGAGCGGCGGCTTGCCCTCACGCCGGCGGCGTTCGCGCTTGTAGGCGAGTTCTTCCTCGGTCTCGAAGCAGGGATACAGGCGGCCGGCGGCCTTCAGGGTTTCGGCGGCGGCGGCGTAGCGGTCGAGCCGGTCCGACTGCGCCACACGCTCATCCCAGTCGAGGCCGAGCCAGCGCAGATCCTCCTCGATCGCCGCGGCGAATTCGGGCTTGGAGCGTTCGAGGTCGGTGTCGTCCAGCCGCAGGATGAACGCCCCGCCATGCCGGCGCGCATGCAGCCAATTGGCGAGGGCCACGCGCGCATTGCCGACATGCAGCAGCCCGGTGGGAGACGGCGCGAAGCGGAGTTTCATCGGTTGGGATCGATCGCCTGGTAGTCGGTGTCGGCACGCCTGGTGGCCGGGGTGGCGATGCAATGCGCCAGCCAGGCCTGCAGGTCGAATCCCGGCGCGATGGCGTATTCGCCGAAGGACAGGAAGGCGTCGCGCAGGGCGTCAGGGGTGGCGTATTCGGCGCGCAGTGCCTCGACCTGGTCGCGCACGAAGCGGCGGGCGTATTCGGCGGCGGCCTCGGCGGTGGCGAAGCCGTCGATGGACCATTCCTCGTCGGGGTCCTGATAGTGGGCGAAGTCGCCGCAGAGCACGCTGTGGCTCACGCCTCGTCCTCGTCGGCGTCGTCGTCCTCGTCGCGGCGGGGGTCGAGCGCGCGCCAGTCGCGGTCCTCGGCATCGCGCACGGGCTGATCGGCAAAGTCCTTCAGTTCCGACCGGCTGACCCAGCCATCATCGCCCGCACCCAGCACCTCGGCGTCCTCGCCAAAGGCGAACCAGGCGTCGAGCACGGCCTTGGCATCCAGGCCCGGGGCGCGGCAGCGTTCGACGGAATCGCGCACGTAGCGGCGGGCGAAGGCGTTGGCGTGCTCGATGTCCTCGAAGCCGGTGACGGTCTCGACCGGGTCGGAGCCGTTCGCCCCCGACATGTCCATGATCTGCACGGCGAGGTCGCCATCGCCGGCCGGCGCATCGCCGCTCACGACACCAGCGCCGTGAAGCCGTTGGTGATGGGATGACACCCGGCCCGGGCCGCGGGCCTCGGGCCAGTCTGACACAGAGACGACACGAGATTACCCCTCGGGGTCGCGGAATGCGCCGCGCCATGCGCGTCGCGCATGGCGGCCATGCGCGGGACGCAGGGACCACTCAGGACCCGAGGGATTGACAAAAGGCCGCAGTGGATGGTAGGATGGTGGGGCCGGGCGGCCCAACCACCACCCGGGGAAAGAGGAGAGACCACCTTGGACACCGCAACGCTCACCGTGCCCCGCACGCAGCCTGACCCGCAGGAGGCCCTGAACACGCTCATGGAGGATAACGACCTCATTCCCATCGAGGCGTTCATGGCCTTGGCCGGCTTGGCGCGCAAGACCTTGAGCAATTCTCCCGGCCGCTACCCTCGGCAGGTGCGCCTCGCGAATTCCTTCTTCATGCGGCGTTCCGAAGTGGACCGCTGGGTCAAGGCGCACATGGCGAAGGGCAAGTCGTGATGGACGTGCACGCCCCCACCCGAGTTCCGGCTTCTCTGCACGCCTTGGCCGTGAACCTCATGGCCCCCGTGCGCGACCTGGGTTCCGAAGCGCAAGTCGCGAGGCTGTCGGACAAGGACGCCGCGGCTATCGCCCTGGCCGTGGCCAACATGGCCAGGGTCCTGGCGCGCATCACGGACCAGGAGCCGGCGTCGTGAGCGCGCGCAAGAAGACCAGCGCCCCCGTCTGCCCGTGGTCGCTCATTCATCCCGCCCTGGCCGGCGCGCGCGCGCTGCAGACCGGCGAGGTGCCGGCCGGGTTCTACTGCTACGCCTACGTCATCGGGACCGTGCCGGTCTATGTGGGCAAAGGCACGGGTCCGCGATGCTGGGCGCACGCCCGGTGGTGTGAGGAAGGCAAGAGCGCTGCCGACTACGGCAACCCCACCTTCATGGCCGCGCTGATTGACGCGGACATTGAGCCGGTCGTGCTTGTCCTGCGAGAGGGTTTCGCGCACGAGGCGGCGTGCGAACTCGAGAAGGCCATCATCAAGGCCATCGGTAAGCGCATCGACGGAACGGGGCCGCTGTTGAACGTGCTGGACGGCGGGGATGGGTTCACACCGGAAGATGCGGCAGCGTTTGGGCGGAAGACCGGGCCGGCGAACGGGCGGAGGTCTGGTCGTCTCACCGTCGAACGCGGCACCGGTATTCACGTCCCTGGCGCGGCATCACAAGCCGGTGTTGCCGGCGGGCGCGCCACGGGCAGGCGCAATGCCGACGCTAAACTGGCAGCATCGGGCAACAGCAACGCGGACCGTGTTCGCGCCCTTCGTCTTTACGCCAACGGGTCCACGGTCGAACAGGCACGGCTGTCATTCACGGGCGAGCCGACCACCCGCCAATCCTTGATTTTGGCCCTCGACGAACTGCTATGGCCCCTTACCTGGGTCGAAGTAACACCCACTGAACGGTCTGCCATCCGCAAGCGCCGGCTGGTCGAGCGCAAGGCACCATTTGACAGCGAAGCGACCTACGACAAATGGCGCGCGGCGTTCGTTGTTACCAAGCGCGAGAAAAATGCGGCCAGGATGGCCCGCGCCCGCGTTGAGGGTCGAACGTGGGGCCAGCGCAACCCCGAGGCCCTGCGTGATATCAAGCGCAGGGGTGAACACAAGCGCTACACTCGCAAGCGCGCCGAGCGCGACGCGCAGCACGCCGCCGAGGGTCAGCAGCCGTGACCTGGGCCACCGACAACCCTCAAGACTTCCACACCCGCGCGCGCTGCGAGGTCTGCATGTTCTTTGCAGATGTCAGCCACGTCAACGACCGTGGTGAGTGTAGGCGCTCGCCCCCCGTAACCTACGTGGTCGAGGCCGTTGCGGAAGATGCATTCCCCACAGTTGGTCCCAGACAGCGCTGCGGTGAATTCTACCCATCACCCGAAGACTGGGACGGCGGGTCGTGACCGAAGTCGAGTTCCAGGCCGCGGCGTTACGCGCCTACGCGGCCGGTGGGCAGGTCAAACTCATAAGCCTGGCTATTCCCGGACGCCCCATTAGCAGCCGTGCCGCACGGTTGGTCCTGGATGGCGCTCTGTGGAGGCCGGCCTGGGCGTTGCTGACCGACGCCGAGCGCGAAGCCATCATGGCAAGGCGCGCAGCCGCCCGCGGCCTCACGCTAGATGACTACTCCGAGTGGCTCGCGCGGTGGCGGGGTCGCCTGCGCGCGAAGGGCGTCATCATGAGCAAGAACAGGAGGGCGCGCATCAAAGCAGAGCAAGCAGCATCCCAACACGCTTGAGGCCGCAGAGGTTACCCCCTGCGGCCTTCTATTCACGCAACCGGTTGGGCGCCAACCCCACCAGCAAGGAAACTACCGATGACAGACGATAGCAGGCCCGACGACGACGGGCAAGAGCCGAGCGAGAAGGTCACGCCCGGGAAGCCGCCCCGAATGAGCAAGGCCAAGGCGCTAGCGGCGCGCGACAACGAGTTGCGCACGAACAAGGAAGGCAACGCCATCCCCTGCGCACACAACGACAACATCATGGTCGCGCTCAAGATAAACGCGCGCTACCGCTACAACGAACACACCAACACCATCGAGTTGCTGGGCCTCAAGGGCAAGATTGGCACGCTCGACATCGGCGCAGCCTGGGCGTCGGTCAGGGACGGCATCGTTGCCACCATCGTGGGCGCGGTGTCCACGCTGTTCAACTACACCATCACGGTGGAGAAGGTTTGGCGCGCGATGGCGCAGGCGGCCGAGGCAAACAAGTTCGACCCGGTCAAGGAGTGGCTACGCTCGCTGCCACCGTGGGACGGCGAGGACCGCATTCCAGGGCTGCTCACGGCCCTAAAGGTCGAGCGCACGCCCCTAGACGAAGCCATGGCGCGGGCGTGGTTCTGCGGTCTGGCCGCACGGGCCTTCAAGCCGGGCACCAAGTTTGACGGGGTCATCATTCTGGTCGGGCGCGAGGGCGGGGGTAAGTCCACCTTCTTCGCGTCGCTCGTGCCCTACAAGGAGTGGTTCACGGACAGCATGAGCGTGAAGCAGTTGGAGAACCCCAAAGAGGCCGGCATGTGCGGCGCGGGCTGTCTGGTCGTGGAACTGGCCGAACTATCGGGCATGCGCATAGCGGAGGCTGAGGCTCTCAAGTCCGCCATCACCCGCACGTCCGACAAGTTCCGGTTTCCGTGGGGACGCACCTTCATGGACGTGCCCCGCTACTGGGTCCTTGCCGGCACCACCAACAGTGAAGAATACCTTCGCGACACGGGCGGCAACAGGCGGTTTTGGGGTCTCAAGACCGCGTCGCACACCACGAACCTGATCGACATTCCGTGGGTGGTCGAAAACCGCGACCAGTTGTGGGCGCAGTCCCTGCACCGCTACCAGGAACTTGGTCACGAGGCCCTGGTCCTGCCCACCGAGTTGGTCACGGCGCAGCAGGAGCGCGCCGCGGACGCCGTGGTCACGACAGCCTGGGATGACCAAGTGGCGGAGTGGCTGGGGTTCCTCGACGCGCTTGAATGCAAGGACGGGTCGGGTCCTGTCGGTCACGATGCCTGGATTTCGAACGGCAAACTGCTCGAGTTCCTCAAGATCGAGCGGGGCCAGGGCTTTCCGGATAACGAGGTGTTCCGGGTGAAGGCCGCGCTGTCACGGGCCGGGTTCAAGCCCCTGCGCCCCACGTCCGTTACCAAGGAGGTGCAGGCTTTCACGGGGGCCGAGAAGCCTCGCGTTCTGGTCCGGGGCGACGCGCGCACGGCCCGGCTGCTCGACCTCCAAAACATTCCGGTGGGGGGTAATTCGGGCACGGACCCGAACGGCAAGGCGACGGTCAGCACCCTTCACGGAATGCGCCTCCGGAAAGGCGAGTGAGGGGCTTGTGGAGGGGGCGGAGCGCGGGGGCTGTTATCCCGGAGCGGGGGGGCGGAGCGGGGCCTGTTAGACCGGAGCGGGGGGGGCCGGGGCGGCGGCCACGGTTCCCCCACGACACCAGCGCCGGGGGTGCACGTCCCCCGGCCGCTCCGATCCCGCTCCGGCCCCGCTCCACCATAACCGGCTGGCCAGAGGCGGCCACGGAGGCCGGCCCTCCGACCGCTCCGACCACTCCGACCTCTCTCTCTCAGAGGGGGGGAGAGAAGAACGAGAGGGCGGTCCGCGTCGCCCCCGGGGGACGATCGGGCGCGCGAGGGCGGAGCGTCGGAGCGGTCGGGCCGTGCGCGCAGCCTCTTCCAGCCGTGCAGCGCCTCCTCTATACCGTGCGCGCAGCCTCTTCCAACCGTGCAGCGCGCTGGCCTGGGTGCGTGCGGCGGCCCGGGACCCTGCCGTCGCCGGCCTCCTGGGGGTCTCCCGCGGCGCGCGGCGCCCGCCCGCCCCCTCGCCGCCCGGCGACCGGAAAAGGCCGTCCGTCCCCCGTCCCGCGCGAGCGACGACCCCGCCGGTCAGAGGCCGACCACCTCCTCCCCCCGGCGCACCTTGCCCCGCAGGACGTTCCCGAGGTTCATCCGGAACTGGCCGGTCTTGAGGTGCGCCCACCTCCCCGCGTCGATCGCATTCCGCGCCGCGAGGTCTTCCAGGGCTGCCCTCAGTTCCGGCCCGGCGAGGTTCTGGCAAACCCGGCCGAGAGCCAGGGCGACCTCGTCCCCGTTGGACGTGCGACCGGTCTCGTCCTTCACATACCTGGCCCTGAACTTCGCCATCTGACGGGCAAGGGCTGACTGGCCACCCTCCTCCTCCTCGGGTTCCGGGTCTTCCAGGTCGCCGGGCTGCCCGCCCTCGTGTTCGCCGTTCTGCTCAAGGTCCGAGGCGAGGTCGTTGTATTCCTCATAGCCGGCCTCCTCGAGCATGTCGGCCGCCGCTTGCAGCGCGGCCTTCGGGTTCTCCGCGGCCGTGATGATGACGTCCTCGAAACGGACGACCACCTGCCCGGCCTCCTCGGTCAGGGTCAGGCCGAGACGTGCGGCGCGGGCTGCGGTGGCGTGATGGATGGCCATTGGTGTTGCTCCTGGTCGGCGTGATTGCCGTGCCAGTATAAAACCACGCCGGAACCTCCCGCATAAGTTCTCGCACTCAGTGTTACTTGCAGACTGACCTTGCGTTCTGCGCAACCTTGCGTTCGAAACTTGAGGGGGGAATGTTCGAAGCGGTGACCCCCCTATCCCCAAACCACCGGCCCCTAAGACTTGTGTAGGCTGTCACCCGGGGCACTCGAACTATAGTTCGCGTTACTCGACACAACTCGCCCTATTCTGCGCGCCATCTTGACACACTCAAAGAACTGTGCTAGACTGTCATGCCGGTCCCACGGACCTGCGCGAACATCATCCGGCGGGTGCTTAGTGGCCTCCCTGGCTAAGCGCCCGCCGGATGGCCGCAACAGGGAACCCCTCGCAATGTCAGCCTCCCAGACTGCAACCGCCGCCCCCCGCCCGGCCCCTATCTCGGAGTCGGAATGGTTCTCGAGGCAGGGTTTTCCGCCGCTTGATGCGGATAGCGCCGCGCGCACGGCCGTCCTGTTCCGCAAGTGCAGCGAAGCCGGGGTCGTGCCGCAGCCCTTGCAGACGGGCGGTGCCCACCATTCCGGCGCAGGCCCCTTGGGCGCTTCGCCCAGAATTGGAATCATCCTTCCGGCCACCGCCACCCGGCCGCAGACCCCAATTCTGTGCCTGTTCGCCTACCGGACGAACCGGCCCATTCCGGGGAGCAAGGAGGCGCAGGTGACCTCGGCCGAAGCCTCGATGGTGCTTACGCATATCGACGCGCAGCGCGTCTATGACTTCGATGATGCGTGTGCCCACCTCGACGAGGCAATCGCAGCGGGCGCCCGACCGATCGACCTCCCGCCCGTGCCGCGGGGCACCATCCTGTCGGCGCCGGTCACGCCGCCAACCATTATCACGCTGCTGGCCTCGCTGCTCGAGGAACAGCGTGCCGGCAGCACCCTCCTGCGGCAGGTGCTGGCGCAACTCCAATGGAATGCCGGCGCTCCACAGCCCGGCGACACGGACGAGGAGTTCAACTGATGTCCGACATCTTCCGTGCGCCGGGCAAGGCGAAGCCGCACGTCAAGCACACCTCGGCGCAGGTGCAGCGGTCCGTGTCGTTCACCGACCTCGACCGCTTCCGTGATGGCTTCCTTATGTTCCTCAAGCAGATGAACACGGAGAAGGCTGCCCTTGAGCGGGCGCAGCACACCATCATCACGGGCCGGATCGCCGCGCTGGAACGCGAGGTCGCAGAACTCAAGGCGAGGAGCAAGTAACGATGACGATGGAATACACGCGCGGTGCGGGGGGTCTGCTCGCGAAGGCCGCTTCCCTGTTCGCGAAGGAACCGCCCACGCCCACGCCGACCCCGCCGGGTCTTGTGAGCCGTGAGCGCGCCGTGCGCCTCCGTGATGCCGCCGCGATGAAGGTGGGCAGCATTCGTGAAATGCAGGCCAAGTTCGCCAAGTCGCTGGCCACCGCGGAAGCCGACCTCTGCAACGCGCAGATGCACCTGGACCGGCTGGACGAACACGAGGCCGCGGCCCGTGTCACCGCCCGGGCCGTGGTGCCGGCGCCGTGACCGACGACCCCGGTGGCACCGACATCGTTGTCGATGTCAGGCCCATACTCACGCTGATCACCGAGGGCTTCTTGCGCACCGAGCGCCAGAGCCGTGACGAGGCCGCCGCCGCCACGGCGCACCTGCCCGCGGACGTGCGCGCGGCCGTCGAGCATCACCGCCGCCAAGTCATGGACGCCATCGTGGCCGACGCCTTCAAGCACGTGGTCAAGGCCCTGGTGACGTTCAGAGAGACCGGCGCCCCGCCCACGCAGCCCGTGCTGCCCAACCCGCCTATCCCGGACCCGCCGCCCGGCAGTTCCATCAACTGAGGAGCGCGACCTATGGCCACCGCAGACCTCGTCATTGCCTTCGACGCCCGCATCGGGAACCTGGAAGCAGCGCTCAAGCGAACCGAGAGCGCGCTGCGTCGCACCGAGCGCACGTCCGAGAACGCCAGCCGCGCAATCGGCAACAGCATGTCGAGCGCCACCAGCCGTGCGAGCGCCGCGTTGGCCGGCCTGGGTCGCAACCTCCTAGCGGTCACAGCAGGCTACATTGCCCTCGACAAGGCCATCGGGGCCATCAGCAACGCCATCAGCCAGACCACGGCCCTGGCCAACGCCAGCCAGTCGCTGGGCGTCAGTGCGCGCGATCTGCTAGCCTTGCAAGGTGCCTTCCAGGCCGTGGGCGCCGACGCCGACAAGGCCACCGATGTGCTAGGCGAATTCCGCCTTGCGGTTGCCGAGGCCAGCCGCGGCGACGAGGCGAAGAACAACATCTTCGCGACGCTGGGCGTCGCGTTCCGCAACATCGACGGTTCGGCCCGTGACACCTCGCTTATCTTCGACGACCTGTCGTCGGCATTTCGCGAAATGTCCAGCGACACCGAGCGCCTGGGCGTGGCGATGCAACTCTTCGGAGAAGACAACGCGCGCGTCGCCATTGCCGCGATGGCGCAACTCGGAGACACGCTGGCTTCCACGCAGACGAGGTCGGAGAGGTTCGGCGTCTCCCTCGCCACCGATGCCGTGGACAGCGTTCGGCGCCTGAGCCTCGCGTGGGACGACCTGGGCTCCGTCATCAACACCGCCATAACGAATGCCATCGCGTTCGTCACGCCCGTGATTGCGACCTTCCTCGACTACATCACGAATGCCATCGCGTTCGTCATCAACAGAATTGAGGACATCGTCGGCACCTTCCGGTTGGTGGGCCAACTGTTCAACATCATCCCCACCTCGCCACTCGAGGCCGCGACCCGGCGCGTCACGCAACTCGACAACGCGATGCAGGGCCTGTTGCAGCAGGAACGGCGCCTGCTTGAGGCCCAACAGAACGCCAGCAGGGACCCGGACTCGTTCGCCGCGCAGCAGAACGCGGTGCTTCTGGCAGACGTCCAGGCCCGTGCGCAGGCCACGACCAACGAACTGGCCACCGCGCGGCGCGAACTCGCCGGGCTGCGCCGCGACGCCTCCCTGCCCCTACCACCCAACGCGCCGCAGACGCCCACGGCCATCGGCGGAGGCGGAGGTAGCGCGTCGCGCGCCGTGGATGAACTGGCAGCCGCCGCGCAGCGCCTGTATGACCAGACCAGGAACCCGTTGGAGAACTTTAACGCTTCCATCGCGCGAACCTTCGAACTGTTTAGCAGCGGCCGGCTTTCGGCCCTCGGCGGCATCGAGACCGTCACCCGGGCCGTGGAAACCTACGCCACGACGCTCAGCACGTCGCTCACGCAGGGTGGCGCCAGCGCCGAGCAGGCCCGCGCGAAGGTGGATGCCGCCCTGGCCGCGATGGGAGAGAGCCTCGCGGGTAGCGGCCTGTCATTTGAGCAGTGGCAAGCAATCGCGAAGCGCGCCACGGATGCCGTGGCGAGCGGTGCGCAGTCCACGGCGACCGCGCTGCAGAAGGCGAGCGACAGCGCCGCGGAAGCAATCGACGGGCAGTTCAGCGCCACGCTGGCCGCACTTGGCACCGGGGCCGTGTCATTCGAAGATGCATGGAAGAAGACCCTCTCAAGCATCCTGAGTTCGGTCATCGACTTCGTCTACAAGATGACCATCCAGGCGGCCATCCTACAGACGCTCAAGGCAGCCTTCAATGCGTTCGGTGGGGCCATCGGCACGCCACCGCCGGGCAGCGGGGGCAGCACGGGCCAGGGCCGCGCCTTCGCGGGCTTCCCTGCGGAGGGTGGCGACGGCGGCGGGGGCGTGGCGCGCGCGCTGTCCTTCGGAAGCGAGGGCGGCACCATCGGGCGCGGGCTGGTAATCCCGGACCCGCAGGCCCGCGGCGGTGGCGACGTGAACATCGTCGTGAACAACACGGCACCAAACACCAGGGCGACCGCAACCGAGCGGACGAACAGCCTGGGGGGCCGCGAGATTGAAATCGCCGTGGTGGCCCTTGTCCAAGATGCGATGGCCAAGGGCCAGATGGACGGCGTCATGCGGCAGTCATTCGGCGTTGCGCGCCGGGGGGCTATCTAGCCCCCCATCCTCTCCGTGAGCGCGGCCAGCACTTCGGCCTCATTCACCCGGCTATAGACGCGCAGCGTGGTGCTGGTGTTCCCCGTATGGCCGCTGAACCTCTGCACGACAGGCAGGGGCACCGAATTCATAAGCCATTCCGTGATGACCATGGCGCGCAGGTCATGTGCGGTGTTCTCAAGCCCGAGCCGATCGAACAGACGCCGGATGCGCATGCTATAGACCAGCGTGCGATGCGGCCATGCCCGGCCCCCGCCCGCGTCGATGCGCCTGTTGACCAACTCCGCAAGGTCCAGGCCCCGGATGACGGGCAGGGGGATGATGGCCGCCTTCGGGCCTCGCGGGTCTTTTCTCCGGACCGCCTGCGCGCGGCCGTCCGGACCGTGCCGCGTCTCCGCCGAAAACTGCAGAGCCTCCCCCATGCGCAGAGGGAGGTGCGCGAGCAGGGTTATCAGGTCCCTTGTCTCGTCGTCCCGGGCCGCCGCCGCCGCTTCCATAGCCTGCGCGAAGGTTATCCGGGCCGTGCGCACCTTGGACCGACCTATCAGGCCCATCCCGGTTGCCGTGGACCGCGCCTCCTCGAGGGCGTTCACATTGACAGGTAGGTTGCGGGCGTCCTTCGCCCCGCGCATGGCCGCGGTCAGATAGGACAGGAACGACGCCCGGGTCGCAGGTCCCCGACCTTCCATGTCCTTCAACCAGGCTATTACCCTGGTCTTGCTCAGGTCGCGCAGCGGAACGAGGCCAATCTCGCGCCGGATGACGGCGAGGGTGTTCTCCTTATTCTGACCCCATGCCTTGCTGTCCGCGAAGTCTGCAACATAGCCGTCGATGGCGTCTGCCACCGTGCGCGCCGGCCCTGCACGCCCGACAACCTCACCTCTGCGAATGCCGGCTTCTGTCGCCGTTATCCACGCCTGAGCGTCTGCCTTCGTGCTGAAAGTTCTAAACTGCGACTGCCCGTCGCGGCGCACAGCCGCGGTCCAGGCCCCCGACCTCTGCCTCAGACTTCCCATGCCTTGCCCCTCCTGCCCGGCGCCGACCCCTGTGTCGTGACACGCCCCGGACACAAAAGACCCGGGCGTGTCAGGGCACAAGTGGGTCAGGCGAGGACGCGTCGGGAGGAGGCGTTACCCCAGCGAGTGTTCGGAAACCCTTGATGGCGGGCCGTGCCGGGCGTGTCAAGGCCGCGACGGGCACGGGCAGGAGGTCAGCGAACGAGAGCGGTGAAGCCGTTGGTGATCGGATACCGCCGGTCGCGGCCAAACGCGCGTGCGGTGATCTTCACCCCCGGCGGCGCCTGGCGGCGCTTGTACTCGGCGCGGTCCAGCAGCTTCCACACGCGCAGCACCAACGCGCGGTCATGGCCGTCGGCCACCAGCGCATCGACGGATTTCTCGCCCTCGATCAGCCCTTCCAGGATGGCGTCCAGCACCTCATAGGGCGGCAGGCTGTCCTGGTCCTTCTGGTCGGGGCGCAGTTCGGCGGACGGCGGCTTGGTGATGACGCGATCTGGCATCACCAGCCCGGCGGGGCCAAGCCCGCCTGCCGGCACATGCGCGTTGCGCCAACGGCACAGCGCGAAGACCATGGTCTTGTAGACATCCTTCAGCACCGAATAGCCGCCCGCCATGTCGCCATAGATGGTGGCGTAGCCGGTGCTCATCTCGGACTTGTTGCCGGTGGTCAGCAGCATCGATCCGAACTTGTTCGACAGCGCCATCAGCGTGACGCCGCGGATGCGCGACTGGATGTTTTCCTCGGTGATGTCGGCCGGACGGTTGCCGAAGGCCGGCGCCAGCATGGCCCCGAAGGCCTCCATCGCCGGGCCGATGCCGATGGTGTCGTAGCGGATGCCGAGCAGGCGGGCGCATTCCGCCGCGTCCTCCAGGCTGTCGGCGCTGGTATAGGGCGATGGCATCATCACCGCATGGACGCGGTCCGCCCCCAGCGCATCGACCGCCACAGCGGCCGAGATGGCAGAATCGATGCCGCCGGACAGCCCCAGCACCACGCCGGGAAAGCCGTTCTTGTTCACATAGTCCCGCAGGCCGAGTGTCATCGCGCCATAGACCTGCCCGAGGCTATCGGGCGTGCGCGTGATCTCGCCCGGCGTGCAGACCAGGCGATCGCCCTCGCGCCGCCATTCGGTCACTACCACGCGTTCCTCAAACATCGGCAGCAGCTGCGCCAGCGACCGGTCGGGGTTCAGCACGAAGGACGCGCCGTCGAACACGATCTCGTCCTGCGCGCCCACCTGGCCGAGGAAGACGAAGGGCAGCCCGGTCTCGACCACGCGCGAGACCGCCAGCGGCAGGCGCTGGCAGTCGTGCTTGTCGGCTTCGAAGGGGGAACCGTTGACCGAGAGCAGGATCTCGGCGCCGGTCTCGCACAGCGTCTCCGCCACGGTCGGCAGCCACCAATCCTCGCAGACCATCAGCCCGATCCGGAAGCCTCGGAAGGGAACGGGGCCGGGCACCGGGCCGGCGTCGAACACACGCTTTTCGTCGAACACGCCGTAGTTGGGCAGTTCGTGCTTGGCGCGGCGCGCGGCGATCCGTCCGCCATCGAGCAGGAAGGCGGCGTTGAACAGCTTCCCGCCATCCTGCCAGGGGCCGCCGACGATCAGTCCCGGCCCGCCATCCGCGGTCTCGGCGGCCAGTTCGGCGATGACCTCCGCGCAGGCGGCGACATAGGCCGGCTTGCGGACCAGGTCCTCGGGCAGATACCCGCCCACCGAGAATTCCGGCGTGACCACCAGGTCGGCGCCCAGCCGCGCCCCCTCGGCCCGCGCGGCGCGGATGCGGTCGGCATTGGCGCGCAGCGCGCCCACATGCGTGGTGTTGATCTGCGCGAGGGCGATCTTCAGCGTGTCGGCCATGATGGCGGATAGATAGAGCAACCCGCGCGCCCGCGTCAGGGGGGACGCCGCCCGATCCCCACCAACATGCCGGCCGAGACCATCAGCACCGCCAGGATGCCGACCGGCGGCAGCACCTCCCCCAGCAGCGGCCAGGCGGTCAGCGCGACCAGGGCGGGCACCGCCGCGCCGATCATGGTCGTCGCGGTCGGCCCCAGCGCCGCGACCGATCGCGTGTAGAGGATGCCCGCCAGCACCGAGGCCCCTGCCCCCTGGAACGCCGCCTGCGTCAGGATCACCGTCCAGGATGCCTGCGCCAGGCCCGAGGGCAGGAACAACCACCAGATCGGCAGGAAGATCGGTGCGGCCAGCAGCCCGATCGCGATGGTGGTATCGAGCGCCGGCAATGCCCAGCGTTGCACGAGCAGCGTATAGACCGCCCAGCTCGACACCGCCGCCAGGAACAGCAGGTCGCCCCGCCAGGCACCCTCCCAGGCGCCGCTCGTGGTCCAGGCCAGCAACACGCTGCCCAGGCAGATGACGCCGAGCCCCGCCACCCGCCGCAGCGTCAGCCGCGACTGACCGAGCGCGGCGCCGAGCAGCGCGGTGACGGCAGGCAGGCCAGCCGCCATCACCGTCGCGCCATGCGCTGCCGGCGCCAGCTGGTACCCGGCATAGGCGCAGAGCGGGAAGCCAAAGCCGGCGAAGACCAGCACCGCCGGCAGCCGGCGCGGCGCGATCCGCGGCCGGCCATGCAGGGCCAGCAGCGGCAGCACGCAGACGAAGGCGCCGAGGTAGCGCAGCATCGCCACATCCCAGGGCGTCAGCCCGTCGCGGACGATGAAGCGCGAGACCAGGTGGAAGCTCGCCCAGACCAGCAGCAGCAACCCGGCGCAGAGCCAGCCGATGCGCCGTTCGCGCGCGCTGTCGGTCTGGCTTGGCGAGGTTCAGCCCTCGACGCGCGGGCCGGCTGGGGCGACGGATGCGCCGCAGGGCGCCGGCCCGGCGCGGCGCACCACCCTCATGCGTGGCCGCCGTTCTTCCGCCGCGCCTCGCCATGGCGCAGCAGGAACTCGCGGCCGACCTTCACGCGCGCGGCGCCGTCATAGTCGACGATGTCGGCGGTGGCGTAGGTCTCGCTCCAGACATCGGGAATGAAGGACCCGGTGCCGACCACGTCGATCGGCGCGCGGGCCTCGTGCATGACGCGGCACTTGCCCACGCCGAAGCCGGAGGAGGCGACGATCCGCACCTTGGGGAAGCCCGCTTCGTCCAGCGCCTCGCGCATCCGCCACACCGCAGCGGCGGAGACACCGGTGCCGACCAGGTGCCGCAGCTCCGTCTCGCTGCGGTAGCGGCGGATCGCACCGGGCGCGTGGCGTTCCAGCACGGCGTAGGATTCCGCCGGGTCGAGCCCTTCCAGGAACCGCCCGCCATGGGTGTCGAGCCGCATCGCGAGCCGGCCTTCCGCGGCGAGCGCGGGAAAACGGTGCGCCACCGCGAGCCCGTCGGTCACCTCCCGCCCGAAGTAATCCACCAGCACCGTCAAGGCCTCGGTCGGGAAGGCCTCGTGGAACATCTCGGCGGCCCGCACGGTGGACCCGGCATAGCCGATCAGCGCATGCGGCATGGTACCGCGCCCGGCATTCTGGCCGAACCAGTGCGCGGTGGCGTCGTTGGCATTGCCGATGAAGCCGCGGGCGCCCTCGGCCTGGGCCGCGCGGGACCCGACGGCGGCGGCATAGGCCATCATCTCCTGCATCTCGGCGCCGGCGCAGTGCCGCGCCTCCATGGCCAGGAACGCCACGCCCGGCAGTTCCAGGCACATCTGGTAGGCGTTGTGCGCGGCGACGCAGGCCGCGCCCAGCTTCTGCAGCAGGATGGTCTCGAGGTCCGCCAGCGCCACGAAGGACCCGGTCACATACAGCAGCGGGTCGCCCGCGCCGACCCACTGCCCTTCCTCGTGCATCAATTCGATGTCGATGTCGGCGCCGCGCGCCTTGGCCACCGCGCGCAGCCAATCCAGCATCAGCCGTGGTGCGGAGACCACCGGCCGGCGCAGGAACACCGCATAGGTCACGCGCGCATCGCCGAAGCGCTGCACGATCGCCTTGGTGCGGTTGAAGTAGGAATCGGTCCGCGCGGCGATCACCGCATCGGCGGTATCGGCCGCCGGCGCATCGGGCGCCGCGCGCCGCGGCACCCCGGTGGCCAGCGCGGCACCGAGCGGGGTGCCGCCCAGCGGTGGCGGCTTGTTCACTGCGCGGCCTGGGCCGGCGCCGCCTGCCCGGCCGACCTGCGCGCCTTCAATTCCTCCGCGATCAGGAAGGCCAGTTCCAGCGACTGCTCGGCATTCAGCCGCGGGTCGCAGAAGGTCGCGTAGTTGGCGGACAGGTCGGTCTCGGACAGCCGGTGCGCACCGCCCAGGCATTCGGTCACGTCGGAGCCGGTCATCTCGACATGCACGCCGCCGGCGATGGTGCCCTCGGCCTCGTGCACGTCGAAGAAGCCGCGCACCTCTGCCAGGATGGAATCGAAGACGCGGGTCTTGTAGCCGGCGACCGTCGTGGTGTTGCCGTGCATCGGGTCGCACAGCCAGGTGACGTTGCGCCCGGCCTTCTGGACCGCGCGCACCAGCGGCGCCAGCTTGGCCTCGACCTTGTCGTGACCCATGCGGGAGATCAGGGTCAGCCGGCCCTTCTCGTTCACCGGGTTCAGGATTTCGGTCAGGCGCACCAGCTCGTCCGCATCCATGGACGGGCCGACCTTCATGCCGATCGGGTTCTTCACGCCGCGCAGGAATTCCACATGCGCGCCGTCCGGCTGGCGGGTGCGGTCGCCGATCCACAGGAAGTGGGCCGAACAGGCATAGGCATCGCCGGTGGTGGAATCCACGCGGGTCAGCGCCTGCTCATAGGGCAGCAGCAGGCTTTCGTGGCTGGTGTAGAAATCCGTCTCGCGCACCTGCGGCAGGTCGGACATGCCACACGCCTGCATGAAGTTCAGCGTCTGGTCGATGCGCGTGGCCAGGTCCGCATAGCGGCTGGCCAGCGGGCTGCGCTCGACGAAGCCGAGGTTCCAGCGGTGCACATGGTGCAGGTCCGCATACCCACCCGTCGCGAAGGCGCGCAGCAGGTTCATCGTGCCGGCCGACTGCATGTAGGCGAATTCCATGCGCGACGGGTCGGGGATGCGCGCCTCGGGCGTGAAGTCGGGGCCGTTGACGATGTCGCCACGATAGGATGGCAGGGAGACGCCGTTCTGGGTCTCAGTGTCGCTGCTGCGCGGCTTGGCGAACTGCCCCGCCATGCGCCCGAGCTTCACCACCGGCACCTGGCCGCCGAAGGTCAGCACCACGGCCATCTGCAGCAGCACGCGGAAGGTGTCGCGGATGACGTTGGCGGTGAAGTCGCCGAAGCTCTCGGCGCAGTCCCCGCCCTGCAGCACGAAGGCCTGTCCATCGCCGGCGCGCGCGAGCGCCGCCCGGAGGCGCCGGGCCTCGCCTGCAAAAACCAGCGGGGGAAATCGCGCGATCTTCCCTTCCATCGCGGCAAGCGCCGCCTGGTCCGGGTAGTCCGGCACCTGCCGGATCGGCATCGCCCGCCATGATTCGGGGCTCCAGCCTCGCGCGGTCATTGTCTGGCACTCTCCTCCATGAAAGCCCGCCACCTTAGCCGCGCGGCCGGGGATGGGGGAAGTGCGGCGTCCGTGCGAGGCTTGCGGGGCCGCCATGAGAGGACGCCATGGACCACAACGACGCTGTCGCAATCCTGATGCAGGGGGCCGTGCAGGCCGGCGAGATCCCGGGGGTGGTGGTCGCCGCCGGCGGGCGGGACGAAGCGGGCTTCGTCGCCGGGTATGGCCTCCGCCGGCTGGGCACGGACGATGCCATGGCAGGGGATACGGTGTTCTGGATCGCCTCCATGACCAAGGCGATCACCGCGACCGCGGCGATGCGCCTGGTCGAGGCCGGGCGGCTGTCGCTCGATGCCCCGGCGGCGGAGGTGCTGCCGGCGCTCGGCGCCGTGCAGGTGCTGGAGGGCTTCGACGCCGCCGGCCAGCCGGTGCTGCGCGCGCCCCGGCGCCCGGTCACGCTGCGGCACCTGCTGACCCATACCTCCGGCTTCGCCTACGACATGTGGAGCGCGGAGATCCTGCGCTTCCGCAAGGCCACCGGCACGCCATCCATGAGCACCTGCCGCAACGCCGCACTGAACCTGCCGCTGCTGTTCGACCCCGGCGAGGGCTGGCACTACGGCATCGGCCTCGACTGGGCGGGCAAGATGGTCGAGGCGGTGACCGGCCAGCGGCTCGGCACGCATATGGCGGAGACCATCTTTGGCCCGCTCGGCATGACCGACACGGCCTTCAAGCTGCGACCCGACATGCGCGCCCGCCTGGCGGGCATGCATGTGCGCGCCGCCGATGGCGCCCTGGCGCCGATCCCCTTCGAGACCGAGCAGGACCCGGAATTCGATACCGGCGGCGGCGGGCTGTATTCCACCGCCGCCGACTACATGGCCTTCGCGAGGATGATCCTGAATGGCGGGCGGCATGGGCGGGAGCGGTTGCTGAAGGCCACGACGGTCGCCGAGATGGCGCGCGACCAGATCGCGCCGCTATCGGTGCAGCCCATGGTCAGCGCGCTGCCCGCCGCAACCCATGACGCGGATTTCTTCCCCGGCCTGTCCTGCGGCTGGGGCCTGTCGTTCCTGGTCAACCGCGCGCAGTCGCCGCAGGGCCGCGCGGCGGGCGGGCTGGCCTGGGCGGGGCTGGGCAATACCTTCTACTGGATCGACCATGGGCGCGGCACGGCGGGGGTCTTCCTCAGCCAGATCCTGCCCTTCTTCGACGCCAAGGCGGTCGGCCTGTTCCGCGGCTTCGAGGCACGGATCAACGGCCTGGCGTGAGGCGCCGATGCGGCGGGCGGCGGCTACTGCGCCGCCTGAACCACGCCGGCCTCGCGCGTGCGGGTGCGCAGCGTGACGAATTCCTCGGCGGCGGTCGGGTGGATGCCGATGGTGCGGTCGAAATCCTGCTTCGTCGCGCCCATCGCGATGGCGATGCCGATGCCCTGCATGATCTCGGCGGAATCCTCGCCGAGCATATGTGCGCCCAGCACCTTCTGCGTGCGCTGGCAGACCACCAGCTTCATCAGCGTGCGCCGTCCTTCCCGCTTGCTGATGGTGTGGCGCATCGGCGTGAAGCGCGTGGCGTAGATGTCCACCGGGCCGATCCGCGCCGCGTCGGTCTCCGTCAGGCCGACCGTCGCGATGGGGGGCGACATGAACACGGCGGTGGGCACGTTCTCGTAGCTGGCGCGGCGCGGGTTGTTGCCGAACAGCGTATCGGCCAGGGCGTGGCCGACGGCGGTGGCCATCGGCGTCAGGTTCACCCGGTCGATCACATCGCCGATGGCGTAGATGTGCGGCACCGATGTGCGGTGTTCGTCATCCACCGTGACCGCGCCCGCTTCGTTCGTCGCCACGCCGGCGGCGTCCAGGCCAAGCCCCGCGGTGTTCGGCGCGCGGCCGGTGCAGAAGAACACCGCATCGGCCTCGCGCATGAAGTTGTTGGACATTGACACCATCAGGTGGCCGTCGACCTCGGCGATGCGCGTCGGCGCGACATCGGGGTTCAGGCGCATGCCCTGCGCGGCCAGCGCCTCGGCGGCCGCGCCGCGGACATCCTCGTCGAAGCCGCGCAGCGGCAGGGGGGCGCGGTACATCAGGTCCACCTCGGAGCCCAGCCCCTGCAGGATTGTGGCGAATTCCACCGCGATGTAGCCCGCCCCGATGACGATGCTGCGCCTGGGCAGCGCCTTCAGCGTGAACAGGTCGTCCGAGACCAGGCCGAGCTCCGCGCCCGGGATGTCGAGGCGCAGCGGGGTGCCGCCGGTCGCGATGACGATGCGTTCCGCCGTGACGCGCTGGCCGCCGACATCGAGCGTGTGTGCGTCGATGAAGGTCGCGCGCGCATCGAAGGAGGTGACGCCCGCGCCCGCCAGCAGCTTGCCGTAGATGCCCGACAGGCGCGCGACCTCGGCATCGCGCGCGGCGGCAAGCTTGCCCCAGTCGTGGCCGGCGACCGTGATGTCCCAGCCGAAGGCCGCTGCATCCTGCGCCCAGGCGCCGTATTCGGCGGCGTTCACCATGATCTTCTTGGGCACGCAGCCGACATTGACGCAGGTGCCGCCCCAGAAGCGTTGCTCGGCCACCGCCACGCGCGCCCCGTGCCCCGCGGCAATGCGCCCGCAGCGCACGCCGGCCGAGCCGCCGCCGATGACAAAAAGGTCGAAATCATAGGCGGCCATGGTGCGCTCCGTGTCTTGCAGGGCAGGATATCGGCAGGATGGGGCGGAAGGCCAATGGGGCGCCCGGCATGGCTGCCGCGCCAGGCGTGCGGACCGACACATTCGCGCCACGCCCTTTGGTTCAGACTGGCCCGACCATCGACCGGAGACCCACGATGCGCCGCCTGCCCGCCCTTGCTGCCCTGATGGCCTTTGGCGCCGGGCCGGCGCTCGCCTGCGCCGTGCCGACCAGCATCGAGATCCGCAACGAGACGCGCCAGCCGGTACACCGCCTCTGGATCAGTGACGACACGCAGGCTGGCTGGACCGATCCGGGCGGGAACCGCCTTCCCCCGGCCGGGCTGGCGCCGGGGGCCTCGGTGACGCTGGCCATGCCGTCCTGCATGGGGCTCTATGTGCTGACCGCCACCTTCGCCGACGGCACGCAGCAGCGCCACCCGGGCCTGGACGCGCGCCGCATCCGCGCGCTGTCGCTGCGCTGAGGATCAGCCGGCGGGCCGGCGCGGCACCACGATGCGGACGGTGAAGACCTGCACCTCCTCGCCATGCTGGTTCAGGGTGCGGTTGCGCGTCAGCACCGCGCCGCGGTCGGGGCGGGAGCGGGACGGCAGCACCTCCAGCACCTCGATGTCGACGCTCAGCCGGTCGCCCGGCCGCGTCGGGCGCGGCCATTGCAGGTCACCGCCGCCGCCGATGATGCCGCCGGCGATGGTGCCCATCGCCTCGGTCACCAGGCGCATGGTCATGGCCGCCGTGTGCCAGCCGCTGGCGGCATGGCCCTGGAACAGCGGATGCGCCTTCGCGGCCTCGGGATCGGTGTGGAAGGGCTGCGGGTCGTAGCGGCGGGCGAAGTCGATGACCTCGGCCGCGTCCACCGTGACCGGGCCGGCGGTGAAGCGCCGGCCCGGGGTGAAGTCCTCGAGGTAGAGCGCCTCGTTCACGTCCCGATGCCACCCAGCGCCAGGTACTTCACCTCGAGATACTCCTCGATGCCCATGTGGCTGCCCTCGCGCCCGAGGCCGGACTGCTTGAAGCCGCCGAAGGGCACCTCGGCGGTCGAGATGATGCCCTCGTTGATGCCGATGATCCCGTATTCCAGCGCCTCGGCCACGCGGAAGATGCGGCCCACGTCGCGCGCGTAGAAATACGAAGCCAGCCCGAACTCGGTGTCGTTGGCGAGCTGGATGGCTTCTTCCTCGGTCTTGAAGCGGAACAGCGGCGCGACCGGGCCGAAGGTTTCTTCCCCGAAGATCTTGGCGCCACGCGGCACGTTCGCCAGCACGGTCGGTTCGAAGAAATTGCCGCCGCGGGCATGGCGATGGCCGCCGGTCACGATGGTCGCACCCAGCGCCAGCGCATCGGCGATGTGTTCCTCGACCTTCGCCACCGCATCGGCGTTGATCAGCGGGCCCTGGGTGACGCCGTGCTCCATCCCCGGGCCGACCTTCAGCTGTTCCACCGCGGTCTTCAGCTTCGCGGCGAAGGCATCGTAGACGCCGTCCTGCACCAGGATGCGATTGGCGCACACACAGGTCTGCCCGGTGTTGCGGTACTTCGACGCCATGGCGCCCAGCACCGCCTGGTCGAGGTCGGCGTCGTCGAACACGATGAAGGGCGCATTGCCGCCCAGTTCCATCGAGGTCTTCTTGATCGTCTCGGCGCATTGCGCGAGCAGCACGCGGCCCACTTCCGTCGATCCGGTGAAGGACAGCTTGCGGATGATGGGGTTGGCGGTGAGCTCGCGGCCGGTCTCGCCCGACGGCCCGGTGATGACGTTGCACACGCCGGCCGGCATGCCCGCGCGCTCGGCCAGCACGGCGATCGCCAGGGCGGAGAACGGCGTCTGGCTCGCCGGACGGATCACGCCCGTGCAGCCCGCGGCCCAGCCTGGGCCGGCCTTGCGGGTGATCATCGCACTCGGAAAATTCCACGGCGTGATCGCGGCGAAGACGCCGATCGGTTCCTTCATCACCAGGATGCGGCGGCCCTTGGCGTTCTGCGGGATGGTCTCGCCATAGACGCGCCGGCCTTCGTCCGCGAACCACTCGATGAAGGACGCGGCGTAGACCACCTCCCCCTTCGCTTCCGCGAGCGGCTTGCCCTGTTCGGCCGTCATGATGGCGGCGAGGTCGTCGGCATTGGCATGCATCAGCGCCGCGAGCTTGTGCAGGATGACCGCGCGGTCCTTCGCCAGCATGGCGCGCCAGGCCGGCCAGGCGGCATTCGCGGCCTCGATGGCGCGGCGCGTCTCGGCGCGGCCCATGGCGGGGACGCTGCCGATCACCTCCCCGCTGGCGGGGTTGCGCACGGCGATGGTCTTGCCGCTGTCGGCCTGCACCCAGGCGCCGCCGATGTGGTTCGCCTGGCGGAAAAGATCGGGATCCTTCAACGGGATCTTCGCGATGGCGTCGAGCATGGCTGGCCCTCCTTCGATTGCCCCGAGGATAGGCCGCGCGGGGGGCGGTGTCAGCCTCGCCGCCTTGCGCGCCACGCCGGCGCGGTCATGATCGCCGAAATCCAGGAGGAAACGCCGATGGCGGGTCGCGATGCGACACATGATCCCGCACTGCGCAGCTGGGTGGCTTCGGCCCAGGCGCCGGGGATCGACTTCCCCATCCAGAACCTGCCGCTCGGCGTGTTCGGCACGGATGGCGGCGCCGCGCGTTGCGGGGTGGCGATCGGCGATGCCATCCTGGACCTGAGGGCGGCGCATGCGGCGGGGCTCGTCGCCACGCCGGCGGCGGCGGCGGATACGCTGGGCCCGCTGATGCGCGAGGGGCGCGGCGCATCAGCCGCGCTGCGCGCCGCGGTGTCGGCGCTGCTGCGCGATGGCGCGCCACCGCGCCCCGAACTGCTGGTGCCGATGGCCGCGGTGCGAATGCACCTGCCGACCACGGTGCGCAACTTCTCCGACTTCATGGCGAGCTACGACCATTGCGCGCGCCTGGGCGTGCGGCGCGACCCGAAGAACCCGCTGCCGCCGGCCTTCCGGCATTTGCCCGTGGCGTATCATTCGCGCGCCTCCTCGGTGCGCGTCTCCGGCGAGGACGTGGTCCGCCCGCATGGCCAGTGGCAGCGCCAGGATGGCAGCGTCCATTTCGGACCGACCGAGGCGATGGACTACGAACTCGAAATGGCCGTCTGGATCGCCGGGGAGAATGCGCTGGGCGAACCCGTCACGATGGCCGCCGCGCCCGACCGCATCTTCGGCTATGGGCTGCTCAACGACTGGTCGGTGCGCGACGTGCAGCGGTGGGAAATGCCGCCGCTCGGCCCGTTCCTCGGCAAGTCGGTGTCCACGTCGGTGTCGCCCTGGATCGTGACGGCGGAGGCGCTGGCCCCCTTCGAGACCGCCGCGCCCGTGCAGGACCCGCCCGCCCTTCCCTACCTCGACAGCGCGTGGAACCGGTCGAACGGCGCGCTGTCCGTGCGGATGACGGCGGCGATCGTGACGCCGCGGATGCGTGCCGAGGGCACCGCGCCCTTCATCCTGACCGACACGCAATTCGCCGCCATGTACTGGACCGCGGCGACCATGGTCGCGCACCACGCGACCAATGGCTGCAACCTTCTGGCCGGCGACCTGCTGGGCAGCGGCACCGTCTCCGGCCCCGAGGAGACGGCGCGCGCCTGCCTGGCCGAGATCGGCCTGACCGGACCCGTCACGCTGCCGAATGGCGAAACGCGCAAATGGATCCAGGATGGCGACGAGATCGTCTTCCGCGCCCGCGCCGAGGCCCCCGGCGCCGTGCCGATCGGCTTCGGCGAATGCCGCGGGATGTTGCTGCCCGCCATCGCCTGGCCGGCGTAATCAACAAAGGGAAACGTCACCCATGGCCCGTGGCATCGTCGACATTTCCGTCGCGCTGAAATCCGGCATCGCATCGGACCCGCCGCGTTCATTGCCGGAGATCGAATACCTCGACCACAGGATGACCGCGCCCGGCATGGCGCAGGAATTCGGCATCCGGGAGGACGAGCTGCCCGAAGGCAACTACGCCGCGGTCGAGAAGGTGAAGCTCAGCACCCACAACGGCACGCACCTCGACGCGCCCTACCACTTCTTCCCGCGCATGAACGAACGCACCGTGCCCGGCGGCGAACCATCCTGGCGGATCGACGAGATCCCGCTCGACTGGTGCTTCCAGCCAGGCGTGAAGCTCGACTTCCGGCATTTCGACCACGGCTATGTCGCGACACCCGGCGACGTGCAGGCGGAATTGAAGCGCATCGGCCACACGCTGGCCCCGCTCGAGATCGTGGTGGTGAACACCGCGGCCGGCGCCCGCTACGGGGAGGATGACTACATCCACTCCGGCTGCGGCATGGGCAAGGCGGCCACGCTGTGGCTGCTGGAACAGGGCGTGCGCGTGACGGGCACGGATGGCTGGTCCTGGGATGCGCCCTTCTCGCTGACGAAGAAGAAGGTGCAGGCCACCGGCGATGCCGGGCTGATCTGGGAAGGCCACCGCGCCGGGCGCGAGATCGGCTATTGCCACATCGAGAAGCTGTCGAAGCTGGAAACGCTTCCCGCGGACGGCTTCATGATCGCGTGCTTCCCCGTGAAGATCCATCGCGCCTCGGCGGGTTGGACGCGCGCCGTCGCGATCATCGAGGAGTGAGAGACATGCGCCGCAGCCTGCTCGCCCTCGCCCTGCTCGCGCCCTTCGCCGCCGGCGCGCAGACATTCCCGGACCGGCCGATCACCATCGTCCTGCCCTATGCGCCCGGCAGCGCGTCGGACGCCTATGGCCGTGCGCTGGGCGAACACTTCACGCGGCTGATGGGCCAGCCGGTGGTGCTGACCAACCGCGACGGCGCCTCGGGCGTGGTGGGCATGCGCTTCGTCGCGCAGTCGGCGCCGGACGGCCACACGCTGGGCCTCACGCCGGTCACGCCGGTGGTGGTGCAGCCGCACATGGTGCGCAACCTCGGCATCGGCCCCGACAGTTTCGCGCCGGTCTGCGGCACGAACGAGAACATCATCGGCGCCGTGGTGCGCGCCGACAGCCCGATCCGAGACCTGGCAGGCCTGGTGGCGGAAGGGCGGCGGCGGTCGCTGACCTTCGGCAGCCCCGGGCCGAATTCGCTGCCGCAGCTGGCTATGGTGCGCGTGACGCGCGCGACGGGCGTGGAGTTCAGCCATATCCCGTTCCGTGGCGACCCGCCGCACCTGAATGAATTGCTGGCGGGCCGCCTGGATTTCTCGGCGGCGGGCGTCGCCTCGGCCAGCGGGCTGATCGAGGGCGACCGGCTGCGGCTGATCGCGGTGTTCTCCGCGCGCCGCCATCCCGACTACCCCAACGTGCCGACGGCGCGTGAACAGGGCATCGACGCGCAGCAGCTGAGCCAGGTCGGCATCTATGCGCCGCGCGGCACGCCCGAGCCGGTGATGGCGCGGCTGGAGGAAGCCTGCCGCACCGGCACGCAGGACGAGGCCTTCCGCCGCGTGGCGGCAACCCGCCGCGTCCCGGTGAACTTCATGTCCCGCGCCGATTTCACCGCGATGGTGCAGTCGGAATACGAAGCCTATGGCCGCATCCTGCGCGACCTCGGCGTCCAGCCCGAGTAACGGCGAAAAATAGAAGGGGGTCCGGGGGAATTCACTTTCCCCCGGCCTTTCCATTTCTATTCGACGGTCACGCTCTTGGCGAGGTTCCGTGGCTGATCCACGTCGGTCCCCTTCAGCACCGCGACGTGGTAGGCGAGCAGCTGCACCGGGATGGTGTACAGGATCGGCGCGGCGAAATCGCCGGCGTTGGGCAGCGTCACCACCCGTTCGGCGAAGCGTGACAGCGGCGCGGCGCCGGCCTCGTCGGTGAAGACCATCACGCGTCCGCCGCGCGCGGCGGCTTCCTGCAGGTTGGATGCGGTCTTCTCGAAGAGCGGCCCGGACTGGCACAGCGCGATGACCGGCACGTCCTTGTCGATCAGGGCGATGGGGCCGTGCTTCATCTCGCCCGCCGCGTAGCCCTCGGCGTGGATGTAGCTGATCTCCTTCAGCTTCAGCGCGCCTTCCATGGCGATCGGGAACAGCGCGCCGCGCCCGAGGAACAGCACGTCGCGCGCCTGCGCCACCTGTTCGGCCATGGCGCGGATCTCGGCGTCGCGTTCCAGCACGGCGGCGGCCTTGGCGGGGACTTCGAGAAGTTCGGCGGTGAGCTCGGCCTCGGCGGCCGCCGACAGCGTGCCGCGCGCGCGCCCGAGCCCGATCGCGAGACACGCCAGCACCGCGAGCTGCGCGGTGATCGCCTTGGTGGACGCGACCGAGATCTCCGGCCCGGCCACGGTCAGCACGGTTGCGTCGCTCTCGCGCGCCATGCTGCTTTCGGGGACGTTCACGATCGACAGGATCTTCTGGCCGCGCTCGCGCAGCATCTTCATCGCCGCCAGGTTGTCGGCGGTCTCGCCGCTCTGGCTGATCATGATGGCCGCGCCGCCCTCGGGCAGCGGCGGGTCGCGGTAGCGCAGTTCGCTGGCGACATCCGCATCGACAGGGATGCGCGCCACCTGCTCGATCCAGTAGCGCCCGACCAGGCCGGCCAGGAAGGCGCTGCCGCAGGCGCTGATGGTCAGCCGCGGCACGCGCGCCGCATCGAAGGGCAGCGCGGGCAACGACACCGATCGGGTCGAGGGTTCGAGATACTGCTGCAGCGTGTCGCCGAGCACGACGGGGTGCTCGTGCAGTTCCTTCTCCATGAAGTGGCGATAGTTGCCCTTGCCGACGGCCGCACCCGACACCGCGGTCAGCTTCACGACGCGTTCCACCACCGCGCCGCCGGCATCATGGAAGACCGCGCCGGTGTCGCTCACCACCGCCCAGTCGCCTTCGTCGAGATAGGCGATGCGGCGCGTGAGCGGGGCCAGCGCCAGCGCGTCGGAGCCCACGAACATCTCGCCCTCGCCAAAGCCGACCGCCAGCGGCGCGCCCTGCCGCGCGCAGATCAGCTTGCGCGGATGCCCGGCGAAGACCATGGCCAGCGCGAAGGCGCCATGCACGCGCGACAGCGCGGCGGCAGCGGCGTCCTCGGGGGTCGCACCCTGCCGGAGATGCCAGTCCACCAGGCGGGCGAAGGTCTCGGTGTCGGTCTCGGTCTCGAAGACCTGGCCCTTGGCTTCCAGCTCGTCGCGCAACTCGGCGTGGTTCTCGATGATGCCGTTGTGGACGACCGACACGCGCGCGGTGCCGTGCGGATGCGCGTTGCGTTCCACGGGTGCGCCATGCGTGGCCCAGCGGGTATGGCCGATGCCGGTGGTGCCGGTCAGCGGGCTGGCATCGAGCACGGCCGCGAGGTTCGACAGCTTGCCCTCGGCGCGGCGGCGGTCGATGTGGCCATTCACCAGCGTGGCGATGCCGGCGCTGTCATAGCCGCGGTATTCAAGGCGGCGCAGCGCCTCCAGGATGCGCGGTGCAGCCGCTTCGCGCCCAACGACGCCGACGATGCCGCACATCAGTTCTGCTCCTTCGCCGCCGCGGTCCGCTCCGCACCGTCGCTGCGTTCATCCGGCCGCGCCGGCCCCTTGCCCTTGAACCCGCGCCCCGCGAACACCGCCTGCCGGCCGCGTGCGATCGCCAGCGCATCGTCAGGCACGTTCGAGGTGATGACGCTGCCCGCACCCACCAGCGCGCGCGCGCCGACCTTCACGGGTGCGACCAGCGCGGTGTCGGAGCCGATGAAGGCACCCTCGCCGATCTCGGTGCGGTGCTTGTTCACGCCGTCGTAGTTGCAGGTGATGGTGCCGGCGCCGATGTTCGCCCCGGCGCCGATCGTCGCGTCGCCCAGATAGGCCAGGTGGTTCGCCTTCGCGCCCGCGCCGAGCGTGGTCGCCTTCAGCTCCACGAAGTTGCCGACATGGGCGCCGGGTTCCACCACCGTGCCCGGGCGCAGCCGCGCATAGGGGCCGATGACGGCGTCGCGCCGCACCACGCAGCCTTCCAGGTGGCTGAAGGCGCGGATGACCGCGCCGTCCTCGATGCTCACGCCGGGGCCGAAGACGACGTGCGGTTCCAGCGTCACGTCCGGGCCGAAGCGGGTGTCGTGCGAAAGGAACACCGTCTCGGGCGCCATCATCGTCACGCCGGCGTCCATCGCCGCGGCGCGCAGCCGCGCCTGCAGGGTCGCCTCGGCGGCGGCGAGTTCGGCGCGGCTGTTGATGCCGCGCAGCTCGGCTTCCGGGGCCTCGACGGCACGCACGCGCTTGCCCTCGGCGCGCGCCAGGGCGATCACGTCGGTCAGGTAGTATTCGCCCTTGGCATTGTCGGGACGCACGGCCGCCAGCCAGCGCGCCATGTCGGCCGCTGCGGCGCAGACCACGCCCGCGTTGCACAGGCCGATGGCGCGCTCGGCCTCGGTCGCATCGGCCCATTCGACGATGCGTTCCACCATGCCGTCGGCGCGCGTCACGACCCGGCCGTAGCGCCCTGGGTCGGTGGGGCGCATGCCCAGCAGCACCAGTTCGGCCTCGGCACGCGCCGCCAGCAGGCGGCCCAGCGTCGCCGCGCTGACCAGCGGATTGTCGCCATACAGCACCGCGACATCGCCATCATGCCCGTCCAGCAGCGGCACGGCCTGCAGGGCGGCATGCGCGGTGCCCAGGCGTTCGCGCTGCACCGCCACGCCATGCGGCGCGACCGCGGCCTCGAGATCGGGCATCTGGGGCCCGACCACCACCACGACGCGCCCGAAGCGCGCCTCGACCGCCGCCAGCAGGTGGCGGATCATCGGCCGCCCGCCCAGCGGATGCATGACCTTCGGGCGGCTGGAGCGCATCCGGGTCCCGAGACCCGCGGCGAGGATGATGGCGGCGGCAGTCATGCCCCTCCGGTAACGCGTCGCGCCGCGCCGCGTCCAGCGCCGCGGCGGTCAACATGCTTTGCCGCATGTGTCCGGGGCGGTTCCCAGCGCGCCCATTCGGCGCTACGCCCGGCCCATGACGAAGATCGCCGTGTTCGACCTCGATGGCACGCTGGTGGACAGCGCCGCCGACATCCATGCCGCGCTGGACCGGCTGGTGGCCGCGCGCGGACTGCCGGGCTTCACCCGCCCCGATGTGATCGGGATGATCGGCGATGGCGTGCGCGTGCTGGTCACGCGGGCGCTGGCGGCGCGCGGCCAGGCCTTCGAGGAAGCGGCGCTGGCCAGCTTCATGGCCGACTACGAGGCCGAGGCCGCCGTGCTGACCAGGCCCTTCGAGGGCATCCCGGCGGTGCTCGATTCGCTCGCCGCCGACGGCTGGCGCCTCGCGGTCTGCACCAACAAGCCGGAGGCCGCGGCGCGCAGGCTGCTCGATGCGCTGGACCTGTCAGCCCGCTTCGCCGCGCTGGGCGGGGGCGATTCCTTCCCGGTCCGCAAGCCGGACCCGGGGCACCTGCGCGCCACCCTGGCCGCTGCCGGCGCCGGGCACGACCGCGCCGTGATGATCGGTGACCACCACAACGATGTCCGTGCCGCCGCGGGCTGCGGCGTGCCCTGCATCTTCGCCGGCTGGGGCTACGGCGCCGCCCACATGGCCGAAGGCGCGCCCGTCGCGGCCACGCCCGCCGACCTGCCCGCGATCATGGCGACCTTGGCGCGCTGACCCGGTCCGGCACCGGCGCGGGCACCACGGCACCGACGCGCTGCAGGTCGAGCCGAAACGCGCCGAGGAAGGTCGAGGGGAATTCGACCCGCAGCGGCAGCGGCGGCTGGCCCGCGCCGAGCACGGCCAGCCAGGCCTCCGCCTGCCGCGGCCGGCCCGCCGAGGCGGGATCGTCGCCGCGGCGGAACCCCGCCACCAGGCGGCTTTCCAGCGCGCAGTGCAGTGCCTCGCCGGAAATGCCGCGCATCGGCGGCGCGGCCACGCCGATGGTGCGCGAGGTCCATTCCAGCTTGCGCCGCCCATCGAAGATCGCGCCCTGGATGTCGCAGCGCCCGGTTGCCGCCACGTCGCGCGACAGCCGCAGCAGCGCCGACAGGCCGTCGATCGTGCCGGCGGCCTGTTCGGCGCTGACGGCGATCCGGTCGGGGCCCTCGGGGGGTTCCAGCAGCGCCAGGCGCGGCGTCCCGGCCAGGTATTCCATGACCGTGCGGCGCGGCGTGCCGCGCCATTCGCCATCGGTGCGATAGCGGGCGGGCAGCACCTGCGGGCCGCGCAGCCCGCCCTCGGCCTCGGCGATCTGCTCGCGCGGCAGGAACAGCCGCCCGATGCCGCGCGCGCGCGACACCGCGGCCAACCGATACCGGTCGCCCGCCTGGTCGATGGTGATGCGGATGTCCATCACCGGCACGCCCATCTGGCTGACGACGTAGTCCGCCGCGATCGGATTCGCGCGTGCCGGTGCAGCGACCGGCACCAGCCCGGCAAGGACAGCGAGGATGAGTTTGCGGACCATGCCGGGAGATTGGCGTGCGCGGCGCGCCAGGCAAGGGCCTGCGCTTGACACCCGCCCCCCTGCGCCCCTATTCCGCGCTCCCCGGTCGGGCGCGTAGCTCAGCGGTAGAGCATTCGCTTCACACGCGAAGGGTCACAGGTTCAATCCCTGTCGCGCCCACCAACTTTCCTTGTTCCCTCAGACGCCGGGCGGCCCGCATCCGCGGGGGTATGGCTTGTTCCCTCAGGCGCCGGGCGGCCCGCATCCGCGGGCCTTGGCTTCGCGCCGCTTGATGGCGTATGGGCGGCGACTGGTGGGTTGGGCGCGGTCGCGCCGTGCGCTCCCGGCCCGAGGCAGGCCTCGGGCCGCTGGGGTTTCGGCGCGCGCACGTCCCTTCCCACAACACACGGCCCGGGACAGGCCCGGGCCGTGGTAGATCTCCGCGGTGCCGTGCGGCGTCAGCGCGCGGGCTGGGCCGGGGCGCCGGGCTGGCCGGGCTGGCCGGGCATCGGGCGGTCGCCGCGGCCTTCCGGGCCGGAACGGCGCAGCTCGTTCCGCTCCAGCGCGCCGTCGGCGTTGCGGTCGGCGGCGCGGAAGGCGGCCTCGGCCATCGGGCGCAGTTCCTCGAAGGTGACGCGGCCATCGCCGTTCACATCGATGAAGCGGAACATCGCCGCGCCGCGTTCCTGCATGCGCTCGCGCATGGCCTCGGGCGGGCCACGGCGGCCGGCCGGCCGCTGCGCCTCGTAATAGGCGCGCACCTCCTCGATCGTGACGCCGCCATCGCGGTTGGCGTCCATCTCGGTGAAGCGGGCCTGCAGCCAGATCACGCCTTCCTCGCGCGTCACGCGGCCATCGGCATTGGTGTCGGCGCGGGCGAAGGCCTCGCCCATCGCGAAGCCGCCGCCGCGCGGGCCGCGATGATGATGGCCGGGGCCGCCATCGCGCCCCACGCCCGGGCCGCCGGGGGGCGGGCCACCGGGGGCCGGCTGCGCCATGGAGACACCCGCCGTGCCGGCGGCCAGCGCCGCGGCCAGGGCCATCATCGTCGTCGTCTTGCGCATGATCTGCGTTCCTCTCGTTCCACGCGGCCAGTCGCCGCTGAGGGGGAACATGCGCGGTTACTGTAACAGCGGCATTGCCCCCCGGGTCGCGGGGGGTGAGGAAGAGTAACGCCCCCTGCCCGCTACGGCGTGCCGGCGTCGCCCAGATCCCACCACATGCCGGCGAAGGCCAGGATGCCCTCGCGCGCCGGGGCGATCAGCAGGTGTTCGTCCGGCCCGTGCTGCTTGCAGCCATTGTAGGAATGCGGGACCCAGACCAGCGGCACGCCGAGGTGATCCACGAACACATCCCCCGGCAGCCCGCCCGAGGCATTCGGGATGATCTGCACAGGCTTGCCGAGCGTCCGTGCCATCGACGCCTGCGCCCAGCGCACCCAGGGATGGTCCGGATCGGTGCGCGAGGCCGACATGCGCGTGAAGCTGGTCTCGACCGCGACATCCTGGAAGCCGTGTGCGTCCAGGTGGTCGCGCACCGCCTGCGCGAAGGTGAAGGGGTCGCTGTCCACGGTGTAGCGGATCTGGCAATGCGCGCGCGCATCGGGCGCCACCGCATTCACCGGGTTCTCCGGCCGGCCCGAGATCATGGACAGCACGATCAGGCTGTTCCAGCCGTAGATCTTCTCCGCGCTGGTCAGACCGGGTTCGCCCCAGCCTTCGTCGATGGTGGCGGCGTCGCCGCCGCCGCCGACCGGGCAGCCGGCCAGCACCGCGCGCACCGAATTCGGCATCGTCGGCGGCAGGATGCCGCGCACCAGCACGCGCCCGTTGCGATCCATCATGGAGGTCAGCGCATGCGCCAGGATGATCGCCGGGTCGCGCGTGAGCCCGCCCCAATGCCCGGAATGCACCCCGCCCGGCCGCAGCTTGATCACCAGGTCGAAATGGAAGGTGCCGCGTGTGCCGGTGGCGATGGTCGGCACGCCAGGCTCCACGCGCGGACCGTCGGAGGCGATCAGCACGTCGGCGGCCAGTTCATCGGCATGCGCGGCGACGAAATCACGCAGGCCCTTCGACCCACGCTCCTCCGCCATCTCCAGCACCACCTTCACGTTGAAGCCGAGCCTGCCGCCGCGTTCGGCGATCACCGCTTCAAGTGCTGCGATGTTCAGCGCGTGCTGCCCCTTGTTGTCGGCGGTGCCGCGGCCGTACCACTGGCCGTCCTCCTCGGTCAGCACCCAGGGCGTGAGGCCGGCGCGCCACTGGTCCTCCAGCCCGCGCACCGTGTCGCCATGCCCGTACAGCAGCACGGTCGGGCGCGAGGGATCCTCGATGCGCGTGGCGGTCAGGATCGGGCCGAAGCCCTCCAGCGGGTTCGGCCGCACCTGGACGGCGAAGCCGAGGCGTTCGAGCCAGGGCCCGATCGCGCCATTGAGGTAGCGGTCGAGATCGGCGGCGTGCTTGTCCTCCTGCGCGGTGGAGGGGATCGCGACCAGGTCGGTCAGCAGGGCCTTGAAGCCGCCATTGTCGAAGAAGGTGGCGGCGCGCGACAGGGCGCCTTCGCGGGTGGGCATGGGGCGGCTTCCTCAGACGATCTGGTTCACCAGCGCGCTCTCGCCGCGCTGCAGCCGGGCGATGTTCTCGACCATGAAGTCGAGCACATTGTCCTCGTACATATGCGTCTCGCCGCCGGTATGCGGCGTGACCAGCACGTTCGGCATGGCCCAGAGCGGGCTGTCGGGCGGCAGCGGCTCGTCCGCCGTCACGTCCAGCGCGGCGCCGACGATCCGGCCTGCCTGCAAGGCCGCGATCAGCGCCGGTTCGTCCACCACGCGCCCGCGCGCCACGTTGATCACCTGCGCGGTGGGCTTCATCGCCGCCAGCGCGCCGGCATCCACCAGCCCGCGCGTCTCCTCGGTCAGCGGGCAGGCCAGGATCAGGAAATCCGCGCGCGGCAGCAGGCCCTTCAGATCGCGGAAGGAATGCACCTCGTCGGCGCCCTCGGCGCCGCCCGCGACATTCTGCCGCACGCCGATCACCTTCATCCCGAAGGCCTTGCACAGCCGCGCGATGCGCCCGCCGATGCGCCCCAGCCCGACCACCACCACGGTCTTGCCGCCGGCCTCGTCCTCGCGCTTGGCGAAATCGCCCTGCATGCCGCGCCAGATGCGCTTCGCCTGGTTGTCGCGCGCCTCCGGGATGCGCCGCAGCAGCGCCAGCATCAACGCGACGGCGTGTTCGGACACCGCATTGGCATTGATGCCCTGCCCGCTCGCGAGGCGAATGCCGGCCGCCTTCAGCACCTCGCGGTCATACTGGTCGGTGCCGGCCGAGCAGGACTGCACGAAGCGAAGCCTAGGCGCGATCGTCGGCAGGTCGTTGCGCCACATGCCCGAACACACCAGCACGTCGGCCTGCGCGATGGTGGCGTCCAGTTCGTCTCGCGAGCGTGCCTCGATGAAGCGGATACCCGTGTTGCGCGGCGCGAAGCGGTCCCCGAAGCGATAGGCGACATGGGCGAAGCAGACGGTCAGTTGGTCGCTCGGCGGCAGCATCTCGGCGGGTCTCCCGGGGGTCGTGGTCGGGCGCGACCCTGACCCCGGGCGGGATGCGGCGCAAGGGGCCGGCGGCGTGGCTCAGCGCGTCCGGCTGGTGGCCGCCGTGGTCGATCCGCCGCCGCTGCCCCCGCCGCCCGATCCACCCCCCAGCACGACGGCCAGCGCCGCCGCGCCGGCCAGCCCGACCGCGGCGGCGATGCTCGGCCCGGTCAGCGTATCGCCCTGCGGGGTCGCGACGACGAAGCGCTGCTGCGGGCGCGCCGGCGGCGCCAGGGTCGATCGCGGTATTGCCTGGCTGCGCGGGCCGATCACCACGCCCGACCCGCCCGGCACCACCACGGTCTGGGTCTGCGCCGCCACGGGAAGGGGCGCGAGGAGCATCAGGCCGAGCGGGGGTGCGTATCGCCACATGGTTGAAAAACAGTAAAGCATCACGCGCGATCGGCGCAATGGCGTCGGTCAGCTGCTCCGCGGAAAGGCGTGCCACACCCCTTCGCGGGCGCGGTCGGCCACTTCCTGCGCCAGCAGGCCGAGCACCGCTTCGGTCGCCCGGCCGGGCGCACGGTCCGGTGGCAGCGCGAGCACGACCTGGCGGCGGATACCCGGCCGTACCAGCGGCGCCACGGCGATGCGCCCTTCCCGTTCCTCCCGCGCGATCGCCGAGCGCGGCAGGATCGCGAAGCCCAGGCCGCATTCCACCAGGTCCTTCAGCACCAGGAAGGAATCGGCCTCGTGCCGCAGGTTGAGCGGGATGCGCGCGCGGGTCGCCGCGGCCTCGACGATGGCGCGCAGCCCATGCGGGCGGGAGGGCAGCACCAGAGGCCGCCGCGCCGCCGCCGCCAGCCCGACCGGCGTGTCGGGCGCCAGCCCGCTGCCCGGCGGGCCCGCCAGCACCAGCGATTCCACGAAAAGGTCGCGCACCGGCAGGTGCAGGTCCGCCGCGGTGCCGTACAGCAGCGTCGCATCCGTGGCACCGCGCTGCACCCATTCGATGAGGTGGCCGGTATAGCCCTCGACGATGCGCAGCGAGACCTCGGGATGCGCTTGGGCGACGCGGCGCGTCAGCGGGCCCGCCAGCACCGCCGCGACCGTCGGCATCATGCCGAGCGCGACCTGCCCCGCCACCGCGCCGGACAGCGCGCGCAGCTCGCCGATCGCGCGTTCGAGCTGTCGCATCGGCCCGCCAATGCGCGCGAGCAGCTCACGCCCCGCCTCCGTGAGGTCCATGCCGCGGCCATGGCGGGTGAACAGCGCGAGGCCCGCCTCGGCCTCCAGCAGCCGGATCTGTCGCGACAGGGCGGGCTGGGCCAGGCGCAGGCGGTCGGCGGCGCGGCTGAGCGAGCCGGCCTCGGCGATCTCCCGGAAGGACCGCAACTGCCGCAGATCCATCATCGTCCCCCTTCGCAGATTGCGATGGATGCTATCGCCGCTTGCGAATTCCGCGAAGGCCATCGCGCTGCCACAACCCAGGCCATCGAAGCGGGCGGGAGGAGGAATTTCCATGGATGGCGACACCGCGGCGGGTCTGGTGGCCTGGCCGGATGCGATCTTCGCGGAGCTGCGCCGCTGGCAGGTGCGCCAGGTGGCCTATGTGCCCGATGGCGGCCATGCCCGGCTGATCCGCGCCGTGCATGCGGACCCAGCCATGCGCGCCATCCCGCTGACCACCGAGGAGGAAGGCATCGCCGTGCTGGCCGGCGCGGCGCTCGGCGGCGATCGCGGCGTGCTGCTGATGCAGTCCTCCGGCGTCGGCAACTGCGTGAACATGCTCTCGCTGGTGAAGCAGTGCCGCTTCCCGCTGCTGGCGCTGGTGACGATGCGCGGCGAATGGGGCGAGTTCAACCCGTGGCAAGTGCCCATGGGATCGACCACCGAGGCGGCCCTGCGGTTGATGGATGTCGAAGTCCGCCGCGCCGACCGCGCGGAGGAGGTGGCCGAGACGGTCGCCGCCGCGGCGCGGATGGTCTTCGAGGGCGGCAGCGCGGTGGCGGTGCTGCTCGGCCAGCGGCTGGTCGGCGCGAAGGTATTCTGAGGGAGATGACGATGCTCGACAGGCGGGATGTGGTGGCGCGGCTGCTGGCCGATCGTGGCGCGGCGCTGGTGGTGACCGGGCTCGGCGCCGCGACCTATGACGTGGCGGCGGCGGGCGATGATGCGCGCAATTTCTACCTCTGGGGCGCGATGGGTGGTGCGGCGCTGGTGGGGCTTGGCCTGGCCTGCGCGCAGCCGGATCGGCCGGTGGTGGTGGTGACCGGGGATGGCGAGCAGCTGATGGGCCTTGGCGCCTTCGCGACCATCGCCGTGCAGGCGCCGGCGAACCTGACCGTCGTGGTGCTGGACAACGGGCTCTATGGCGAGACCGGCGGGCAGCGGAGCCATACCGGGCGCGGCGCCGACCTGGTGGCCGTGGCGCGCGGCTGCGGCATCGCTGACGCGACGCGCATCGACGACATGGCGGGCGTCGAGGCCCTAGCCGCCGCGATCCGGGCCGTTGGTGCGGCGCCGCGCGTCGCGGTGATCGGCATCGACCCGGCCGAGGCGCCGCGCGTGCTGCCGACGCGCGACGGCGGGCTGCTGCGCACGCGCATGCAGGCGGCGCTCGGCGTCGCCGCCTGAGCGCCTTGCAAGGCGGGCGACCGAAGCCTAATCCCTCGGAGACGGGAGAGAACCCATGGACATGCACATGCCGACCGACGATCACGCCGAGATCCGCGAGGAGGTGCGCAAGCTCTGCAGCCGCTTCCCCGGCGAATACTGGCGTGAGCTCGATGCCCGGCGCGGCTACCCCACCGAATTCGTGCAGGCGCTGACCGAGGCCGGCTGGCTCTCGGCGCTGATCCCCGAGGAATATGGCGGCTCCGGCCTGCCGCTCTCGGCCGCCGCCGCGATCCTCGAGGAAATCCACGCGGCCGGCTGCAACGCCGCCGCCTGCCACGCGCAGATGTACATCATGGGCACCATCCTCAAGCACGGCAGCGCCGAGCAGAAGGCGAAGTACCTGCCGCGCATCGCCACCGGCGAGCTGCGCCTGCAGGCCTTCGGCGTGACGGAACCCACGTCTGGCACCGACACCACCTCGCTGCGCACCTTCGCCAAGCGCGAAGGCGACAAGTACATCGTCAACGGCCAGAAGATCTGGACCTCGCGCGCCGAGCACTCCGACCTGATGCTGCTGCTGGCCCGCACCACGCCCAAGGACCAGGTGGCCAAGCGCACCGAGGGCCTGTCCACCTTCATCGTCGACATGAAGGCCGCGCTGGGCAACGGGCTCACCATCCGGCCGATCCGCACGATGATGAACCACAATTCCTGCGAGGTCTTCTTCGACAACATGGAAGTGCCGGCCGAGAACCTGGTCGGCGTCGAGGGCAAGGGCTTCCGCTACATCCTCGATGGCATGAACGCAGAGCGCCTGCTGATCGCGAGCGAAAGCATCGGCGACGCCAAGTGGTTCATCAACAAGTCGGTGGAATACTCCAAGCAGCGCGTGCTGTTCGGCCGCCCGATCGGCCAGAACCAGGGCGTGCAGTTCCCCATCGCCAAGGCCTATGCCCAGATGCGCGCCGCCGAGGCGCTGATCCAGAAAGGCCTGCAGAAGTTCGAGGCGCACCTGCCCTGCGGCGAGGAAGCCAACATGGGCAAGATGCTCGGCGCCGATGCGGCCTGGGCGGCGGCGGAAGCCTGCGTGCAGACCCATGGCGGCTTCGGCTTCGCCGAGGAATACGACGTCGAGCGCAAGTTCCGCGAGGCACGGCTGTACCAGGTGGCGCCGATCAGCACGAACCTGGTGCTGTCTTACATCGGCGAGCACGTGCTGGGGATGCCCAGGAGCTACTGAGATGGCGGGCCTGCCCGTCGCCATCGCCTACGATTTCGACGGCACGCTGGCGCCGGGGAACATGCAGGAGCACGTCTTCCTGCCGCAGCTCGGCCTCGACAAGCGCGCCTTCTGGGCGCGCGCCAACGCGCTGGCCGAGGAGCAGCAGGGCGACCCGATCCTGACCTACATGCACCGCATGCTGGTCGAGGCGAATGCCCATGACATCCCGATGCGGCGCGCGGACTGGGCGGCGCATGGCGCGGGCATCACGCTGTTCCCCGGCGTCGAGACCTGGTTCGATCGGGTGAACGCCGCCGGTGCGGCGCGCGGGCTGGCGGTCGAGCACTACGTGGTCTCCTCCGGCCTGCGCGAGCTGGTGGACGGCACGGCGATCCGCCGGCATTTCCGCGCGGTCTTCGCCTCGGGCTTCCTCTATTCCGCCTCGGGCGTGGCGGTCGCGCCGGCCATCGCGGTGAACTACACCACCAAGACGCAGTACCTGTTCCGCATCAACAAGGATGCGCTGGACCTTGCCGACAATGCGGCGGTGAATGCCTTCGTGCCGCAGGGCCAGCGTCGCGTGCCCTTCCCGAACATGATCTTCGTCGGCGATGGCGACACCGACATCCCCTGCTTCCGCACGGTGAAGGAACAGGGCGGGCATTCGATCGCGGTGTTCCCCGAAGGCGATGACGGCCGCGCAGCACGCACGCGCAAGCTGATCGACGAAGGGCGCGTGCACTGCGCGGTGCCGGCGGACTACCGCGAGGGCGGGGACCTTGAGCGGCGAGTCCTCGCCGTGCTCGACCTGCTGGCCGCGCGCGAGCGGGTGCGCGGGGCATGATGCGCGCCGCGCCGGCGCCGGCCGCGCCCGCCCGCGCGCAGGATTGCGCCAGGGCACCGGCCGCTGCCGAGGCGCATCGCAGCATCGCGGCCGCCGGCACGCGCGCCCCGGCGCCGTCTCCGCGCGGCACTCCGGCCCGCGCGGCGCGCCGCGTCACCGACCCTGGCGATACCTTTCCCCATCCCTGGCCCGACACGCTGCTGCCGCTGGCCGCCGCCCGCGAGGGCACCTGCCCCACAGAGAGCCAACGCCCATGACCGCCAACCTGCCCCTCAAGGGCCTCCTCGTCGTCGCCATGGACCAGGCCGTGGCCGCGCCGTATTGCGCCTCGCGCCTGGCGGATGCCGGCGCGCGGGTCATCAAGATCGAACGGCCCGAGGGCGATTTCGCCCGCGGCTACGACAGCGTGGCGAATGGGCTGTCCTCCTATTTCGTCTGGCTGAATCGCGGCAAGGAAAGTGTGTGCCTCGACATCAAGGCGCCCGACGACAAGGCGCTGCTGGAACGGCTGATCGGCAAGGCGGATGTGTTCATCCAGAACCTCGCCCCCGGGGCGATGAAGCGCGCGGGCTTCGGCAGCGCGGAATTGCGCGCGAAGCATCCGCGCCTGATCACCGTCGACATCTCCGGCTATGGCGAGGAAGGCGACTACGCCAGCATGAAGGCCTACGACCTGCTGGTGCAGGCGGAATCCGGGCTGGCCTTCGTCACCGGCCGCGCCGAGGGGCCGGGCCGCGTCGGCGTCTCGGCCTGCGACATCGCCTGCGGCATGCATGCCTATTCCGCCGTGCTCGAGGCGCTGCTGTCGCGCGCCATCACCGGCCAGGGGCGCGGCATCGCCGTCTCCCTGTTCGATGGCATGGCGGATTGGATGTCGGTGCCGCTGCTGCAATACGAGGGCACCGGCCGCAACCCGCCGCGCATCGGCCTGGCACACCCTTCCATCTGCCCCTACGGCGCCTTCACGACGAAGGACGGGCACGAGGTGCTGATCGCCATCCAGAACGAGCGCGAATGGGCGTCCTTCTGCGCGAACTTCCTCGACGAACCCGACCTGCCCAAGACCCCCGGCTTCACGGTAAACAACGACCGCGTGGCGCATCGCCCGATGGTGGACGCGCATATCGCGCGGATGTTCGCCGGCCTGACGCGCGACGAATGCGCGGCCAAGCTGCGGCGGGCGAATACCGCCTATGGCTTCGTGAATGATTGCGGTGGCCTGCAGAAGCACCCCGCGTTGCAGCGCGCCCCGGTGCAGACCGAAAAGGGCCCGGTGCAGATCGCCCTGCCGCCGGCGCGGCTGTCGGATGGCGCGCGGCCGCTCGGCGCCGTCCCGTCGCTCGGCCAGCACACCGCGGCGGTGCGGGCCGAATTCGCCGCCTGATCAGCCCGATCGCCGGAAGAAGGCGAAGGGGCCGCGCGGCGGCGGGATGTTCACCGCCGGCTGCGGCGCCGGCGCCGGGGCGACCGGCCGCCCGACCATGATGATCGGCGCCTGGCGATAGGCGTCGAGCCCACGCCCCTGCCCTGCCCCCCCGCCACCCGCCGGCAGCGGGATGATGCGCGCGCGGTCGCCGCCATTCGCCAGGCCGGTCGCGCCGCGCGCGGCGGTCAGCGCGGCCAGGGCCATGGCCTCGGCCGCCGGGTCGCCGCCGGGGCCCCGCTGTTCCTGCGCCCAGGCGGCCAGGACGCGGGCGCGATAGGGCTCGGCGCGCTCCGGCGTCTGGGAATGATAGTGCCCGGCGGCGCGCGCCCAATCCTGCCGGGTCGCTTGAAGTTCGCCCAGGAAGCGGGCGGCATAGCGGGCATTGGTCACGGGATCGAAGGCCTGTTCCAGGCTGGGAAAGGCGTTCGGGTGGTGGTGCAGGTTCACCTGCATGCAGCCGACATCGATGATCCGCACGCCGCGGGACTGGAGTTGCCGCACCTCGGCAATCGCTGCCTCGCGCGTGGGGAAATACATGCCGCGGCCCTCGGCGTTGATGGTCCAGGGCCAGGGGGCGTAGCGGCCGGTGACCGGGTCGCGGCGGCCGGATTCCACGCGGCCGATGGCCTGGAGCAGCCCGGCGGGGATGCCGGCCTCGCGTTCCGCCACGCCGATCGCGGCGCGGCAGGCCAGGCCCGGGTCCGGCGCGACGGCGGGGTTCGCGGCAGCCGTCGCCGGCGCCAGCAGCATGGCGGCCGCCGCGATGCGGCGCAGCGCGGCACGAATGCGGCACCGGCCGCGCGCCCCGGGCAGGTCGATGAATCGGGTGGTGGCAGGGCTTCCGGCAGGCGGCTGGGGGCGACGCATGGATGCGGTAGGGCAATGGGCGTGCCACGCAACAAACATGCGTGGGCATAGGCTGGATCGCTTTTATGCTGCGCTGCAAAAAACCTCTTGCGGCGCCTCCGGCGCCCACCTATTTTCCCTGAGGCAGCGGTGAGGCCTTGCCTCCCTCTGCTTTTCTTGGACGTTTCCTCCCTAAACTTGGCGGTGCCTTCGGGCACCGCCTTCTTTTTTTCCGGGTCATGGGAGCATGGGTTTCTCCGCCCATGCTGCACTGCATCACGGACGCAGGAAGGCCCAGTCCGTCTTCGCCAGCGCCCCGATCAGGCCGGTCATGTTGCGCGTGAGGGGCATCAGCCCGGCGGCGCGCTCGATCCGTCCCTCATCCATGTAGAGCGCGCGGGCGATCTCGATCTGCAGGGCGTGCGTGCCCTCGCGCGGGCGGCCGTAGTGGCGTGTGACATACCCGCCGGCATAGGGATCGTTGCGCCGCACCCGATAGCCGAGCCCGCCCAGGATTTCCTCCACCAGGCGGGTCGCGCGCGGGGCGCAGGCGGTGCCATGCGCGTCGCCCAGCACCATGTCGGGCGGGTTCGCCGCCTGGGCCGGGTGGGCGGGCATGGAATGGCAATCGACCAGCAGGCAGACGCCGAACCGCGCGCGGGTCTCGGCGATCAGGGCGCCCAGCGCGGCGTGATAGGGCTCCCAGCAGGCGCGGATGCGGGCCTCGGCCTCGGCGAAGGACAGGCGGCGGCGATACACCGTCTCCCCGGTCGCGACGATGCGCGGGATCGTGCCGAGCCCGGCGCCGACCCGCGGGCTGGACGTGTTCACCCAGGGCGGCAGCGGCCCGTCGAACATGCCGGGGTCGAGCTCCCAGGGTTCGCGGTTCACGTCGCACCAGACGCGCGGGAAGGTCGCGGCGATCAGCGGCGCGCCATGGGCGGGGGCCGCGGCGAACAGCTCATCGACGAAACTGTCCTCGCTGCGGCGCAGCGCCAGCGGCGCCAGGCGCGCCTCCGCCACCAGCTGCGCCGGGTAGTCCTGGCCCGAATGCGGGGAGGCGAAGACCACAGGCATCGTCTGCCGCGCCGGGCGGGTGATGACGATCGGCTCCGGCGCGGGGGACAGGGTCTGGGCAGGCAGGTCCATCGGCTTCCGACCAAACCATAGCGCCCGCGCCGTGTCACGCGGCACGCGCCGGGGGCGCCCCCGGCGGGGTTAGCGAAATAGTCAGCAGCGCCTGCCACCTTGCGCGCGATGTCCGGCAAGACACGAGGCGGAAAGGGCGGCGGCACGATCGTGATCCGCCGCGAGGAAAGCGGCGAGGGCGGTCACCATGGTGGCGCCTGGAAGGTCGCCTATGCCGACTTCGTCACGGCCATGATGGCGTTCTTCCTGCTGATGTGGCTGCTCAACGCCACCACCGAGGAACAGCGCCGGGGCCTCGCGGATTATTTCGCGCCGACCAACCTGCTGGCGCGGTCGGTCTCGGGTTCCGGCCAGCCCTTCGGCGGGCAGACCCCCAATGACAGCGGCAACGTCACCTCGACCACCGGCGCCACCACGCTGCAGCCAGGCCAGGTGCCCGTGGTGATGGACATCGAGGAAGACGACACCGACACGCCCGCCCGCCCCATGCCGCGGCGCGAAGGCCCCGAGGCGCGCGAGGATGCCGAGGACCCGCGCCTGGTGGTGCAGACGCCGCCCGGCGCCCATGCCGGCCCCGAACAGCCGCGCGGTGGCCCCGCCGAGACGCCCGCCCCCGAAGCCCGCCCGGAATCGGTGGGCGAGGCCGAACTGCGCCGCGAACTCGCGAGGCGCGAACGCGAAGCCTTCGAACAGGCCGCCGAGCAGATCCGCGAGGCGATCGCCGCCGACCCTGCCCTGGCCGACCTCGCGCGGCAGATGCTGGTCGAACAGACCCCCGAAGGGCTGCGGATCCAGCTGGTCGATGCCGAGCGCCAGCCGATGTTCGCGCTGGGCGGTGCCGCGCCGAACGACCGTGCGCGGGCGCTGCTGGCCCGCGTCGCGCAGGTCGCCGCGCGGCTGCCCAACCCGATCGCCGTCGCCGGCCATACCGACGCCACGCCCTTCCGCGGCGGGGGCGAGCGCAGCAACTGGGACCTCTCGGCCGAACGCGCCAATACCACGCGCAGGCTGCTGCTCGATGGCGGGCTGCCCGAAGCGCGGATCCGCTCCGTCACCGGCAATGCCGACCGCGACCTGCTGCTGCCCGACCAGCCCAACGCCGCGGCCAATCGCCGCGTCTCCATCACCCTGCTGCGCCTGAACCGGGAAGAACCCGCACGATGACAACCATCATCGGCATCGTCGTGCTCTTCGTCATGGTGTTCGGCGGCTACCTGCTGGCCGGCGGAAAGTTCGACATCATCATCAAGGCGCTGCCCTTCGAGATGATGATGATCGGCGGCGCGGCGGTGGGTGCCTTCCTGTCGTCGAACTCGATGCACGACGTGAAGCACACGGTCGGCGGCTTCGGGAAAATCATCAAGGGCGCGCGCTTCCACAAATCCGACTACGCCGAGATCCTGTCGCTGCTCTATTTCCTGGTCCGCCTGGCGCAGACCAAGGGGCCGATGGCGCTGGAGCCGCATATCGAAAAGCCCGAGGAAAGCGCCGCCTTCCAGAAATTCCCCAAGATCGCGGCCAACCATCATGTGGTGATGATGATCTGCGACTACCTGCGCATGGTCGGCATGAACGCCGACGACCCCCACCAGATCGAGGATGTGATGGGCCGTGAGCTGAAGAAGGTGAAGGAGGAGGAGATGCACCCCTCCCACGCCTTGCAGGGGGTGGCGGATGCGCTGCCGGCGCTGGGCATCGTCGCGGCCGTGCTCGGCGTCATCAAGACCATGGCGTCGATCAGCGAACCGCCGGCGGTGCTGGGCAAGATGATCGGCGGCGCGCTGGTCGGCACCTTCCTCGGCGTCTTCCTGGCCTATGGCATCGTCGGGCCGATGGCCACGCGCCTGAAGGGCGTGGTGGACGAGGAAGCCCGCTACTTCGACGTCATCAAGGCGGTGATCGTGGCGCATCTGCACGGCAATGCGCCGCAGGTGGCGGTCGAGACGGGGCGCAAGCTGGTGCCCTCCGCCTATATGCCGACCTTCCAGGAACTGGAGCAGTCGCTGCAGGAACTCCAGATCGCCTGAGGATCAGCGTAGCGGCACCTCGGCCGTCTTGTCGGCGTGGTCCTGCTGCGGGTCGATGCCGAGCAGCATCTTCACGCCGGCAAAGACGTTGTTCTCGTTCAGCCAGATCTCCGCGCGCTCGGCATCGAGGCGCAGCAGCACCAGGTTCGGGTCGTCCTTGCCGCCTTCGAACCAGGCGGCGATGAAGCGGTTCCACAGCCGGTCGATCACCGCCCGGTCGTTGTCGACCGCCAGGCTGCCATGCACCGTCGCGAACAGGTCATGGCCCTTCGACACGAAGGTCGCGATCGCGCGGTCGCCGCGGCCCAGCGCCTGCACAACGCCGTTATCCTTCGACGCGAAGAACCAGATCGGCCCCTGCGGGCCTTCGATCTGCGCGGTCATGGGGCGCGCATGCCCGTCCTCGACGCCATCGAGGCCGATCATCATCGTCATGTCGGAACCGAGGCTGTCCCAGAACTTGGCGCGAAGCTCGGCAGGGGTGGGCATGGGCGCGGTCTCCGGATTGTGTGGGGCTGAAACACGCCGGGCAGGGCCAAAGTTGCGCGCCCCCACGACAACCCGGGGTTGCGGAATGCCGCGCGGGGCGTAGCCTCGCCCGCGCAGGCGGAATGCCGCCGCAGATCGGAGGAAACGATGTCAGGACCCATCCCGACCCGCCGCGCGGCCGTCGCCGCGGGGCTTTCGCTGGCTGCGCTCGTCACCCCCGCCGCGGCGCAGCCTGCCGCGCGCGCCGCCGCCCCCGCGCAGCGCCGCCCCGCCGGGCCGGACCTGGTGCGCGGCTTCTCCCGCGCCCGCCTCGCCGCCTTCAACGAGGCGCTGCTGGCCGAGGGGCAACGGGGCTCCTACCCCGGCTGCGTCGCCGCCATCAGCCGCAATGGGGAGATCATCCACCTCGAGGCCTATGGCCACCTGGATGCCGCGCGCACCAGGCCGATGACGCGCGACGCGATCTTCCTCCAGGCGTCGATGACCAAGCCGATCACCTCGGTCGCCGCGATGATGCTGGTCGAGCAGGGGAGGATGAAGCTGTCCGACCCGGTCGCGATGTTCCTGCCGGAGCTCGCGAACGTGAAGGTGGAATTGCGCCGCGAGGGTCAGCCGAACGAGGAAGTGGCGCCCACGCGCCCGATGACCGTGCAGGACCTGCTGCGCCATTCCGCCGGCTTCGTGTACCCCGACAGCGCGACATCGCCCCGCATGCGGGAGATGTACACCGAGGGCAACATCACCGCCTCCAGCGGCCCGATCACCGGCGACGAGATGCTGCGCCGGCTCGGCACCATCCCGCTGGCGCACCAGCCGGGCACCATGTTCCTCTATTCCATCGCGACCGACGTGCTGGGGCTGGTGGTGGAACGCGTGGCCGGCCAGCCGCTCGACCGCGTGTTCGTGGAGCGCATCACCGGGCCGCTGGGGATGCGCGACACCACCTGGTTCGTCGATGCCGCGCGGCGCCCGCGCATCGCCGAGGCGCTGGACAGCGACCCGCTCAAGGCCGGCATGTGGCGGTCGTACCGCATCCTGGAGAACGAAGCCGGTCGGTCGTATTTCAAGGGCGGCGCCGGGCTGGTCTCGACCGCGGCGGACTACATCCGGTTCTCGACCATGCTGGCGAATGGCGGCGTGTTCGAAGGGCGGCGGTATCTCTCCGCGCCGGTGGTGAACTACATGATGTCGAACCACATCCAGGGCATGGGCGGATCGCCGACGGCCTCCACCGGGCCGGGCTACGGCTTCGGCCTGGGCTTCGGCGTGCGGCTGCAGGATGGCGTGGGCGTCGCGCCCGGCAGCACGGGGGATGCGATGTGGGCCGGCGCCTGGGGCACGTCGTTTACCATCGACCGGGCGGAGGGGTTGGCCGCGGTGTTCATGGCGCAGGGCCCGTCGCGGCGCGGCCAGACGCGGATGCTGTTCAAGAACCTGGTCTATGGGGCGATGGTCGAGAGCCAGCGCCGGTAGCGCGCGCGGCGGGGAGGGTTCGCGCCCTCCCCGCCTGTTTCATTTCACGCCGTAGACGGTGCGCGCGGCCTCGGGGCTGACCAGCCCGTCCTCGACATCGCGCTGCACCAGCGCGGGGTCGCGGTCCTGCGGGCGGCCCATGCCGCCGCCGCCGGGCAGCTTCAGCAGCAGGCGCCGACCCTTCGGGATGACCTGGAAGCCCTTGGTGCGCAGCACCGTGCCGTTGGCGTCGTTCATGCCGACCCAGCCGGCCGCGCCCTCGCCGCCGCCCTCGCGGCCCTTGGGCGCATTCGCGACGCGGTCGAAGATGGCGTTCACGGCGAATTCGGCATCGCCCTTCGCACCGATCTCCATCACCTGGCCAAAGCCGCCGCGCGTGCGGCCGGCGCCGGCCGAATCAGGGCGCAGCTGCTTCTGCCAGAAGATCACCGGCGCGACATTCTCGGTCGCCTCCACCGGCATGGTCCGCACGCCCGAGGGGAAGGCCGTGCCGTCCAGCCCGTCCTTGCCCGGCCGCGCGCCGGTACCGCCGGAATTGAAGGTGATGATCTCGAAATCCTCGGTCTCCGCCGCCTGGCCGGAGACCTGCGAACCCCCGCGCAAAGGCGGGTTCCACAGCGCGGAGGAGCCTTCCGCATTCACCCGCCCCGGCACCGCCTGGTGCAGGCAGCCCATCATCAGGTCGGGCAGCAGCTGGCCCACCACATGCCGCACGCTGACCGGATAGGGCCGCGGCGCGTTCAGGATGCAGCCTTCCGGGATGATCATGTGGAAGGGCGAGAGCGAAGCCCAGTTGTTCGGGATCTCGGGCGCGACCACGCACTTGATCCCGAAGCAGGAATAGGCGCGGCAATAGGCCGGCGGGACATTGATGCCGCGGTTCGACAGGCCGGATGTGCCGGCGTAGTCGACCTCGATCCGGTCGGCGTGGATGGTCATCGCGGCCTGCAGCGTGACCGGCGCCTCGTAGCCGTCGGACTTGATCGACCCGCTGAAGGTGCCGCGCGGCAGCTTGGCGATCTCCGCCAGCGTCGCGCGCAGGCTGGCATCGAAGATGTACTGCGCCAGGTCATCGAGCGTGGACATCTCATACTCGTCCATCATCTCGACCAGCCGCTTCGCCCCCGCGTCGTTGCAGGCGCACAGGGAGTAGATGTCGCCTTCCAGTTCCACCGGCGTGCGCGAGCCCGCGCGGATGAAATCGAAGAAGGTCTCGTTCGGCACGTTGCGGTCGAAGCACTTCACGATGGGGATATAGAGGCCTTCCTCGAAGACCGACCGCCCCTCCGGCCCCATGCCGAGCCCGCCGATGTCGATGATATGCGCCGTGTTCGCGAACAGCCCGACGATCTTGCCCTTGCGGAAGGCGGGCGTGACGACCGTGAGGTCATGCAGGTGCCCGGTGCCGAGCCACGGGTCGTTGGTGATGTAGTGGTCGCCCGGCTGCATGGTGTGCGCGGGGAACTTCGCGAGGAAGTGACCCACGCTTTCCATCATGGAGTTCACATGGCCGGGCGTGCCGGTCACCGCCTGCGCCAGCATCCGCCCCTGCAGGTCGAAGATGCCGGCCGACAGGTCGCCCGCCTCGCGCACCGTGGTGCTGAAGGCGGTGCGGATCATGGTCTGCGCCTGTTCCTCGACCACGGCGATCAGGCGGTTCCACTGGATCTGCCGCTGGATCTGCGCCAGCGCGCCGGTTTCCTTCATCGTGCGATCTCCTGCGTCAGTTCCAGGTAGCCCAGCCCGTCCATCCGGCAATTCCAGCCAGGCCCGACCAGCGTGCTGGTCTCGGCCTCGGCCACGATCGCCGGGCCATGGATGGCCGACCCCGGGACGAAGCCGTCGCGATCATAGACCGGCCATTCCGCCACTTCGCCGGTCGCGGTGTCGCGCACCGTGTGATGGCGCACGGGCTTCGGCGCGGGTGCCGACTGCACCGGCGCGGCGGGTTCGACGGCGGCTTCCACCGTGCGGACGGTGACCGCGAAGGACAGGATCTCGACATCCGATCCCGGCACCGGGCGGTCGTAGAAGCGGGTGTATTCCGCATCGTAATGCGCGCGGATCTCCGCCACGTCGTCATGCGTCAGCGCGCGCGTGGGCAACGGGACGGAAATCTCGTGGCCCTGGCCGACGTAGCGCATGTAGGCCAGGCGCGTTTCCTCGATGGCCGCACCGTAGGAGCCCTTCGCGACCACCTCCGTCGCCTCCGCCGACATCGACGACAGCAGCCCGTTCACCGCCGCGACATCGAAGGTCCCGAAGCGCTGATACAGCGACTTCACCACCTCATAGGCCACCGGCGCGCGCAGGAAGCCGATGGCGGAGCCGACGCCGGCGCCAGAAGGCACCAGCATGCGCTTCACGCCGACCTTCTCCGCCACGCGATAGCCATGCACCGGCCCGCCGCCGCCGAAGGCGATGATGACGCGGCCCTCATAGCCCTTGCCGCTCTCGATGGCATGGACGCGGGCGGCATTGGCCATGTTCTCGTCGACCATCTCGACCACGCCGAGCGCCGCCATGTCGGCCGACAGGCCCAACTTGCCGCCGACATGTTCGGCAAGTGCGGCGCGCGACTGCACCGGATGCAGGCGCAGGGAGCCACCGGCGAACAGGTCCGGCTCATAGCGGCCGAGCGCGAGGTTGGCATCGGTCACCGCCGGATGCGTGCCGCCGCGGCCATAGCAGGCCGGCCCCGGATCGGCGCCGGCGGATTCCGGCCCGACCTGGATGCGGCCCATGCTGTCGACCTGCGCGATCGACCCGCCACCGGCGCCGATCTCCACCATCTCGATCACCGGGATGCGCAGCGGCAGGCCCGAGCCCTTCTTGAAGCGGCCGACGCGCGCGACCTCGAAGGTGCGCGATGCCTGGGGTTCGAATTCGTCGATCAGGCAGACCTTGGCGGTGGTGCCGCCCATGTCGAAGGAAAGCACCTTGTCGAAGCCGCGCTGCTTGGCGACGAAGGCCGAGAAGATGGCGCCACCCGCCGGCCCGGATTCCACCAGGCGGATCGGGAAGCGCGACGCGGTCTCGATGGTGGTGAGCCCGCCGCCCGACAGCATCAGGAACAGCGGACAGGCCACGCCCGCCGCACGCAGCCCGGTCTCGAGCCGGCCGAGATAGGTCGCCATCAGCGGCTGCACATAGGCATTGGCCACGGTGGTGCTGAACCGTTCCCATTCGCGCATCTCGGGCGAAACCTCGGAGGACAGCGAGACCGCCATGCCCGGCCACATCTCGCGCACGATCTCGGCGGCGCGGCGTTCATGCGCCGGGTTCACGAAGGCATGGAGGAAGCCGATCGCCAGGCTCTCGATCCCCTCGCCCCTCAGGAATTCCACCTGCGCGCGCAACGCGGCCTCGTCCAACGGCACCAGCACCTTGCCGGTATTGTCGAGCCGCTCCGGCACGCCCACGCGCCAGCGCCGGCGCACCAGGGGCTGCGGCAGGTCGATGTTGAGGTCGTACTGGTCGTAGCGCGCCTCATTCGCCAGCGCGAGCACGTCGCGGAAACCATCCGTCGTCAGAAGCGCGGTGCGGGCACCCTTGCGCTCGATGATGGCGTTGGTCGCGAGCGTCGTGCCGTGGATGACCAGCGAGAGATCCGCCGGCGCCATGCCGGCCTTGGCCAGCACCTGGGCGACGCCTTCCAGCACGCCCTTCTCGGGTGCCGCGGGCGTGGTCAGCACCTTGGTGGTCCAGCGCTGGTCGCCGAGTTCGATCGCGAGGTCGGTGAAGGTGCCGCCGATATCGACGGCCAGGCGTGCTTTGGACATGTCGGAGGTCATGCTTCCTGAGAAAGGGCCTGCGCGCCATGCACGGCGCGCGCCAAGGGAGGTTCAGACGAGGCGGACCGGCAGGTCGGTCAGCAGCATGCAGCGCGGCGCATGGGTCATGCAAAGGGCGGCATCGTCACCGCTGCAACGGCCTGGGGCGGGGCAGGCCGAGGACAGTGGCGGCTCGTCCCCGGCGACCGCGACGACGCCGCAGGCCTGCACCCATCGGAAGCCGCGGGCGATGCTACTGCGCGGCCTGCGCCGCCCACTTCTGCACCACGGCGCAGGCGGCCGCGAAATCCTCCATGCGCATATCCTCCTTCGGGTTGTGGCTGCCGTGCTGGTTGCGCACGAAGATCATGCTCGACGGCACGCGCGCCTCGGCAAAGGCGGCCGCGTCGTGGCCGGCGCCCGAGCCGATGTCCAGGTGGCGGATGCCCAGGCCATCGGCCGCGCGCTTCAGCCCGGCGCGGATGCCCTCGTCCATGATGGCGGCGCGCGAGCCGGTCTCTTGGCCACAGTCGAAGCGCACGCCGTGGCGCGCCTCGATCTCGGCGATGAAGCGGTGCAGCGCCTCGAACATCAGGTCGCAGGCGCGCGGGCTGACGCTGCGCACATCCAGCGAGAAGGTCGCCTCGCCGGCGATCTTGGTGAAGCCGGCCTCGGCCGTGGTGGCCATGGTGCAGAAGGTGCAGACCAGCACATGGCCGAGCGCGTCGAGCCGGCACCATTCCTCATCCATGCGGTGCACGAGTTCCGCCAGGGCGGCGGCGGCGTCGCGGCGGTATTTCCGCGGCGTGGCGCCCGAATGGTTGTATTCGCCGACCACCCGCGCGGCGCGCAGCCGGCGGCTGCCGGGAATGCCGGTGACGATGCCGATCGGCACCTGCTCGGTATCGAGCACCGGCCCCTGTTCGATATGCAGTTCCAGGAAGGCGGCGACGTTGTGCGGGCCGATCGCGTGCTCGCCGCGCGCCACCGCATCGGGGTCGAAGCCTTCCTCGCGCATGTGGTCGGCGAGCGACCGCCCGGAATCCTGCCGCGCGATCGCCAGGCCATCCGGCTTCATCAGCCCCAGCGACATGCGCGACCCGGGATAGGAGACCGGGAACCAGGCGCCCGCTTCCTCCGCGCGGATCGCCATGACCGTGATGTCGCGCCCGGGGGTGAAGCCCGCGCGCTTCATCCCCGCCACCGTCGCCATGCCCGCCAGCACGCCCGCCGCGCCATCGTAGTTGCCGCCCTGGCGCACGGAATCGAGGTGACTGCCGATGATGACGCGCTTGGCGGCGCGATCCGCGCCCGGCAGCGTCATGTACATGTTGCCCGCGACATCGACGCTGCTCTCGAGCCCGATGCGGTCGGCCGCCGCGCGCACCAGCGCATGGGCCATGCGCTCGCCGGGGCCATAGGCCTCGCGCGTCACGCCCTCCCCGTCGCGGCTGCCGGCGCGCAGGCCGTCGAACAGCTCGGCGGCCAGGTCCATGTCGGGGGTCAGGTTCGGCAGCATCGGGATCACCCTTCGCAGGAAAGCCGTGCGCGACGGTCGCGCACGGCCGGCCGGACTCTCAGAGCATGCTCCGCACGCGCCCGCCATCCACGCGCACCATCGTGCCGGTGATGTAGGCACCCGTGGTGCCGGCCAGGAAGGCTCCCATCGGGCCGTATTCGCCGGGTTCGCCGACGCGCCCGATCGGCACTTCCTTGCCCGCGCGCGCGATCTCGGCATCGACCGAGGTGCCGGCCTTCTCGGCGCGCACCGCGGCGGTCTGGGTGATGCGGTCGGTGCGGATCGACCCGGGTGCGAGGATGTTCATCGTCACGCCATCCGCCGCCACTTCGGCCGACAGCGTCTTGAGCCAGGCCCAGATCGACGCGCGCAGCGTGTTCGACAGCGCCAGCGTCGGGATCGGGTGATGCATGCCCGACGACCCCACCACGATCACGCGGCCGAACTTCTGCGCGCGCATCGCCGGCATCAGCTTCATGGTGATGCGGATCGGCGAGACGACGATGTTCTGGAACCACTTGACCAGGTTCTCCTCCGTCATTTCGGAGGCGGTGCAGACCGGCGGGCCGCCATGGTTCAGCACCAGGATGTCGACGCCGCCCATCGCCTTCACGGCGGCATCGGCCAGCTTGTCCATCTCGGCGCTGGAGGACACATCGGCGGCGACCGTCATCACGCCCTGCGCGCCCAGTGCCTTGAGCTCGCCGGCGGCTTTCTCCATCGCCGCCACGTCGCGCCCGCTGATGGTCAGCACCGCGCCCTCGGCCGCGAGCGCATCCGCGATCGACCGCCCGAGGCCCTTGGCCCCGCCCATCACCAATGCGCGCTTGCCCTTCAGACCAAGATCCATCTGCCCGTTTCCTCAATTGCCGTGGAACCGGGCCGGACCCTGCCCCCTCGGTCGCCCCCTGGCAAGACGCGGCGGGCCGCGCTACCACCGCCCGGCCCCAACGAGATCATGCAGGAAGCGTTCCATGGCAAAGCCGGTCGTCCTCGTCACCCGCAAGCTGCCCGATGAGATCGAGGCGCGCCTGGCATCGCTGTTCGATGCGCGGCTGAACACGGCCGACGACCCGTGGTTCCGCGACGGCGCCGAGATCGCGCGCCGCGCGACGGAAGCGGGCGCCGCCGGCGTGCTCTGCGCCGCCGGCGACCCGATTAATCCGACCACCATCGCCGCGCTGCCCGACAGCGTGAAGATCGTCACGACCTTCTCCGTCGGCACCGACCACATCGCGCTGGATGCGTGCAAGGCGCGCGGCATCGCCGTGACCCACACGCCCGAGGTGCTGTCCTTCGCCACCGCCGAGACCGCCTTCACGCTCATGCTCATGGCTGCGCGCCGCGCCGGCGAGGGCGAGCGCATGGTGCGCGCCGGGAAGTGGGAGGGCTGGGCGCCCACGCAGCTCATGGGCGTGACCTTGCAGGGCAAGACGCTCGGCGTGCTGGGCTTCGGGCGCATCGGGCGCGAGCTGGCCGACATGGCGCGCGGCATGCAGATGACCATCCACTACCATGACGTCCAGCGCGCCGCGCCCGAACTGGAAAAGGGCGCGACCTTCCACGCGAGCGAGGACAGCTTCCTGCCGGCGATCGACGTCATCTCCATGCACGTCCCGGGCGGCGAGGCCACGCGCAAATGGCTGAACGCCGCGCGCATCGCCAAGATGAAGAAGGGGGCCATCGTCATCAACACTGGCCGCGGGCCGTCGGTGGATGACGAGGCGCTGGTCGCGGCACTGACGTCCGGCCACATCCGCGCCGCCGGCCTCGATGTCTATACTGCCGAACCCAAGGTCGATCCCGGCTACTTCGCCCTGGAGAACGTGGCGCTGCTGCCGCATCTCGGCTCCGCCACCATCGAGACGCGCGCCGCCATGGGCGAACGCTGCATCGTCAACCTCGACGCCTTGCTCAACAAGGGCACCAACCCGCCGCACCGCGCCGCCTGAAGGACAACGCCACCATGCTGTTCGACTTCGACAAGATCCCGCACGACCAGGCCTACAAGCTGTGCGTCGCCTCGGTCGTGCCGCGCCCGGTCGCCTGGGTGGTCAGCCAGGACCGCGACGGCGTGGTCAACGCCGCGCCCTATTCCTTCTTCAACGTCTTCTCCGACAACCCGGTGGTGGTGGCGATCGGCTGCGCCGCGCGCAAGCCTGGCACGCCCAAGGACACGCTCGCGAACATCGAGGCGACCGGGCAGTTCGTGGTGAACCTGGTCTCGGCCGCCACGGTCGATGCCATGAACATCACCGCGGTGGATTTCCCCCCCGGCATCAGCGAGATCACGGAAGCGGGCCTCACCGCCGTGCCCTCGACGCGCGTGGCCGTGCCGCGCATCGCCGAAAGCCCGATCGCGCTGGAATGCGAGATCTTTCAGTTCGTCCCCACGCGCGGCCACACCATCGTGCTCGGCCGCGTGCTGGCCATGGATATCCGCGACGACTGCGTGCTGGATGCCGCGAAGTACTACGTGGACACGCCGAAGCTCGACCTGGTGGGCCGCATGCATGGCCGCGGCTGGTACGCCCGCACCACCGACCGCATCGAGGTGCCGCGCATGTCCGAGGCGGAGTGGGCGGCGAGGAAGGCCGCGCGGTAGCGCTGTCGCCGCGCGCCCCTTCGCCCGACCGGCTGCGCCCAGCCGATCGGGACCTGCCCTGGACCAGGTCGGCGCCGGCGGCACCCTGCGGGGCTGGGGCGGTGTGGCGCGTCATCTGCCGGCAGGGCTGGACAGCCCCGCCCGTCGCCGCCAGCCTGCCGGCCAATGCGCCGCGCCGGGACGCGACGGCGCCACGAAGGGAACGTCCATGACCCAGTTCCGCCCCGGCCGCCGGGCCGTCCTCGCGCTCGCCGCCGTCCTGCCGCTGCCCGCCCTGGCCCAGGCCTTCCCAGACCGCCCGCTGCGCCTGGTCATCCCGTGGCCGCCGGGCGGCACGAACGACATCGTCGGGCGCCTCATCGCCGAGGGCATGGGCCAGCGGCTGGGCCAATCCGTGGTCATCGAGAATCGCGGCGGCGCCGGCGGCGCGCTGGGCGCCGAGGTCGTCGCGAAGGCCACGCCCGATGGCTATACGCTGCTGCTGGGCGGCTCCGGCAGCCTGACCATCAACCAGCTGGTCCGCCGCCGCCTGCCCTACGACCCCGCCACCGCCTTCGCGCCGATCGGCATGGTCGGCAGCGGCGCGAATGTCATCATCGTGCATCCGTCCGTGCAGGCGACGAACCTGCGCGAATTGCAGGCGGTGGCGAAGGCCGCCAACCCGCCGCTGAACTACGCCTCGCCGGGCGTCGGCAGCACCGGGCATGCCGCCGGCGCGCTGATCACGCAGGTGCTGGGCGCCGAGATGGAGCACGTCCCCTATCGCGGCACCGGCCCCGCCATGAACGACGTGGTGGCCGGGCGCATCCAGGTCTTCACCAATGCGCTGGCCCCGATGCAGCCGCAGATCCAGGCCGGCACGGTGCGTGCGCTGGCCATCGCCGGGCCGCGCCGCAACGCCGCGATACCGCACCTGCCGACCACGACTGAGGCCGGCTTCCCCGACATCCAGGCCGCCACCTGGTACGCCATCCTGACCACCGGCGGCACGCCGCCCGACCGCGTGCAGCGGCTGTTCGCCGCGCTGACGGCCGCGATCAACGACCCGACCATCCGCGGGCGCCTGGAAGCCGGTGGCCTCGATGTCGAACCGAGCGAAAGCCCCGCCGCCTTCGCCCGCTTCGTGGCCGAGGACGCGGCGCGCTGGGCACCCGTGGTGCGCCGCGCCGGGGTCAGCGTGGAATAGCGTACGGCACCACCGCGCGGGCGGCCCCGGCGCCTGGCGACCTGGTGAACCGGCGCCGACCATCGCACCGCCTTGCGGCGGTCGGCCGTTGCGCCAGGATGGCCGGCAGGGAATGAGGACCACGTCCATGATCGAACGCCGCCACCGCGCCTCGGCATGCCGCAGACCCGCCGCATGAAGCGCCGCACCGCCTTCGCGCTGGGCCTGCTGCCGCTGGCCGCGCGCGCGCAGGGCGCCTGGCCCACGCGCCCCATCCGCCTGGTGGTGCCCTTCGCCCCCGGCGGCACCACCGACGTGGTCGGGCGCATCGTGGCGGAACGGCTCGGCGCACGGCTCGGCCAGCCGGTGGTGGTGGAGAACCGCGCGGGGGCGGGGGCCACCCTCGGCGCGCAGCAGGTCGCGCGGGCGGAACCGGATGGCTATGCGCTCGTGGTGTCGTCCTCCACCTCGCATGGCGTCTCGCCGGCGCTCTATCCGAACATTCCCTATGACGCGCTGCGCGACTTCACGCATGTCGCGATGATCGCGCGCTCGCCCTCGGTGCTGCTGGTCAACCCGAACAGCGCGGTGCGCACGCTGGCCGATTTCTCGGCGGCCGCGCACGCGGCGGGGGAAATCCGCTTCGCCGTCGCCGGCATCGGGACATCGTCGCACCTGGCCGGCGTGCGGCTCGCGGCCGCGCTCGGCGTGCGGACCGAGAGCATCCCCTATCGCGGCGCCGGACCCGCGCTGACCGACCTGATCGGTGGCGTGGTGCCGGCCATGCTCGACAGCCTGCCCTCCGCCGGGGCGCATGTGCGTGCGGGTGCGCTGCGCGCGCTGGCCGTCAGCGGCGCCGAACGCGCGGCCGGCTTCCCCGACCTGCCGACACTGCGCGAGGGCGGGCTCGATGTCGTCTCCTACGCCTGGTTCGGCATCTCCGGCCCCGCCGGCCTGCCCGCAGCCATCACGGACCGCCTGTCGCGCGAGATCCGCGCGGTGCTGACCGACCCCGCGACACGCGCACGGCTGGAAGACCTCGGCGGCGCGCCGCCCGACACCACGCCCGAATCCTACACCGCCTTCGTGCGCGACGAACTCGCCGCCTTCGCCCCGCTGGTGCGCGCCGCCGGCCTTCAACCGCAATAGGAAACGCCCCCATGACCCGCACCGTCGGCCACCTGCTGGCTGAAAGCCTCGCCGCGCACGACGTCGATCTCATCTATTGCGTGCCGGGCGAATCCTACCTCGGCCTGACCGATGCGCTGACCGAATTCCCGCAGATCCGCCTGGTGGTGTGCCGGCACGAAGGGGGTGCGGGCTTCATGGCCGCCGCGGATGGGCGCATGCGCGACGGGCGCGCCGGCGTCGCGCTGGTCTCGCGCGGGCCGGGTGTGACCAACGCGATGATCTCGCTGCACACGGCCTATCACGACGCCACGCCCTTGGTGATCCTGATCGGCCATGTGGAACGCAAGGATGTCGGCCGCCTGGCGCTGCAGGAACAGAACTATTCCCGCCTGCTGTCGGACGTGACCAAGGCGGTCTTCGAAGTCATCCAGCCGATCCAGGCCAGCGAAGTCATCGCCCGCGCCTTCCACCTGGCGCAGACCGGCACGCCCGGCCCCGTGGCTGTCATCCTGCCCGAGGACATCTTCGACGAACCCGCCGAAGGCCCCGTGGTCGCCCCGCGCATCCAGCCCAAGCCCGGCCCGCGCGCCGAGGACCTCGACCAGCTGGCGGAGATGATCGCCAATGCCGAGCGCCCGCTGGTGCTGGTGGGTGGTGCCATGGCCGCGACCGGCGAGCAGGGCCTGGCCGACCTCAAGCGCCTGGCCGAGGCCTGGTCCCTGCCGATCAGCCCGACCCATCGCCGCCCGCATCTGTTCGACGCCGACCATCAGAACTACGGCGGCTACATGGGCATCCGCGTGCCCAAGCCGCTGCTCGACGAGATGAAGAAGTCCGACCTGATGATCTGCCTGGGCGAACGCCTGTCGGACAGCATCAGCCAGTCCTACACCTTCCCCGCCGCGCCCGACCCGCAACTGCCGCTGGTGCAGGTCTGGCCGGATGCCAACGAGATCGGCCGCGTCTGGCGCGTGGACCTGCCGATCGCCGCCGACCCGCATGCCGTCATCCGCGGCCTGCTGGCGCGCAATGCGCCGGAGGCCAGTGCCGCGCGCAAGGCCTGGGTGAAGGGGCTCAACACCATCCATCGCGGCCTGCTGGCGCCGGAATGGGACGCGACGCCGGATGGGGTGAATTTCGCGGCCGTCTGCGCCGCCATGGCGCGGCACATTCCGGCCGATGCGGCGGTGACCTCGGATGCGGGGAACTTCTCATCGTTCCTGCACCGCTACTTCCCGTTCAAGCAGACGCACATGTTCCTTGCCTCGAACGTGGGCGCGATGGGGGCGGCGGTGCCCATGGCGGTGGCAGCCGCGCTGCGCCGGCCCGGCAAGCGCGCGGTCGCCTTCGTGGGCGATGGCGGCATCCTGATGACCGGCAACGAGATCGCCACCGCCATGCGCGAAGGCGTCGCCCCGGTCATCATCCTGTCGGACAATGCCGGCTACGGCACGATCGGCATGCATCACGAAGGCCGCTACCCCGGCCGCCCCTATGACCAGGCCACCAGCCTGGTGAACCCGGACTTCGTCGCCTGGGCGCGGGCCTTCGGTGCCGCCGGCCTGTCCATCACCGCCGAGGACCAGATCGATGCCGTGCTGGCCGAGGCCTTCGCCATCACCGACCGGCCGGTGCTGGTGCATGTGAAGTCCTCGGCGATCCAGGCCTCGGCCTGGAAGAAGCGGACCATGCCCCTGCCGGCCTGATCCGCCACCCCCGTGCCGTGACAGTTTCGCGGCACGGGAGTTGCTGTGCCCCTGATCCAACGGAAGCCGTCCGGGACCGGCGACCGCCCATGGCCGCGCAGCCGCCGGCCCAGGATCAGGATCGGACACGCACGCATGCTGAAGAAGATCGCCGGTTTCGCCCTCGGCCTCGGATTGCTCGCCGCGCCTGCCACCGCGCAGGTCGAACTCGGCAGCGGCTTCACCGCCACCGGGACAGTCATCGGCACCACCGACTACGTGTTCCGCAACATCAGCCAGACGCGCAGCCGGCCGGCCGTGCAGGGTTCGGTCGAGCTCTCGCACGAGATCGGCCTGTATGTCGGCGCCTTCGCGAGCAACGTCACCTTCCCCAACACCAATGCGCGCCAGGAAGTCGACGGCATCGTCGGCTATCGCCGCACGATCGGCGCCTTCACCTTCGACATCAGCGGCGTCTACTACGGCTATCCGGGCTACAGCGCGCAGCCGGGCCAGTATGACATCGACTTCGCCGAGGCCGTGCTCAAGCTGAAATACGACCTGGACCCGGTCACCATCGTCGGCACGGCGGCCTGGTCGCCGGACTATTTCGGGTCCTCCGGCAACAGCGTGTGGCTGGAAGCCGGGATCGACTGGAAGACCCCGGTGCTCGACGCCGTGGTGTCGGGGCGCATCGGCTACCAGTGGATCGACAACAACGCCCGCTTCGGCGCGCCGGACTACCTCGCCTACAGCATCTACCTGACGGTGCCGATCCGCTACGGCTTCTCGGTCGGCGGCGGCTTCTACGGCACCGACATCAGCCAGAGCCAGTGCGGCGGGCTGAAGGTCTGCGACAACCGCTTCATCGCCTTCGCGAGCTGGACTTTTTAGTTTGACCCTCAAGCGGCGGGCGGCGGGCATCCGCCCGCCTTGCCTGCGCGCCACGCACTGCTGCGCCGGGGTCGACTGACGGTCTGGGCGCGGTCGCGCCTTGCGCTCCCGGATCGCGCCGTCGCGCGATCCGAAAGGCGGATCTCTATTCCGCGGCGACGCGCGTCAGGTCGAGCACCACCTGCGGGATCGCATAGGCTTCCAGTTCCGCGTGCAGCCTGGGCAGGTCCGCTTCGAACAGCCCACGCGTGACGCCGGCGGCAAGCCTCGGGGCGGCGATGCTCATGGCATTGATCGACGACCCCGCCGGGCCGAAGGACATGCTGGTGCCGATGCCGAACAGGTGGATGTCGCGCACCCAGGGCGTCTCGCCCGGCCGCTTCTCCACGAAGGACGAATCGGGCGCGAGGTAGGGAAACGCCGCCAGCCTTTCGTTCGCCTCCTCGGTCGGCGGTGCATAGCGGTCGCGCCACAGCGCGATGTTGTCCGCGCAGCTCGCCAGTTCCGGCACCAGCGCCGGGTCCATCCGCACCCCTGTGCCACAGATCGCGAAATCCGCGGCGAAGTCGCCCCGCGCCGTCTCCAGCACCACCCGCCCATGCTCCATCCGCGCCCCGGTCCACGGCCGACCGATATGCATGGTGAAGTTCGGATGCGCGTTGGCGCGGTCGTAGGTGTCCTGCGCGAAGCCCTCCCGCATACCCAGGATCTTCGCCATGAAACGCCAGCGCCAAGCGTCAGGCATCTCGTGCAGGTGGCGCAGGAAGCCGGCGAAGGTCAGCCAGCGATACGGCTGCACGATCATCGGTTCGGCGCGCCGGCAGAACAGGTGGACCTCCGCCGCGCCGGCCTCCAGCGCCACCGCGGCATTGTCGAAGGCCGAGGCCCCCGCCCCCAGCACCGCCACCACGCGCCCGCGCAGCGCGGCGAAAACGATCTCGTCCCAGGCATGGGCGCGCAGCGCCGGCGGCAGGTCGCGCACGAAATCCGGCATCCAGGTGCCGCCCACGCCCTGCTGCCCGGTCGCCATCACCACCTTGCGCGCCAGCCTCGGGCCGTCGCTGGTCTCGACCGAAAGGCAGGGCAGGCCATCATCGGTGCGCGCGGGGGCGATGCGCCCGGCCGTGACACCATTGCGCACCGGCACGCCGGTGACGCGGCGGAACCACAGCAGGTAGTCGTTCCACAATTCCTTCGGGATCCAGCGCATGGCGGTGAAATGCGCGGCGCCGAACTGCGCCTCGTGCCAGGCCTGGTAGGTCAGCGCCGGGATGCGAAGGTCCGGCCCGGTCTGGTCCTTCAGGGACCGCAGGTTGTGCATCCGCGCATAGGTCACCCAGGGCCCTTCGCGGCCGTGATGGGCGCGGTCCAGCACCAGGATATTGTCCACCCTGTCCCGCTTCAGCGCGAAGGCCACCGCGACGCCGCATTGCCCGCCGCCGATCACCAGGCAGTCCAGCACCGGCCTGCCGCCGCTGGTCTTGGCCTCGAGCCAGGGCGCGCGCGGATGCGCTGTCAGTTCCAGGTCGCGACGGACATCGGCTTCGAGCTCAGGCAGGGTGCGCGGTGCGGACATGGGGGTGAGGATAGTGCCGCTTCGCCCCGCGGCAATCCGTGCGCCGACTGGGCAAGGCGAAGGCAGGATGCCGCATCGCGCAGCACCGCGCCGCACGAGCGCGGCGCCACCCCGGCCACCGCCGCGGTCCGCCACCCGCCGGCAGCCCCACCACGCCGGCGCGCACACTGCGCGCCGGCGCCACATCACGGGCGTTCCCGTCGCCGGCCCGCCTGATCTACGATTGTTCCAACGAAAGGGAGGACATCATGATCGATCGCAGGACGCTGCTCGGCCTTGGGGGCGCCATGGCGCTGGCACGGCCGGGAATCGCGCAGTCCTGGCCGGACCGCCCGATTCGCTGGATCGTGCCCTTCCCGCCCGGCGGGTCGACCGACCTGTGGGCGCGGCTGGTGGCGGAACCCATGGCGGCGGATCTCGGCCAGTCGATCGTGATCGACAATCGCGGCGGCGCCGGCGGGCTGATCGGCACCGAGGCCGCGGCGCGCGCCACGCCCGATGGCCACACGATGCTGTTCACCATCACCACGCATGTGACCTCGCCCGTGGTCCTGCGGCGCTTCCCCTACGACCCGGTCGCGGATTTCGCCCCGATCGGCAAGCTGGGCGTGACGCCGCTGGTGCTCTGCGCCTCGCCCTCCACGCAGGGCAATACGGTGCAGGACTTCGCGGCCTGGGCGCGCGGCAAGGATCTCTCCTACGCCTCCTACGCGCCGGGGTCGTCGGGGCATGCCTATGGGCAGATGTTCTCCGACGAGGCGCGGCTGAACATGACGCATGTCGCCTATCGCGGCGAAGGGCCCATGCTGCAGGACATGCTGGCCGGCAACGTCGCCTGCGCCTTCCATTCCATGGCGGCGAGCGGCGGGGCGATCCGCGCCGGGCGCATCCGCCCGCTGGCGTTGTCGGGCACGCTGCGCCTGCCGTCATTGCCGCAGGTGCCGCTGATGCGCGAGAGCGGCTTCTCCGAACGCTTCGCCTTCGCCGGCTTCATCGGGCTGCTCGCCCCTGCCCGCGTGCCGCAGCCGATCCTGGACCGCGCCGTGGCGTCCTTCCGCAAGGTGATGGAGACCCCCGCGACGCTCCAGCGCCTGAACGAGATCGACACCATCCCGCAATACCTCGGCCCCGACGCCTTCCGCGCGGACATCGCCCGTGCGCTGCGCGACTGGACGGCGCTGGCGACCGAGCTGAACCTCCAGGTCACCGGTTGACCGCAACTCCGCCTTGATTTGGCCCGCCGCGTGCTGTTCCTGGCAGGCGACGGGCGGTGGCCGCCCGCCGCCCGGAACCCCCCATGACCGACGCCCCTGCCCTGTCCATCGTCGTGCCTGCCTATAACGAGCAGGAGGTCCTGCCCGAATTCCATCGCCGCCTGGCGGCGGCGCTGGCCGGGATCGGGCTGTCCTGGGAGGTCGTCTATGTGAATGACGGCTCCCGCGACACCACGCTGGAGGTCATGTCCGGCCTGCAGCGCGACGACCCGCGCGCCGCCGTCGTCAACCTGTCGCGCAATTTCGGCAAGGAGATCGCGCTGACCGCCGGGCTCGACCATGCCCGCGGCACCGACGCCGTGGTGGTGATCGACGCCGACCTGCAGGACCCGCCGGAGGTCATCCCGGAGCTGGTCGCCGCCTGGCGGGAAGGCTTCGACGTGGTCTATGCCCAGCGCAACACGCGGCAGGGCGAGACCTGGGTGAAGAAGGCCACCGCCGCCGGCTTCTACCGGGTCATGCAGCGCCTGGGCGGCAAGGTGCAGTTGCCCCCTGACACCGGTGATTTCCGGCTGATGAGCCGCCGCGCCACCGATGCGCTGCTGAAGCTGCGCGAACACCACCGCTTCATGAAGGGGCTGTTCGCCTGGGTCGGCTTTCCCTCGCGCGCGGTGCGCTACGACCGCGCCCCGCGCGCCGCCGGCGAGACCAAGTGGAACTACTGGAAGCTGTGGAATTTCTCGCTGGAGGGCATCACCTCCTTCACCGTGGCACCGCTCAAGGTCGCGACGTATTTCGGCTTCGCCATCGCGGTGCTGGCGTCGTGCTACCTCGCCTTCATCGTCGGCGGCACGCTGCTGCACGGCAATCCAGTGGCGGGCTATCCGTCGCTGCTGGCGGTCACGCTGTTCCTGGGCGGCGTGCAGATGATGATGCTGGGGATCATCGGCGAATACCTCGGGCGCATCTTCAACGAGACCAAGCAGCGCCCGCTGTATTTCACCGAACGCTATTCGCCGAGCCGGCAGGCCATCAGGTCGCCGAGCGGCGCGCAGAGCGACGCGAACCCCGGCATCAGCGCCGCCGCCTGATCCCGCGCGCCGGGCAGGATCACGCGCAGCTCGCCGCGCGCCAGCGGCGTGGTGAGCCTCGTTGCATCCGTGCAGACCGGCCGTTCGCGCCAGCGCGCCACGTACATGGTGTTGGCCGGCACCGGGCGTTCCGCCGCCAGCGACAGCACCTGCAACTGGCGCGCATGGTCGCCGAGCGGATCGCGCGGCGGCACGCAGGGCCAGCTCGGCAGCAGCGTCAGTGTTTCGGCGCGCGCCAACATCCCGCGCAGCGCCGGCGCATCCACCACCCAGCTTGGCCGTTCGCCCGCCCAGGCCGCGATCGCCCGCCGATTCGGCGTGGCATCCGCGAATTGCACCAGGCCCAGCGCCAGCACCGCCAGCGACCCGATATGCGGCGCCCGCGCCAGCAGCGCCGCGACGCCCACCAGCAGCGCGCAGCCCACCGGCCAGAAGAACCGGCCCGAGGCGCGGAACTGCTCGAGGAAGCCCGGCGCGGGCCCGAGGTCGACCAGCAGCGTGCTGCCCGCGCCGACGCGGAAGGACAGCGCCAGCAGCGTCAGCCCCAGCAGCGCCATCGCCAGCCCGCCATGGTGGCGCAGCGCCGCCATCGTCGCGCGGGGCCGCAGCGCCAGCACCGCCACCAGCCCCAGCAACAGCCCCAGCCCGAGCCAGTTGTAGCCTTCCCACCCGCCATGCCCGGTGGCGTCGATCTCGCGCGGCGCCAGGCCGCCCAGCGCCCATGACCGGTAGGGCCAGAAGGGCGAGAGCAGGTTCAGCGCGAATTGCCCGAAGCCGCCATCGCCCTGCGCGCCGATGTAGCCGAAGGCCAGCATCACGCCGCCCACCAGCGCGATCGTCGCCGCCATCCCGGCCGCGGCGCCGACCCAGCGCCCATCGCCGCGCAGCAGCAGCGTCAGCGGCGCGGCCGCCAGCACCGCCAGCGCCATCGCCGCCAGATACGGATGCACCAGCAGCGTCGCGACCATCGCCAGCGCCGCCGCCGCCCACAGCCCGGCCGAGGGCGCGCGCACCAGCCGCAGGTAGAAGCCGAGCGCGATGAACAAGGCGAACTGCCCGGTCAGCGCCGCATGGCCGTAGCGGTTGATGAAGGCGGGCATCGAGACGGCGGCGAGCGCGATGCCGATGGCCGGCAGCAGCCGCGTCTCGCCCGCCGCGCGCAGGCACCACACCGCCGCGACCGGCTGCGCCACCCAGGCGACCGCGTACCACAGCCCGATGCCGTGGAAGCCCGCGGGCAGCCAGGCGCGCAGCGCCTTCAGCAGCATCGCCTGCAAGGGGATGCCGTCGGAGAAGGCGATGTTCAGCCCCTCCGGCGGGATCAGGTTGCGCGCGACCAGCGGCGGCCAGCGCCAGGCATCGCCGATGAAGTACCGCTGCGCGATGGCGTGCTGCGCCGCATCGCCCTGCGGCGCCCAGCCCTGGCCGGCGCGCGGCACCAGGAACTCGACAGGGAAGATGGTGCCCGCCAGCGCCAGGCCGATCGCCAGCGCGAAAAAATAGGGCAGGACCGTGGACAGCCTGGACGACAGGGCGCGCACTCCGCGGGACACCCGCGTCTAGACCAGGATCCGGCCGGGTGAAATGGGCTGTTCGCGCTTCTTGATGCGGCGCCTCAACTGCGGGGCCCGTGCGGTGCGGGGAATTCGCCGTTCGGCCGGGCAGCGATGCGCAATCGTAATGCTGCGCCGCCACAATCCCGCCGCAAGCCGGTCCCACATCCGCCCACGCCAAGGGTCATTGATGCGTTCACCCGAGGATCGGGTCGCCCCCGGCCGCAATCGCGGCGAGGGCCTCACGTTCCAAAGGGACCCCCCTGGCCGCCGCCGGCCCCCCGCCGGCAGCGGTACACCCAGAAGGCCGAACTCGCTCATGTCCAGCGTTCCGGTTGGTCCCCTTCCCCCGCAGGATGCGGCGTCGCGCGCGATCGCCGCGCTGTCGGGCTTCCTTGGTTCCGCCGACCGTGCCGCGGCGCGGCTGCCGATGGCCAAGCGCGCGGCCGACATCGCGATCGCCGGCACCGCGCTGCTGCTGGCCGCGCCCTTCTTCCTGGTGGTCGCGCTGCTGGTGCGCGCCGATGGCGGCGCGGTGTTCTACGCGCATCCGCGCGTCGGCCGGTTCGGGCGCATCTTCGGCTGCCTCAAGTTCCGCTCGATGGTGATGGACAGCCAGGCGCGGCTCGATGCGCTGCTGGCCGCCGACCCCGCGGCGCGCGCCGAATGGGACGCCACCCGCAAGCTGAAGAACGACCCGCGCGTGACCCGCATCGGCGCCTTCCTGCGCGCCACCTCGCTCGATGAGCTGCCGCAGCTGATCAACGTGCTGCGCGGGGAGATGAGCATCGTCGGCCCGCGCCCGGTCACCCAGGCCGAGCTCGACCGTCACTACGGCGCGGCGGCGGCGCATTACGTCACGGTGCGCCCGGGCATCACCGGCCTGTGGCAGGTCAGCGGGCGGTCCGAGACGACCTACGACCAGCGCGTGGCGCTCGACGTGGCCTATGTCTCGCAGCCCTCGATGATGGCGGATGTCCGCATCCTGCTGAAGACGCCGTTGGCCGTGCTGTCGCGCCGCGGCGCGCACTGAGCTTCGGCCTGCAAGGCAGGCCGACGCCCAGTTTGATTCTTCATGACCCTCGGATGGCGGGCGGGCGGCATCCGCCGGCCTTGCCTTCGCGCCGCGCACTGGTGCGCTGGGGGCAACGGACGGTCTGGGCGCGGTCGCGCTGTGCGCTCCCGGATCGCGCCTGGCGCGATCCGCAGGGCCTGCTGGTTGCGAGTGTCGTCGCGGATCGGCAGGGCGAGGCTCGCCTCCGCGCTCCCTGAAGCCTCGCAGCGCCATCGGGCCTAGTGTCTGCCTCCCATGATCTTCCCCGCGCCCCGATTCGGACCCACCCCATGACAGCCACGGCGCCCCGTAGCGCGGAGGAGCGCGCAGACGAGCGAACGGGCGGCCGCAGGCTCGTCTCCGGCGTGCTGTGGAACGCGGTCGGGCGCGGCGTGCCGCTGCTGCTGGCGCTCGCGCTGACGCCGGTGCTGGTCCACCTGATGGGGACGGATCGCTGGGGGTTGTTCACCCTGGCGCTGGCGCTGGTGGGCATTTTCGGGGTGTTCGACCTCGGCCTCGGCATGGCGCTGACGCGCGCGGTGTCGGAGCGCATCGGCGAAGGCCGCGGCGCCGAGGCGCCGGCGCTGGTCGGCGCCACGCTGTGGTCGCTGCTGGGCGTGTCCATCGTGATGGCGGCGCTGGCCTGGGCTGTCATGCCGCTGCTGATCGGCCGCGTGCTGCTGGTGCCCCCCGCCCTGGAAGCCGAGGCGCTGGCCGCCTTCCGCGTGCTGGCGGCGGCCGCGCCGCTGGTGGTCATCAACGCCGCGCTGTGGGGCGTGCTGGCGGCCTGGCAGCGCTTCCGCGCGGCCAACCTGGTGAACATGCCGGTCAGCGTTTTCTACTACCTCGGCCCGGTGATCGCCCTGCTGGCCTTCGACAGCCTGGTCGCGGTGATGGTGGCGCTGGTGTTGGTGCGGCTGGTGAGCGGCATCGCCTATGCCGCGCTGGCCTGGCGCGACGTGCCGGGGCTGGGGCTGGCGCGGCCGGGCTTCGGCCTGCTGCGGCCGCTGCTGCGCCAGGGCGGGTGGATGTCGCTGTCGGGCGCGCTGACGCAGGTGCTGTTGTATGCCGACCGCTTCCTGGTCGGCGCGCTGATCGGGCTGACGGCGGTGGCCTTCTATGCGACACCGCTCGACTTGGTGATGCGCATGTGGATCCTGCCGGTGGCGGTGGCGCAGGCGCTGCTGCCGGCCATCGCTTCCTCGTTCAGGTCCGCGCCGGAGCGCACCGCGCTGCTGCTGCGCCGCGGCGCCTTGATCGTGGCGGGGCTGGTGCTGCCGGCCTGCCTGGTGATCGTGGCCGGCGCCGAATGGCTGCTGTGGCTGTGGCTGGGGCAGGACTTCGCGCAGGGCGGCGGGATGGTGCTGCGCATCCTGGGCGTGGGGATCTTCTTCTCCTGCCTGGCCTTCGTGCCGGGGGTGCTGCTGGATGCGATCGGCCGGCCCGAGGTGGTGGCGACCTTCTCCCTGGTGCAGGCGGCGGTATTCCTGCCGTTGGGCGCGGCGCTGCTGGTGCTGATGGGAATCGAGGGTGCCGCGATCGCCTGGGCCGCACGCGCCGCCACGGATTGCGCCGGGCGCTTCCTGCTGGCGGCGCGCTTCTTCCCGCCGGCGAAGGATGCCGGGCGCGCGCTGCTGCCGCTGCTGGGCGCGGCGGGCGTCGGGCTGGCGCTGATGGTGCCGCTGGGGTTGGGCTGGGCTGTCGCGATCGGCGCGGTGACGCTCGGCGTGGTGGTCGCGCTGGGCTGGCGCATCGCGCCCATGGAGGACCGCGCCATGCTGCTGCGGCGTGTGCGCGCATGACCGGCATTGCGATCAATGGGCGCTTCCTCACGCAGGGGATGACCGGCGTGCAGCGCTTCGCCACCGAGATCACCGCCGCCGCCGATGCGCTGGCCGCGCGCGGCGAATGGCCGGCGGCGCGCGTGCTGCACCCGCCCGGCGCGCGCGATGCCGGGCTTCGCGCCTGGCGTGCCGAGACGGTGGGTTCGCGCGGCGGCCAGGCCTGGGAGCAGGTCGATCTGCCGCGCGCGCTGCGTGGCGATCTGCTGGTGAACCTGGGCAATACCGCGCCGATCCTGGCCGGCGCCCGGCAGGCCGTGGTGATCCACGACGCCGGCGCCTTCGACACGCCCGAGAGCTACTCCTTCGCCTTTCGCAGCTGGTACCGGCTGCTGCAGCGCCTGCTGGCGCGGCGTGGCGCGCGCATCCTGACGGTGTCGGACTTCTCGCGCGGGCGGATCGCGGCCGCGCTCGGCATCGATGCCGCGACCATCGGCGTGCTGCCCGAAGGCGGCGAGCATGTGCTGCGCGCGCCCGCCGATGGCAGCGTGCTGGGCCGGCATGGGCTGGCGCCGGCGCGCTACGCGCTGGTGGTGGGCAATCCGGCGGCGCACAAGAACCTCGCGGCACTGACCGCGGCGGCCGAGGTGCTCGGGCGTCACGGGCTGACGCTGGCGGTGGCGGGCGCCGCCGACCCCGCCGTATTCCGCGCCGGCGGCGGCGTGGCGGCGGACGCCGCGCGCGTGCTGGGCCGCGTCAGCGATGCCGAGCTGCGCGCGCTGTACGAGAACGCGCTCTGCCTGGTATTCCCCTCGCGCTACGAGGGCTTCGGCCTGCCGCCGCTGGAGGCCATGACCTGCGGCTGCGCGGTGGTGGCGGCCCATGCCGGCGCGGTGCCGGAGGTCTGCGGCAGCGCCGCGCTGTATTTCGACCCGGCGCAACCCGCCACGCTGGCCGAGTCGCTGGATCGCCTGGTCACCGAGGACGGTCTGCGCGACGGGTTGCGCGACGCCGGGCTCGCGCGCGCCGCCACCTTCACCTGGGAAGGCGCCGCGCGCGCATTGCTGGCGCTGCTGAAGGACCGCATCGCATGAAGGTCGCCATCGTCCATGAATGGCTGGACAGCTTCGCGGGATCGGAGCGCGTGGTGGAACAGTTGCTCGCCGAATGGCCCGAGGCCGACCTGCACGTGCTGGTGGATTTCATGCCCGAGGCCGAGCGCGGCTGGCTGCGCGGGCGGACGGTGCGGACCAGCTTCCTCCAGCGCCTGCCCTTCGCGCGCCGGCACTTCCGCAAGTATCTCGGGCTGATGCCGCTGGCGGTCGAGCAGTTCGACATGACCGGCTATGATCTGGTGCTGTCGTCGTCGCATGCCGTGGCCAAGGGCGTGATCACCGGGCCGGGGCAGTTGCACGTGTCCTACGTCCACAGCCCCATGCGGTATGCGTGGGATTTGCAGCACCAGTACCTGCGGGAATCCGGCATGGAGCGCGGGCTGAAGGGCCTCTATGCGCGCCGCCTGCTGCACCGGCTGCGGCAATGGGACCGCAGTTCCGCCGCCAGCCCGGACGTGGTGGTGGCGAATTCCACCTACATCGCGCAGCGCATCGCCAAGGCCTGGCGGCGCGAGAGCATCGTGGTGCATCCGCCGGTCGATGTGGAGCGCTTCACCTTGCAGGAGATGAAGCAGGACCACTACCTGACCGCCTCGCGCATGGTGCCCTACAAGCGCATCGAGGTGATCGCCGCCGCCTTCGCGCGCATGCCCGCCCGCCGCCTGGTGATCGTGGGCGACGGCACCAACGAGGCCCGCGTGCGCGAAGCCGCCGCCGGCGCGCCGAACATCGAATTCCGTGGCCGTGTCGGCACGCCGGAGCTGGTGGCGCTGACGCAATCCGCCCGCGCCTGCGTCTTTGCCGCCGAGGAGGACTTTGGCATTGCTACGGTCGAAGCGCTGGCCTGCGGCACGCCGGTCATCGCCTATGGCCGCGGCGGCGCGCGGGACATCGTGACGCCCGACACCGGCCTGTTCTTCGACACCCAAACGCCCGAGGCGATCATCGCCGCCGTGGAGCACTTCGAGACGCTGATGATCAGCCCCGCCGCCTGCCGCGCGCAGGCCGAGCGCTTCTCCCGCGCCGCCTTCCGGTCAGCGATGCGCCGCGTGGTCGAGGAGGCGCGGCGATGAGATTCTCGCTGGTGGTCGCGACACTCGGGCGCGATGCGGAAGTCGGCGAACTGCTCGACAGCCTGCTCGCGCAGGGGCGCTCCGACTTCGAGGTCATCATCGTCGACCAGAACGACGACGACCGCCTCGGCGCGATCGAGGCCGCCTATGCGCCGCGCATCGCGCTGCGGCGGCTGCGGTCTTCCGTGCACAACGCGAACCACGCGCGCAACCTCGGCCTGCGCCACGCGCGCGGGGCGATCGTGACCTTCCCGGATGATGACTGCCTCTATCCGCCCGGCGTGCTGGATCGCGTGGATGCGGCCTTCATGGGCGATGCAACGCTGGCGGTGCTGACCGGGCCGGCGGCCTCGCCCGATGGCGGGCTGGGGTCGGGGCGCTGGCGCGATGCGTCAGGGCCGATCGACCTCGTGACCGTCTGGACCAGCGTGATCGAGTTCAACATCTTCCTGCGCCGCGACGCCGCGCTCGCGCTCGGCGGCTTCGACGAGGGCATGGGGCCGGGCAGCCCCTTCGGCTCGGCCGAGGGCAACGACCTGGTGTGCCGCGCCATGGCGCGCGGGCTGCGCGCGCAGTACGACCATGCGCTGCGGATCATCCATCCCGACAAGCGACTGTCGGATGTCGCGATCGAGCGCGCGGAACGCTACGGGCGTGGGCTTGGCTTCGCGCTGCGGCGCAATGGCGCGCCGCTGTCCATGCGCATGACCTTCCTGGTGCGTCCGCTTGGCGGCGTCGCGGCCAGCCTGCTGCGCGGGCGGATGCACGATGCCGGCTACTACGGGATGACCTTCCGTGGACGGCTCGCCGGCATGCTGGCACCGGAGGCGCGCCGCCCCGCCGCCATCGCGCCGCTGACGGAAGCCGCGTGATGCGGATCGCCATCGGCATCGCCACGCGCGGGCGCCCCGCCATCCTCGCCGGCGTGCTGGCAGACCTGCGCCGACAGACCCGCGCGCCGGATCGCATCATCGTCTGCCACGTCACGCCGGACGACGTGACGGGCTGCAGCGGCGCCGACTTCATCACCGCCCCCGCCGGCCTGCCGCGCCAGCGCAACGCCATCCTGGATACCGCGACCGATTGCGACGTGGTGCTGTTCCTCGACGATGATTTCCTGTGCGCGCCGGACTACCTGCGCGTGCTGGAGGCCGCCTTCGCCGCGCGGGCCGACATGGTGGTCGCGACCGGCACGGTGGTGGCCGATGGCGCGAGTGGCCCGGGCTATTCGCTCAATGAAGGCGCCGCGCTTCTCGCCGCCGACACGCCGCCCGCCGATGCCATGGCGATGGCGCCGCACTTCAACGGCTATGGCTGCAACATGGCCTTCCGCATGGACGTGGTGCGCGCGCACGCCATCCGTGTCGATGAACGCCTGCCGCTCTATGCCTGGTACGAGGATATCGACGTGACGCGCCAGCTCGGCCGCCACGGCAGCATCCTGCGGCTGGCCGGTGCGCGCGGCGTGCACCTCGGGTCGAAGTCGGGGCGCGTGGCGCAGGTGCGGCTGGGCTATTCGCAGGTGGTGAACCCGGTCTACCTGGCGCGCAAGGGGACGTTTCCCTGGAGCCACGCGATCCCCTCCGCGGCGCGGCATTGCCTGGCGAACCTGGTGCGCTCGCTCAGGCCCGAACCCTGGGCTGACCGTTGGGGCCGCTTCCGCGGCAACATGCTGGGACTGTGGGACCTGCTGCGCGGCCGCGCCGCGCCGGAGCGCATCCTGGACCTGTGAGACCGGCGGCGGGCGCGCCAGGACGCCGGCATCGGGTGGTGACGGCATGACGCCCCCTTCCGCCGCGGCCCGCTTCGCGCAACCATGCCGGCAAGCCAAGGCAGGAGGAAGCGCCAGATGACACTCGAACCGGGCCGCGCGCGGCCGGAACCCACGCCCGAGACCAAGCATTTCTGGGACGGCACGCGCGAGGGAAAGCTGCTGCTGCAGCGTTGCGGCGATACCGGCAAGGCGTATTTCCCGCCGCGCCCCTTCAGCCCCTATACCGGCACGCGCAACGTGGAGGTCTTCGAGGCCTCGGGCCGCGGCACGCTGCATTCCTACGTCATCCACCACCGGCCTGTGCCGGGCTTCAAGCCGCCCTACGCCATCGCGGTGGTCGAGCTGGAAGAAGGCCCGCGCATGATGACCAACATCGTCGACTGCCCGCAAACGCCCGAGGCGCTGGTGCTCGACATGAAGCTGGAAGTCGCCTTCACCAGGATGGACGACGACATCACGCTCGCCCTGTTCCGTCCGGCGAAGGAGGGCTGAGCCCATGACCATCAAGCCAGGTGAGATCGCCATCGTCGGCGCCGCCGAGACCACGAAGCTCGGCGCCATCCCCGGCATGGCGCAGATCATGCTGCATGCCGATGCCGCGCTGAACGCGATGGAGGATGCGGGGCTGAAGCCGTCGGACATCGACGGCGTGGCCTGTGTCGGGCCGATGATGCCGCAGCAGATCGCGCATTACCTCGGCATCACGCCGAAATGGGTCGATGGCACGGGTGTGGGCGGCTGTTCCTTCATGCTGCATGTCCGCCACGCGGCGGCCGCCATCCATGCGGGCTATGCCAAGACCATCCTCATCACCCATGGCGAGAGCGGCAAGTCGCGCGTCAACGCCACGCCCCGCCCGCCCGAACCGCAATCGCTGAACGGCCAGTTCGAAGCGCCCTTCGGCCCGATGGGACCGCCCACGCTCTTTCCCATCCCCGTGCTGCGCTACATGAAGACCTACGGCGTCACGCACGAACAGATGGCGATGGTCGCCGTCGTGCAGCGCGAATGGGCGGCGAAGAATCCCCGCGCCGCCTTCCGCGACCCGATCACGGTCGAGGACGTGCTGAACAGCAAGATGATCGCCTACCCGTTCCGGCTGCTGCAATGCTGCCTGGTGACGGATGGCGGTGGCGCGCTGATCCTCACCTCCGCCGACCGCGCCAAGGATTTCCCGACCAAGCCCTGCTACATCCTGGGCAGCGGTGAATCCGTCGAGACCACCATGGTCAGCCAGATGGAGGACTTCACGTCGTCCCGCGCCTTCCGCGTCGCGGGGCCGGAAGCCTTCCGCATGGCCGGCATCAAGCACAGCGATGTCGACCACCTGATGATCTACGACGCCTTCGCGCACCTGCCGATGTACGGGCTGGAAGACCTCGGCTTCGTCGGCCGTGGCGAGGCGAAGGACTTCATCTGGGAGGGCAACACCCGCCCCGGTGCGAAGCTGCCGCTCAACACCAATGGCGGCGGGCTGTCCTACACCCACACCGGCATGTACGGCATGTTCGCCCTGCAGGAGAGCGTGCGCCAGGTGCGCGGCACCGCGCCCGCGCAGGTGCCGGATGTGAAGATCAGCGTCGCGCATGGCGTGGGCGGGATGTTCTCGGCCTCCGGCACCGTGGTGCTGTCCAACCAGCGGCCCTGAGCCGCGAACCCGGCCCCGCGCAACGACGCGGGGCCGGCACGACGAAGAATCGAAGGGAAGAACACGCCATGACGACGACACGCCGCGCCCTGCTGGCCGCCGGAGGCACGCTGCTGGCGGCCCCCACCATCGCGCAGTCCGGCTTTCCGAACCGCCCGATCCGCCTGATCGTTCCCTGGCCGCCGGGCGGGTCCACCGATGGGCAGTTGCGCTCGCTGGCGGAGCTCGCGCAGCGTCATCTCGGACAGGCGGTGATCGTCGAGAACCGCTCCGGCGTGTCGGGCACCATGGCCGCGCAGCTGATGGCGGGCGAGGCGCGCGGCGATGGCTACCTGGTCGGGCAGATGCCGGTCACCGCCTTCCGCGTGCCGATGATGACCTCGCGTCCCGGCTGGGATCCGCTCAAGGACTTCACCTATATCATCCACCTCACCGGCTACCTGTTCGGCGTGGTGGTGCGTGCCGACAGCCCCTGGCAGACCTGGCAGCAGTTCATCGACGACGCGAAGGCCAATCCGGGCAAGATCGCCTATGGCTCGCCGGGTGTCGGCAGCACGCTGCACATCACCATGGAACGCATCGCGGCCGAGCGCGGCATCGACTGGCTGCACGTGCCCTTCCGCGGCGGTGCGGACAATATCCAGGCGGTGCTGGGCGGCCAGACGCAGGCGAATGCCGATTCCACCGGCTGGGCGCCGCTGGTCGAGGCCGGGCAGCTGCGGCTGCTGGTCACCTGGGGGGCCGAGCGCGCACGCCGCTTCCCCAACGTGCCGACCCTGCAGGAGCTCGGCTACAACATCGTCTCGGCCTCGCCCTACGGCGTCGCGACGCCCAAGGGCACCGACCCCGGCGTGGTTCGGGTGCTGCACGATGCCTTCAAACTGGCGCTGCAAAGCCCCGAGCATGCCGAGGTGCTGGCGCGCTACGACATGCCGGTGATCTACAAGAACAGCGCGGACTACACCGCCTATGTCGGGCAGGTGATCGAGGAGGAGGGCGCGATGATCCGGCGGCTGAATCTCCGGATGAACTGACGTCGTTCGCGCGCCCTTGGTCGCTGCAACGGCGCCGGGCCGTTGCCTTCGCGACCATCTTCGCCCGGTCGGATGAACCCATCCGATCGGGATGCTCCCTACACCTTCGGCAGTTCGACCTTCCCGGTGTGCAGTTCCAGGCGCGAGAATTCCGGCGCCTGCTGCCCCGCATCGCGGAAGGCCTGCTTCAGCGCCTGCATGTTCGGCGCGAAGATGCTCTCGCGGTTCGCGCTGACCCAGTCGCGCGACTGCTGCGGCATGGCGAGCGTGCCCTGGAAGCGCGGCATGACCCAGCGGGCGAACAGCTCGAAGGACCGCCAGGTGGCCTCGCGATCGGCCCATTCATGGGCGCGGAACAGGATCCCGCCGGCGCCGCCATCGGTGAAGGACAGCAGCCGCTCGATCCCCGCCGCGACCGTCTCGGGCGAACCGACCAGCGTGGAGCCCATCGCCAGCCCGTCGCGCAGCGGGTCCTCGGAGCGCATCGGCGGGCGGCCAAGCGTCTCGCTGAAATAGGCGAGCGTCTCCTGCACCTCGCCCACGCGCACGTCGCGCAGCGCGCGCTCGTCGTCCTCGGCGCAGTGCAGGTTCACCACCAGGCGCCAGTTGCGGCGGTCCATCGCCTTGCCGTGCTTCGCGGCTTCCGCTTCCGCCATGCGCCATTGCTCCGCCAGCGCCTTCGGCCCGCCATGCAGCCCGGCCCCCAGCGAGAGCAGCCCCAGCCCATGCTTCGCCGCGGCCAAGGCGCCCGATGGCGTGGTCGAGGACGCCACCGAGATCGGGAAGCAGGGCTCGGAATACGGCGCCAGATGCAGCCGTGCCTCGCGCAGCGTGAACCAGTCGGTCTCCATCGTGACCGGTTCCTCGCAGGCCAGCAGGCGGGTGATGGCGGTCAGCGATTCGTCCATGCGGCGGCGCTGGTGCGCCGGGTCGATCCCCATCATGTAGGCGTCAGAGACCAGCGCGCCCGGCCCGCAGCCCAGCATCACCCGGCCGCGCGTCATGTGGTCGAGCTGCACGAAGCGCTGCGCGACCAGCAGCGGGTGGTGGTAGGGCAGGCTGGTGACGCCCGACCCCAGCCTGATGTGCTTGGTGCGTTCCGCCGCGGCGCCGATGACGATCTCGGGGCTCGCGATGGTCTCCCAGCCGGCGGAATGATGCTCGCCCACCCAGGCCTCGTCGTAGCCGAGGTGGTCGAGCCATTCGATCAGGTTGATGTCGCGTTCGATCGCCAGCGTTGGATTGTCCCCCACGCGATGGAAGGGGGCCAGGAAGATGCCGAAGCGCATGCGGCGCGAAGCCATGGGCTGATCCCTCATCACATCGACGGCGGGTCGCCCGCCAGGAATTCCTCGCCGCCGTAATCCGCCGCGGCGGGGATGCGCAGCACGCGCCCGGCGGGCGACATGCTCATCTGCGGCATCACGGTCACCACCGGCGTCGCCTGGGCGACCGCGAAGGCTTCCGCCACGCTGCGATGGCGCGCGAGCTTCGTCAGGTTCATCCGCGTGGGAAAGACAAGCTTGCGCGAACCGGCGGCGCCGGCGGCCAGCGCATCGGCGGGGCGGATCCAGACGCTGTCCACTGCCTCATGCCCGTCATGCACCGCATCCTGGCCCTCGGGCGCGGCGGCCAGGAAGAAATGCGTGTCGTAGCGCTTGGGCACGGGCTCGGGCGTGATCCAATGCGCGAAGGGCGCCAGGCCGCCGATGTCGGGCACCAGGGCGCGCGCGGCCAGCATGGCGGCGAAGTCGCCCTCCGCCGCCACCGGGCTGCCGGGGATCGTGAGGAGGATGCCGCATTCCTCCCAGGTCTCGCGCACCGCCGCGACGCGAAAGGCGCCGGCGGGGTCGCCGCCGGCCAGCACGGTGTCGGCGGCCTCGACCCGCCCGCCGGGAAACACCAGCGCGCCGGAGGCGAAGTCGATCTCGTGGTGGCGCACCACCATGAAGACCTCGAGGCCATCCCTGCCGTCGCGCAGCAGCAGGACGGTGGAGGCGGGACGCGCGGGGGCGGGGTCGGGCATGGGGCCATTGCAGCGCGGCGGCGCGCGCACCGCAAGGCGCGTCGGCGCAAAAGCGCCACACGTCATGACGTCGCAGAAGCGCCGCAGGCCATGACGTCGCGCAAGCACCGCATGTCTCGTTGACGCGGCGATGCCACGACAGCAGGCTTGCGCCGAGCGAAGGGGAGAAACGGCATGGCGCTGCTGGCGCGCTGGGCGCAGGCGACGCCCGACAAGATCGCGGCGCAGTTCCCAGATATCGGGCGATCCATCACCTTCGGCGACCTCGATGCGCGCGCGACACGCATCGCGCAATGGCTGGTGTCGTTGGGCCTGCAGCCCGGCGATGGCATCGCCATGCTGATGGACAACCGCCCGGAATTTTTCGAGATCGCCTTCGCCTGTCGGCGCGCCGGGCTGTACTACACGCCGCTCTCCGTGCACCTGCGGCCAAACGAGGTCGCCTACATGCTGGGCGATGCGGGGGCGAAGGTGGTGATCGTCTCGCCAGGCGTGGCCGACCTCGCATCCGCCATGCTGCACGAGGGCGCCACCGGTGCCGTGCCGTGCTTCGCCGTCGGCGAGGGCCTGCCCGGCTACCAGCGCTTCGAGGCCGCGCTCGCCGCCGCGCCGGACGCGCCGCTGGGACCGCGCCCGGTGGGGCGGGAATTCCTGTATTCGTCCGGCACCACCGGGCTGCCGAAAGGCATCAAGCGCCCGCTGGTGCCCTTCGACAGCCGCCTGGCGCCGGATTGGGACATGACCTGGAAGGCGCTGTACGGCTTCGGGGAGGGGACGGTCTATCTCTCGCCCGCGCCGCTTTATCACGCCGCGCCGCACGGCTTCACGATCCGCCGCACCATCGCCGAGGGCGGCACCGTGGTGGTGATGAACAAGTTCGACCCGCTGCGCGCCCTGGCGCTGATCGAGCAATACCGCGTCACCCACAGCCAATGGGTGCCGACGATGTTCGTGCGCCTGCTGGCGCTGCCGGAGGCGGAGCGCAACCGCTTCGACCTGTCGTCGCACCGCGTCGCGATCCATGCCGCGGCGCCCTGCCCGGTCGGCGTGAAGCAGCGGATGATGGACTGGTGGGGGCCGATCCTGTGGGAATACTACGCGGGGTCCGAGAGCGTGGGCACCACCGTGGTCTCGCCGCAGGAGTGGCTCGCGCGGCCGGGCACGGTGGGCCGCCCGGTGAATGGCGTGACGCTGCATATCCTCGACGATGACGGCCGCGACCTGCCGCCTGGCGAGGTCGGCCGCATCTGCTTCGCCGGCGCGCCGCGCTTCGCCTATCACAACGCGCCGGAGAAGACCGCCGCCGCCTATGACGCGCAGGGCCGCGCGACGCTGGGCGACCTCGGCCGCGTGGATGAAGATGGCTGGCTTTTCCTGTCCGATCGCCGCGCCGACCTGATCCTGTCCGGCGGCGTGAACATCTACCCGGCCGAGATCGAGGCGGTGCTGGTGCGCCACCCCGATGTCGCGGAAGCCGCCGTGGTCGGCATCCCGCACGCGGAATTCGGCGAACAGGTGCACGCCGTGATCGTGCCGCGCGCCGGAGCGCACGCCCTACAGCCTGCGCTGGAAGAACTGTGCCGCGAACACCTGGCCGGCCCCAAGCGCCCGCGCAGCTACGAATTCGGCGACGACCTCCCGCGCAGCGAGGCCGGCAAGCTGCTGCGCCGGATCCTGAAGGAGCGCTACCTCAACCCGTCCTGAGGCCGAGCCGTTCCACGCGCTGGCGTTCCTGCTCGTAGACCTCGAGCATGTTCCGCGCATAGGCCTCGCTGTCGAGGTATTCCAGCGGCTGGTCGAGCCGGCGCAGCGTCGCGATATGCGCCGGGTCATGCAGCGCCGCCTTGAAGCCGTCATGCAGCGTGCGGCGGATGGCCGGGTCGAGCCCCGCCGGCGCCACCAGCCCATAGGGCGAGGTCACCACCATGTTGGCGTAGCCGAGTTCGATCAGCGTCGGCACGTTCGGCCAGCGCGGCGAGCGTTCGCGCGACCACACGTTCAGGAAGCGCAGCCTGCCCTCGTCGACCAGCTGGCCAACGCCCGAACCGCTGGCGCCACCCTCGATATGCCCGCCGAGCAGCGCGGGCGTCATGTCGCCCTCGCCGCGGTAGGGCACGTGCACGAATTCCAGCCGCTCGCGGTCCGCCAGGTCGACCAGCGTGAGATGCGGCGTGCCATTCGCCCCGGTATTGCCCAGGCGCACCTGGCCCGGGCGGCGGCGCGCATCGGCCACCAGGTCGGCCCAGCTCTGGTAGGGGCTCTCGGCACGCACCACCACGGCGAAGAGGTAGCCGGTCAGGTGGATGATCGGCGTGAAGTCCTTCGTCACGTCATAGGGCATGCGCTGCATGTGCGGCAGGCGCAGCGCGGGCAAGGTCATCTGCGTGACGGTGTAGCCATCGGGCCGCGCACGCGCGACAGCCGCGGCACCCAGCGTGCTGCCGGCGCCGGGGCGGTTCTCGACCAGCACGGTCTGGCCGAAATGGCGCGTGGCGGCTTCGGCGAAGGAGCGCATCTGCACGTCGGTCGCACCACCGGCGGGGAAGGGCACGTAGATGGTGATCGGCCGGCTGGGGAAGCGGTCCTGTGCGATGGCAGGGCGCGCGAGCGGCGCGGCCAGCGCGGCGCCCAGCGCGGCGCGGCGGGTAATGGTGGTCATGCGTCGTCTCTCCCGGTTGTTGTCGTCCCGCGCGTCACAGCGTGCGCGCGATGATTTCCTTCATGATCTCGGAGCTGCCGCCGTAGATGCGGCCCACGCGCGCATCGGCCCAGGCGCGGCCGATCTCGTAGTCGGCCATGTAGCCATTGCCGCCATGCATCTGCAGGCAATCGTCCAGCAGGCGGTTCTGCATCTCGGTGCCGAGCAGCTTGGCCTGCGCCGCGAGGTCGATCGACAGCCCGCCATTCATGTGCAGCGCCAGGCAGTGGTCGGAGAACACCCGGAACATGTTCGCCTGCGCGCGGAGTTCCGCCAGCTTGAAGCGGTTGTGCTGGAAGTCGAACACCGTCTGGCCGAACACCTTCCGGTCCTTGGCGTAGTCGATGGTCTTCTGCAGCATCACCTCCATCGACATCGCCGCGCGGATGGCGATGACCAGGCGTTCCTGCGGCAGGTTCCTGATCAGGTAGGAGAAGCCGGCATTCTCCTCGCCCAGCAGGTTCTCCGCCGGCACGCGCACATCGTCGAAGAACAGTTCCGAGGTGTCGGCGGCGTGCATGCCGATCTTCTCGAGGTTGCGGCCCTTGGTGAAGCCCGGCGTGCCTTCCTCGACGCAGATCAGGCTGATGCCCTTGCGGCCCGCGCCGGGGTCGGTCTTGCAGACCACGATCACCAGGCCGCAATTCTGGCCGTTGGAGATGAAGGTCTTCGATCCGTTGATGATCCAGTCCGACCCGTCGCGCCGCGCATGGGTCTTCACCGCCTTGAGGTCGGATCCCATGCCGGGTTCGGTCATGGCGATGGCGGTGATGATCTCGCCCTTCGCCATGCGCGGCAGCCATTCGCGGCGGCGGGCGGGGGTCGCGAATTCCTCGATATAGGGCACCACGATGTCGGAATGCAGCGGGAAGCCGATGCCCGAGGCGTTGGTGCGCGCGATCTCCTCGATGATGATGGCGGCATAGCCGAAATCGGCACCCGCGCCGCCATGTTCCTCCGCCATCATGGGGCAGAGCAGCCCCTCGGCGCCGGCCTTCAGCCAGACCTCGCGCGGGACGATCTCGGCGCGTTCCCAGTCGCGGTGGTGGGGCACGATCTCGCGTTCGAAGAAGCGGCGCACCTGCGTGCGGAACAATTCGTGGTCGGCATTGAAGACGCTGCGCGCGGTTCCCGCGGGCGGGGCGGCGGTATCCATGGACGTGTCCTCGATTGGTTGGCGCCAGCCTACCCCGCGGCGGGTGCGGGTGTCAGCCTTGCGATCACCGCCGGATCGACCCCCCATTCCGCCAGGGCGGCCGCGCCATCCGCGCCGCGCCGGGGTGCGGGCGCAGGTTCGGGCGCCGGCGTGCGGGAGAAGCGCGGGCTTGGCGCCGGCAGCCCGCCACCGAGGAACGTCCCGCGCGCGACATTGTGCGGATGGCGCGGCGCTTCCTCCAGGTCGAGCACCGGTGCAACGCAGGCATCGCTGCCGTCGAACAGCGCGGCCCAGTGGTCGCGCGGCCGGCTCGCGAAGATCGCCGCGAATTCCGCACGAATCGCCGGCCAGCGCGCCGGATCGGTGCGATCCGCGAAGCGCGCCGCATCCAGCCCCAGCCCCTTCAGCAGCAGCGCGAAGAATTGCGGCTCCAGCGCACCGACCGCGACGTACTTCCCATCCGCGCAATCATAGGTGTCGTAGTACGGGCAGGCGCCATCGAGCATGTTGCTCTCCCGCGCATTCTTCCACCGCCCCTGCGCGAACTGCCCGAAGAAGGCGCCCATCAGCGTGGCGGAGCCATCCGTCATCGCCGCATCCACCACCTGGCCGCGGCCGCTGCGCTGCGCTTCGAACAGCGCGGCCATGATCCCATAGGCCAGCAGCATCCCGCCGCCGCCGAAATCGCCGACCAGGTTCAGCGGCGGCACCGGCCGCTGCCCGGCACGCCCCATCGACCACAGCGCCCCGGTCAGAGCGATATAGGTGATGTCGTGCCCCGCCACCGGCGCCAGCGGCCCGTCCTGCCCCCAGCCCGTCATGCGCCCGTACACCAGGCGCGGATTGCGCGCGTGGCAGTCGGCCGGCCCAAGGCCGAGGCGTTCCGTCACGCCGGGCCGGAAGCCCTCGACCAGCACATCGGCGCGTTCCACCAGTTGCAGCACGGCGGCGATCGCCTCCGGCCGCTTCAGGTCGAGCGCCACCGACCGCCGCCCGCGCCCCAGCACATCCGCCGGGTGCCCGCCGGGCGGCCCTTCGGGGCGGTCGATCCGCAGCACCTCCGCGCCAAGGTCGGCCAGCATCATGCAGCAGAAGGGCCCGGGGCCGATCCCCGCGAGTTCGATCACGCGCAGCCCGTGCAGCGGCCCCGGCATGGCTCAGCGCCCCTCGAAATTCGGCGGGCGCTTTTCGCGGAACGCCGCCACGCCCTCGACGAAATCCGTCGAGTTGCGGATCGCCGCCATGCGCTGGCCATGGATCGCCATCTGCTCGGACGGGCCGCGCGGCAGGATCTCCTCGGTCACCATGCGCTTGATCTCACCGAGGACCATCGGCGCCATGCCGCACAGGTCGCCCGCCCATTGCCGCGCGGTATCGAGCGCCTGGCCGTCCGGCACCACTTCGTTCACCAGGCCCACGCGCTCGGCGCGCTGGGCGTCGATGGTGCGGCACAGCAGCGCGATCTCCATGGCGATCTTGTGCGGCACGCGGCTGACCAGCCCGGCGATCATCCCACCGGTCAGGCCGAGCTTCGCCTCGGGGTAGTAGAACTTCGCGCTGGCGCCGCAGACCATCAGGTCGCACATCATCGCCAGCACGATGCCGCCGCCGACGCACCAGCCCTCGACCGCGCAGATCACCGGCTTCAGCGGCTTGAAGCCGACGGTCGGGATGGCGCGCCACAACTCCGGCGGGTCCGAGACATCAGCGCCAAAGGTGAAGGCGCGCAGGCCCTCGGCGGTGATGATCGCGACACGCAGGTCGGCGCGCTGCTCGAATTCCTGCATGGCGCGCTGCACCTGCTCGGCCATCGGCTTGCTGATCGCATTGCCCTTGGCCGGGTTGTTCAGCGTGACGATGCGGACCGGACCCTCATCCGAAACCTTGACCAGTTCCACGTCAGTTCACTCCTGCGCCGGTGCGGCGGATGATCTCGGCGAAGATGGCCCGCTCGCCGGTGATGCGGTTGGCGAAGGCCTCGCCGGTCTCGAAGGCGGGGCGCAGCCCACCGATGGCAAGCCCGCGCGCGACATCCTCCGACTTCAGTGCCTGTTCCAGCGTGGCGGCGATGCGGCTTCGCACCGGCAGCGGCGTTGCCGCCGGCACGGCCACGCCGAACCAGGACATCGCGCCGCGATCCGCCAGGCCGGACTCCATCAGCGTCGGCAGGTCGGGGAATTCCGGGTGGCGCTGGTCGCCGAAGGTCGCCAGCGCGCGCAGCCGTCCCTGGCGCACCATCGGCAGCGTGGCGGGGTCGCACATCATCTGGATGTGCCCCGCCACCAAGTCGTTCACCGCCAGGCCCGACCCGCGATAGGGCACGTGCTCGAAGCGCGCCTGCGCGTGGTCGCCCAGGATCTCGCATTGCAGCTGCGTGATGGTGCCATTGCCGGCCGAGCCGAAGCGCAGCGCGCCCGGATTGGCCTTCGCGTAGGCGATCAGCTCCTGGATGCTGCGCGCCGGCACCGACGGATTGACCACCACGAAGGCATCGGAGGCCGCGACGCGCGCGATCGGCGCGAAGTCCCGATCCACGTCGTAGGGGTTGCGCATCATGGTCGGGCTGATGGTGAAGACCGCGGTCGGGAACAGCAGCACCGTGTAGCCATCGGGCCGCGACCGCGCGACATGTTCGGCACCGATCGTCCCGCCGGCGCCGCCGCGATTCTCGATGACGATGGTCTCGCCGATGATGCGCGACCATTCGACCATCAACGGCCGCGCGACATTGTCGGTGGACCCGCCGGGCGGATAGGGCACGACCAGCGTGACCTGGCGCTGGGGCCAGGTGCCCTGCGCCAGCGCCGGCGCGGCCAGCAGGGATGCGCCGAGCAGCGGCAGCGCGCGGCGACGGATCGGCGGGCTCATGGCATGTCCTCCAGCGTCGCGCGGCCATCGACGGCGATGACCCCCTGCCCTGCCGCGCGCAGGATCAGCGGGTTGATATCGAGTTCGACAAGCCGCGGCCCGAGATCGGCCGCGAGCCAGGACAGGCGCGACAGCGCATCCGCCGCCACGTCGACATCGGCGGGGCGCCCGCGCCGCCCGGCAAGCACCTGGGCGACGCGAAGCGCCGCGATCATCGCGCGCGCCTGCGCCACGCTGACCGGCGCCGGCGCCATGCGGACATCCTGCAGCACTTCCACCAGCACGCCGCCGGCGCCGACCAGCACCATCGGGCCGAAGTGCGGATCGTGCATGGCGCCGAGGAACAGTTCCGCGACGCCGCGCGCCATTTCTTGCACGACGCAGCCTTCGGCATCCGGGCCGAGGCGCGCCGAGACCTCCGCGAAGGCCGCACGCAAAGCATCGGCGTCGCGCAGGTCCAGCCGTACCAGGCCGGCATCGGACTTGTGCACCACCGCGCGGCTGACGCCCTTCAGCACGACCGGATAGCCGATGGCCTCCGCGGCCGCGACGGCGTCGTCGGCGGATCGCGCCGCGGCTTCGCGCGTGGTCGGAATGCCGGCCGCTGCCACCAGGCGCTTCACCTCGCCTTCCGTCAGCGCGCCTGCGGGCAGCGCGGGCAGCGGCGCCATGCCGGCAGGACGCACCGGCGCTGGCGCCACCACACGCCCCGCCGCCGCCGCATCCAGCGCGCGCATCACCGCCAGCGCATCGCCCACCCGGTCGAAGAACGGAAAATCCGCGGCGCGCATTGCGGCGCGCGAGGCATCGCCCACCGCGCCCGCCGACATGACGTAGAACAGCGGCTTGCCGCCCGCGCGCGCCAGCGGCGGCAACAGCGCCGCGCGCCCCGCCATGTCGGGCTGCGTCGTCATCGGCACCGCGACGGCGCCGATATCGGGGTCGGCCATGAAGGCGCGGATGCAGTCCGCCAGGCCGTCGCCGCTGGTGCCTTCGTGGAAGGATCCGGTATCCACCGGCAGGTGGATGTGGCTCTCGGGCATCCAGCGCGCCAGCACGGCGCGGGTCGCATCCGCCATGGTCGCGAGCCGCAGCCCCTGCCCCGGCAGCATGTCCGCGAAGGTCACGGTGCTGCCGCCGGAGGAAGCGATCGGCGCCAGCCCCAGCCCCGCTGCCGGCCACGGCGGCAGGCGCAGCGACGCATCGGCCGCCAGCACCATCGCCTGCGGGTCTTCCATCACGACCGCGCCCGCGGTGCGACAGGCGGCTTCGAAGGCGGCGAAGGCGCCGGCCAGGCTGGCGGTGTGGCTGCGGGCGGCGGCGGCGCCGGCCTCGCTGCGCCCGGCCTTCACGATGAAGACCGCCTTGCCCGCGCTGCGCGCGGCACCGAGCAGCGCGCGGAAGCGGCGCGGGTCGCGCAGGCCCTCGATGTACAGCGCGATCGCGCGCGTGGCGTCGTCGGCCACCAGGAAATCCAGGAAGTCCTCCAGCGCCAGGTCCGCCTGGTTGCCGACCGACACACAGCGGCTGAAGCGCGCGCCGTGATGGTGGCCGAAGGACAGCAGCGTCCCCATCAGCGCGCCCGACTGGCTGACCATGCCGATGCCGCCGGGGCGATAGTCATCCTCCTCCAATGCCAGCGAGGAGGACAGCATCGCGCGATCGACCGGGTTGAAGATGCCGAGGCAATTCGGCCCGACCAGCCGCATCCGCGCCGCCCGCGCGATCCCCAGCACGCGGTCCTGCAAGGCCGCGCCTGCCGGCCCCGCCTCCGCCAGCTTGCCGGTGATGACGATGCAGGCGCCCACGCCCGCCGCCGCGCAATCGGCGACCTGCGCTTCCAGCGCCGACGCCGGCACGGCCAGGATCGCGACGTCCGGCGGTTCGGGCGCGGCGGACACGCGCGGGAAGGCCGGTAGCCCTCGGATCGTCGCGCGGTTCGGGTTGATCGGCAGGATGCGGCCTGGAAAACCGTGCTTCAGCAGGTAGTGGATGACCCGCCCGCCGAACTTGCCGACATCGTCCGAGGCACCCACGACCGCCACCGATCGCGGCGCGATGATGCGCGCGATGGGCAAGGGGCGCCCGGTTCCTGCTTCCTCCAAACCCGTCTCCATCCGCGGGATGGCGGACAGGCTAGGGCAGGAATGCACCCGCGTCAGCCCACCGCTTCGGCGCGGAAGCCATCGCCCCAGCGCGCCAGCCGCGCACGCGACGGCGAAGGGAAATGCGCGAAGCACAGCAGCGTGCGCGCCTCGCAGGCGCATTCCAGCACGCGGCGGCGCGTCGCGGCAGCCTGCACCGGGTCGTAGTCGGCGCGCATCGACAGTTCCGGGTAGCGCGCCTGCAGGGGCGAATGGATCAGGTCGCCGGTGAACAGCGCCTCGGTGTCGCCGCGGCCGACGCGCAGCGCGACATGGTGCGGCGTGTGGCCGGGCGTCGCCTCCAGGCGGATGTCATCGGTGATGGCGTGGTCATCGGCGACCATCTCGGCGCGCCCGGCGGCGACGATGGGCAGCACGGAATCGACGAAGGGCAGCACGGGCGCGCGGGCGTTTTCGGCATTCCAATGCGCGAATTCGCCCGCCGAGAACACGTAGCGCGCCTTCGGGAAGGTCGGCACCCAGACGCCGTTCTCCAGCCGCGTGTTCCACCCCACATGATCGACATGCATGTGCGTGCACATCACGACATCGATGTCGTCCACGCTGAGCCCCAACGCCGCCAGGCCGCGCATGTAGCCATCCCCGCGCAGCCGGTTCCAGAACGGATGCGCCGGCCGGTCCTTGTCGTTGCCCACGCAGGTATCGACCAGGATGGTGTGGTGCTTCGTGCGCACCACCCAGGACTGGATCGCCAGCACCAGCTTGCCCGTGACGGGATCGAGCGCCGCGGGTTCGAGCCAGGCGCGGTTCGCCTCCAGCACGTCGCGCGTCAGCGTCGGGAAGAAGGTGAGCGGATCGAACAGCGGGCTCTCCTCCTCGATGATCCGCTGCACCGTGATGTCGCCCAGCGCGAAGCCATTGCTCATCGGTTGTCCGCCTCCCGTTCCGCGCGCAGCAGCGCGAGTCCCACCACCAACGCCGGCAGCCCGCAGACCGCGAAACCCAGCCCGTAGCTGCCCGTCGCGATCAGTACGCCCGAATAGACCAGCGGCAGGATCAACCCGCCGAGCTGCCCGAAGGACAGCACGCCACCGGTCGCCGCGCCGGCCTGGCCGGGCACGGCCAGCCGCGCCGCCTCCGACAGCAGGATGCCGTGCCACGACATGACCGTGGCGCTCAGGATCGTCGCCACCACGCCGATCAGCAGCAGCGGCCAGGACGGCCCGAGCAGCGCCATCATCGCCGTGCCCCCCGCCATGCCGAGTGCGAGCCAGCACATCACCACCACCGGGTCGACGCGCCCGCTGCCCAGCCACCCCCAGAAGATGCGCCCCGGCACCGCGATCACCATCGCCACCGAGAACACCAGCCCCGCCGCCACCAGCCCATGCCCGAGTTCCACCAGCGCCACCACGAAGTACGAGGTGAACACCGTCTGCAGCCCGTTGAAGGCGAAGCAGGCGAAGGACAGCCGCCGCAGGTCGGCGCGCGCCATGACGCTGACGATGGTGGTGTGGAAATCCGACAGGCGGAAGGATTGCGTCGGCTCGCGGTCGGCGTCGAATTGCGCGCGCAGCGGTTGCAGCATCGCGGCGAAGACCAGGCAGGACAGGGCCGCGATCAGCAGCGCGCCACGCCACCCGGTCAGCCCGGTCAGCCACGGCCCCAGGATGCCCGCCACCAGCAGCCCGGCCGGCACCGCCGTCTGCTTGATGGAAAACACCAGCGGCGCCTGCCGCGGCGGCGAATACCGCCCCAGCAGATGCGAACTTGCCGGCGTCGACATCGCCGCAGCACCCCCGCCGATAACCGCCGACACCAGGAACAGGAAGGCCGGCCCCGCCGTCGCCACCGCCATGCCGATGCCCAGCAGCACCAGCGCCACCTGGCTCATGCGCATCGCCCCGTAGCGCCGGATGAAGGATCCGCAGCCGAGCTGGAACAGCAGCGCCGAGAGTGCGGCCGCCGCGACATAGATGCCCAGCCAGGCCGGGTCGATCGCGAGATCCGTCAGGATCGCCGGCGCGATGATCGGCGGCAGCGACCGGCCGAGCGTGGCGAAGGTCTGCTGCAGGAACATCGCCGCCAGCACGATCAGCAGCAGCTTCATCGGTCGATCGGCGCGCATGCGGCTCCGCGGCGGTGGCAGGTGCCGCCACGATAGGCCCAGCCGCGCCACCCTGCGAAGGCCCCGCCCTGCGCCGCGAATTGATGCGCGACAAGGCCGCGTGTCGCAGTCGATGCTATCCGACCGACGGACACGCCCGGCGCCCGCATCCCGTGGCCGATCGGGCAGTTCGGGAGCACCCCGTCTCCGGCAGCAGGACCCGCGCCGCGGATCCTCCGGCCGGATCACACTGCGGAGACGCCGCCGCCGATGCGCCGCTTCCTCCTCCTCGCCTGGGTGCTGGCCGCCTTGGCCGCCGGCCTCGCGGCGCAGCTCGCCGATGCCGCCTGGGTCGCCCATTGGCTGTGGCGTGCCGCCGCGCTGCCGGTCGCGCTGCATGTCGCGGTCGGGCTGGTGCGCGCACTGCTGGGCGGGCGGCTCGGCGTGGATGCGGTCGCCCTCGCCGCCATCCTCGGCGCCATCGCGCTGGACGAGGCCGCCGCCGCCGCCGTGATCGGCCTGATGGTCGCCGGCGGCGAGGCGCTGGAGGCCTGGGCCGAAGGCCGCGCCACCAGCGCGCTGACCGACCTCATGGCCCGCGCGCCCCGCCATGCCGCGCGGATCGAAGGCGACGCCATCGCCGAGATCGACGTCGCCGCCATCCGCCCGCAGGACCTGCTGCTGGTGCGCCCCGGCGAGACGATCCCCGCCGATGGCACGCTCGAGGACGATGCCGCGACGCTCGACGACAGCGCACTGACCGGCGAGGCGCTGCCGGTCAGCCTCCGGCGTGGGGCGGCGTTGCGCAGCGGCGGCGTGAATGCCGGCCCGGCCTTCCGCCTGCGCGCCACGCATGATGCCGCGGCCAGCACCTATGCCGCCATCCTGCGCCTGACGCAGGAGGCCGCGGCCGCGCGTGCGCCGCTCGCGCGGCTGGCCGACCAATGGGCACTCGGCTTCGTGATCGCCACCGGCGCGATGGCCGGCGGCGCCTGGGTCGCGACAGGCGATCCGCTGCGCGCGCTGGCGGTGCTGGTGGTGGCGACGCCCTGCCCGCTCATCCTCGCCGCGCCGGTCGCGCTGATGGCCGGCATCGGGCGTGCGGCGCGGCGCGGCATCGTGGTGAAGGGCGGCGGCGCGCTGGAACGCCTGGCGCGCATCCGCACGGTGCTGTTCGACAAGACAGGCACGCTCACGCCCGGCCACCCGCGCCTGGCCGCCATCGATGCCGATCCCGTGCTGGGGCGCGACGGGGCGCTTCGGCTGGCGGCGGCGCTGGCGCAGGGCTCCACGCATCCGGTCTCGGCCGCGCTGGTGGCGGCGGCCGGCGCGCGCGGCATCGACGTGCAGCTGCCGCAGGACGTCACGGAGGTCGCCGGCGGCGGCGTGACCGGCATGGTCGAGGGCCGGTCGCTCATGCTGGGCGCGGAAGCCTTCCTGCACGAGGCCGGCATCGACCCGCAGGACGGCTTCGGCCTGGTCGCGCAAGTTGCCGCGGCGGCGGGGTCCGTCGCCTGGCTGGCGGTGGATGGCCGCGCCGTCGCCGCCTTCGTCATGGCGGACGGGATGCGGCAGGAGGCACCGCGCGCGGTGCGGCGGCTGCGTGCGCTCGACATCCGGCGCATCGCGCTGGTCACCGGGGATCGCGCGGCGGCGGCGCAATCGATCGGCCGCGCGTTGCGGCTCGATGCCGTCTTCGCCGGGCAGTCGCCGGCCGACAAGATCGCGGTGGTGCGGGTCGAGGCGAGCACCGCGCCGACCGCCATGGTGGGCGACGGGGTGAATGATGCGCCGGCGCTGGCCGCCGCCGATGTCGGGATCGCGATGGGCGCGCATGGCACCGCCGCCGCCGCGCAGGCGGGCGATGTCGTGCTGCTGGTGGACCGCGTGGATCGCGTGCCGGAGGCCATCGCCATCGCGCGGCGGTCCCGGCGCGTGGCGCTGCAGGCCATCGCGATCGGCATGGGGATGTCGGTCATCGCCATGGCCTTCGCCGCCGCCGGGTTGCTGGCGCCGCTGGCCGGCGCGCTGCTTCAGGAGGCGATCGACGTCTTCGCGATCCTCTATGCGCTGACCGCGCTGCGCCCGGCGCGCGACGACCAGGCTGGCGGCGCCCTGTCGCCGGAGGCAGGGTTGGACGAACGCCGCCGCGAACATGCCGGGCTGCGCGACCTGGCCGAGCACCTGCGCAGCGCCGGCGAGGCGATCGGCACCGCCACGCGCGCGCCGGACCTCGCGGCGATCGCGGCGCGGCTGCGCGGCGAATTGCTGCCGCACCAGCGCGAGGAGGAGCGCGCGCTCTATCCCGAGGCGGCGGCGCGGCTCGGCGGCCAGGACCCGATGGCGCCGCTGGTGCGCATGCATGCGGAGATCGAGGCGCTGGCCGAGCGCGTGGCGGTGCTGCTGCGCCTGGGCGCAGCGCCGGAGGGATGGCATGCCGCCGCGCCCGAGCTGCGCCGCACGCTGTTCGCCCTGGAGGCGCTGCTGCGCCTGCATCTGTCGGTCGAGGAGGAGATGCTGGCCGGCCTGGACGCGCCGCCGCGCTAACCCAGCCGCCGCCGATACAGCGCGACCAGCCTTTCCCAATGCCGCTCCGCCGCCGGCTTGTCGTAGCACCAGCGTTGCGGGAAGGCGAAGCCGTGATGGACGGCGGGGTGGAGTTCCAGTTCACCGGCGGCGCCCGATGCATCGAACAATGCGCGCAGTTCGGCGACCATCGGCAGCGGCGCGAGTTCGTCATGCTCGGCGCAGGCAATGTAGAGTTCGGCGCTGCCCTTGCCGAGCGTGAGGTGCGGGCTCTCCTCGGCGTCGGAGACCAGCCAGGTGCCGTAGAACGACGCCGCGGCGGCGATGCGGTCCGGGTGGCGCGCGGCGGCGGCCAGCGCATAGGGGCCGCTCATGCAGTAGCCATGCACGCCGACAGGCCCGGGCTTCGCGACGCCCGCGCGGTCGAGGAAGGCCAGTATCGCAGCGACATCCTCCATCACTGGCGGGATCGTCATCCTGGTGCGGATGGCGCGCATGCGGTCGCGCTCGGGGTCGCCCACGGTCAGCACGCCGGGGCCGAACGTCGTGTCGCGGCCGGCGCGGTAATACAGATTGGGCAGCAGCACGCAGTAGCCGCTGGTGGCGAGGCGCCGCGCCATGTCGCGCAGTTCCTCGCGGATGCCGGGCGCGTCCATCAGCATCAGCACGGCGGGCGCCGGCTCGCCGCGCTCGGGGCGCACGATGAAGGTCTCCATCCCGCCGTCGCGCGTGGGGATGTCGGTGGTGGTCTCGATCATCGGCGTGCCCTCCGTTCCGCGCGGGCCAGGGCGGATCGCCGCCCGGTGGAACCCTCCGCGCCGGTGACGGTGACCTGCGCCATGGCGAACCGCAATGCCGCGCAGCGCCGACTGGACGGATGGCGAAGCCCAGTGGACAGTCCCGCCATCCCCAATGGAGGAAATGCCCGATGAAGCTGACCATGTCCCCCGCCAGCCCCTATGTCCGCAAGGCGCGCGCGCTCGCGATCAAGCGCGGCGTCGCCGACCGGATCGAGATGTGGACCGTCGCGACCTCCGCGCCCGAGCTCGCGGCGCTGAACCCGCTGTCGAAGATCCCGACCTTCGTGACCGATGACGGCCAGGTGCTCTACGACAGCCCGGTGGTCTGCGAATACATCGACAGCCTGGGCGATGCGCCGCCGTGCATCCCGCCCGCGGGCCCGGCGCGCTGGCGGGCGCTGACGCTGGCGGCGCTGGGCGACGGGATCATGGACGCGACGCAGCCGCGCCGGCGCGAGATCGCGCTGCCGCAGGATGACGGCCGCAAGGAGTACATCGCGGGCCAGCAGGCCAAGGTGACCCGCGCGCTGGATGCGCTGGAGCAGGAGACGCTCGGCGAGCTGGAGACGATCGGCGACATCACGGTGGCCTGTGCGCTGGGCTACCTCGATTTCCGCTACCCGAACGAGCCGTGGCGGCCCGGCCATCCGAAGCTGACGGCGTGGTACGAGCGCGTGGTGAAGCTGCCGCCGATGGCGCAGACCATGCCGCCGGCCGGCTGAGTCAGGCCCAGGGCCCTTCGAGGGCCGCGCGCGTCTCCGCCACGCCCGTGGCCCAAAGGCGCAGCATGGTGGCGTCGGGCTTCTGCCAGGCGCCACCGAAGCTGCCATCGCCCAGCAGGTCGCGCACGCGCGCGGGCGGGCTGGCCTTCATCAGCGCCAGGTCGACCGGCGGCTTCGCGCCCTCGGGCGCAGGGGCATGCGCCAGGCGCGTCCAGGGAAAATTCTCGAACCAGTTGCCGTGGCTGGCGGTGGGGTCCTCGGCCTGCGCGGCGGCCCAGGTGGCGGGCGCGTTCCACCAGCTGTGGAACTTGATCGACAGGCGCGGGTCCTCGGCCATGATCTGCTGCGCCAATGCGCCGACCGGGGCATTCCCGCCATGGCCGTTGACCACCAGGATGCGGCGGAAGCCCGATGTCGCGACGGAGGCGATGAGGTCGCGCGCCACCGCCAGCAGTGTTTCCACACGCAGGCTGATGCTGCCGGGGAAGCCCGCGAAATACGGCGCAAGGCCGAAGGGCATGGCGGGATACACCGGCACGCCGAGCGGCTCCGCCGCTTCCAGCGAGACGCGCTCGGCCAGGATGGCATCGACGCAGAGCGACAGCCCGGCATGCTGCTCGGTGCTGCCGAAGGGCAGCACGCAGCGGTCGTCCTGCGCGAGATACGCCTCGATGTCGCGCCAATTGCTGTCGGCGACCCTCACCGCGCGACCGGCGCCACGTCCCAGGCATAGGTCTCCTCGTCGGCGCGGCCGACGCGAAGCGTCGCGCGGTCGCGGCGCGTCGCCCAGGCGGAGCCCACAGCGGCGATCGGGATCACGACGCGCTGCGCGGTGAACAGGGCGCCGACCTGGCGCAGCAGATCCTCGCGCTTGCTGTCGTCCAGCTCGACATTCGCCGCCTGGATCAGTCGGTCGATATTCGCGTTGGCGAAGCCGTTCCAGTTGAAGGCGCCGAGGCGCAGCTCGCGGTTGTTCGAATGCGCGTTCGCCGCGTAGTAGTAGTTCGCCTCGCCCGTCAGCGTGCCCCAGCCGGCCATGATGTTGGAGAGTTCGCCGCGCGCGCGGGCGGGAAAGATCACCGCCGCGGGCTGGCCGGCGGCCTGCACCTCGATGCCCACGCGGGCCAGCATCTGCGCCATCGCGGTGCCCACGCCATTGTCGCCCGGCAGGCGGTTGTTGGTGAAGTTCAGCACCATGCGGAAGCCGTTCGGATAGCCCGCTTCCGCCAGCAATTGCCGGGCACGCGCCACATTCGGCGTGGGCACCGTCAGCGTCGGGTTGAAGCCGAAGATGCCGGGCGTGACCATCTGGCTGACCGGCGTGCCGAGGCCCTCCATCGCGACCTCCGCCAACGCGCGGCGGTCGATCGCGAGGTCGATCGCCTCGCGCACGCGGGCGTCGCGATAGGGGTTGGTCGGCAGGCGCGACCCGTCGCGCGCGGTCACCTGCGGCGTCGGTTCGCGCTGGTCGAGTGCCAGGTTGAACACATAGACCGTCTCGGCCTTCAGCACGGCGATGGCGCGGTCGCGTTCCAGCGTCGGCACGTCGGCGGCCGGCACCCGCACGATCATGTCGACCTGGCCGGTGCGCAGCTGCGCCACGCGCGCGGCGGGGTTGGCGATCTCGCGCCGGACCACGCGCGCCCAGGCCGGGCGCGTGCCCCAATACGTGTCGTTGCGCTCGACCGTGAACTGCTCGCGCGGCGTCCAGGACCCGAAGCGGTATGGGCCGGTGCCGATGGCGACACGGCCGCCGTTGAAGGCCTCGTTGGAATTCTCCGGCGTCAGCCCCGCGGTGGCGCGCGCCGAGACCACGAACAGCCGGATGAAATCGTTGGGCAGCGTCGGTGCGGGACCGTCGGTCACCACCCGCAGCGTGTGCGGGTCCACCACCTGCACCTCCCGCACACGGCGGACGTAGATGCTGGTGGGGTTGGGCCCGGACAGCGTCTGCATGCGGCGGATCGATGCCGCGACATCCTCCGCCGTCATGTCCGACCCGTCATGGAACTTCACGCCGCGGCGCAGGCGGAATTCCCAGGTGGTCGGATTCACGACGGACCAGGATTCCGCCAGCCCCGGTTCGATCTGCAGCCGGTCCCCCGAATGGGTCAGCGTGTCGAAGACATGCTTCAGCGATTCCGAATGGGTGCCCGTGGCCGTGTAGTGCGGGTCGATGCTCTCGGGCCCGGCGATCACGCCCATGGTGAGCGTCTGGGCCGTTGCCGCGCCGGCCATCAGCGCCGCGGCGGCGACGGAGGCAAGGGCGAGGCGGCGGAATTCGCGCGTCATCTTCGTTGTCTCCTGTTCGGAAGCATTCCCTGAACGGATGCTGGAATGCCTTGCGTCGCCTGTAAATGGCCGGATAGTCGGGGGGATGCTCGGCTACGTGATCCAGCGCCTTCTCCAGGCAGCCCTTGTGATGCTCGCGATGTCCGCGCTGGTCTTCGCCGGCGTGCATGCCATCGGCAATCCGATCGACGTGCTGATCTCGCCGGACGCCACGCAGGACATCCGCGAGCAGGCGATCCGCCGCCTGGGTCTCGACCTGCCACTGTGGCAGCAATACCTGGCCTTCCTGGGGCGGCTGCTGCGCGGTGATTTCGGCACCTCCTTCGTCTATGGCATGCCGGTGCTGCAGCTGATCCTGTCGCGCCTGCCGGCCACGCTGGAACTGGCGCTGGCCGCCGTGCTGATCGGCACGCTGGCGGGCGTGCCGCTCGGCGTCTATGCCGGCTACCGGCCGGACAGCGTGGCGTCGCGCGCCATCATGGCGGTCTCGGTGCTGGGCTTCTCGGTGCCGACCTTCTGGGTCGGGCTGATCCTGATCCTGACCTTCGCGGTCAACCTCGGCTGGCTGCCGGCCGGCGATCGCGGGCCGCTGCTGGAAGTGTTCGGCATCGGCTGGTCGTTCCTGTCGCTCGAAGGGCTGTCCTTCCTGGTGCTGCCGGCGCTCAACCTGTCGCTGTTCAAGCTGGCGATGATGATCCGCCTGTCGCGCGCCGGCACGCGCGAGATCATGCTGACCGACACGGTGAAGTTCGCCCGCGCCGCCGGCCTGACCGACGCGACCATCCTGCGCCGCCATGTGCTGCGGTTGATCTCCATCCCGATCGTGACGGTGTTCGGGCTCGAACTCGGCTCCACGCTCGCCTTCGCCGTGGTGACCGAGACCATCTTCAACTGGCCGGGCGTGGGCAAGCTGATCATCGATTCCATCACCTCGCTCGATCGCCCGGTGATGGTCGCCTACCTGGTGCTCGTGGCCTTCCTGTTCGTCACCATCAACCTGGTGGTGGACCTGTCCTATGCGCTGCTGGACCCGCGGCTGCGGCGCGGGGCGGCGGCATGAAGGCGTTCTGGCGCGAATATGCCGAGAACCGCGTCGCACTCCTGGCACTGGCCGTGGTGCTGCTCATCGTCGGCGCCGCGCTGTCGGCGCCGATCTTCGCGCCGCAGGACCCCTACGACCTCGCGAGCCTCGACCTGATGGACGCGCGCCGCCCGCCGGGCTTCGTCGGGTCGGGCGGCTATACGCATCTGCTCGGCACGGATGCCCAGGGGCGCGACCTTTTCTCGGCCATCCTCTACGGCCTTCGCATTTCCCTGCAGATGGGCCTCGCGGCGGGCACCGTCTCGCTCGCGGTCGGCGCGCTGCTCGGCATCCTGGCCGCGCAGGCCGGCGGCTGGGTCGAAACCGCGATCATGCGCGTGGTCGACCTGCAACTGTCCTTCCCCGCCATCCTGCTGGCGCTGGTACTGGTGGCGGTGCTGGGCCAGGGCAAGACGCAGCTGGTGATCGCGCTGGTCGCTGCGCAATACGCGTATTTCGCGCGCACCGCCTATGGCGCGGCCAGCGCCGAACGCCGCAAGGATTATGTCGAGGCTGCCGCCGCCACGCCGCTGTCGACGCTGCACATCGTGTTCCGCCACATCCTGCCCAACGTGCTGCCGCCGCTGATCGTGGTGGCCACGGTGCAGGTGGCGAACGCGATCTCGCTGGAAGCCACGCTGTCCTTCCTGGGGCTGGGGCTGCCGCCGACCGAACCCTCGCTGGGCATGCTGATCGCCAACGGCTTCCAGTACATGATGAGCGGGCGGACCTGGATTTCCGTCTATCCCGGCATTGCGCTGATCGTGCTGGTGGTGGCGATCAACCTGGTCGGCGACCAGCTGCGCGACCAGACAAATCCCCGGCTGCGTCGATGACGCTTCTGGACGTCACCGACTTGCGCACGCATTTCTTCACCCGTGCGGGCGTCGCACGCGCGGTGGATGGCGTGTCCTTCTCGCTGGCGCCGGGCGAGATCCTCGGCCTGGTCGGCGAAAGCGGGTCGGGCAAGTCCGTGACCGGCTTCTCGCTGATCGGCCTGGTCGATCCGCCGGGGCGCATCGCCGGCGGGTCGATCCGCTTCGACGGGCAGGAGCTGGTGGGCATGGCGCCGGACCGCCTGCGCGCGCTGCGCGGCCGGCGCATCGCGATGGTCTTCCAGGACCCGCAGGCCACGCTCAACCCCGTGCTGACCATCGGCACGCAGATGGCGCTCGCACTCCAGGCCCATGGCCGCGTGACGGACCGCGCCGCGGCGGACCGCGCGACCGCCATGCTCACGCGCGTCGGCATCCCGGAAGCCGCCACGCGCCTGAACAACTACCCGCATGAATTCTCCGGCGGCATGCGCCAGCGCGTCGCCATCGCCATGGCGCTGCTGAACGGTCCCGACCTGATCGTGGCGGACGAACCCACCACCGCGCTCGATGTCTCGATCCAGGCGCAGATCCTGGCCGAGATGAAGGCGCTGGCGCGCGACTCGGGCACGGCGCTGATCTGGATCAGCCACGACCTCGCTACCGTCTCCTCCCTCGCCGACCGCGTGCTGGTCATGTACGCCGGGCGCATCGTGGAAAGCGGGCCGGTCGGCGCGGTGCTGCGCGCGCCGCTGCATCCCTATACCCGCGGGCTGCTCGACAGCCTGCCCGCCATGGCGCAGCCAGGCCAGCGCCTCGCGCAGATCCCCGGCAGCGCGCCGTCGCTGCTGGCGCTGCCGCAGGGCTGCCCCTTCGCGCCGCGCTGCGCCCACGCCGATGCCGCCTGCACCGCACCGCCGCCGCGCGTCGAACGCGCCGATCGCCACGCGCTGTGCCACCATCCGCTTGCCCCATGACGGACATCGTCGCCGCCACCGCGCTCACCCGCCGCTTCGACCCGCATCTGTCGATCGGCGACCGCATCGCCGCCGCTTTCGGCGCGCGCGTCGAAACCCGCGCGGTGCACGCCGTCACCGACGTCTCCTTCACCATCCGCAGCAACGAGACCCTGGGCCTGGTCGGCGAATCCGGCTGCGGGAAATCGACGCTCGGGCGCCTGGTGGCCGGCATCCTCGGCCCGACATCGGGCAGCATAGCGATCGACGGCGCACCGGTGATGCGCCGCGGCCGCAAGACCACCACGCGCATCCAGACCGTGTTCCAGGACCCCTTCGCCTCGCTCAACCCGCGCCGGCGGATCGACGCCACCATCAGCGAGGGACCGATCGCGCATGGCCTGGTCACCCGCGCGGCGGCGCCGGCCTTCGTGGCGGATTGGCTGGCGCGCGTCGGCCTCGACCCGGCGGTCGCCACGCGCTTTCCGCACCAGTTCTCCGGCGGCCAGCGCCAGCGCGTCGCCATCGCGCGCGCGCTGGCCATGAAGCCCGACATCCTGGTCTGCGACGAACCCGTCGCCTCGCTGGATGTGTCGATCCAGGCGCAGGTGCTGAACCTGTTCCTCGATTTGCGCGCCGCGCTGGGCCTCACTTGCCTGTTCATCTCGCATGACCTGTCGGTGGTGCGGCATGTCTCGGACCGCGTCGCGATCATGTACCTTGGGCGCATCGTCGAGATCGGCCCGGCCGCGCTGGTCTATGCCGCCCCGCGCCACCCCTACACGCAGGGGCTGCTCGACAGCGTGCCGAAGCTGCGCCTCGATGCCGATGCGGTCGGCTTCCGCCCGATCGCCGGCGAACTCCCCTCGCCGCTCTCGCCGCCCAGCGGCTGCGCCTTCCACCCACGCTGTCCGCGCGCCACCGACCTGTGCCGCCGCGAACGCCCGGAACTCGCGGCGCATGGCGCCACCGACGTCGCCTGCCACTACGCCTGAAGGGGGGTGCCAAACGCCGCGCCCGCGCTATCCTCGGCGCAACGACAGCAGGGGATGGAACCGTGACCGACAGCGCGCACGAAGCCGACTACGTGATCCTCGGTGGCGGCTCCGCGGGCTGCGTCATGGCCGCGCGGCTGTCGGAGGACCCGTCCGCAAAGGTCATCCTGCTCGAAGCCGGCCCCTGGGACCGCAACCCCTGGATCCACATCCCGATGGGCTTCGCGCGGCTGTACGTGACGAAGAAGTTCGACTGGAACTACACGACCGAGGCCGAGCCCGAGCTCAACGATCGCGCCCTGTACTGGCCGCGCGGGCGCGTCATCGGCGGGTCGGGCAGCGTGAACGGACTGGTCTTCCTGCGCGGCTCCCCGCGCGACTACGACCGCTGGGCACAATCGGGCGCGCGCGGCTGGTCCTATGACGACTGCCTGCCGGCGTTCAGGAAGCTGGAGACCTTCGCCGGCCCCGACAGCGACTTCCGCGGCAAGGACGGCCCCGTGCAGGTCGGCGAGGTGCCCGAACCCTCCGCCGGCTGCCGCGCCTTCATCGAGGCCTGCGTGAAGCTCGGCTTCGAACGCAACGCCGACAACAACGGCGCCTGGTTCGAAGGCGTGGCGCCCAACCAGCTCAATGTCCATCGTGGCTGGCGCTGGTCGCCGGCGACCGCCTACCTCAAGCCGGCGCTCGGGCGCGCCAACCTCGCCGTGCATGTCGAACAGGTCGGCCAGCGCATCCTGATCGAGAACGGCCGCGCCGTCGGCGTGGTGGTGCGCGGCCCGCAGGGCGAACGCACCTTCCGCGCGCGGCGCGAGGTCATCCTGTGCGCCGGCGCCATCGAGAGCCCGAAGCTGCTGATGCTCTCGGGCATCGGCGACGGCGCCGCGCTCGCCGCCATGGGCATCCCGGTCGCGGTGAACGCGCCCGAGGTCGGGCGCAACCTGCAGGACCACTTCATGGTCCGCTACGCCTTCCGCACCAGGCCCTGCGGCACGCTGAACGAGATCATGGCCAACCCGATCCGCGCCGCGGGCCTTGGCCTCGGCTGGCTGACCGGGCGAAACAACCAGATGGCGGTCGGTGCCTCGGAAGCCAGCCTGTTCGCCCGCGTGCTGCCGGGGTCCGAGGAGCCCGAGGTGCAGTTCCAGTTCGTGAACTTCTCGCTGGGCGACCAGTCGCGCGGCGCCAGCAGCCTGGCGAAGCACCCGGGCTTCACCTTCAACTACTGCGTCTGCCGCCCCGACAGCCGGGGCGAGCTCACGCTGCGCGCGCCCAGCGCCGACGCCAAGCCGGTGATCCGCGCGAACTACCTCAGCGCGGCCTCGGACATCCGCATCATGCTGGAAAGCCACCGCCTGGGCCGCCGCATCGCCGCCACCGACCCCTTCGCGAACCTCATCGAACGCGAGGACTTCCCCGGCGAGGGCACGCAGACCGACGACCAGGTGCTCGACTACATCCGTGCCAATGGCGCGACCGTGTACCACCCCTGCGGCACCAATCGCATGGGCGCGGACGATCGCGCGGTGGTGGACACCGAATTGCGCGTGCGCGGCGTGCAGGGGCTGCGCGTGGCTGATGCGTCGGTGTTCCCGCTGGTGCCGTCGTCGAACATCCACCCGGCCGTGCTGATGCTGGCTGAACGCGCTGCCGAGATCATCCGCCGCGCGGCGTGACGCGCGGCGGCAGGAACAGCAGCGCCACCAGCGGCAGCGGCGCCACCACCAGGAACACGCGGCGGAAGGCGGTCAGGAACGCCTCCTCGGCCGTCGCACCCAGCGCCAGCCGCCCGGCCTCGGTCGCGCCGAACAGCAGCGTCAGCAGCGAAGCCGCGCTGACCACGCCGAGCGTGCGCGTCAGCTGCGTCAGGCTGCCCGCGACGCCGCGGTCCTGCCGCCGCATCGTCGCCGTCACCACATCGGTATAGGCCAGGGTGAACAGCCCGATGCCCATCCCCTGCATGGCCAGCGCCGCCATCAGCAGCCCGACCGGCCCCCCGAGCCCCACCACCAGCAGCCCCGCCGCCGAGAGCACCGCACCCCCCGCCGCCACCGCGCGCGCGCCGCGCCGCGGCACCAGCCAGCCCCCCATCGAGGCCCCCGCCATCGCCCCCAGCGCATTGGCCCCCAGCACCAGGCCAAGCAGCACCGGCGGCAGCCCCAGCACCCGCGCCAGGTAGAAGGGTGCCAGCAGCATCACCGCGAAGCCCGCCAGGTGCACCAGCATGTTCGCAAGGTTGAGCGCCGCGAAGCCCGGCCGCCGAAACAGGCCAAGGTCGATGATGGGATGCGCGCTGCGCCCGCTCCGCCACACGAAGCCGATGCCGCTGCCGGTGGCCGCCGCCGCCAGCACCAGCGACACCGTCGCCGGGGCCCGGTTCACCGCCAGCACGGCGAAGGCGACGGCGGCACTCAGCAGCACCGCGCCGGCCAGGTCGAAGGGTTCGCGCGCGCCATCGCGCGGCGGCGTTCGCAAGCGGCGCGCCAAGGCCAGCGCGACCAGTGCGAGCGGTGCCCGCACCCACCAGACCGCCTGCCAGCCCAGCCCCTGCACCACCAGCCCGCCGAGCAGCGGCCCCAGCGCCCCGCCCGCCGCCAGCCCCGCCGCATAGGCCGCCAGCGCGCGCACGCGCATCGCCTCGGGGAACAACCCCGTTGCCAGCGCCGGCCCGCAGCCCAGCACCAACGCGGCACCCACGCCCTGCAACACCCGCGCAACCAGCAGCGCGCCATAGGACGGCGCCAGCGCGCAGGCCACGAAGGCCAGCGCGCTCCAGGCCAACCCGAAGCGGAACACCCGCGCATGGCCGAAGACGTCGCCGATCCGCCCGACCGCGAGCAGCAGCGCGCCATAGGTCAGCACATAGCAGATCACCAGCCACTGGATCTGCGGCACCTCCAGCCCGAAGGCCGCAAGCACCGAGGGGAAGGCGACATTCACCATCCCGTCCAGCGGCACCACCAGCGTGCCGACGAACAACGGCAGCAGCCGCAACAGGTCGCGCGGCGTCATGCCCGCGCAGATCCGCGCCGGGCCGCCAGGCGGCGATGCGCGCAACGCCGCATCACCGCCACGCCGTCAGCCGACCGCGAGCAGCTCCACATCGAAGATCAGCGTCGCGTTGGGCGGGATCACGCCGCCGGCGCCGCGCGCGCCGTAGCCCTGTTCGGGCGGGATCACCAGTGTGCGGGTGCCACCCACCTTCATGCCGGCAAAGCCATTGTCCCAGCCCTGGATGACCCGCCCGGCGCCGAGTTCGAAGGAGAACGGATCGCCACGATCGCGCGAGCTGTCGAACTTGCGGCCCTTGTTGTCGGGCGCGGATTCGTCGAACAGCCAGCCGGTGTAGTGGACCGTGATGACCTGGCCGGGCGTGGCCTCCGCCCCGGTGCCGATGCTGGTGTCCGTCACGCGCGTTCTCCGCTTCCTGCTGGCGCCGCGCGCGTGAGTGCGCGTGGCCGGGCCGTGGTACAGCCTCGCGCGGGCTGCGGCCAGGGCCGGGCTGTTCAGCTGCGCTGGCCGCCGAGCCCGACGGCGCTGCCCAGCGCGAAGCGCCCCTCCGGCGCGCGCGGCAGTGCCTTCGCGAAGGCGACGCGGCGCGGATAGCGGTGCCCCGCCATGCCCAGCCGCATGAAGTCGCGCAGTTCCTCGGCCAGGGCCGGGCCGGGCGTGGCGTCGCGATGCGGGACGATGATGGCGGTGGCGTCCTCGGCGGCCAGCGCATCGGCCGGGCCGACCACGGCGGCCAGCGCCACGGCGGGGTGGCGGCGCAGGCAATGCTCGACATCCTCCGGCCCCATGCCGTCGCCGGAGGCGCCGGCGCCGGCGCCATCCAGCAGGATCGCGCCATCCGCCAGGCGGGTCGCGCGGTCGCCGGTCGGCAGCCAGGCTCCCGGCCTGCCCGTCGGGGCCCGCCAGTAGCCCAGGCACTCCGCCGGATGCCCGCGGCGCACCGCCAGGATGCCCGCCTGGCCGGCCGGCAGGGGCGTGCCCGCGGCGTCGACCACGGCAACCTGTTGGCCCGGCACGGGATGGGCCGGCGCCGCCGGATCCCCGCCGCCCAGCAGGACCAGGTTGCATTCGGTGGCGCCATGCCCGTGGCGCGGCCTGGCGCCGAGGCATTCCGCCGCCCAATCCGCCAGGGCGGCATCGGGCGGCGCGCCGCTAGTGGCGATGCTGCGCAGGCGCGGCGGCGACGGGTGCGTCGCGGCGGCGTCGCGCAGGGCGCGCTGGGGCAAGGCGTCATGCAGGGCGCGCTCGGGCAGGGCGTCGCGCAGGGCGCGCTCGGGCAGGGCGTCGCGCAGGGCGCGCTCGGGCAGGGCGTCATGCAGGGCGCGCTCGGGCAAGGCGTCATGCAGGGCGCGCTCGGGCAAGGCGTCATGCAGGGCGCGCTTGGGCAAGGCGTCATGCAGGGCGCGCTTGGGCAAGGCGTCATGCAGGGCGCGCTCGGGCAGGGCGTCGCGCAGGGCGCGGTGGGCGACCGCCTCGCGCAGGGCGCGCAGGGCGGCAGTCGGCAACACAGCGTTGCGCACGCCGTGGCGCGCCATCAGGTCGAGCGCGCGGCCCGCATCGAAGCGTGGCATCGGCGCCGCCAGCACCGGCACGCCCTGGCACAAGGCCGGCAGCACCGCATCGAACAGCCCGCTGCGCCAGGCCCAGTCCATTGGCGTCCAGACCCGGTCGCCGGGCTGGGGCAAGCCGCCATGCTGCGCCGCCACGCCCGGCAGGTGCCCGGCCAGCGCGCGATGCGCGTGCAGCACGCCGCGCGGCGGCCCGGCGCCACCGGTCGTATAGAGGATGAGCGCCGGGTCGGCGGGATCGATCGCCGTCCCAGGCGTGCCGCCTGGCGCCCGGCCGGCTTCGGCCCAGAAGGACAGGACCTCGGCGGGCGCGCGGCGCTGGGCGCCCTCGGTGCCCAGCAGCAGGCGCAGGGCGGGCAGCCCGGCCCGCAACCCCTGCGTGGCGCCGAGCCCGGCATCGTCGGTGACCAGCGCGACAGCCCCCGAATGGTCCAGCCGGAACGCCAGCGCGGGCCCGTCCAGCATCCGGGCCAGCGGCACCGCGATGGCGCCCAGCCGCCAGGCGGCGAGCAGCGCGATCACCGCCTCCGGCCCCTGCGGCAACAGGATGGCGACGCGATCGCCCCGGCCGATGCCCTGCGCTCGCAGCACCTGGGCCACGCGGCAGGACGTGGCGTGCAGCGCATCGAAGCTGACCGCCTCCGCCACGGCGTCGGTTCGCGGGCGAAGCAGCGCCAGGCGCCCGCTGCCATCCGCCCAGCGGTCGCAGCAGGCCTCGGCCAGGCTGAGCGCGCCGGGCGCGCCGAGGACCATCACGCCGCCGACCGCCGCCGCGGCGGACCGGGCGCGGTGTCGCGGCGTCGATCCGCGGCGGCGGGCGGTCCGCAGCACATCATGGCGGGGCGTGGTCCTCCGGCGGGCCGCCGGTTGGGCGCGCCACTCCGGGGGGGCGGAAGCGGCGCTGTGGGGGAACCGCGCATCACGATGGATGACGGCTGATGCGAAGTATTCGTGCGGACGACATAAGTGTGCAACGGTGATTCTTTCACCACACAAAGTGCACAATTGGAGTCCGGCGCAACTTCCGCGCGTTCGACGCGCGATCGATTCGCTTGCCGTGGCAGGTTGCCCGCGCCCATGGCGCGTTCCCGCCCAGCCCGCCCCTGCCGATGCCGCGCGTCGCGCCTTGCGGCAGGCCGCACATAACCAGCGGATGCATCGATGCCCCGGCGCCACCGCGGCAATGGCATGGCGCGCGACCACCGCACGCGCGGCGTGGCGGGCGGCGCCGCATCAAGAATTCATTCCACTTGCTGATGGACAATACTTCAACCGGCGGCTGAATCGACGGCACGGCTTCCGCCAAAGGGTCGGCATGGGGTGATTCCCATCTGCAACACTCGCGCACGACAATGACACGACAGGCTCAACACGCCGCGGAAGGGAGTGTCTCGACGCGACTCCGCGAGGCAGGATGCCGACTCGGGCAGGCATGGGGATGCCACCCGGGGATTCACGGTGGCAGGTGCGGGGGCACCACCGGCCGCGGGTCCAGTTCAGGGGAATCTTCGATGAATCAAGTCGTCAGGGGCATGTTTCTCAGCCGGGGGACGAAGGCCGGGCACGGCCTGCCCGAATCCGCGCCCGACCCGATCGGCAATGCCGCCGCCGCGATCGAGCGCTGCCTCGCCATGGCCCATGAAGCCGGCAATGAAGACGCGGTGCGTCTGCTGCATGCCGTCAGCGCCATCCTGCAATCGTCACCCCGCGTGTAGATTCGCCGGAGTAATCTCAACTTTTTGGTTTGTTTCGACAAGGCATTCGACCCGCCACATCGTCAAACCAGCGTCAATTCGTCACGCCGATCCGCGCGGCCACCGCCCGCGCCACCGCCGCCGTGCCGTCCTGCCCGCCAATATCCGGCGTGCGCAGGCCGCCGGCGAAGGCGGCATCCACCGCCGCTTCCAACTCGGCCGCGGCGTCGGTGAAGCCCTGGCCGGCGCCGCGCGCGCCGAGCCATTCCAGCATCATCGCCGCGCTCAGCAGCGTCGCCGTCGGATTGGCCAGGCCCTGCCCGGCGATGTCGGGCGCCGTGCCATGCGCCGGCTGGAACACCGCGTGGGTGTCGCCGATATCGGCGCTCGGCGCGAAGCCCATGCCACCCACCAGCCCGGCGCCGAGGTCGGACAGGATGTCGCCGAACATGTTCTCGGTCGGCAGCACGTCGAAGGCCCAGGGCCGGCGCACCAGGTCCAGCGCCATCGCATCGACATAGTGGCTGCGGCTGTCGATGTCGGGGAAGTCCGCGGCGACCTCGGCGAAGATCCCGCGCATCCAGGCGAAGGCGCGGAACACATTGGCCTTGTCCACCAGCGTCACGACGCCGGGGCGGCCGCGCGCCGCGGCGCGCCGGCGCGCCAGGTCGAAGGAGAAGCGCGCCAGCTTCTCGGTCACCGGGCGGGTCATCCGCAGCGTTTCCTCCGCCATGTCCGGCGTCACCACGCCGCGATCGCGCGAGAAGAACAGCCCCTCGGTGCTCTCGCGCACGATGACCAGGTCGATGTCGCGCGCGCGCGGATCGGCCAGCGCGGATGGCACGCCCGGAATGGCGCGAAACGGGCGGACGCCGGCATAGAGGTTGAGCCGGAACCGCAGGTCGAGCTGCGGCGCGATCTCGGTGCCGTCCGCCGCGCGGATCGCCGGCCAGCCCATCGCGCCCAGCAGGATGGCGTCGGCGGCGGCGGCGGCGGCGAAGGTCTCCTCGCTCATGGCGGTGCCGGTGTCGCGGTAGCAGAAGGCGCCGGCGCGCAGGCTGTCGAAGGCCAGGCCGATGCCGTGGCGCTTCGCCAGGGGTTCGAGCACGGCGAGCGTCGCCTCGGTCACCTCGGTGCCGATTCCGTCGCCGGGCAGGACGGCGATGCGCAGCGTATTGGCGGGCATGGGCATGGGTGGCGCCTTCGCGGGTGGATGCGCGCCACACTACAGCGGTTTCGCCTGGCGTGGCCCTCCCCGGGCTGGCGTCGCACCGTGGGGCGGCCCGCCATCGACCTTGCGGCCGGCGGCGGGCCGATCGGCGTCAGCCGGCGGTCAGCGTCATCATCGGCGCGACCGGCTGCTGCGGGCCCACCGGCGTCGCGCGGAAGGACAGGATCGACGCCGGCTGCCCGTTCAGGCTGACGCGGCAATCGAACTGCCGGTCGGCCGGGGCGAGCTCACGCGACATGCAGGTGGTCGACACCGGCGTGGCGCCGGCCTGGCCTTCCAGCGTGGTCGTGCCGTAGGTCGCCAGCGTGCCGGCGATCACGGGCTGGCCGTTCACGCGCACCACCAGGTCGTGCTTCGGCGCGGTGTTGGTGCCGGTCGGCACGCGGCTGGTCTGCAGGTCGCCGGAGATCACCACCTGCGGGGCGCCCATGACGTAGCCCGGCTGCACCGGCACGGCGGCATGGGGCAGGCCCGGCACCGTCGCGACCGTGCCGGGCGCATAGGCCATCGGCACCGTGGTCGGCACGCCGACCGCCTGGCCAGGCGCGCTCTGTGTGCCAGGCGCCGTCTGGGTGCAGCCGGCCATCGCCAGCAGCGAGGCCGCGAGCACGGGGATCATCTTCATCGCACATCCTCCATTTGGTTCAGGCTGCACGACAACGCCGCAACGGCGCGCAGGGTTGCGGGATCGCAACGCCGGGTTTTTGCCCGCGCGGCGCCTTCATCCGGACATCGGGCGGCGCCATGCTCCTGCTGCCATGCGCCCTTTCCTGCCGATCGCCGCCGCCGCCCTGCTCGCCGCCTGCTCGAGCATGGACACGCACCGCAGCGCCTGTTCCGACCAGCTCGGCCTGGCCGCCACGCTGGCGGTCAAGGACAGCGGCGAGACCGAGCCCGACCCGGCGGTCGAGGCCTGCGCGACGCAGCGCCGCATGGCGGAGGAACAGGCGGTCGGCCAGGGCATCGCGCTCGGCGTCGGTGCCGCGGCGCTGGTCGCGGTGGGCGCGGTGCTGGGCGCGTCGTCCAGTCGCCGCGCCTATCGGCCGCGCCCGTACCATCGCCGCGGCTGGTAGCGGCGCGGTCAGCCGCGGTCGTTGGCGCGCGACCAGCGTTCGATCGCGGCGATGGCGATGTCGGCGTCGATGACGTCGGCATAGCGGCGCTCGACATCCTTGAGGTTCTGGCGATGCGCGACCTCATCCTGGTCGCCCACGCAATCCTCCGGCACCTGCACCCGGAAGCCTAGCGAGAAGGCATCGATGATCGACGCCCGCACGCAGCCCGAGGTGATGCAGCCGGTCACGATCACCGTGTCCACGCGTTCGCGCGTCAGGATGGCGCCCGCGGCGGTGCCGAAGAAGATCGACGGCGCCGTCTTGGCCAGCACCACATCCGGCTGCTCCGCCGCGATGCGCGGGTCGAGCGCGGTGCCGGCGCTGCCGGCCAGCAGGTCATGCACCGGCGCCACCTTCCAGTGCGGCGCGCCCTTCGGCCCATCGAAGGCGACGACGCAGGCGATGATGGGCGCCCCCGCGGCCTTGGCGGCGCGCATCACGCGCGCGGTATTGACCACCGCGCGATCGACCATCGGCGCGCCGCCCATCGGGAAGGCGGGATCGGTGAAGCCGGTCTGGAAATCCACCACCACCACCGCCGGCTTCGCACCGAAGCCGATCGGGCGGACCCCGTAGCCCTTCTCGGCATAGACGTCGCTCATGCTGCCGCTCCCTGGTGTCCTGCCCGCGAAGGGCGTGGGGTTCCCACGCACGCAGCGGACAAGCAGGCCACTGAAAACAATGGCTGGTGGCCCGCAGACGAAGCCCGCAGGACTGCGAACCCGGGACACTGGCCGGCCTGCCGATCCTGCGTGGTGCAAGCCGGCGCCTGGTGCAAGCACGACGATGCGGCGGCGCCGTGGCGGGGTCACCCTCCGGCCGGGGAATCCCCCCCCCCCCCGCCCCGCCGGCGCCGGTGGCATCGGCGCATCCGGGCGCGTCGCGACCCGCGCTATCCTGCCACGGCGCGCGGCCACGCGGCCGCGAGGTTGTCGCCGCCCCAGCCTTGCGGCGCGGGATATCGCTCGATCTGCGCCGGCAGGTCGCGCAGCCATGGCGGTCGTTCCGTCGAGGGCGCGTCGCGCAGCATCGGCAGCCCATCGCGCGGCGACGCGCCGGCGCACGCCGCCACGACCACCGCCACCACGGCCAGGCACAGGCTCCGTGCGATCATCGCTTCGCCTCCGTCATCGGCCCTCCGGGTGCCCGCGCCGCGCGCGACAAGGCAGGGCGTAGCGCGACCGGGCGTGGTTGATCCAGACCCGTGATCGACCGGGCGGCCTGGCGGATCGACACATCCGCCCCGCCGATGTCCCGACGGACCCGCCATCCGTGGGCAGCATGTCCGCGCGCGCCGCTGCGCCGCCCGGGGCGCCGCGCCCCGTGGAGGCAGGCCGGGCCGGGCATTGTCACCGTCCGGTCATGCCTTCATCGGGGACAGCGCCGGGACGGTGTGGCAGACCGCCCTGCGCGAGCCGACGCCATCGCGCCCATCACGCGTGCCACCGCCAGGAAGTGCCATGTCCCCTCCCGAGATCCGCCCCGTGCCCGCCATGGTCACCCTGTCGCGCGACCCCGGCCAGGCAACCGCGTCGTGACCCGCGTCATCATGGTCGCGCTCGATGGGCTGCGGCCGGACATGGTCGACCCTGCGCTGACGCCGCACCTCGCGGCGCTGGCCGCGGCCGGCACGCGCTTCGCGAATGCCCGCAGCGTCTTCCCGTCCGAGACGCGCGTCGCCACGCCCTCGCTCATCACCGGCTGCCGCCCGGGCGGCCACGGCATGGTGGCGAACACGCTGTTCGACGCCGCGGTCGCGCCCGATCGCCTGCTGCGCACCAAGCTGGTCGAGGACGTCCTGGCGATGGCCGCGGGCGCCGAGTCGCCACTGCAGCGGCGCAGCCTCGGCGAACACATGGCGCCCGCGGCGCTGCGCTTCGCGCTGGTCAGCGCCGGCACCGCCGGCGCGGCGCGCCTGCTGCATCCCGCCGCGGATCGCCTCGGCGCGTTCCGCTGGAATGTCGAGGACACCGGGGGCGCGACGGCCGCGGAGGTGCGCGATGCGCTCGGCCCCACGCCCGAGGCCGCGGTGCCGAACATCCCGCGTGTCGACTTCGCCGGCCGCGTGCTGGTCGAGCACGTGCTGCCGCGCCACCGCCCCGATGTCGCGCTGCTGTGGCTGTCGGAACCGGATGTCTCCTTCCACTGGGGCGGACTGCGCGCCGAACACACGTTGCGCGCGCTGCGCGCGGCGGATGCCGTGCTCGGGCGGATCGTCGCCTGGCGCGATGCGCAGCCGGACGCGCAGCAGATCGCGATGATCGTGCTGTCTGACCATGGCCACGTGACCGGTCGCGGCAAGCACTGCCTGCGCAGCGAATTGCAGCGCGCCGGCTTCCGGGCCGGCACCGGCATGGCGGCCGATGTGGATGTCGTGGTGGCACCGGCCGCCGCACCCGGGCTGTGGCTGCGCGATCCGTCGATGGCGCCGCAGGTCGCGGATTTCCTGGCGGCGCAACCCTGGGCGGGGCCGCTGCTCGCACGCGACCCGGCGATACTGCCGCCCGGGCGCGCCGCGCCGCTCGCCCTGCTTGGCAGCGCGCACGCGCGCAGCGCCGACCTGGTTGCGACCTTCGCCGGCACCGAGGATCCGGACGAATGGGGCATGCCCGGCACCGCGCCCTTCGACGCGCCGGACGTGCCCGAGGGCGGCGGCATGCATGGCGGGCTGCACCGGGCCGAGCTCGCGACCGTGCTGGTCATGCAGGGCGGCCCGTTCCGGCGCGGCGCCATCGCGCAGCAGGCCGCCGACCTGACGGACATCGCGCCGACGGTGCTCCACGTCCTGGGGCTCGCGGCCGAGGGGATGGAAGGTCGCCCGCTGCGTGCCGCGGTCGATGCCGCGGCCGACATGGTGCCGGCGCAGGAGCTGCACGCGATGCCGGGCGGCTTCGTGCTCGAGGCGATGCGCAGCGAAGCCGGCCGGCTCTATCCGACGGCGTTGCGCCGCGCTTGACCGGCAGGCCGGTTACGAATGCGCCGCTCGGCGCCTTCCGCGGCGCGGCGGGGGCCGTCGCGGACCGGCTCTCAGCGCCGCCAGGCCTGGCTGGCGCGCCCGAGCACCGCGCCCAGGGCAAGCTGCGCGAGCTTCGCGGTCACGGTGATCGACAGGATCACCACGCCCATCGCCGCGGCGGCGCTGGCCTGGCCGGCCTCGTCCATGTGCACCATCGCGACCGAGGCGGGCTTGGTGTCGGGGCCATATAGGAAGATCACCGCGCTCACCGTCGTCATGGCGTTCACGAACATGTAGACGGCGATGTCCAGGATCGCCGGCAGGCACATCGGCACCGTCACGCGACCGAAGGTCACCCAGACCGGCACGCGCATCGACGCGCCCACGGATTCGAATTCCGGATCGAGCTGCCGGATCGCGGTGACCGCCGTGAGGTGGCCCACCGTGTAGAAATGCACGATCGAATTCAGCACCAGGATCGCCAGCGTGCCGTACAGGACGCCCAACGGATTGGCCGGGTGGTTGAAGAACAGCACGTAGGCGAGGCCGAGCACCAGGCCCGGCACCGCGAGCGGCACGGTGGCGGCGAAACGCCCGATCCCCGGCAATGGCCCCTGTTGCGGCCCGCGCTCGAGGACATAGGCGACGACGAAGACGATGGCGGTCCCGAGCACCGCCGCCACCGCCGCAATGCGCACCGACAGCCACACCGCGCCCCAGCCCGCCGCGTCGAAGCGGGTGAAGTCGTAGTTGTCGAGCGTCAGCGACAGGTTGTACGGCCAGAAACGGATCAACGAGCCCCAGACCGCCGTGCCGACAATGCCCAGCAGCAGCGCGATCACCACCAGGCACAGCGCGAGCAGCGGGCCGTCGCGCGCCGCGCGCGGCGCCGGGCGCAACGGCACGGCGCGCCCGCTCATGGTCGCGGCGCGTTGCCGGCTTGCCCAGCGGTCGAGCACGAAGGCCAGCACCGCCGGCACCAGCAGCACGATCCCGACCACCGCGCCCATGTTGAAGTCCTGCAGCCCGACCACCTGCTTGTAGACATCGGTCGCCAGCACCGGGAATTGCCCGCCGATCACCTTCGGGATGCCGAAGTCGGTGACCACCAGCGTGAAGACCACCACGAAGGCCGAGACCAGCCCGTAGCGCGCGCCAGGCAGGGTCACGGTATGGAAGATCCGCAGCCGCGAGGCCTTGAGCGCCGCGGCCGCCTCGTACAGCCGCGCATCGGCCGTGGACAGCGCGACCGACAGGATCAGCGCCGCCGAGGGAAAGCAGTAGAAGACCTGCGCCGCGACGATCCCGGCCGGGCCGTAGATGCTGCCGCCCATCAGCAACCCGCGCAGCATGCCCTGGTTGCCGAACAGGTAGATCAGCGCCAGCGCCGGCAGCAGCGACGGCGCCAGCAGGGGCAGCAGCATGACCGCGCGGAAGAACGGCTTGCCCGGGATGCAGGACCGCGTCAGCGCATAGGCGAAGACGAAGGCGAGCGGCACCACGATCACCGCGGTCAGCGCCGCGGTCCACAGGCTGTTCCAGGCCGCCGCGAGCAGCGCCGGGGTGGTCGCGTAGGTACGGAAATTGGCGATGCCGGCAAAGCCGCCCTGCGGCGTCTCGAAGGCGCGCAGCAGCAGCGTGCCGAGCGGCAGCGCGAGGAAGCACAGCAGGAAGCCGAGCGCGAGCCACAAGCCCCAGCGCATGACGCGCTGGTCGGCCGAAGGCCGCGCCCGGACCGACGCCATCGCCGCGTCAGACATCCTCGGCGAAGACCATGACGCGCTCGGCCGGCAGGCTGGCCTCGACAACGCTGCCGGGGCCGATGTCGAGTGCCGCGAGCTCGGCCGGCGGCACGGCCGCGAGAAGATGCAGCCGACCGGCCTCGAGCGAGACGCGGCAGACCGGTCCCAGGAACTCCATGCCGGTGACGCGCGCCGTCAGCGCACCCGCGGGCGCGCCGTCGCCGCGATGCAGGCGCACATGCTCGGGCCGGACGAAGCACTTGACCCGTGCGCCGTACAGCAGGGGGCGCGCCGCCTGGGCCGCGATGCGCACACCATGGGCCAGCACCATGCCGACGGACGAATCCACCACAGCGTCGAAATGCGTGGAATGGCCGATGAAGCTGGCGACGAAGGGGCTGGCAGGGCGGTCGTATATATCCGCGGGCGTGCCGATCTGCTCGATGCGGCCGCGGCTCATGACCACGATGCGGTCGGAGACGCCCATCGCCTCCTCCTGGTCGTGCGTGACCATGATGGTGGTGACGCCAAGCCGCTGCTGCAGCGACCGGATCTCCTGGCGCAGGTGCTGGCGCACGATCGCATCCAGCGCCGAGAGCGGTTCGTCCAGCAGCAGCAGGCCGGGTTCGTTCGCCAGCGCCCGCGCCAGCGCCACGCGCTGCTGCTGCCCGCCCGAGAGCTGCGCCGGATACTTGTCGCGCTGGTCGGCCAGGCCGACGATGCCGAGCAGCTCCGCCACGCGGTCGCGCACCCGCGGCTTCGGCCAGGCGGCGCCCCGCAGCCCATAGGCGACATTGGCCGTGACCGTCAGGTTCGGAAACAGCGCATAGGACTGGAACACGATGCCGAAGTCGCGTTCGGAAGGCGGCAGGTGCGTGATGTCGCGCCCCTGCTGGAGGATGCGTCCGGTGGTCGGCGGATCAAGCCCCGCAATGCCGCGCAGCAGCGTGGTCTTGCCGCAGCCCGAGGGGCCGAGGAAGGTCACGAACTCGCCCGTCTGCACCGTCAGGCTGACACGGTGCAGGGCAACGAAGGTGCCGAACTGCTTGCCCAGCTCGTCGACCGTCAGATACGTCTCGCCGCGGCGCGCAGCCGCCGCTGTGACGGCGGCAGTATCAGGCAAAGCGAGGGTCATCGGCCGTCGTCAGTTGCGCGGCGCCGACTTGCCGTCGAAGCGCCCCGCCCATTCGCGCAGCAGGCGGTCGCGCTGCGTGGCGATGGCGCGGAAATCGGCGCTCACGAGGCGCTCGGCGAAGTCGGCGGGGTAGTTGCGCACGGTCGGCTCCACGCCGGGCAGCGCCAGCAGCGCGTAGTAGCGGCCATAGAGCTCCATCGCCGGGCGCGACACCGCGAAATCCGCCAGCCGCCGCGCCGCCGCCAGGTTGCGCGTGCCACGCATGATCGCGGTCGCCTCCAGGTCGAAGCCGACCCCGTCGGTCGGCACGATGATCTCGATCGGCGCGCCCTGGTTGCGCAGCGTCACCGACCGCATGTCGAAGGAGATACCGACGCCGTACTCGCCGCGCGCCGCGTTGTTGCACGGCGCGCTGCCGGAATGCGTGTAGACCTGGATGTTGTCATGCAGGCGCGTCATGTAGTCCCAGGCGGCGGCCTCGCCGCGCGCGCCGATCCAGCCCGCCATCGTCAGGAAGCCGGTCCCCGAGGAACTCGGGTTCGGCATCACCACCTGGCCGCGGAAGGCCGGGTTCAGCAGGTCGTTCCAGGTCGTCGGGCGCGGCAGGTTGCGCTGCTGCGCAACCACCGTGTTGAAGCAAATGGCGGAGACGAAGGCGTCCATGCCCGTCCAGGTCATCGGGCTGCGGTCGGAGCGCATGTTGGCGCGCAGCGCCTCGGCCCCCTGCGGCGTATAGGGTTCGAGCATGTCGAGCCCTTCCATCTGCAGCAGCGAGAAGACCGACAGGCCCCACACCACGTCGGCGCGCGGGTTCTGCCGCTCGGCGATCAGGCGGGCGGTGACGATTCCGGTGGAGTCGCGCACCCAGGCGATCTCGATGTCGCGCAGCGCGGCCTCGGCCGCCTGCTTGAAGGGGGCGAGCTGCTCGTTCTCCAGCGCGGTGTAGACGGTCAGGCGCGTGCGCTGCTGCGCTTCGGCAGCGGGAGCAAGGCCGAACACGGCGCAGGCGAGCAGGGCAAGGCGACGCATGATGGTGGCTCCCTCGGGCATGGTCAGGTGCCTACCGCGCGCCCGGCGTCAGCCATGTGGCAGTCGTGTTGCGTTTGCGTGTCAGGGTGCCTCGAGCAACCCGGGACGCTCGCCGGCGGCGAGCCGCGCCTCGATCAGCTCGACGACCGCCGGGAGATCGGCGACGGAATCGACCACGAGATGCGCGCCGGCGCGCAGCAGGCTGTCGGTCGCGGCGCGGCGCAGGGTGTCGCGCGCCGACGGGTCCAGCGCGGCGAGCTCATCGGCGTCCAGCCCGGCGATATTGCCGGTCAGCGCGACACCGACCGCCCAGCAGCCCGCCGCACGCGCCTCGCCGATGCCCGGCGGCGTGTCGTCCAGCTTGACCACCCGGCTCGCGGGCCAGATGCCCATGGCGGCCATCGCGTGCCACATCTGCAGCGGCGCGGGGCGGCCGGCCGCCAGGTCGCCGGCACAGACCATGACCTCCGGCGCGAAGCCCTGTGCGGCCGCCAGCGGCGCCAGGCGCTGCATGATCGGTCGCGTGTAGCCGGTGGTCGATCCGATGCGGATGCCACGCGCGGCGCACCAGTCGAGCGCGGCGCGCACGCCCGGGATCAAGGCGCTGTGCGCCTCGACCGCCGCCACGTTCAGCGGTTCGAAGACCTCGAAGATGGCGTCGATCGCCGCGTCGTCGAAGTCGCGCCCATGCTGCGCGCGCCAGGCGGCGGCCACGGCGGGCACGCTGCCGACCAGGCGGATGTGGTCGCGCTTCGCCATGCCCATCGGCCCGCGCGCATCGGCGATGGAGATGGTCACGCCGAATTGCCCGAAGGCGTCGACGAAGGCGCCCATCGGCGCGCGCGAACCGTGGTCGAGCACCGTGCCGGCCCAGTCGAAGATGACGGCCTTGATCTGCGTGGTCATGGGTTCGCCTCCAGGTCGGCCAGAACGTCCTCCGCCAGGCCGAAGGCCGTGCTCGCGCCGGTGCCGGAGGTGACGCAGACCAGGCGCACGCCAGGTGCGACGCGTTCGAAGAAGGCGTCCTCGGACGCCGACGGATACAGCCCGGTCCAGCGTTCGATCACCCGCGGGGCCGGCAGGTCGAGCACCGCCTGCGCCTCCCGCAGGATCAACGCGTCGACATGCTCGGGCTGGAAGGGGTCCGGCGTCGGGCCATAGTGGTGGCTGTCGCCGACCACCAGCGACCCGTCGTCGCTCTGCACGACGATCAGATGCACGCCGTTCGCGATCTCCTCGGCCTGCTCCGCCTGCAGGCGCGCGCGCAGGGCCGGCAGGGCGGCGCAGTCGGCGTAGCCGCGGTAGCGGTCGAGGCCGAGGTCGCTCATCACCGCCGCCGGCAGGCGCCAGCCCGGATCGGCGAGGCGCAGCATGTGCAGCTTGCACAGCGTCACGCCGCGGCGGGCGAAGCTGTCGGGAAACAGCGTCGCGAGGTCGGGGCCGGGGCAGACCACGATACGGGGCGCGTGAAAGCAACCGGCCGTGGTCTCGACGATCCCCTCGGCCACGCCGCGCACCGCGACCTGTCGGCCGAAAGCGACACCCAGCCCGCCCTCGATCCAGGTTGCCAGCCGGGGAATCGCGTCGCGGCTCTCGACGCGCAGCTCGTGCGGACTGTGCAGCGCCGCGATGACGCCATCGGCGCGCAGCGGCGGTCCATGGGCGGCAAGTTCGGCACCGCGCAGGACGCGGCAGCCCTCGCCCATCGGGCTGGCCGCGAAGTCCTCGATCACGGCCACGGCCTCGGGCCGGCGCGCGCACATCAGCAGGCCGCGATGCTGGATCCCGATGCCGGCGAGCGGCGCGACCTCGGCCCAGATGTCGCGGGCGCGGCGGGCGCGGCGCCAGGTGTCGCGCACGCCCTGGCCCGTCACGGTGACGAAGCCGAAATTGCGGATGGACGCGCCATTCGCCTGCGCGTCCCGATCCAGCACCAGCACGCGCTGCCCGGCACGCGCGGCGTGCAGCGCGTGCGCAAGGCCGACGATGCCGGCGCCCACGATGATCATGTCGAAGCGGCTCATGCGGTCCGGGCTAGCACGTTGGCGCGTTCAGCGCAGCGTCGGGTCGAGCCGGTCGCGCAGCCAATCCCCGATCAGCGAGACCGAGAGCGTGGTCAGCACGATGGTGACGGCCGGCGCCAGCAGGATCCAGGGTGCGCGCGTGAGGTACTCCCGCCCATAGCCCACCATGGAACCGAGCGAGGTCTGCGGCGGCTGCACGCCCAGGCCCAGGAAGGACAGGCCGGATTCCAGCAGGATCACCTCCGGGAAGGCGAGCGTCATGGACACGATGAGGGTCGAGGCGATGTTCGGCAGCACGTGCCGACCATAGATCCGCCAGGGCGACGCGCCGAGCCCGCGCACCGCCGCCGCGTAGCCCTGCGTGCCCGCCGCCAGCGCCAGGCCGCGGGCGATCCGCGCGTAGCGTTCCCAGGCGTGCAGCCCGAGCAGGCAGACCAGCAGCGCCAGCGAATTGCCGAAGAAGGCAAGCACCGCCAGGGCGAGGATCAGGAAGGGCAGCGAGGCCGAGAAGTCCACCAGCGCCAGCACGGCCTGTTCCACCAGGCCACGGAAATGCGCGGCGAGGAAGCCGAGCGTGGTGCCCACAACGGCACCGATGATGGTCGCGCCGAAGGCGATCAGCAGGCTGGTGCGGATCGAATAGATCAGGCGCGAGAGCACGTCGCGCCCGAGTTCGTCCGTCCCGAGCGGATGCAGCCAGCCGCCCCCCAGCAGCACAGGCGGCGAGAGCCGGTTGCGCAGGTCGAGCGCCGTGTACGGATACGGTGCCAGCAGGTCGGCAAGGACGGCGACCAGCAGCATCAGCGCGAGCCAGCCGATCCCGAAGATCACCAGGGTCGGCATCGCCTCGCGCCGGCGAGGCGGCGGCGCGAGCGTGGCCGCGACGGTCAACGGAGCCTCGGGCATCTCAGGCGGCCTTCTGCGGCGCGGCGCGCAGCCTCGGGTCGAGCAGGCCGTACAGCAGGTCCACGACCAGGTTCGAGCAGACCATCGTCACCGCCACCAGCAGGAGCACGCACTGCACGACCGCGAGGTCGCGATTGCCGACCGCCACCACCAGCAGCCGCCCCACGCCCGGCCACGAGAACACGCTCTCGACCACCACCGCGCCGGCGATCAGCGAGCCGACCATGAAGCCGATGATGGTGACGGTCGGAATGGCCGCGTTCGGCAGCGCATGCCCGATGACGACCCGGCGCCAGGGCACGCCCTTGGCGCTCGCCGTCCGGATATAGGGCTGCCCCAGCACTTCGAGCATGGCGCTGCGCGTGAATCGCGCCAGCACCGCCGCGCCACCCAGGCCCAGCGTGACGACGGGCAGGATGGCGTGGCGCCAGCTCTCCTGACCGCCCGAGGGCAGCCAGCCCAGCTGCACCGCGAAGACCAGCACCAGCAGGAGCCCGAGCACGAAGGACGGCACGGTGAAGCCGGCCACCGCCATGACCATGACGACGCGATCGGCCAGCGAATTCCGGTGCAGCGCCGCATAGATGCCGGCCGGTATGCCCAGGCAGATCTTGATGAGCAGGGCCGGGAGCGTGAGCGCGAGGGTCGCGGGAATGCGTTCGCCGACCAGCACGATGGCATCGCGCCCATCCCGCATCGAACGCCCCAGGTCGCCCTGCAGGATCGCCCAGAAGTACGAGAGGTACTGCACCCAGATCGGCTCATCGAGACCCCAGGCCGCGCGGAACGCGTCCACCGCCTCGGGCGGTGCATCCGCGCCCATGATGATCTGTGCCGGGTCGCCCGACATGCGCAGGACGACGAAGGCGAAGGTCACGACCATGGCGATGGTCAGCGCCGCGCGTGCCAGCCGGGAGGCGAAGAAACGGATCATCTCAGGCGGCCTCCTGCCGGTCGGTGCCCTGGCCGGCGGCGGCGTCCCCATGCGCGACGTGGCAGGCCACGAGACGCCCGTCCGCGCGCGGCTTCAGCGGCGGGACGTCCTGCGCGCAGCGCGCGGACGCGACCGGACAGCGGGGATGGAAGGCGCAGCCCGAAGGGCGGTCCGCGGGATTGGGCGGGTCGCCCTGCAGCACGATGCGCCGGCCGCCGCGGCCCGGATGCGGAATCGCGGAGACCAGCGCACGCGCATAGGGATGCGCCGGGTCGTGCAGCACGGCGTCGGGCTCGCCTTCCTCGACGATGCGCCCGAGATACATCACCGCGACACGATGGCTGACCTGGCGCACCGCGCGCAGGTCGTGGCTGATGAACAGCAGCGCCGTGCCGAAACGCTCCTGGAGCTCGACCAGCAGGTTCATCACCTGGGCCTGGATCGAGACATCGAGCGCGCTGATCGGTTCATCGCAGACCAGCAGCGCCGGGTCGGTGGCGAGCGCGCGGGCGAGCACCGCGCGCTGGCGCTGGCCGCCGGAGAGTTCGTGCGGATAGCGCGCCGCCTGGTCGGGCCGCAGGCCGACGGCACGCAGCAACTCCTGCACGCGTGCCGCGCGGGCCGCGGGATCGCCGATGCCATGGATATCGAGCGGTTCGATCACCTGCGCCCCGATCGGCAGCCGGCGGTCGAGCGCGCCGAGCGGATCCTGGAACACCATCTGCATGCGCATGCGCAGCGCCCGCCACGCCGCCGTGCCCGGTGCCGGCATGGTGCGTCCGTCGAAGGAGACGCTGCCCGCATCGGGGCTCTCCATGCCGAGCACGAGCCTGCCGGTCGTCGATTTCCCGCAGCCCGACTCACCCACCAGGCCGAGCGTCCGCCCACGCTCAAGCCGCAGCGACACGCCATCGACGGCACGGACATCGACCGCGCGACCGAACATGCCGCGGCGCATGGTGTAGCGACGGACCAGGCCTTCCGCCTCGAGCAGCGCGCCGCCGGCCTTCACGCCGGCACCATCTCGGCCGAGGCGGTCCGCACGCGGGTGCAGGCGGCCCGGTGGTCGGGCGCCACGCGGCGCGTGTCGGGCAAGGCGGCGTCGCAGACGGCGGCGCGATGCGCGCAGCGCGGCGCGAAGGCGCAGCCGGGCGGCATCGCCCAGGGCTCCGGCACGCCACCCGGGATCGCGGCCAGCGGCCGGCGCGGGCCATCGATCGGCGGCAGGGCACCGATCAGCCCCTGCGTGTAGGGATGCGCTGCGCCGTCGAACAGCCGCGCGACCGGTGCTTCCTCCACGATGCGCCCGGCATACATGACCGCGACGCGGTCGCAGGCTTCCGCCACCACGCCGAGGTCATGGCTGATCAGCACCAGCGCCATTCCGGTCTCGCGCCGCAGGGCCTGCAGCAGTTCCAGGATCTGCGCCTGGATGGTGACATCGAGCGCGGTGGTCGGTTCGTCGGCGACCAGGAGCTCCGGCTGGCCGGCCAGCGCGATGGCGATCATCACGCGCTGGTTCTGGCCGCCGGAGAGTTCGTGCGGATAGGCGTCGAGCCGGCGGGCGGCATCGGGGATGCCGACCTGGTCGAACAGGCGCTTCGCCTCCGCGCGCGCTGCGCCGCCATTCATGCCGCGATGCAGGGACAGCGCCTCGGTCACCTGCCGCCCGATGCGGTGAACGGGGTTCAGGCTGCTGGCGGGGTCCTGGAAGATCATGGCGATCCGCCCGCCGCGCACGCGGTCGAGCAGCGCCGCGGGCGCGCCCACCAGTTCCTGCCCGCTGATCGTCACGCTGCCGCCAATGCGCGCACGCGCCGGCAACAGCCCAAGCGCGGCCAGCCAGGTGACGGACTTGCCGCAGCCGGACTCGCCCACCATGCCGAGCGCCTCGCCAGGGGCCACCGTCACATCGATCCCGCGCAGCGCGGCCTGGCCGTCGAAGGCGACGGTCAGGCCACTGATCGCCACGAGCGGCGCGCTCACGCCCCGACCCGCAGGTTGCCGGGGCCGAAATCCATCGCCCAACCCCGCGCGGCACGCCAGGCGATGTCGCGGCGCTTCGCGGTGAAGGCCGCCGCCTGGTGCAGCACGACGTAACAGGGGTCCTCGCGCTCCACGATTTCGAGCAGGCGACGGAACTGCGAACGCCGGCGCGCCATGTCCGTCTCGGCCTCAAGCGCGGTGGCGACCGAATCGAATTCGGCATTCGTCCATTCGCCGTTGCGCTCGGCCTCGGTCCGCGGGCCGATACCGCGCAGCAGGCCGGCGACCGGATCGCCGAAGATCGAGGTATTCGACCAGTCGCGGACGCCGCGGCCGGGCGTGCGGGCGGTGACCTGCGGGAAGTTCTCGCGCATCTCGATCTGCACGTTCAGCCCGACCGCGCGCCACATCTCGACCGCGATCTGCGCGTTGGCGACCTGGTTGGTGTAGTAGTTGTTGAGCAGGCGATAGGGGATCGGCGCGCCGCGGTAATTCGCCTCGCGCAGCAGGCGCCGGGCCTCGGCGGGGTCGAAGCGCGGGTTCTCCCAGTCGGCGATGTACATCTCGCCATAACTTTCGAGCTGCAGGCCGCGCGGGATCTCGGTACGGCCCGCCCACAGCGTCTCGACCAGCACGCGGCGGTCGATCGCGTGCGACATCGCGCGCCGGATGCGCGCATCGGCCAGCACCGGATGCGTCTTGTCGAAGGAGAACTTGCGGATGTTGTTGATCGGGCTGCCCAGCACCTCGAAGCGCGCATTGCGCTCGACCACCTGGATCTGGTCGGGCGGGATGTCGCAGGCGAAGTCGTACTCGCCGGAGAACAGGCCGTTCACCCGGCCGGAGACCTCCGGCACCTCCACGAAGCGCAACCGCCGAGCGGGCGGGCGCCCGCCCCAGTAGTCGTCATGCGCCTCCATCACCAGCAGCGTGTCCGGACGGAACTCCGCGATGCGGTAGGGGCCGGTGCCGATCGGCGCGCGGCCCCAGGCGAGCCAATTCTCCGCGGCGGCGAAGGCCTCGCGCGACAGGATCGCGCCGACACTCTGCGCGACGCGACCTTCCAGCGTCACGTCCGGCGTGCGGTTGACGTAGCGCACGGTGTGGCGGTCGATGATCTCGACGCGCTGCAACTCCGGATAGGTCCGCCGCCCCACGGCGACCACTTCGGCCGGTGGCTCCTTGCCGATGGTCCCCGCGAGCACGGTCGTGGTCCCGGCGCCCGTGGCGCCGCGCGTGCCGAACAGGCGTTCACCAAAGGAGAAGGCGACGTCTTCGGCCGTCATCTCGCGTCCGCCGTGGAAGCGCACACCCTCGCGCAGCGTGAGCTCCAGCGTCGTCGCATCGGGCCGCCGCCACGACGTGGCGAGCCCGGGCACGAGCCGCCCGCCGCCCAGCCAGTCGGTGCCGACCAGCTGTTCCGCATAAAGCCCATGCAGGCGGAAGCCGACATTCGACTGCTCGCGCGGCGGCTCGAAGGTGTTCGAGTTCGACAGCTTCTGCACCGCGATGGTCAGCACCGGACGCTGGTCGGCCTGGGCGAAGGCGGGCCGCGCCAGCGTGGCGGAGGCCGCGGCGGCAAGCGCCGCGCGTCGGGTCGCCCGCATCACGTCGAGGCCCCCCAGTTGCGCGCGCGGAAATCCATCACGAAGGCCTGCGCCGGCTGCCAGGCGATGTCGCGCCGCTTCGCCGTCAGGTTCACCGACTGGTGCAGCACGGTATAGGCGGGGTCCTCGCGTTCCGCGATCTCGAGCAGGCGGCGGAACACCACGCGCCGGCGCGCCTGGTCGGTCGAGGTCTCGATCTCGCGCGACAGCATGCCGAATTCGTCGTTGCGCCACTCGCCGACCTGCCATTGCTGGCCGTCCGGGCCGTGCTGCGTCGTGATGGAGGAGGTCGGGTCGTTGAAGCTGGCGCTGTTGGACCAGTCGCGCACGCCGCGATGGCCCTCACGCGAGAGCACCTGTGGGAAGTTCTCCCGCATCTCGATCTGCACGTTCAGGCCGGCGGCGCGCCAGCCCTCGACCAGGATCTGCGCCGTGGGCACCTGGTTGGTGTAGTAGTTGTTCAGCAGGCGGTAGGGGATGGGTTCGCCGCGGTAGCCGGCCTCGCGCAGCAGGCGGCGGGCTTCCGCCAGGTCGTAGCGCGGCGCGGTCCAGTCGCGCTGCAGCATCTCCCCGTAGAAGTCGAATTGCAGGCCGCGCGGCACGACGGTGCGCCCGCCCCACAACGCCTCCACGATCGCCTGGCGGTCGATCGCGTGGGTGAAGGCGCGGCGCACCAGCGGATTGCGCAGATGCGGATGGTTCTTGTCGAACACCGTCAGGCGGTGGTTCATGATGGTGCCGCCCACGACCTGGTGGCGCGCGCTGCGCTCGACGGTGCTGATCTGGTCGGGCGGAATGTCGCAGGCGAAGTCGGCCTCGTTCGACAGCAGCATGTTGATGCGGCTGGCGACTTCCGGCACCTCCACGAAGCGCAGGCGGCGTACCGGCGGGCGGCCGCCCCAGTAGTCGTCGAAGGCGTCGAGCACCAGCATCTGGTCCGGGCGGAACTCGGCGATCCGGTAGGGACCGGTGCCGATCGGCCGCCGTGCCCAGTCGAGCCACGAGCCGGCGGCTTCGAAGGCAGCGCGCGAGACGATCATCGCCACATTGCGGCTGATGCGGCCTTCCAGCGTCACGTCCGGCACGCGATTGACGAAGCGCACGGTGCGCGCGTCCACCACCTCGATCCGCTCCAGGCCCGGATAGACGCGCCGCGCCACCGCCAGCACCTCGGGCGGTGGCGTGCGGCCCGCGCTCTGTCCCGGGATCGTGCCGAACAGGTTGCGCGCCTGCTCGACCGTCATGTTCCAGCCCATGCGCTCGGGGCCGAAGGAGAAGGCGACATCCTCGGCCGTCATGGTGCGCCCGTCGTGGAAGCGCACGCCGTCGCGCAGCGTCAGCTCGACCGTACGGTCGTCGATGCGCCGCCAGGAGTCCGCCAGGCTCGGCTTCAAGGCGAGGTCGCCGGTCCAGCTCTGTTCGATCAGCGTCTCGCCGTAGCTGTTCCAGGTGCGGCTGCCGACATTGGACTGCTCGCGCAGCGTCTCGAGCGTATTGGTGTTCGAGATCTTCTGCACCGCGATGGTGACCACCGGGCGCTGGTCGGCCTGGGCCATGGCCGGGCGCGCCAGCGCGGCCAGCGCCGGCGTGGCAAGCAGGTGACGGCGGCGCATCATGTCAGGCTCCGAAATTGCCGGGGCGGAAATCCATCGCGAAGGCGGGGCTGGCCTTCCAGGCGATGTCGCGGCGCTTCGCGGTGAAGGTCGCGTTCTGGTGCAGGACGGTGTAGGCGGGGTCCTCGCGTTCGGCGATTTCCAGCATGCGGCGGAAGGCGGCGCGGCGCCGCGCGCGGTCCGTGCCGGTCTCGAGTTCCACCGCGAGGCGGTTCATCTCCTCGTTCGTCCATTCACCGACCTGCTGCTGCTGGCCGTTCGGCCCGTGCTGGTTCACCAGCGAGGAGACCGGGTCGTTGAAGGGCGCGCTGTTCGACCAGTCGCGCACCGCGCGCGTCGGGCTGCGTTCGAGGATCTGCGCCCAGTTCTCGCGCATCTCGATCTGCACGTTCAGGCCCGCCGCGCGCCACATCTCGACCATGACCTGCGCGGTGGCGTTCTGGTTGGTGTAGTAGTTGTTCAACAGCCGATACGGGATCGGTTCGCCGCGGTAGTTGGCTTCGCGCAGCAGGCGGCGGGCCTCGGCCAGGTCGAAGCGCGGCACCTCCCAGTCGGCATGGAACATCTGGTCGTAGTAGGGCCATTGCAGGCCGCGCGGCACCACGGTGCGCCCGGCCCAGAGGCTCTCGACGATCGCGTTGCGGTCGATCGCATGCGTCATGGCGCGGCGCACGCGCGCATCGCGCAGCGCGGGGAAGTTCTTGTCGAACACGATCAGGCGATGGTTGAGGATGGTGCCGCCCTGCACCTCGAAGGCGCGGTTGCGCTCGATGCCGGTGATCTGGTCGGGCGGGATGTCGCAGGCGAACTGGTATTCGCCCGACAGCAACCCGTTGATGCGCGATGAGACTTCCGGCACCTCGACGAAGCGGATCTGGCGCAGCGGCGGGCGCCCGCCCCAATACGCATCATGCGCGACCAGCGTGAGCGACACGTCGGGACGGAATTCCGCCACCCGATACGGCCCGGTGGTGACCGGCTTGCGCGCCCATTCCAGCCAGGACGAGGTCTCCTCCCAGCCGCGGCGGCTCATGATGTCCGAACCGTAGCGCGACAGGCGGCCTTCCATGGTCACGTCGGGTGTCGCGTTGTGGAAGCGCACCGTGTAGCGGTCCACCGCCTCCACGCGCTCCAGCGCCGGCCAGGACCGGCGCGCAACGGCGGGAACCTCCGGCGGCAGTTCCTTCCCCGGGCGCGGGGCCGGCATGCCCTCGCCGATCGGGATGGTGCGGCCCTGCGCGGTCGCGAGCGTGCTGCCGAACATGCGTTCGCGCGAGAAGGAGAAGACCACGTCCTCCGACGTCATCTCATCGCCGTTGTGGAACATCACGCCGCGGCGCAGCGTGAGTTCCACCGCGCTGTCCGACAGGCGGCGCCATTCGGTGGCCAGGCCCGGCACGGTGCCGAGCTGGCCCAGCCAGTCGCGCCCGATCAGCCCTTCCCACAGCGAGCTGTAGAAGACCCGCTCGCCGACATTGGACTGCTCGCGCAGCACGTCGAGCGTATTGGAGTTCACCACCTTCTGCACGGCGATGGTGATCGCGGGGCGCTGGTCGGCCTGCGCCAGGCCCGGGCGGGGCAGTGCGGCGAGCGCGGGTGCGGCAAGCAGCAGGTGACGGCGATTCATCTGCATTCTCCTCGGCGGGGGGCTATTCGGCAGCGCGGCGCAGCGCGGGCGTGGGGCTGCGTTCCTCGAGACCCTGCGGGGTCGCGCGGAAATGCGTGAGGGTGCGCTCCGCATGACGCATGCGCCGGGACAGCGCCTTCTGCGCGTATTCCTTCACCACGCCCGCATAGGCGGGCTCCTCGGCGAGGTTGGTGAACTGGTGCGGGTCGCGCTCAAGGTCGAACAGCAGCGGCGGCAGCGCGGCGAAGTGCACGTATTTCCAGTCGGCGTCCTGCACCACGCACAGCGCGCTCTCGTCCATGGACAGGCCGAGTGCGGTCTCCGGCTGGGAATAGTGCACGTCGCGGAAGTCGTATTCGTAGAACAGCGCATCACGCCAGCCATCGGGCGCGCCGTGCGCGAGCACGGGCAGCAGGGACTGCCCGTCGCAATTGCGCGGCGCCGTGCCGCCCAGCGCATCGAGGATGGTCGGCATCACGTCGACGCTCTCGGTGAAGGCGTCCTCGATCGCGCCGGCGCGGGGGTTGCGGCCGGCATCCTTGACCACCAGCGGGATGCGGAAGCTCTCGTCGAAATAGCCGACCTTGCCGAGCAGCCAATGATCGCCGAGTTGCTCGCCATGGTCGGAGGTGAAGACGATCATGGTGTCGTCCCACTGGCCGTTCTCCTCCAGCCAGGTGAAGACGCGGCCGAGGCAGTCGTCGATCTCGGTGATCAGCCCGGCATAGGTGGCGCGCATCTGGCGGATCGCGCCTTCGTCCAGCGTGCTGGCCGCGCCGCCGGCGCCGTGGAAGAACGACCCCTGCTTGATGTCGCGCAGGTAGTGGCGCAGCAGCGGGTGTTGCGCGGCCTCCTTCTCCCACTGCGGCGCGCGGATCGGCGCCGGCATGTCGGCCGGCGCATACATCGCGTGATACGGGGCGGGTGCGATGAAGGGCGGGTGCGGTCGGTAGTAGCCCAGGTGCAGGAACCACGGCTTGCCGTTGCGGCCCTTGAGGTAGGTCAGCGCGCGTTCGGTGAAGTAGGTGCTGTCGGACAGCGCGGCGGGGATGCGGCAGGGGCGGTCCGTTACGCCGGGGACGGCGTCCTCGCCCTCGGGCAGCCAGATGTCCTCGCGGCGCTTCGGCAGCGTGTAGCCCTGGTGCGCGAGCCAGCCGAAATACCCGTCCATGGTGGGTTCGAAGGCGCCGACGCTGCGGAAGCCGTCCATCAGGTCGCCCAGCGTCGTGAAGCGCGGGTCGCGCGGGCCGGAGCTGCGCGGGTCGGGCGTGGTGGTGGTGTAGCCGATCAGCGCCGGGTCATAGCCGATCAGGCGCAGCTGCTTGCCGAGGTTGGAATGCCGCGCATCGAGCGGCACCGTGTTCTGCACCGCGCGATGGTTCATCAGGTACAGGCCGGTCAGCAGGCTCGCGCGCGCGGGGCCGCAGGGCACGGCGGTGGTGACATGGTTGCGGAAGGTCACGCCCTCGCGGCACAGCCGGTCGAGGTTCGGCGTGCGCAGGAAGCCCGCGCCCAGGTGCGGCACGAAGTCCGCGCGCCACTGGTCCACCACGATGAGAAGGACGTTGTTGCGCTGAGCCATGGCCGCATGCACCCCGATGCCGGAGCGCGAGGGCTTAGGCAGTCGGCGCGACACTGGGATGACGACCCGGCGAAGGGTTGATGACGCGCCGCCGCGCGACCGGCGGACCAGAGCGTCAACAAATCCTTAACACGTCCGTCACCGAACCGTGAGGGAGGGGGACAGCGTGCCGCCCTATCCGGCTGACCAATTCCATCCTGCCGGAGAAGACCATGTCGGGTACCCAGCTCAGCGCCACCACTTCCTTCACGCTCGCGCATACGGCGGGCAATGGCTCGGTCGCGCTCGACGCCGAGGTCGCGGCGTACGATTCCGGCACGGGCCTGATCTTCGTGATCGGCCCGGATGGGGTGGATGCGATCGACGCGGCCACCGGCGTCATCCGCGGCACGCTCGACACCAGCGCGCTCGGCAATGTGAACAGCGTTGCGGTGAAGGACGGCGTCGTCGCGCTCGCCATCGAATCGGAACCCAAGACCGATCCCGGCAAGGTCGTGATCGCCGACGTGGTGCGCAGCGGCGACACCGTCACCATCACCGCGCGCGACTTCGGCGGCACCGGCTACGTCACCGTCGGCGCCCAGCCCGACCAGATCGGCTTCACGCCCGACGGGACGAAGCTGCTGACCGCCAACGAGGGCGAGCCGAACTCCTACGGGCGCGCCGACAGCGTCGATCCGGAGGGTTCCGTCAGCATCATCACGGTTTCGACCGGTGACGTGCAGACCGCCGGCTTCACCGCCTTCAACGCCGACATCGCGACCCTGCGCGCCGAGGGCGTTCGCATCTTCGGCCCCGGTGCCACCGTCGCGCAGGACCTGGAGCCGGAATACATCGCGGTCGACCCGAACGACCCGACCAAGGCCTATGTCACGCTGCAGGAGGCGAACGCCATCGCGGTGCTCGACCTTTCCACCGCGACCTTCACCGACATCATCCCGCTCGGCTTCAAGAACCATGGCCTGGCGGCGAACGCGATCTCGGGCAATGACCAGGACAACGTCTTCGCCCCGGTCACTGCCGACAACCTGTTCGGCATGTACCAGCCGGACGGCATCGCGGCCGTGAATGTCGGCGGCACCACCTACCTGATCACCGCCAATGAGGGCGACGCGCGCGACTGGACCGGCTTCGCCGAGGAAGCGCGGCTCTCGACGCTCGCGCTCGACCCGGTCGCCTTCCCCGACGACCCCGCCGATGCCGACACGACGCCCGAGATCGTGGAGTCGCTGGGCCGGCTGACGGTCACGAACCAGACCGGCAATACCGACGCCGATGCCGATTTCGAGCAGCTCTATGCCTTCGGTGGCCGGTCCTTCAGCGTCTGGAACACCGACGGCACGCTGGTCTTCGACAGCGGCAACCTGCTCGACCAGACCATCGCCACGCTGTTTCCGGCGAACTACGACGAGAACCGCGACGACAACAAGGGCGTCGAGCCCGAGAGCATCACGGTCGGCCAGGTCGGCGCCGACACCTTCGTCTTCGTGGGCCTGGAGCGCGCCGACGGCGTCGCCGCCTTCCGCATGGACGGCCCCGCGGCCTTCACCTTCGCCGGCTTCTTCACGACGCCCGGCGACGACGCGCCCGAGGTGATCACCTTCGTTTCCGCCGCCGACGCGCCGGACGGCAAGGCGCTGCTGGTGGTGCCGAACGAGGACAGCGCGACCACCACGGTCTATGAGCTCAACGCGACGTTCAAGCTGCAGCTGCTGCATTTCTCGGATGCCGAGGCCGGGCTGCTCGCCTCGACGACCGCGCCGCTGCTCGCCGCGCTGGTCGATGCCTTCGACGACGACTACGCGAACACGCTGATCCTGGCGGGCGGCGACAACTTCATCCCGAGCCCCTTCTTCGCCGCTGGCACCGACCCCTCGGTCGCCGCCACGCACATGCGCGGCGACAATCCCGGCGCGGCGGACATCGAGATCCACAACCGCATCGGGGTCGAGGCCTCGACCGTGGGCAACCACGAATTCGACTTCGGCACGCGCGCCTTCTCCGACGCGGTGGCGGATGCGGCCTTCCCGTACCTGACGGCGAACCTCGACTTCTCGGGCGATTCCGACATCCGCGGCCGGTATACAGAGACGGTCGGCGTGGGCGGGCTTGAGGATGCGACCGCGCTGCGCGGCCGCATCGTGCCTTCCGCGGTGGTCGACAAGGGCGGCGAGAAGATCGGCCTGGTCGGCGTGACCACCCAGATCCTGGAGGCCATCTCCTCGACCGGTGGCGTCGAGGTGAAGGGCTTCGCCGGCGACGGCACCGAGCGCAACGACATGGCGCTGCTGGCCGCGCAGCTGCAGCCGGTGATCGACGACCTGCGCAGCCAGGGCGTCGACAAGATCATCCTGATGGCGCACCTCCAGCAGATCGCCTTCGAGATCGAGCTGGCGCCGCTGCTGAACGGCGTGGACATCATCCTCGCCGCCGGGTCGAACACGCGCCTGGGCGACGCGACCGACGTGGCGGTCGCCTTCCCCGGCCACGCGGCGGACTTCGCCAACACCTACCCGATCCTCGCGACCGGCGCGGATGGCGGCACCACGCTGATCGTCAACACCGACAACGAGTTCACCTATCTCGGTCGCCTGGTGGTCGAGTTCGACGACCAGGGCCGCATCATCACCGACAGCCTCGACCCCGCGATCAACGGCGCCACGGCCGCGACGCGCGAGAATGTCGCCGCTGCCTGGGGCGTGACCGAGGACGAGCTCGACACCACCGCCTTCGCCGAGGGCACCAAGGGCGAGCAGGTGGCCGACATCACCGAGGCCGTGCAGGCCGTGATCGAGGCCAAGGACGGCGAGGTCTGGGGCTTCACGGACGTCTACCTGGAAGGCGAGCGCAACCTGGTGCGCAACCAGGAGACCAACCTCGGCAACCTCACCGCCGACGCCAACCTGTTCGCCGCGCGCGCGGCGCTGGGCGAGGGCGCACTGGTGGTCTCGCTGAAGAATGGCGGCGGCATCCGCACCGCGATCGGCACCGTGGAGGTGGGTTCGGGCGAGAAGGACCCGCCGATCGCCAACCCCGATGCCGGCAAGCCCGAGGGCGGGATCTCGACGCTCGACATCGAGAACTCGCTGCGCTTCAACAACCGCCTGGTGGTGTTCGACACGACCGCGGCGGGGCTGAAGGCGATCCTGGAGCACGGCGTGGCGTCGCTCGGCAACCAGGGGCGCTTCCCGCAGATCGGCGGCATCGCCTTCTCCTACGATCCTGACCTGCCCGCGGGCGCGCGCATCCTCAGCATCGCCGCGATCGACGAGAACGGCGATGTCGTCGCGCGCATCATCGAGAACGGCATGGTGAGCGCCGACGCGCCCGCGCTGATCAGCGTGGTGACGCTGAACTTCCTCGCGCAGGGCGGCGACGCCTACCCGATCAAGGCCAACGGGGAGAACTTCCGCTACCTGTTGGAGGACGGCACGCTCGGCCCGGTGCTGGACGAGGCGACCGACATCTCGATCGCGCCGCCTGGCGCGCTGGGCGAACAGCAGGCACTGAAGGATTTCCTGCAGGAATTCCACGCCACGCCCGAGACCGCCTTCGACGAGCCCGACACCGCGGCGTCCGGCGACACGCGCATCCAGAACCTCAACGCCACCACGTCCGACACGGTGCTCGCGGGGATCGTCGCGACCGCGGAGGGGCTGCTGGAGGGAACGCTGGGCAACGATACGCTCACCGGTGCCGGCACGGACACCATCACCGGCAGCGCCGGCGACGACCGGATCGACGCCGGCGCGTTCGGTGACAGCGTCGATGGCGGGGCCGGCGATGACACCATCTCCGGCGGCAACGGCGACGACACCATCGATGGCGGCGCAGGTGCCGATCAGCTCGACGGCGGGGCCGGGGCGAACCGGCTTGGCGGTGGCGCTGGCGATGACACGTTGCAGGGTGGCTTGCGGGTCGACACGATCGACGGCGGCGACGATGACGACGTCATCGACGGGGCCGGCGGCAACGACGTGCTGCTCGGCGGGCAGGGCGATGACAGCCTGGTCGCGGGGACCGGCAACGACTCCGTCGAGGGCGGCGACGGCGCGGACACGATCGGCGGCGGCGTGGGCTTCGATCGGATCATCGGCGACGCCGGCGCGGACCTGCTGTCCGGCGATGCCGGCCTCGACACGCTGCTCGGCGGCGCTGGCAACGACACGCTGCTGGGCGGTGGCAATGCGGATACGATCGACGGCGGCGCCGACGACGACCTGGTGGATGGCGGGGCCGGCGCCGACAGCCTTGCCGGCGGCGATGGCGCCGACACCCTGCAGGGCGGCATTGGCCGCGATACCCTTGCCGGCGGCGCCGGCGACGACCTGCTGATCGGTGGTGCCCTGGGCGATACCTTCGTCTTCGGCGGCATTGCCGGGGCCGATACCATCCGGGGCTTCACGGCCGACGATCGGATCATCCTGGTCGACGGCATCGCCCTTGAGGGCAGCGAGGTGTTCGATGCCGACATGGATGGCGCCGACGACCTGCTGCTGTCCTTCAGCGACGGTGGGTCGGTCGCGCTGATCGATGTCCAGCGGGTTTTGTCCTCGGCGATCGAGGTCGGCTAGGCCCCTGGCCGCGACCTTCGCCGCCCTTCACGGCGAAGGTCGCGGATCCGCTGGCCAGCGGAGACATCACCCGGCGCGCCGGGCATGAAGGGCTTCGGCACCGGGGCGCTGGCGCGAAGCCCGATCGGATGGGTGCCTCCGGTCGGGTCAAGGTGTTCGTGACCCGAGGTGCCCGGACGCGGCGAGCGGGGGCGCCGTGAGGGTCCAGCGCAGACCGCAGGCGTTCGACTCCGACAAGACAATGAGGGTGCCGTTGGGGGCGGCCCGCCTGCGCTCCCGCGCCGTGTCCCGACGCGACGCGCAAGCCGATGGATGTCCTGCCCGCTCAGCGGGATCGACCGCGCTGGGCCGATGGCGTCCCCTAGGGGATTCGAACCCCTGTTACCGCCGTGAGAGGGCGCTATCTAAAAACCCCTGGAACAACTGAGAACGCCCGGAAACACTACAACCTATTGATTTGCATAAACTACGTCCCCCTTGATCCCCAGACGTCTCAGGGTGGATATTAGACCCTGTTGGACCATGATGGACCGAGGGGCCGCAGGCGCTGGCACGGCTGGTGAAGGACGTAGCGTTGAGCCCCAGGACGGCGCGGCTGAAGCTGCCCGGCCGGCACAAGCCGTATTTCCGCGCCGTCATTGAGGGCGTGCAGATCGGCTACCGGCGCTCCACGCTACCCGGCAAAGCCGGTTCATGGATTTCGCGCCGCTATCTCGGCGAAGGGCAGTATGAGACGGGGCGCCTGGGCGTGGCCGATGACTTGCTCCACGCGGATCAGCCCGCCGATGGCGAGCGCGTCCTGACGTTCGACCAAGCGCAAGCCGCGCTGCGCGAGTGGGCGCGGGGCCGCGTTCAGGCTGAACGCAACGAGGCGGCTGCCGAGGCATCGCCGAGCATTGGCGCAGCGATTGAATCATATATCCGCACCCGCAAAGCCCGTTCGGAACGTGCCGGCCGAGATGCTGAATTGCGCCTGCGCCACCACGTCATAGGCGCCCCGCTGGCCGATGTGGCGCTGGCCGTGTTGACCAAGCGCCACCTAACGACATGGCGCGAGGGACTGAGGCGCGGTGGCCGTGGCGTGAAGGACGATGCGCCGCCGCTGGCGCCCGCTTCGCTTGCTCGCTTGCTGAATGACCTTCGCGCTGCGCTCACCGCGGCCGCACGCAAGGGCCGCATGCCCGGTGACGTGCACACCACCATTCGGGAAGGGTTGCGGGCGCCCGAGGCGCCGGACCGCGCCCGCGAAAAGCAAATCCTCACTGACGATGAAGTGCGGAGCATCGTGGAAGCCGCACAGACCAATGACGCGGACTTTGGCGCGCTGGTGCTGGTGCTGGCCGCGACCGGCGCACGCCTAAACCAAGCGGCGCGGATCACGGTTGCGGATTTCCAGCACCAGGCCCGCCGCATCATGGTTCCGACGTCTCGTAAAGGCCGTGGCGGGAAGCAGGCCACGCATACCGCCGTGCCGATCCCCGATGACGTGCTAGCCGCGCTGCGCGTGGTTACGGCGGGGCGCCCTGGCCGCGAGCCGTTATTGCTGCGCTGGCACCACCAGCAGGTTGAGGGCGACAAGGCGACGGGGCGGCTGCCGGCATGGGAGCGCACCGAGCGGCGCCCCTGGGTGAACGCGGCCGCGATGACACGTCCCTGGCGCGCGGCCCTCGCCGCCGCCGGGCTGCCCGACAACCTTGTTCCCTACTCGCTCCGCCATTCGTCCATTGTGCGAGGCTTGCGGGCGGGGCTGCCGGTGCGGCTTGTGGCTGCGGTGCACGATACTTCCACGGCGATGATTGAACGGCACTATGGGGCGCACATCGTGGACGCGGCCGAGGACCTGTTGCGCCGCGCGCTGGTGCCGCTGCACGCCCCGCCCCCAGCCGCCGCCCCTGCCAGTCTTGCCCACCATCGCGCCAGGAAAGCGAAGGGTGCCGAGACCACAGGGTGACGCGCGCAGTGCCATCCGTATCGTTGTGGCCGGTGACGCCGGTAACGCTGGCAAAACGGCGGTTTTTGACGTTTTGCGGGCGTTACCACCGTATCGCGCGCATTGGTATAGCCGGTAACTCCCCTCACTGACGCCGGGTTACATCACCGGCGACCCACTTCTAGGAAGGCAGGCCAACTGCGAACCGAAGCTCCCATCGCCCGGCGCGTTGATGCCTGCTTCGCGGCCGCTTCGGGCGCAGGCAGCGCCGAGATGATCCGCGCCAGCGCCGGGTCGTCGGCATCGAGCACCGGGGATGCGAAGGCCTCGGCCGCGTAGCGCCCGCCGATGCGCCCCGCGCCCAGGTCGACATGCAGCGCGATCACGCCGTTGTCGAACAGGTGCCGGTTGCCGTCGTCGAAGTAGCTCTCGGCCAGCGCGCCTTCCGCCACCAGCACGCCGTGCTCGTCGAGCTCGACGTGCCAGTAGATGATGGCACTGTGCCAAAGCTCCTGCACGATGGTCGTGCCGTTCACCAGCAGATGCGCGGGCACGAGCCGACCCTGCAGGAGGAAGGCATGCTCAGGGCTGACGCGCAGATCGCGGGCGGGCACGCCTGCCCCGAGCGCGCCGGCACGGACCAGGATCGGTGCCACCTTCCGCTTGTCGCGATGGCGCGCGATGTCGACACGGGTGTGACCGACCCAGCGCACGGGCTTGAGTGGCGCACCACGACCAGGAGCGACCACCAGGTCGCCGGCGCGCAGGCTCTCGACCGAGACCTCCCCATTTGCCGAGAGGATCCGCGTGCCAGGCGCGAAGCACGTGACCGCCTCCACGCCGGACGTGGTGAGGCTGAACACGTTCCCCGCACTGTCGTCATAGGTGTAGATCGCGCCCGCGCCGCCGGTGCTGACAGTCCAGAAGTCGGTGTCGCTGCCGGTCCAGCCTTCGAGGTCGAGCGTGTCGTTGCCGCTGCCCATGGCGATGACGTCGTTGCCGTCGCCCACGCGCCAGATCACCAGGTCGTCGTCCTCGCCGGTGTCGATGACGTCGTTGCCGGCCTGACCCTCGATCGTGTCGCGGCCCGGCGTGGCGACGATGCTGTCGTCGCCGGCGCCGCCGAGGACGATGTCATCGCCGTCACCGCCGAGCAGCGTCTCGCTGCCAGCACCGCCCACCAGGCTGTCATTGCCCAGGCCGCCCAGGATGCTGTCGGCACCGCCACCACCCACGATGGTGTCGGCGCCCGCGCCGGCGGTGATCGTCTCCGCCCCGCCCGTGCCGGTCACCTGGTCGTCGCCAGTACCGGTGTTCACCACCTCGAAGCCGGTCACGCTGTCCGTGCCGATGCCCGTGCCCGTCGCGCTGTTCGTCGCGAGGTTCAC
>NZ_CAKKLX010000007.1 GCF_918698155.1 Roseomonas sp. CECT 9278
CTCAGCAACCCAACCCTAGCCAGGGATCACCGCGATGGCCGCCTGGGGCGCTCCGCTTCGCTCAGCCACAGGCTTCGCTTCGCGCCCCAGGCTCTGGATGTCCTACACCACCACTGGGGACGCGACCGCAGCGCTCGAGGCGCTTCACTTGGCCGCGGTTGCCGCTGCTCATGTCTTCAAGGAGAACACGCCTACACCTCGAACGGAGCCCTGGCACAAGGCCGCCGCTCTGATCGCCTGGCATGCCGAGAGGATCTGGACCGCCGGAGGCCAGTCAAAGATTGGAGCAAACCCGACCAGCCCCCTCGTTAGGCTGATCGTCAGCGTGCTCCCGCGGATTGGCCTTCCGGCTGCATCCGAAGAGGCCGTGGCCCGCGAACTGCAGCGTGCCCGCGCATCGCCGCCACGCCCCCTTCCGTTTTCTGTCCCTGCCGCTCCTGCCGGCTGACAGGGAAGCGCCACAACCCCTGACCCTGCCCCCTGGGATGTCCCCATTCTGAGCTAGAGTCCGTCGAGTGGAGACGGATGATGAAGCGATCGAGGTTCACGCAGGAGCAGATCATTGGGGTGCTGAAGGAGCACCAGGCGGGTGCGACGGCGCCTGAGCTGTGCCGGAAGCACGGCATCAGCGAGGCGACGTTCTACGCCTGGCGGTCGAAATAGGGGGGCATGGAGGTGTCCGACGCCCGCAAGCTGAAGGGCCTCGAGGAGGAGAACGCGCGGCTGAAGAAGCTGCTTGCGGAATCCATGCTCGATGTCTCGACGCTGCGGGAGATGCTGGCAAAAAACTTCTGACGCCCGGCTCGCGGAGAAACGCCGTGACCTGGGCGATCAAGGAGAAGGACTACTCGCAGCGGCGCGCCTGCCAGCTCGTCGGCCTGGCACCGAAGACGTTCCTCTATGTCTCGCGACGCGCCGGCGATGGCGAGGTTCGTGTTCGACTGCGAGCCCTGGCGAATGAACGTCGGCGACTTGGCTACCGGCGCCTGCACATTCTGCTGGCGCGGGAAGGGCACCGGCTGAACCATAAGAAGCTGTTCCGGCTGTATCGGGCGGAACGCCTCGGGGTGCGCCGTCGTGGCGGGCGCAAGCGCGCGCTCGGCACGCGTGCGCCGATGGCGGTTCCGCAGGGGAAGAACCAGCGCTGGTCGCTGGACTTCGTCTCCGATGCGCTGGCCTGCGGGCGGTGGTTCCGCGTCCTCGCCGTGGTGGACGACTTCACCCGCGAGTGCCTGGCGCTGGTGGCGGACACCTCGCTGTCGGGCCTGCGCGTCGGGCGTGAGCTCGACCGGATCGTGGCGCTGCGCGGCCGCCCGGCGATGATCGTCAGCGACAACGGCACCGAGCTGACCTCGCACGCGATGCTGCGCTGGCAGCAGGAGCGTGGCGTCGCCTGGCACTATATCGCGCCGGGCAAGCCGCAGCAGAACGGGTTCGTCGAGAGCTTCAACGGCCGGTTCCGCGACGAGTGCCTGAACGAGCACCTGTTCGGCAGCCTGCCCGCGGCGCGACGGATCATCGAAGCCTGGAGGAGCGACTAAAACACGACCCGCCCGCACACGAGCCTGAAGGGGCTCACCCCAGCAGCCTTTGCAACGCGCCCCGCATCGGGGCAAACGGAGAACAGGCTCTGCTCATGAACGAGGAAATTTGGGGGGCAGGGTCACCGCGACACCGTGTCCGCGCCAGACGGAGTCGATTTCGGGCTGGGGCCGCTGCAGCAGGGCATGCCGTGGCACGGGCCAGCCTTCTCCGGCAGGTGGATGTTGATGTTGGGCACGCTGGTCTGGAACAGCTCCGCCATCTGCGCCTGGGTCAGCCACAGCGTGTCGTCGGCGAAGCGGCATTCCAGCCGGGTGCGGCCATCCTCGGTCTGGTACAGCAGCAGGGAGGAGGCCGGCGGGCCTTCGGCGCCACTCACGCCGCCAACCCGCCGATCATCGCCAGGATACGGTCGGTCACCTGCTTCAGGTCGGCGTCGATCTCGGCCAGCGGCCGCGGTGGTTCGAAGACGTAGAAGTGCCGGTTGAACGGGATCTCGTAGCCCGTCTTCGTCTTCTCCTCATCGATCCAGGCATCGGGCGCGTGGGGCAGCACCTCCCGCGCGAAATAGGCGCCCGCGTCCTCGGTCAGCGGCACGTTCTCGGTGTCGCGCAGCGCCGCGTCGGGCTGCAGCTTGCCTTTCTGCTTGCCCTTCTGGCCGAGCACGGGCCGGCCGGCCTCATCCTTCAGCGGGCGTTCCACGGTGATGGTGCGGTAGCCGAAGGCCTCGTTGCGGAACAGGCGGGAGAGCGGCGCCAGCTTCACCGTGCCGCCCTCGGGCGGGGGCGGCGGGGTTTCGCCGTCGCGCACCACCACGCGGCTGGTCTTGCAGTCCCCGGTGGTGAGGGTGGCGAGCTGCGCCTCGACGCCATCGCCGAACAGGCGGGTGACGGCGGCGATGTCGTCCTCGCCCATTTCCTTGCGCTTGGAGCCGAGGCTCTTGCGCATCTTCTGCCACAGGGCGGAGGCGTCGATCAGCTGCACCAGTCCGCGGCGCGCGTCGGGCTTCCGGTTGGACAGGATCCAGACATAAGTGGCGATGCCGGTGTTGAAGAACATGTCGGTGGGCAGGGCGATGATCGCCTCGACCAGGTCGTTCTCCAGCACGTGGCGGCGGATCTCGCTTTCGCCCGAACCCGCGCCGCCCGTGAACAGCGGCGAGCCGTTGAGCACGATGCCGATGCGGCTGCCGCCATCCTTGGCCGGGCGCATCTTCGAGATCAGGTGCAGCAGGAACAGCAGCGAGCCGTCCGAGATGCGCGGCAGGCCGGGGCCGAAGTGGCCGGCATGGCCGAACTGCTCGGCTTCGCGGCGGACTTCCTTTTCTACCTTCTTCCACTCCACGCCGACGGGCGGGTTGGAGAGCATGTAGTCGAACTTCCGCCCGGCGTGCCCGTCATCCGACAGCGTGTTGCCAGGCAGGATGTTGGCGACGTTCTGCCCCTTGATGAGCATGTCCGCCTTGCAGATGGCGTAGCTCTCGTCGTTGAGCTCCTGGCCGAACATGGTCAGGGAGGCCTTGGGGTTGTGTCCCAGCAGATGCTCGCCGGCGACCGATAGCATGCCGCCGGTGCCGGCCGTGGGGTCATAGATGGTGCGGACGACCGGGTTGCCGGGGGTGAGGATGTCGCTGTCCTCGATGAACAGCAGGTTCACCATGAGGCGGATGACTTCGCGCGGGGTGAAGTGCTCGCCGGCGGTCTCGTTCGAGATCTCCGCGAATTTGCGGATGAGCTCCTCGAAGGCCAGGCCCATGTCGTGGTTGTTCACGGCGTCGGGGTGCAGGGGGAAGCCGGCGAATTTCTCGGTCACCTGGTAGAGCAGGCCGGCCTTCTGCAGGCGGTCCGTCTGCTCGGCGAAGCGGAAGCGCTCGAAGATGTCGCGCACCGCCGGGGAGAAGCCCTGGATGTAGGCGGCGAGGTTGGCGGCCAGGTGGTCCTGGTCGCCCATCAGCATCTTCATGTCGAGCACGGAGGTGTTGGCGAAGGGTACGCCGGTGAGGCGGGTCAGGAAGGGCTCGGGGTTGATGCCCGCGGCTTCCTTGGCGGCCTTCTCGGCCATCACCTTCGCCTTGGTCGGGGCCAACACGCAGTCGAGGCGGCGGAGCACCGTGAAGGGCAGGATGACCTTGCCGTATTCGGATGGCTTGTAGTCGCCGCGGAGCAGGTCGGCGACGGACCAGATGAGGGCGGAGAGGGATTGGGTCTGACTCATTGCGGTCTGGATACACCAACCGCGGAGGCCTTGGGCGGATTCGGCGTTTGGCGGTCAGACCGCCCTGCCGCGCAGCCACGCCGGATCCGCTGAACCGCGGATATCGTCCGGTCGGACGCCGGACGACCAGTTTACTTGGATGGGGTGTTTTGGGCGGGTCCGGCAGGGCGCTTTGGCCCCGGTGGTGAAGCGGAGTGCCGCCTCCCGCGCTGCCTGTCCGGACGCGTCCGGCAAATGCGCTGTGCGGCCGGAAGATACGCCGCCGGCTGGTTTCACGTGGCCGTCCGGACGGCAGCCCTGGATCAGCGATATTGGACCCTGTATTGGACCCCGACTGAGCCGTCGGTCCTAACGCCTTGAAAAGATTGGCGTCCCCTAGGGGATTCGAACCCCTGTTACCGCCGTGAGAGGGCGGTGTCCTAGGCCTCTAGACGAAGGGGACCCTGGCCGGAGGCGCGCTTCTAGCCGCCTCGCTCGCCGGGATCAAGCACCCTTATTCGCGCGCCCCTGCCGCGCGCGCGCCGCCTGCCGACGGCCGTCCCGGCAGGCATCGGAACAGAACCGCACCTCATCCCAGACCAGCGCCCATTTCTTCCGCCAGGCAAAGGGCCGCCCGCAGGCCGCGCACGGCTTCTCCGGCAGGGTCGGCTTGCGATGCGCCATCGGTCACTCCCGCAGCCCGGTCAATCCCGCAGCCGGACCTCGCCGGTCGCCCGCCCGGTCGCCGGATCAACCAGCACCACGCGCTCGCCATCCGGGCGCACCACCCAGATCGCCAGCGCGCCGCCCGCCGCGGCAATCGCGCCGATGCGGCTGCCCGCGGGCTCGCCCAGCACCAGGTTGAACGGGCGCGCCTCGCTCGCCGTCGGTCCGCGCGCCGCCGGCGCACCACCGCCGGACCGCTGGACGAGCAGCACCACCAGCGTCACGGTGCCCGCGACGATGAGCACCCCCATCCCGATCACCAATGCCTTGAGTGCCGCCACCCCAACCCCCTCGCCGAATGCCGCCGGGCGCGTGGAAACCCTCGCCCCGCCCGAGGCCGCCGGCATGCGCGCCGACCGCTTCCTCGCGGATGCGATAGGTTCGCTCTCGCGCTCCCGCGTCAAGGCATTGATCGAGGCCGGCCACGCCTCGCGCGACGGCGCGCCTCTGGCCGACCCGTCCGAGACGGTGCGCGCCGGCGCCACCTACGCCATCGACATCCCCGCACCCGTCGCCGCCACGCCGCTGCCCCAGGCGATCCCGCTGACCATCCTGTTCGAGGACCGCGACCTCATTGTCATCGACAAGCCCGCCGGCCTGGTGGTCCATCCCGCGCCCGGCAATCTCGACGGCACGCTGGTCAACGCGCTGCTCGCCCATGCCGGGGACGACCTGCCGGGAATCGGCGGGGAAAAGCGCCCGGGCATCGTGCACCGCCTCGACAAGGACACCTCCGGCGTCATGGTCGCCGCCAAGTCCGAACGTGCCCATCGCACGCTGTCCGAGGCCTTCGCCAATCGCGACCTCGACCGCGCCTACCTGGCGCTGGCCTGGGGCCTGCCGGCGCCGGTCACCGGCGAGGTCAGCGCCCCGATCGGCCGCCACCCCGGCGACCGCAAGCGGATGGCGGTGGTGGATCGCGGCGGCAAGCCCGCCACCACGCGCTACGCCGTGCAACGCGCCTGGGGTGCCGCGGTGTCGCTGGTGGAATGCCGCCTGCTGACCGGGCGCACCCACCAGATCCGCGTCCACCTCTCCCACCTTGGCCATCCCATCGTGGGCGACCCGGTCTACCTGCGCCGCACGCCGGGTGCCGCGCGGTTGCTGCCGGAACCCGCCCGCACGCACCTGCTGGCCTTCCCCCGCCAGGCGCTGCACGCCGCCACGCTCGGCTTCAACCATCCGGTCACCGGCCAGCCGCTAAGCTTTGCCAGCCCGCTGCCGACCGACATGCAGGCGCTGCTCGCGTTGCTGGACGGTAACAGCCAGTAACCCGACTATTGCACTCGGTTTTTCTTGCGCACCGCAACCGCGGGCGCTAAAAATGCGTTGTCGGATTCCGAAGGGTGCCACGAAAGCGCCCCATCCGGCCGGCCCCGGTCACACGGGGCCGGCGGCCCAAGGCGAGGGCCCTGAGGAAGGCGATGCAACCGAGTTTTTCGGCCGGCGCGGGCCCCGCCATCTTGGGGCGGCCCACCCGGTCCAGGAGGCAGATGAGACCATGGCTTCCATGTCGATCCCGATGGCGACCGAGGGCAACCTCTCCCGCTATCTGCAGGACATCCGCAAGTTCCCGATGCTCGCCCCGGAGGAGGAGCTGTCGCTCGCCCGCCGTTGGAAGGACCAGGGCGACGAGAAGGCCGCCCACAAGCTGGTGACCTCGCACCTGCGCCTGGTGGCGAAGATCGCGATGGGCTACCGCGGCTACGGCCTGCCGGTGGGCGAGCTGATCTCCGAAGGCAATGTCGGCATGATGCAGGCGGTGAAGCGCTTCGACCCGGAGCGCGGCTTCCGCCTGGCCACCTATGCCATGTGGTGGATTCGCGCGGCCATTCAAGAATACATCCTGCACTCCTGGTCGCTCGTGAAGATGGGCACCACGGCGGCGCAGAAGAAGCTGTTCTTCAACCTGCGGCGGCTGAAGGCCCAGATGTCCGCGCTCGAGGAAGGCGACCTGAAGGACGAGCAGGTGGCCAAGATCGCCCACGCCCTGGCGGTGCCCGAGCAGGACGTGGTCAGCATGAACCGCCGCCTCGCCAGCTCCGACCAGTCCCTCAACGCGCCCGTGCGCGCCGACAGCGAGGGCGAGTGGCAGGACTGGCTGGTCGATGACGGCGAAAGCCAGGAGGACGAGCTCGCCGAGCGGCAGGACATGTCCAACCGCCGCGACCTGCTCAACGGCGCCCTGCGCACGCTGAACGAGCGCGAGCGCCACATCCTGATCGAGCGTCGCCTCAAGGAAGAACCGACCACGCTGGAGGAACTCTCCCAGCAATACGGCATCAGCCGCGAGCGGGTCCGCCAGATCGAGGTGCGCGCCTTCGAGAAGCTGCAGAAGTCGATGAAGCAGCAGGTCATCGAGCGCCGCCTGACGGTCGGCTGACCGCCACACCACCGCGAACCACGGGGCGGCGGGGCAACCTGCCGCCCCGCTTGCGTTCGGGGCTCGCGTTTTCGTGCCGCCGGCGTAGCATCCCCCGCCGCCCGGAGGAGACACGACCATGGCCCGACCCACCCGCCGCATCGCGCTGGCCCTGCCCCTGCTGGCCCTGCCCGGCGCCGCCGCGGCGCAGGCCCCGGCCATGCGCCTGTTCCGCGTGGTCTCGCAGCGCGACGACATCATCATCGGCCTGACCCCCGCCGAGCTGGCGGCGATGGGAACCGGCCCCGACGCCGAGCGGATCGGCCGCACCCTGGCCTCCCAGGGGCAGCTCGGCGCCTGGCGCTACGTGGTGGGCCGCGCGCCGGACGGGTCGACCCGCTATGCAACCACCGCGCGCGTATCGATCCTGCGGCAGGAGACCTACCGCATCGAACCCTATGCCCCCGCCTTGCCGGTGGCCCCGCCGCCCGGCTGATCGCGCCCCCCCTTGGCGTGGGCACCGGCCGCGCCGATATCCCGGATGCCGGGCAGGGTCTGCCACGCGCCATGGTTGCGCGGCGCGACCCTTGTTCGGCTGGTCGCCGTGTCCTTGCCGCCAGGCGCCGCCTGGCCCGACTGCGCTTCAGCAACACCGGGAGGATCGCCATGCTCCGTCGCCACCTGCTCGCCCTCGGCGCCGCCGCCGCCGGCGCGCCGCTGCTGCCCGGCCAGGCCGGGGCCACCACGCCGCCGGGCTTCCGCGTCACCTATTTCAACGCCGCCACGCCGGGCTCGGGCCGCGTCGGATCGCGCGATGTCACCGCGGCGGGCGACGGCACCATGTGGTTCTGCGGCCAGCGCAACGGCACGCTGAACCGGCTGGATCCGCGCACCGGCAACGTCCACCCGATCGACCTGCGCGCCCCGGGCGCCGAGCGCGCCGCCCCACACGGCGTGGTGCGCGGCCCCGACGGCGCCGCCTGGGTCACCGAGGGCGGGCAGAACGCCATCGCCCGCGTCGACCCGCGCGACCACCGCGTGCAGGTCTGGAAGCTGCCCGAGCGCTTCCCCAACGCGAACCTCAACACCGGCGTCTTCGATGATCGCGGCGTGTTCTGGTTCACCGGCCAGAACGGCGTGGTCGGCCGCTTCACCCCGGCCACCGAGCGCATGGATGTCTGGGAAGCCCCGCGCGGCCGCGGCCCCTACGGCATCACGAAAACACCGCAGGGCACGGTCTGGTACGTCTCGCTGGCCGGCAATCACCTGGCGCAGATCGACATCGACGCCACCACCGCGCAGGCGCTCAGCGCGCGCATCGTGGAACCGCCCACGGCGAACCAGGGCGCGCGCCGCGTCTGGACCGACAGCCGCGGCCGGCTGTGGATCAGCGAATGGAACAGCGGGAATGTCTCGGTGCACGACCCGATGACCAACCGCTGGGGCGTCTGGCGCCTGCCCGGAGAACGCCCGCGCGCCTATTCGGTCTATGTCGATCCGACCGACAAGGTGTGGCTGACGGATTTCCCGGCCAACGCCATCGTCCGCTTCGACCCGATGACCGAGACCTTCACCTCCTTCCCCTCCGACCGCGCGGGCGCGAATGTCCGCCAGATGGATGGGATCAACGGCGAAGCCTGGGGCGGCGAGAGCGGCACCGACCGGATCGTGCGGATCGAATACGGGGTGTGAGGGGCGCCGGCTTCGGGTGCGGCGCGACGCCCGCGTGACGGGCGCGCCAAGGTCGCCGACACCGGCTTGGCGCGCCGCCATGCTGGGCCTTGTGGCTACGCTCGTCGCGGCGGCACCCGCCGCCGCCCAGGACGGTCGCGCGGTGTTCGACGCGCGCTGCGCGTCCTGCCACGCGCTGTCCGCCGACGCGCCGGCCGCCGCGGGACCGCACCTGGCAGGCCTGGCAGGACGGCGCATCGGCGGCGATCCTGCCTTCGACTACTCCCCTGCGCTGCGCGAGGCGCAGGGCACTTGGGACGCCGCGCGTCTCGACCGCTTCCTGACCGACCCGGAGGAGATGTTCCCGGGCCTCTGGATGGGCGGCAACGGCATCGCGCAGGCGGCACAGCGCCGCGCCGTGGTGGATTTCCTGACTGGTCGCTGATCGCTCGGCTCAAACGAAGAAGGGGACCTCGCGGCCCCCTTCCCCGTCACGTAACGGACGCGCCGTTCAGCGGATCGGCGGCGCGTAGTGCAGCCCGCCATTGTTCCACAGGTTGTTCACCCCGCGCGGAATGCCGATCGGGGTGATGGAACGCTCATACATCTCGCCGTAATTGCCGACCTGGCGGATGATCTGTACCGCCCAGTCGTTGTTCAGCCCCATCGAGCGGCCCAGATCGCCCGAACGGCCCAGCAGCCGCTGGATGTCGGGATTGGTGCTGGTGCGCGCCAGTTCCTCGACATTGGCGCTGGTCACGCCCAGCTCCTCGGCGGCGATCTGCGCGTAGAGGCTCCAGCGCACGATGTCGAAGAAGCGCCAGTCGCCCTTGCGGACGGTCGGCCCCAGCGGCTCCTTCGAGATCACCTCGGGCAGCAGCAGGAAGCTGTCGGCATCGGTCGTGCGCGTGGCACGGAACGACGCCAGCGAGGAGATGTCGTTGGTATAGGCGTCGCAGCGCCCCGCGACGAAGGCGGCGCGGATTTCCTCGACGCTTTCGATCACCACCGGGGTGAAGCGCATCCGGTTGGTGCGGAAGTAGTCCGCCAGGTTGAGTTCCGTCGTGGTGCCCGGCTGCACGCAGACCGTCGCGCCGTCGAGCTGGCGGGCCGAGGTCACGTTGGCGGACCGCCGCACCATGAAGCCCTGGCCGTCATAGAAGTTGATGCCGGCGAAGGCGAGGCCGAGCGAGGTCTCGCGCCCCAGCGTCCAGGTCGTGTTGCGCGCGAGGATGTCGAGTTCGCCCGACTGCAGCATCGGGAAGCGCTGGACGGCGGTGTTCGGCACGAAGCGCACCTTGGTGGCGTCGCCCAGGATGGCGGCGGCAACGGCACGGCAGGTATCGACGTCCAGCCCGCGGAATTCGCCGCGGCTGTCGGGCAGCGCGAAGCCGGGCGCGTTGATCGCGACACCGCAGACCAGCGACCCGCGGGCGCGGATGGCGGCAACGGTGTCAGGCGGCGCGGCGCCCTGGGCGAGCGCCTGGCCGGCGAAGGCGAAGACCGCGGCGGCGGCCACACCCGCGATGCGGGTGCGAAGTCCTGTCATGTTCATTGTCTCCCGTTGAAGGCCCTGGAGCCGCCCGAGTTTGAACGGCCTGGACGCAGCATGCCCGTCCCGGGGTTCCGGCGCCAAGGGGGCGTTTGGCGGGGCGCTCCGGGGGGCGCCGCCGCTGCGCGGGTCCGTCAGGCGGCCTGGGTCAGGATCGCGTCGGCCATCTTCTCGGCGGTCATCAGGGTCGGGAAGTTGGTATTGGCCGAGGGCACGACCGGGAAGACCGAGGCATCGACCACCCGCAACCCCTCGATGCCGCGCACCCGCCCGGCGGCGTCCACCACCGCCATCGGGTCGCCGTCCGCGCCCATGCGGCAGGAGCAGGAGGCATGCCAGACGCCGATGCAGGCCTTGCGGATGAAGGCTTCCAGCGCCTCGTCGTCGGTCATCACCTCGTTGAAGCGGAAGCCCTCGATGACGAAGCGGTCGATGAAGGCCGATCGCAGGAAGCCCGGCCCGTCCAGGAACTTCGAGATGATCGAGGTCAGGATGCGGTTCTTCGTGTTCACCACGCCGATCCGCCGGACCCGGTCCGAATAGGCCGCCGGGAAGGGGTCGGTGGTGACGGCCGCGAGCGGCGGGCTCAAGGCCAGCGAGGCCGCCAGGCGGAAGCCGATCATCAGCCGTTCGAGGTCGCGACGGTCCGACAGCAGGTTGAACTCGACCTCCGGATGCTCCCGCCAATCGGTCGATGTCAGCAGCACCTGGCCGCGCTGCGAGTAGGTCTTGTTCACCCAGGTCAGCATCGAGGCGATCTGCTCGCCCACCGCATGCCAGGCGGATTTGGACGCGACGGACATGAACATGTCGCCCTCGGGCGCGCCCTCGATGCCCGAGGAGAACCGCAGCCCGACCATCATGTGCCGGCGCAGGTCGGTGCGGTTGAGCCGCGCCTCCGGCTTCACGAAGGAGGACAGCGAGATGGCCGGGTGGTCCATCAGCCCCTGGCCGACGCCGGGCAAGTCGGCGCGGACCTCGATCCCGCGCTCGCGCAGGTGGCCCGCCGGGCCGATTCCCGCGCGCATCAGATGCGCCGGCGAATGGATGGCCCCGGTCGACAGGATCACCTCGCGCCCGCGGAATTCCTGTTCCTGGCCACGCACGAGGGCACGCACGCCGACGCAGCGCGTGCCTTCGAAGACCAGCCCCATCACCTGCGTCTCGGTGCTGATGGTCAGGTTCGACCGCGCGCGCGTGTCGGCATCCAGGTAGCCGATGGCGGCCGAGACGCGTGTCTCGGTCACGTTCACCGTCAGCGGGAAGAAGCCGTCCTCGAAGGCGCCGTTCTGGTCGGGCAGTTCCTTGAAGCCGGCCTGGCGGAAGGCCTCGGCCGTGGCCTTGGAATGCAGCGGCCATTTGTCGCGCGGGATGCGGCGCACCGGGATGCGCCCGTCCTGGCCATGCCATTCATTGTCGAAGTCGAGGTCGCGCTCGACCTTCTTGAAATACGGCAGCACGCCGTCCCAGTTCCAGCCGGCGGCGCCGCGCCGTTCCCATTCGTCGTAGTCGTGCGGCGCGCCGCGGTTCGCCATCTGCCCGTTGATCGACGACCCCCCGCCCAGCACCCGCGCCTGTTCGTATTTGCGCAGCGGCGGCTTCTCGGTCGGGTTGTTGTGCGAGACGACCTGGGTGCGGACCTTGAGCTCGGTCCAGTGGAAGCGCGGGTCGAAATAGGCCTGGCCCGGATAGGTATCGAGGATGGTCGCCGGCACCTGGCCCGGCGGGGTGTCCACGCCGGCCTCGCACAACAGCACCTTGTTGGCCGATGGCGTGGACAGGCGATGCGCGAGCACCGAGCCGGCGGACCCGCCGCCGATGATGATGAAGTCGTACACGCGTGGCATTCCCCCCTGGACGGCGGAACCTAGAACGGATCCCGACGGGATGGAATGATCGGATCGGGCGAAGATGCCCGCAAAAACAACGACCTAGAGGCTCTGCCGCGAACCGGTGCGGACACAGGCCGCTCGCTGGCGTCTCCAGGGCGGAGGGAAGCCCCTGATCCGGTGACGATGTTCGTGGCCGCGGCGCGGTTGCGGCGCTGCCGCGCGCATCACGCACGCAGGCGGCCCGCGCCCCGGCGCATGCCGCCGCCGTCGCGCCCGCCCCCCGCTGCTGCGATGCAACATTGGCCCGCCCCAGCCGTTCTCCCCCGGGCCACCACCGCAGGATCATGCCATGCCACGCGCCACCCGGAACCCCGCCCTGAGCCTTTGGCTCAGCATGGCCAACCGCATCGCCAATGCGGGACGCGGCATCGCCTTCTCGGCCGTGCGTCGCCAGCAGGCGACCCGCACGCAGGATGGCACCCGCGCCTGGACGCGCCTGCTGGGCGGGCTGCGCAAGCCGCGCCGCAAGCGGTCCTGAGGCCGTGGCGCGATCGGGGTCGGCGCTGCTGCGCATGATGCGGACCGCACTGCGCGCGGGCAGCATGGCCGCCTGGAGCGGCTTCGCCCCCAAGCCCAAGCCGCCACGCGCGCGCAGCGCGAAGCCCGCCGCGCGCGCCGCGCCGGCACCACCGCGCGCCGGCCGCGTGACCGAGGTCGCGCGCTTCGGCTCCAATCCGGGCGCGCTGCGCATGCTGGCCTATACGCCGCCGCGACGGCCGCGCCCCGGCGCGCCGCTGATCGTGGTGCTGCATGGCTGCCGCCAGACGGCGGAGGCCTTCGCCGCCGCCGCGGGCTGGATCGACCTCGCGGCTGCGCGCGGCATCCCGCTGCTGCTGCCCGAACAGCGCACCGAGAACAATCCCCATCGCTGCTTCAACTGGTTCAAGCCCGGCGATACCGGGCGCGGCCGGGGCGAGGCGCTGTCGATCCGCCAGATGGTGCGCAGCGCGACGCAGCTGTACGATTCCGACCCGCGCCGCGTCTTCATCGTGGGCCTGTCGGCTGGCGGCGCGATGGCGGCGGGGATGCTGGCGGCCTATCCCGCCACCTTCGCCGCCGGCGCGGTGGTCGCGGGCATGCCCGTCGGCAGCGCCAACACCCCGCACCTGGCGCTGCTGCGGATGCACCGCGCCGACCCCTTCGGCACGCGCGCGGGGCTCGAGGCCGCGGTGCGCGCGCGGTCGTCGCTGCGCGGCGAACGCGCCTGGCCGCGGCTGTCGATCTGGCAGGGCGCGCTGGACCGCACGGTGGACCCCGCCAATGCCGAGCTGCTCGCGGCGCAGTGGTCGGCGCTGCACGGCTTCGGCGCCGCGCCCACCACCGATGCCGAGGCCGCGCCCGGCGCGCGCCGCCGCGCCTGGGGCCGCGACGCGCGGACGGCGGTGGAGCTCTGGACCATCGAGGGCATGGCGCATGGCTTCCCGGTGGACCCCGCCCTGCGCGGCGGCGGCACGCCGGGCGCATGGGTGGTGGATGCCGGCGTGGCGGCGGCCCTGCGGATCGCGGCGTTCTGGCGGCTGGACGACTCCCGCGCGTGATTCCCCGGGCCGCTGCGGGACAACGCGGCCGCGCGCATTCCCGCCCGCGCGGCCGGGCGCGCGACGGTCTATCGCAGCCCCGCGACGACCTCCGCCGGCGCACGCAGCGCCGCCCACAGCAGGGCTCCGGCGGTGATCGTCGCCGCCTTCAATTCCTGCATCGGCACCAGCGCGCGCGTATCGGCGGCGGTCAGCAGATAGCGCAGCGCGCTGCCGGGTTCGTCGAAGCCCGCCACCAGCCGTGCGGCCGGGATGCCGTGGTCGGCGAAATTCGCATGGTCCGAATTGCGCATCAGCGGCCCGTGCACGCCCAGCGGCAGCCCCGCCTGCGCCGCCGCGGCGCGCAGGAACGGCCCAAGCGGCGCGAAGCCGCTGGTCAAGGCCGTCAGCCGCGCGCCGCCGGCGATGGAATCGAGGTTGATGTTTACCGCCATGCGCGCGCGCCGTTCGTCGGAAAGCCCCGCGAGCCAGGCGCGCGAGCCCGACAGCGCCCATTCCTCCGCCCCGAAGATGCACAGCGTCAGCCCGCGCGGGCAATGCTCGACCCAAGGTGCGGCCGCGCGCGCCAGGCACAGCGCGGCGGCCAGCCCGGTCGCGTTGTCGATCGCGCTCTCGCCCAGCGGATGCCCGTCCAGATGCGCGCTCAGCACCACGCGGTCCGGCCCGCGCCCGGGCAGGTCCAGCACCAGCGTGGGCGTGGTGGCGGCGTGGTCCTCGCCCGCCAGCGTGATGCGCACGCGGCGGCCTTCGGCCAGCAGCGCGCCGGCCTCGGCGCTGATGCCGAGCGCGGGGATCCCCTCCCCGCCATTGCGCCCCGACGAACCCGACACGGCGCCGACACCCGGTTCGGGCTGCACGACCAGGAAGGCCGCCGCCCCCGCCGCCTGCGCGGCCGCGAGCTTGATGCGCCGATGCACCGTCCAGGCGGCGAAGGGGTATTCGTGCCGCGCCAGCACCGCGCAACCCGCCGCGCCGTCATAGTCGCCGGCCACGCCACGCCCGCAATCGCGCGTGTCCAGCACCACGCCCCCGGCCGGCGTCGATGCCGCGCCCAGCAGCGGCGCGCAGGCCAGTTCGCGCCCGCTCGCGAGGTCGCTCACGCGCGCCTCGTGGCAGCGCCAGCCGGCATAGGGGGCGGGCTCGTCCACCACCGCGCCGATCGCGGCCATGCGATCGTGCAGCAGCGCGAAGCCGCGCGCCGCGCTGTCCGTGCCCTGCAGCCGCCCGCCGGTGTCGCAGATGGCGGCGAAATCCGCGGCGAGCGCGGCATCCGCCGCGATGCGCCCGAGGAACGCCGCGAGCGGCTCAGTCACGCTCGGACCGGCGCATCATCGCCGCGCCACATCCCGGACCCGCCGCGTCACTGCGCGGTGATGCCGCGCGAACGCGCGATCTGCCCGTAGCGCGCGATATCCTGGCGGATGCGCTCGCCGAAGGGGCCTGGCCCGTCGGGCTTCGGGATCACCGCCAGCGCCTCGAGCCGCTCGGCCATGCCGGCGCCGCCCAGCACGCCCGGCATGGCGGCGGCGATCTTCGCCACCACCGCCTCCGGCGTGCCGCGCGGCGCGAGCAGCCCCCACCAGTGTTCCGCCACCAGGTCGATGCCCTGCTCGCGGAAGGTCGGGATGTCGGGGTGGCTGCGCATGCGTTCATTGGCCATCACGCCCAGCCCGCGGATCTGCCCCGACATCAGCTGCGGCGCCGCCGAGGCCACGGTGACGAACACCGTGTTGAGGTTGCCCGCCGCGAGGTCCTGGATCGCCGGCCCGCCGCCGCGATAGGGCACATGCGTGATCTGCGTGTTGGTGGCGATCTGGAACAGTTCGCCCATCATGTGCGAAGCGGCCCCCACGCCGCCCGAACCGTAGGTGTAGTGCCCCGGCCGCGCCCGCGCGAGGGCGGCGAATTCCGCCGCATTGCGCGCCGCCAGGGACGGATGCCCGAAGATCAGCAGCGGTGCGGCGCCGACCATCACCACCGGCACCAGGTCGCGCTCCACGTCATAGGGCATGCGCGCCTGCAGCGCCGGCACGATGGCGAAGGGCAGGTCCGCCAGCAGCAGCGTGTAGCCATCCGCCGGCGCGCGCGCGACCGCTTCGGTGCCCAGCATGGAACCTGCGCCGGAGCGGTTCTCGACGATGACGGATTGCCCCAGCGCCGCGCCCAACCCTGGCTGGATCAGCCGTGCAAGCACATCCGACGACCCGCCCGGTGCGAAGGGCACGATCAGGCGGATCGGCCGCGTCGGCCAGTCCGCCTGCGCGAAGGCCGGCGCGGCGAGCGCCGCACCCGCCGCCCCCAGCAGCGCGCGGCGGGTCATGCCGGCTGCCGCTGGCAGGGCCGTGGCGTCGTGCGCTGCCGCCACGCCCGCACCCATCGAAGCGGGCGTCGATGGATGCCCGTCAACCGCGTGCGCGGATGCCTCCGGCGCAGGTGCCGAGCGCGTCATGCGCGCGGCCTCAGGCCGCACCAGGTGGCGATGTAGGTCGCGATGGTCCGCGTGCATGTCCTGAGATCCTCGATGGAGGTGCGTTCGTCGAAGCCGTGCGCCACTTCGCCCTTCGGCCCGTAGCAGAGGCCCGGCGTGTTGAAATACAGCCCGTAGTAGCGCGCATCGTTCACCGCGGTGGTGCGGCGCGCCGGCATCTCGTTGCCATGGACCGAGGCGTGCGCGGCGGCGAGCACGGCCTCCGCCTCGCTGCCCGGTTCGAGCACATAGGGGTCGGTCTGGAAGCCGGTCCAGACGATCTCGGGCGGGTTGTTCGCCATGAAGGAATCGCCCGTGGCGGCGGCCTTCACGCAGGCCTCGATGCCGGCCATCGCCTGTTCGGGCGTGGTGCCGGGCACCAGGCCGATGCGGCAATCCACCTCGCACCAGGCGGGGGTGGAACTGGCCCAGTCGCCGCCGCGGATGATGCCCGGGTTGAACTTGATCGGGTCCTTGATGTCGGCATACCACTCGCTCGATCGCGCGGCCTCGTTCAGCGTTTTCGTGTGGGCATACAGCGCGTTGATCAGCGCATAGGCCGACATGATCGCGTTGGTGCCATCCTGCGCGACCGCGATATGCACCGGCACGCCGCGCACGCGCAGGCGGAACCATATGGTGCCGGTCTGCGTGCGCGTGATGGCGTGGCCGGTGGGCTCGGGCACCAGCGCGGCCTCGGCGCGATAGCCGCGCAGCAGGGCCGCCAGCGCGCCATTGCCGGTGCTCTCTTCCTCGGTCACCGTCTGCACGTAAACATCCGCGGCGGGTTCGAAGCCGGCGGCGCGGATCGCGTCCATCGCGAAGACCATGCAGGCGACGCCCGACTTCATGTCATGCGCACCGCGGCCATACATCCAGCCGTCGCGGATGGTCGCGCTGTAGGGCGGGTGGGTCCACATCTCGTGCGGGCCTTCCGGCACCACGTCGATATGCCCTTGCAGGATCAGCGACCGCCCGGTCGGGTTCTGCGCGCGATGCGACGCGACCACCTGGATCGACCCCGCGGGATCCACACCCACCATCGGCGCCATCTTGGGATGGTCCGGCACGTCGGCGATGGAGAAGCGGTCCACAGCGTAGCCACGCTGCGCCATCTGCCGCGCGAACCAGTCCTGCAAGGGTGCCTCGCGCCCGCGCAGCGAGGGGAAGCGCACGAGGTCCTGCAGGAACGCCACCTGTGCGTCGAAGCCGGAATCGATGGCGGCGAAGATCTTCTGGCGGGCCTCGGCGTCGATCATGCGGGGAGGTATCCTTGCGTCAGTTCGGCGGGCGCGCATGCACCGCCGAGGTATGGTTGACCGGCGACGGATCGTAGACAACCCGGTCCCGCCTGCCAGCCCAGGTGTTGCGCAGGAAGATCACCGGCAGCACGCCCTTGTCCTCCAGCAGCGCAGCCGCCGCCTGATGCGTGAGCACCTGGCGGCGTTCCGGGTCCATCGTGGTCATGGCCTGGCGCAGCGGTTCGTCGATCGCGGGGTTGGAATAGCGCTGCCGGTTGAACGGCCCGAAGCCGATGTCCGGGTTGCGCGTGGCCACCACCTGGCGCAGCGGGTTGATGGTCAGGTAGGACGCGAAATAGGTCATGAACATCGAGAAGTCGCGGTTGGTCGCGCGCGTGAACAGGTTGGCCGGCGGCAGCGCCTGCACCGTGGTCTCGATGCCCGCGCGGGTGAATTGCTGGGCCAGCGCCTGCAGCAGGTTCTGGTCGGACGGGAAGAAGCCGTTCGGCCCATGGATGGTCAGGCGGAAGCCGTCGGGGTAGCCGGCCTCGGCCAGCAATGCGCGGGCGCGCGCCACGTCATGCGGCAGCGGGCCCGGCGTGGGCAGGCGGTGTTCCGCGATGGGGGCGGCGAACTGGTCGGCCGGCGTGGCGAGGCCGTTGTACAGGCGCGTGGCGATCGCCTCGCGGTTGATCGCGAGCGACAGCGCCTCGCGCACGCGGCGGTCGGCCAGCGGGTTGCGCGGCAGCGGGTTGCCGGCGCGGTCCGACACGAAGGGCGATGTGTCGCGCATCGAATCCGGAAACAGGTAGACGAAGGTCACGCTGTCCACCTGGAACAGCGCGAAGCGCGGGTCGCGGCGGATGTTCTCGACATCCTGCACCGGCACGTAGTCGATCAGGTCCACCTCGCCCGCCAGCAGCGCGGCAGCGCGCGAGGCCGCCTGCGGGATGAAGCGGATGGTCACCCGGTCCCAGGGTTCGGGCGGCCCCCAGTGGGTGTCGTTGCGGCGCAGCTCCAGCCGCTCGTTCTGCGCGAAGGAGACCAGCCGATACGGCCCGGTGCCGATCGCCAGCCGCCCCGACGTGAAGTCGCTCGTCGCCGGGTTCTGCCCATGGATGCGCCGCGACAGGATGAAGGGTGCGGCCATGTCGAAGCGCATCAGCGGATTGGGCTCATGCGTGCGGATGCGGATGGTGGTGGGGTTGACGATCTCGATGGCGCTGATGGTGCGCACCGCGGGCGTGTACAGCGCCGGGCTGTTCGGCACGGTCGGGATGCGCGCGAAGGTATAGGCGATGTCATCGGCCTCGAAGGGCGTGCCGTCGTGGAAGCGCACGCCTTCGCGCAGCGTGACCTCCCAGGTCAGTTCGTCGACGGCGCGCATGGATGTGGCCAGGCGCGGCTGTGGCACCGCGTGATTGTCCAGTTCGAACAACCGCTCGAAGATCTGCATCAGCATCATCGAGTTGTTGGTGGTGTTGTGGTAGTGCGGGTCGAGCGCCGAGGGCGGTGTCTGAACCCCCATGGTCAGCGTGCGTTGCGCCGCCGCCGGCACGGTTGCCAGCACCCAGGCCGCGACTGCGGCGCCGAGCATCCCCTTCACCATGGCGTCCCTCCTGCGGCCCGGTCTTGTGCCGGCCCTGCGGACAGCCTCCGCCCCCGTCGCCCTTGGGGTCAAGCACGCCCTTCGGTTCCCGCGGTCCAGCGGGCCGTCGCCCCCCTGGTGGGGGAGTTCGGGGGGGCAACGCCCCCTCGGCGCCGTCAGTTCACCGGATGCGACAACATCGCATTGGTATACCAGCGCGGATCGGGCTCGTAGCGCACGCGTGCGCGCTGCGTCGCCCAGACCAGCCGCAGGAAATGGATCGGGATGACGCCCAGTTCCTCGGTGGCGATGCGCAGCGCCTCGGCGGTCGCGCCGTCGCGCTGCGCGGTGTCCATCGTGACCATCGCCCGCGCCACCAGGTCGTCCATGCGCGGGGAGGACCAGTGCTGCCGGTTGAACGGCCCGGTGCCGGTCGCCGGGTTTCGCGTCATCACCACCTGGCGCAGCATGTTCGCACCGTAGTTGGCGGTGAAGGTGGTCATGAACATGGTGAATTCGCGGGCGGTCGCGCGCGAGAACAGGTTGGCCGGCGGCAGCACCTCGACCCGCGTCTCGATGCCGATGCGCGTCCAGCCCTGGGCGATCGCCTGCATCACGTCGGCATCGCCGGGGAACCAGCCGTTCGGGCCATGGATGGTGATGCGGAAGCCGTCCGGGTAGCCGGCCTCGGCCAGCAGAGCGCGGGCGCGGGCGGGGTCGTAGGGCAGTGGCGGCAGGCCGGGCGCGCGGCCCTGCAGGGCGGGGGCGGCGAACTGGTCGGCCGGCGTGCCCTGGCCGTTCAGCAGGCGTTCCACCACCGCCTGGCGGTTGATGCCCATCGACAGCGCCTGGCGCACGCGCTGGTCGCGCAGCGGGTTGCGGTCGAGCGGCCGGCCCTGCTTGTCGGTGATGAAGGGCGTGGTTTCCCGCGACGCATCGGGCATGATGTAGGAGGTGGTGTTGGCAGCCACGCCGAACACCGCGATGCGTGGTTCGCGCTCCAGCCGCGGCACGTCCTGGCTGGGCACGGAATCGATCACGTCCACATCGCCCGACAGCAACGCCGCCGACCGTGCCCCGGCATTCGAGATCACGCGCGTGATCACGCGGTCCCAGGGCTGCGCCGGCCCCCAATAGGCCGGGTTGCGCGCCACTTCCTGCCGCTCGCCGATCGCGTAGGAGACGTGGCGATAGGCGCCGGTGCCCACCATGGCGCGCCCGCCGTTGAAATCCGGCAGCGTGGCCGTGGCGTGGATGCTGCGCGACAGGATGAACACCGCCGCGATGTCGTGTTCCAGGAACGGGTGCGGTTCGCGCGTGTGGAAGCGCACGGTGCGCGGGTCCACCACCTCGACGCGCGAGATCAGCCGCACCGCCGGCGTGAAGGGGCCCGGGCTGTTCGGCACGGTCGGCACGCGCGCGTAGGAGAACGCGACATCCTCGGCCGTGAAGGGCGTGCCGTCGTGGAAGCGCACGCCCTCGCGCAGGCGGAATTCCCAGGTGAGGTCATCCACCGCGCGCCAGGATTCCGCCAGCCGCGGCACGAAGCGCCCCGCGCTGTCGAGGTCGATCAGCAGGTCGAACACCTGGCGCAGCTGCGCGTTGTTCATGTTCGAGGAATGGTAGTGCGGGTCCATCCCGGTCGGCGCCGAGGACGCGCCGATGTTGAGCGTGCGCTGCGCCAGCGCCGGCCCCGCGGCGATGGTGAGCACGGCGGCGGCCGCCAGCGCGGCCCGACGGAATCCCGGCATCGAAAACCCCCTGTCTTGTCGTTGCAGCGAGCCTCCGCGCCATGCCGGCGCGCGTCAAGCGGGGGCTGGCGCAAACCCCGATCGGATGGCGGCATCCGACCGGGTGCAGGTACTCGGGAAAACGATGATCTGGAGGCGTCGCAGCGCGCGAAGACGGATCTACGCGACCGGGCGGCGGAAGAACAGGATCGGGACCAGCACCGCCAGCACGATGCCGGCCGCCAGGATATGCAGCGCATAGGGCAGCCACGCCGTCGCGCGCAGGTTCTCCAGGGTGATGATGAACACCACCGTGCTGCCCAGGATGCTCATGCTCGTGAGGCGGCCGGCGATGCTCACCTCGGTGCGGGGTCGGGCAGCGGGATCGGGCATGGTGCGGTTCTCCGGGGCGGCAGGTTCGGCCGCCGCCGCCGCCGGGGTCAAGCCTTCCCCGTGCCGCGCCGGTCGCAACGCGATCCGGGCCTTGCCTTACACTATATAATTTGGTTAAGTGTTTCCGAAGCCAAGGACCCGTCGCCATGCCCGCCCTGTCCACCTGCCTGTGGTTCGCCACCGAAGCCGAGGACGCTGCGCGCTTCTACGCCGCCACCATCCCCGGCGGCCGCATGGGCGCGGTGGTCCGCACCCCGCCCGGCGGGCCAGGCGCCGAGGGCAGCGTGCTGCTCGCGCTGTTCGAGATCGGCGGGCAGCCCTTCATGGCGCTGAACGGCAATGCCGATCACCCCTTCACCGCCGCGGTCTCGCTGGTCGCGACCTGCGCCGACCAGGCCGAGATCGACCGCGTGTGGGACGCGCTGCTGGAGGGCGGTTCGCCGAACATGTGCGGCTGGCTGAGGGACCGCTACGGCGTGGCCTGGCAGGTCGTGCCGGACGGGCTGATGGAACTGCTCTCCGGCACGGATGAGGCCGGCCGCAGCCGCTTCATGGCGGCGATGCGCACCATGGTGAAGCTCGACATCGCCGTGCTGCGCGCCGCCGTCGCCGGCGCCTGACACCGACGCCACCGGGGCGGCGTTGCGCCCCGCCTGAACCGGACCGAGGAGACACTGCCATGTATGTCGACGGCTTCGTGCTCGCCGTGCCCAATGCGAAGAAGGAGGCCTATCGCCGCCATGCGGTCGAGATGGCGCCCCTGCTCAAGGAACATGGCGCGCTGTCGATGGTCGAATGCTGGGGCGACGACGTGCCCGAGGGCAAGCTCACCTCCTTCCCCATGGCGGTGAAGTGCGAGGCCGACGAAACGGTGGTCTTCTCCTGGATGACCTGGCCGTCGAAGGCGGCGCGCGACGAGGCCTGGAAGAACATCATGGCCGACCCGCGCATGAAGATGCAGGCCGCCGACGTGCCGTTCGACGGCAAGCGCCTGATCCATGGCGGCTTCACCATCCTGACCGAGGCCTGAGGAAGGACGACGCCCATGCCCATCACCCCCTACCTGTTCTTCGAAGGCCGCGCCGAGGAGGCGATGGGCTTCTACGCCACTTCCCTCGGCGCCGAGGTCACGATGCAGATGCGCTTCAGCGACGCGCCGGACCCGCCGCCGCCCGGCATGCTGCCGCCGGGTGCGGAGAACCGCATCATGCATGCCGAACTGCGCATCGCCGGCGAACCGCTGATGGTCTCCGATGGCGGCTGCGCGGGCGTCACGGCCTTCGGCGGCTTCGGTGTCTCGCTGCCCGCGGCGGATGCGGCGCAGGCGCAGGCCTGGTTCGATGCGCTGGCCGATGGCGGCGCCGTGCAGATGCCGATCGGCCCGACCTTCTGGAGCCCGGCCTTCGGCATGGTGAAGGACCGCTTCGGCGTGCTCTGGATGATCGGCGTGGCACAGGAGGGCATGTGATGCAGAACCCCATCGACCCGACGCTGGACCTGGTGATCGAACGCCGGATCGACGTGCCGCCCGGCCCGCTCTGGGCCTGCTGGACGCGACCCGAGCTGATGGAACGCTGGTTCTGCCCGGTGCCCTGGAAGATGACCGACATCGAGCTGGACCTGCGCCCCGGCGGCCATTTCCGCGGCGTGATCCGCGGCCCGGGGGGCGAGGCCATGCCCAATGTCGGCTGCTACCTCGAGGTGCTGAGCGAACGGCGCCTGGTGTGGACGGATGCGCTGACCGGCGGCTTTCGCCCGAAGCCCGAGCCCTTCATGACCGGCATCATCACCTTCGACCCGATCCCCGGCGGCACGCTGTATCGCGCCGTGGCGCTGCATGCCGACGCCGAGACCCGCGCGAAGCACGAGGCGATGGGCTTCCACGAGGGCTGGGGCAAGGCGACCGACCAGCTCGCGGCGCTGGCGCGTACGATCTAGCCACTTGTGCGCACGCGCATCCTCCCCCGATCGGCGCAAGCCGGCCGATCGGGATCTGCGGCGCTTGCACTCGCGCGCATCCTCCCCCGATCGGCGCAAGCCGGCCGATCGGGATCTGCGGCGCTTGCACTCGCGCGCATCCTCCCCCGATCGGCTGAAGCCGGCCGATCGGGATCTGCGGCGCTTGCACTCGCGCGCATCTTCACCCGATCGGCTGAAGCCGGCCGATCGGGATCTGCGCTAGTCACGCGGCAAGGACGCCAGCGCGGTCTCATACGCGCCGGTGTCGAAGCCCACGACCAGCTCGTCGCCCAGCGCCAGCACCGGCCGGCGGATCATCGATGGCTGCGCGAGCATCAGCTCGATCGCGCGGCTTTCGGTGATCCCCTGCTTCTGGTCGTCGGGCAGCTTGCGGAAGGTGGTGCCGGCGCGGTTCAGCAGCCGATCCCAGCCGACCTTCCGCGCCCAGCCCTCCAGCGTGGCGCGGTCGATGCCGGCCACCTTGTAGTCGTGGAAGGCATGCGCGACGCCGCGCGCATCGAGCCAGGCGCGCGCCTTCTTCATCGTGTCGCAGTTCCTGATGCCGTGGATGGTGATGGTCACGCCCGCCTCCGCTGCCCGCTTCCGCCCCAGCCTACGCGCCGCCGCCGCCGCCGATCCAGATGACGCGAAAGGATGCCTCCATGGCCGGCCTGGTCCTGACCATCTGCGCCAGCCTCGATGGCTATGCCGAGAAGCCCGGCGGCATCTTCTCCCCGCCACCCTGGTCGGACGAGGTCGCGCAGGCCTGGTCGGCCGCCGCCCTCGCGCGTGCGGGGCACCTGCTCTACGGGCGGGTCAACTTCGAATTCAACCGCGCCTTCTGGAGCGCGGCCGCGACCGACCCGCACAGCCCCGCCGCCGGCATCTCCTACGCCGCGACGATGAACGCGCTGCCCAAGACCGTGGTGACGCGCACCCTGACCGGCGACCCCGGCTGGAACGGGCGCATCGCCGGGCCGGACCTGGCGGCCGAGGTGGCGCGGCTCAAGCGCGAGACCACCGGCGACATCTTCGCCTTCGGCAGCGCGACGCTGGCGCAGGCGCTGTGGTCGCTCGACCTCGTGGATGAGTTCTGGATGATGGTGACGCCCGAGATCTTCGGCGACGGCGCGCCGGTGTTCCGCCCCGGCCGGCCGGCGGCGACGATGCGGCTGGTGGAATGCCGCCCGCTCGATGTCGGCTCGGTGATGCTGCGCTACCGCCGCGCGCGGGAGGGCTGAGTCACGGCCCCGCACACCTGTCGCGCGCGGCAGCCGGTGCGGCCCTTCCATGCGCGGGCGACGGCGCCGCCGCGGCCCGACAGGCACATGGCCCGGCACGGCGATCCTGGGCGCGAGTGACGCTGCCGCGGGTCAGGCGACCACCGGCGCGGCGACCGCGCCCAGCACCGCCATCGCGTCGCGCGGCGCAAGCCGCACCTGCAGCCCGCGCTGGCCGCCGTTGATGAAGACCAGATCGTGCTCCAGCGCGGCCTGCTCGATCACGGTGCGCAGCTGGCGCGCCTGGCCGAAGGGGCTGATGCCGCCGACCTTGTAGCCGGTGGCGCGCTCGGCATCCGCCGGCTTCATCATCTGCGCCGACTTGCCCCCGAAGGCCGCCGCCAGGCGCTTCATGGACACCTCGTGGTCCGACGGCACGATGACGCAGGCGGGCTTGCCATCGACCAGCGCCATCAGCGTCTTGAGCACGCGCGCAGGGTCTTCGTTCAGCGCCTGCGCCGCCTGCAGGCCGATGCTGTCGGCATCGGGGTCGTAGTCGTAGGCATGCAGCGTGAAGGCGATGCCCGCCTTGGCCAGCGCCGTCGTCGCGCGCGTCGACCTGGACATGCTCAGGCCGGCGCTGGCGCCGTCACTCCCACTCGATGGTCAATCAGAGTCTTAGGCACAAGTTTTCATTCAGAAATTCGCCCCATAACGCCGTCATATACCGTCATCCATACCGTCAGATGATAGCCTCAGAGAGCCCGCCCGGATGGCAGCCCGAGCATCGCCGCTCACAGCCAATCAGTGCGCACTTCTAGCCGCGCCGCGTCAGAAGGCGGAGCTTCTCCAACGCTACACGCTCGCTTTCCTTGTGGTCGATCGTCCCGGCGAACCGCCCCGCCGCGTCAAGCAGGAAGATGCTGGCGGAATGGTCCATCGTGTAGCCGCCGCCCTCCAGCGGAACGCGGCGGTAGATGACACGAAAGCCGCGTGCAGCCGCCGCGATCTGCGCCTCGGTGCCGGTCAGCCCGATGATCTTCCGATCAAAGGCCTCCAGGTAGGCGGCCATCGCCTGCGGCGTGTCGCTCTCGCCGTCGACGCTCACGAACAGCCAATGAAGCTGGTCCGCATCGGCGCCCAGCGCCTCGATGAAGCCCGTCATCTCGGTGAGCGTGGTCGGGCAGACATCGGGGCAATAGGTGAAGCCGAAGAACAGCGCCATCGGCCGGCCGCGGAAGTCGCGTTCGGTGACCGCGCGGCCGCGGTGGTCGGTCAGGCTGAAGGGCCCGCCGATCGCCAGCGTCTGCGGCCCGGTCGCGACGCGCGGCGGCGCCAGCGGACCATCGGAGACCAGCCACCCGCCGGTGGTGGCCAGCAGCAGGAAGCCCACGACGCCAACGGCGCCCCAGGCCACCCAACGGATGACGCGCAGCATCGTCGCCTCAATGCCCCTGGTGCGGCCCGGTGCCGCGCGCACCCGGCGCATCGACGGCTAGTTCGACCGCAACACGCCCCGCGCGCTCGAACACGAGGGTGAGCGGCACGCTGGCGCCCTGTTGGAAGCCGCCTTGTGGCCCGATCAGCATCAGATGCTGGCCGCCAGGTGCCAACCGCACCTCCCCGCCTGGCGGCACCGCAATGCCGTCGGTGATCGGGCGCATGCGCATGATGCCGTCGGTGACGGACATCTCGTGCAACTCGACGCGCGCCGCGCGCGGCGTCTCGGCGGCGACCAGCCGATCCGGCGCGGAGCCGGTGTTGCGGATCACCATGTAGCCGGCGGCAGTCGGCGCCGCGGCGCCCACGGCGCGCGTCCAGGGATGGTCGATGGCCAGGTCCCCGGCACGGAAATCGTGCGCGGCGAGCGGGGCGCCAAGGAAGGGCAGGGAGACGAAGGCGGCGCCGGTCATCAGGACCGCGCGCAGAAGGGTGCGACGCATGGAAGGTTGCTCCGACAAGGGATGGAACAGCCCCGCGCCAGGCGGGGCGGGCTTCAGCCGAGGGTCGGAGCGACAGGCGGTGCGCGGGCCGGCGGCGGTGCACGCGCCGGCGGCAGGGGCGATGCGCCGGCGAAGGCGGCGCGGTGCGCGGCCAGCGTCGTCCAGGCCGGCATCGGCAGCACGAGTGGGGCCGGCGGCGGCGCATCCGCCGCATCGGGCAGACGGCACAGCGGACAATGCGACGCGGCCTCGGCGTCCGGCGCCTGCTCGGGCGCATCCGGCGCGGGCAGGCCGGACGGCAGGCACAGGCTTGCCCGCAGCATCGCGTCGAAGGCGGCCCTGTCCATTGCCGCGAAGGCCGGCAGCGGCGCCAGTAGCCGCGCCACCATGGCCAGCAGCACCAGGGCGGAGATCGGCACGCGCAGTTCGGCCCAGGCCCGCCTCATGCGGCGCGCGGCCCCCACAGGATGATCGCCGCGCCACCCAGGGCAACGGCACCGCCGATCAGGTCCCAGCGATCGTGCTCGAAACCCTCGACCACCCGCAGCCACACAAGTGTCGCCGCGATGTAGACGCCGCCATAGACCGCATAGGCGCGGCCGGCATGCTCCACCTCGACCAGGGTCAGCAACCACGCGAAGGCGATGAGCGCGGCGACGCCCGCGGCTGCCCACACCGCCGAATGGCCCAGCCGCAGCCACGCCCAGAAGGCGAAACAGCCAGCGATCTCCGCCAGCGCGGCCGCGGCGTAGATCGCGACCGTCCTCATCGCCGGGCGGGCGCCTCGGCGACCTCGATGCCGGGGATGCAGGACTGTCGGGTCAGCCAGGGCCAGGGATTCTCCGCGCGCCCGTCGCGGCGCAGCTCGACATGCAGGTTCGCCCCGGTGGTGCGGCCGGTGCGCCCCACCACGCCGAGGTCCTGGCCCGCCGCGACCGGACGCCCGGCCGCCACGCCGGGCGCGAAGCGTGCCAGGTGGGCGTATCGAGCGCGGGAGCCGTCGGCGTGCTCGATCTCGATCGTCAGGCCGTAATCGTCGTAGCGGCCGGCGAAGACCACCACGCCGTCGCTCGGCGCCACCACGGGCGTGCCGACCGGCGCGCGGATGTCCACGCCGGGATGAGGCCTGCCGTGGCGCAAGCCGAAGCCCGAGGAGAACTCGCCCGCGACCGGCATGGTCGCTGGACAGGGGGCTGCGAGCGCGGCGGACCCGGTGCCGAGAACGAAGGCGAGACCGAGGATCAGGGAGGGACGATGGATCATGGCGCGGTCCGTGCCTTGACCCGCTCCGGAAGGCAACCCCGGAGCCTCAGCCACGGGGCGCCGCGCCCGGCGGCAGCAGTGGGCGGATCAGCGCGGAGAAGCGCTCGAAGCTCTGCACGCCGCGATGCAGCTGCCCGTTGATCACGAAGGAAGGGGTCGCGTTGACGCCCGACTCGCGCTCGCCCTGCAGCCGCATCAGGATGATCGGGTCGGTGAAGCCGCGGTCGGTCATGCAGGCGTCGATCCGCGCCGCCGGGATCCCGGCGAGCGTGCCGGCGCGGCGCAGCCAGGTGCGCGCATCCGGGCTGTGCGCCCAGGCCTCCTTGTTCGCGTAGAGGGTCGAGATCAGCGCCTCGTATCGCTCCGGCCCGCCGCAATGGACCATCGCCGCCGCATCGAGCGCCACGCGGTCGAGCGGGAAGTCGCGCATCACGAAGCGCACCAGCCCCGGCTCGATGAAGGTCGTGCGAATGCGCGGGAAGATCGTGGTGTGGAAGTTCGCGCAATTGCCGCAGGTCAGCGAGTGGTACTCGATGACCGCCACCGGGGCATCGGCGCGGCCGATGATGCGCTCGCCCGGCAGCGGTCGCGGGGTGTCGGGGGCGGGTGCCGTCGGCTCGAAGGCCTGGGGCCCGGGCGCCTGGGCGAGTGCGGTCGCCGCCGGAACGACGAATGCGGCGGCAAGCGCCGCCCGGCGGGTTATGGTGTGGGACATGGGTGGTTCCTCCGGCTCTGGGATAGTGGTCATTGCGGCTGCACCTGGGGCGACGGTGCGCGAAAGCTAGTCAGCACCAGCAGCGTGACGCCGCAGACGATGGCGACATCGGCCATGTTGAAGGTCGGCCAGTGCCAGCCGCCGTAATGCGCGTCGATGAAGTCGGTGACCGCGCCGATGCGCAGGCGGTCGGCGATGTTGCCGATCGCCCCGCCGATGATGAGGCCGATCGCCGTCGCCTCGGTCCGGTTGGCCGCGCGCCGCAGCCAATGTAGCAGCCAGGCCACCACGGCGAGCTTGATGCCGACCAGCAGCCACACCGCGCCGGCCGCGCTGTCGGCGAACATCCCGAAGGTGACGCCGGTGTTGAAGCCAAGCCGCAGGTTCAGCACCGGCAGCAGCGTGATCCCTTCGCTGTAGGGCGGCCAGAGCGCTTCCAGCGCCCAGGCCTTGGTCGCCTGGTCGATGACCGCTGCGATTGGTGCCGCGATCAGGCCGAAGCGGCGCAGCGCGCGGGGGGCGGGCGTCGTCATCCCAGCCGAGCCAGCCATGGAAATGCCTCCAGGATCCAGATGGCGAGACGGGTCATCTCGCCGGTTGCGATGGCCAGGCCGGCCGCGAGCATGACGACGCCGCTCGCGACCTGCAGGATCCGCCCGAGCCGCCCGAGCCGCCGCGCACGGGCCATCGCTGCCGGCAGGTAGAAGGCCGCCAGCAGGAACGGCACGCCGAGGCCCAGCGCATAGGCGGCCAGCAGCCCGACCCCGGCGCCGGGTGTCAGCGCCGCGGCCGTCAACACGCCGGCCAGCACCGGCCCGATGCAGGGCGTCCAGCCGAAGCCGAAGGCGACGCCGATCAGCGTGGCGGAGACCGGGCCGCCGCCCTCGCCCGGCGGCCTGAAGCGCAGGTCGCGCATCAGCGGCGCCACGCGCAGCAGGCCCATCTGCACGAGCCCCATCGCCGCGATGAGCAGGCCGGAGACGACGGTGAGCTCGTAGGACCAGCGCCGCAGCAGCCCGCCGATCGCGGTCGCGCCGAGGCCCAGCAGCACGAACACCAGCCCGAAGCCCAGCACGAAAAAGACGGACAGGCGCAGCGCCCGCCAACGCTCGGCGCGCGCCGTGGCGAGGTCGGTCCCCGCCACCCAGGCGACGTAGCCCGGCACCAGCGGCAGCACGCAGGGCGACAGGAACGACACCAGCCCCCCGCCGAAGGCGAGAACCATGCCGAACAGGGTGAGGTCGATCGTCACGCGCGTCGCCTCCCGGCCAGCGCGATTCCCGCGAGCGCCGCGACGCCGATCGCGACAGGCAGGTCGCCAAAGCGCGCATAGGGCGTGCCGCCGGGCAGCGCCGCCGGCAGCGGCAGGTCCAGCACGCCTTCGGTCGCCAGCGGCAGCCGCGCGCGCTCGCGCCCCACCGCGTCGGTCACCAGCGAGATGCCGCTGTTCGCCACGCGAATCAGCGGAAGGCCGAGTTCGATGGCGCGCAGCCGGGCGGCCAGGGCGTGCTGGTAGGGGCCCCAGGAGGTGCCGAACCAGGCATCGTTGGTTACCGTCAGGATCCAGCCCGGCGCCGGACCTTGCGCCGGCAACGTGGTGGGGAAGATTGCCTCGTAGCAGATCAGCGGCCAGAGCGGCGGCAGCCCGGCCACGCGCATCGCCTCGCGAGGCGGGCCGGGGATGAAGTCCACCGTCCCGACGGTGATCTTCGGCAGATCCGCGAGCAGCCGGCGGAGCGGCTGGTATTCGCCGAACGGCACCAGCTGGATCTTGTCGTAGGCGGCGGTGATCGCCCCGGTGTCGTCGAGCGCGACCAGGCTGTTGAGCAGCGCCGGGCCGCCATCGTCCGCGATGGTCCGTCGCACCGCGCCGGTCAGCAGCGCGCCGCCCGGCGGGATGATGCGCGCGACCTCCGCGCGGATCGCCGGCGATTCGGCGAGGAGGTAGGGCACGGCACTTTCCGGCCAGATGATGTGGGTCGGTGCCACGCCATCCGCCGCAGGCGCGGCACTGAGCGCCAGCAGGCGGCCGACGATGCGCTCGCGCTCGCCCTCGGCCCATTTCAGGTCCTGCGCGATGTTCGGCTGCACCAGGCGCAGCCGGATGCCTGGCGCGTCAGCGGGCATCGCATCGGCAAGCCGCGTTGTGCCCCAGGCCCAGGGCAGGGCAATGATGACCGTCGCGGCAAGCGCGGGCCCGACGCGCCGCTGCCGCACCGCCACGCCGGCCAGCACCGCGGCAAGCACGGCGAGCAGCCCGAGGCCATGGATGCCGACCAGCGCCGCCGCCTGCAGCCCGGCATCGCTGGCGCCCCAGGCATGGCCCGCGATATTCCACGGAAAGCCGGTCAGCACCGCGCCGCGCAGCCATTCGCCCGCGACCCAGAACGCGGCCAACGCCAGGGCGAGCGGCACGCCGCCCGCGCGGCCCGCCAGCAGCCGCGCCGCAGCGACCGAGCATGCGGGGAACAGCGCGAGGCCGGCGCTGAGCGCGGCCAGGGCCGGCAGCGCCAGCGCGCCAAAGCGCGCCGCATCCGCGCTGAACGCCTCGGTGATCCAGGACAGGCCGACCAGGAACGATCCCAGGCCGAACAACCAGCCAAGCACGAAGGCGCCGCGCAGGGACGCCGTCCGCTCAAGCTGGAACCACAGGCCGCCGAAGGCCACCACGCCGGCGGGCGCGATGTGCAGTGGCGCCAGCGCGATGGCACTGAGCGCTCCGAGCCCGAGCGCGGTGGCGCCATAGGCCATGCGGTGCGTCACGCGGCGGATTGGTCCGCGTGCCGCTTGCGACCGCGTCACGCACGCGCCGTCGTGGCGGGTCCGCGGCAGCACGAAGCCCTTCATGGCGCGGTGCAGATCAGCGCTGTCGTTCGGGGCCGGCCTTCCCATTGTCAGTGCCAATGCGCCCGGAGCGGCAGGACCACTGCGCCCGCGCGTTCGAAGCGCAACGTGACGCGGATTTCGTCGCCGAGCGCGAGCGGTGCCTGCAGGTCGCGCAGCAGAAGGTGCCGCCCGCCGGGCTCCAGGGCGACGACGTCACCGGCAGGGATGACGAAGCCCTCTGTGACGGCGCGCGCACCGCCGGAGGCGGACGGGTCTGGTTCACGCAGTTCCACGGCGGCCGCGCCGGACGACGTGGCGGAGAGCAGCCTGTCCGCCTCACTGCCCCGGTTGCGGATCGTCACGAACCCGAACGACAGGCGCTGGTCGTTGTCGGCGGCCTTCGCCCAGGCTCCGGTCAGAAGCAGGCCGCCCGCCTGAACATCCTGGGCCGCAGCCGGGCCCGACAGGATCAGGCGCCACGCGAGGAGGACAGCGGGCATCAGCCAGCGCCGCCCGGGAATGCTGCCGGGCGTCATACGGTCGCCCTTGTGCTGTTCCGCGCCACCCAGGGATCTACGACGAAGGACATCAGGCAGCATCCTTGGGCCTGGCAGGCGTCCAGCGCAGCAGCCTGAGCGCATTCAGCGTCACCAGGACCGTCGCGCCGGTATCCGCCATGATCGCCGGCCACAACCCGGTGATGCCGAGCATTGTGGTGACCAGGAACACCGCCTTCAGCCCAACCGCGACGGCGACGTTCTGCTTCACATTCGCCATGGTCGCGCGCGACAGGGAGACGAGTTCCGCCACCCCCGTCACGCGGTCCTTCAGCACGGCGGCATCGGCGGTCTCCAGCGCGACATCGGTGCCGCCGCCCATCGCCACGCCGACATTGGCCGCCGCCAGCGCCGGCGCGTCGTTGATGCCGTCGCCCACCATCACCACCGCGCCGCGCTCGCGCAGCTTGCCGATTTCGCGCAGCTTGTCGTCGGGCAGCAGTTCCGCCTTGGCGTCGAGGCCGAGCGAGATGGCGATCGCCTCCCCGGTGCGGCGGTTGTCGCCGGTCAGCATCACCGGGCGCACGCCGAGCGCGGTGATCGCCGCGATGCCGGCCGCGGCGTCCGCGCGCGGCTCGTCGCGCAGAGCGACCAGCGCGGCGACCGCGCCGCCGGCAAGCACGACCGACACCGTCTTGCCCTCGCCCTGGAGCCGGTCGAGTTCGGCCTCCAGCGGGCCGAGCGTGGCGTTCGACTCCCGCGCATGGCGCGGGCTGCCGATGCTGACCTGCACGCCATCGACCGTGCCGGCCACGGCGCGGCCGGGGATGGCCGACTGCGCCTCTGCCGCCGACACCGCGACACCGCGCGCCGCCGCCTCCGCCAGGATCGCCTTGGCGAGCGGGTGGGAGGAGCCCTGCTCGACCGCCGCGGCGAGCGCGAGCACCGCCTCTGCCGTGCGGCCCTCGGCCGGCAGCACGTCGGTGACGCGCGGACGGCCTTCGGTCAGCGTGCCGGTCTTGTCGAAGGCGACGGTCCTCGCGCTGCCGATCGCCTCGAGCGCCGCGCCGCCCTTGATCAGCAGGCCGCGCCGCGCGCCGGCCGAAAGCCCCGAGGCCATCGCCGCCGGCACCGAAATGACCAACGCACAGGGGCAGGCGATCAGCAGCACCGCGAGCCCGCGATACAGGCTGGTCCACCAATCCCAGCCGAACAGGAAGGGCGGCAGCAGGATCACCAGCAGCGAGACGATCATCGCCCCCGGCGTCCACCAGGCGGAGAACCGCTCGATGAAGCGCTGCGTCGGCGCGCGGGAGGCGGTCGCGTCCTCCACCATGCGGATGATGCGCGCGATGGTGTTGTCGGATGCGGCGCGCGTGACCCGCACGCGGATGGCGCCCTCGGCGTTGATGCTGCCGGCGACCACGGGATCGCCGGGGCCGCGCGAGACGGGGACGCTTTCACCCGTCACGGGACTTTCGTCGAGTGCGGAGGTGCCTTCCTCGATCAGTCCGTCGCAGGGCACGCGGTCGCCGGGGCGGATCAGCACCAGGTCGCCAACTGCGAGCCGGTCCGCCGGCACCTGTTCGGCGGTACCGTCCGGCCGCAAGCGCAGCGCGGTGCGCGGCATGAGGTCGGCGAGCGCCCGGATGCCGGCGCGCGCGCGCCCGGCGGCGACGTTCTCCAGCAACTCGCCGACGGCGAAGAGCAGCACGACGACGGCGGCTTCCTCGGCCGCGCCGATGATGGCCGCGCCGACCGCGGCGGTGACCATCAGCGTCTCGATGCTGAAGGGGCTGCCGGCGCGTACGAGCGCGATGGCGCGGCGGCCGAAGGGCACCAGGGCGACGGCGGTCGCGGCCAGGAACAGCGGGTAGGTCAGCCGTTCCGGCAGCGCCAGCGATAGCGCATAGGCCGCACCGACCAGCCCGCCCAGCAGCCAGACGAGCGTCGCCTTGCCGGTGCGCCACCAGGGCTTGCCGGCATCGGCCGGGTCGTCGTGGTCGTGGCCATGCGCCGCGGGGCCGGCGGCTCCCGGCTCGGCGCCGTGCGCGTGGCCCGAATGGTCGCCCTTTTGGCCATGGTTATGACCATCGGCGCCATGGTCGTGGCCACAATCGGGACCATGGGCATGCGCCGGCTCGGCCCGCGCCGCCGTGGCGGCGGTCGCGATGGGCGCCACCGTGTATCCCAGCGCCTCGACCTGCCGGGCGATGGCGTCGCCCTGCGTGGTGTTCGGCGCGAGCGCGACGGTCAGCCGTTCGGCCATCAGGTTCACCTGGACGTCCGAGACACCGGGCAGACGCTCGACGGCCCTGGTCACCTTGGCGACACAGGCGGCGCAGTCCATGCCCTCCACCCGCCAGGTCAGTCTGGTCGTATCACCCATGGCACCCGTTCCAACGTCGCAGGCACCGGTATGGGACTTCCAGTGGCTAGAGGTTCAAGGGGCTTTTTTCTCTCTCATGCCATCACTGATCACCCGCACGCGGGCGCGCGCCCCGGACGTGGCGCGCGCGGTCCACGCCGCTTGCGCATTGACCGCGATGTTTGGGATAGATCGCTCCCCCCAGGCCAGGAGCCTTGCCGTGCGGTCGTTCAATTCACGAGATGTGCGCCTCGGTCGCCGTCTCGTTGTGCGCGCTGCGCTGGCAGCGCCGTTCATCGCCGCGAGCCGCGACGTGAGCGCCCAGCCTATGGCCGAGGCTCCCGCGCCGCCCGCCGGCTCGCTTTTCGTGCTCAATTCCCTCGATGCCAATGTGCAGGTGCTGGACCCCGCCAGCAGCAGCGACCTGCGCCGCGTACCGGTGCTCCGCGAACCGCACCACCTGGTGCTGACGCCGGCGCGGGACCTGATCCTGGTCGGCGATTCCGGCGCCAACGAGATGTTCCTGCTCGACCCGCGCAGCGGCGAGGTGCGGCGGCGGGAGCCGATCAGCAATCCCTACAACCTCGGCTTCACGCCAGACGGCAGGCGGCTGGTCGTGACCAGCCTGCGGCGCAACCAGGTGGACATCTACGGCTGGGACGGCGCCGCCCTGGCCTTCGAGGGCCGACTGCAGGCCGGGCGCAAGCCGAGCCACGTCACCTTCTCGCCGGATTCACGCTACGCCTTCGTGACCTTGCAGGGCGAGGCCGCCGCGATCGCCATCGACCTCGACACCCGCACCGAGGCCTGGCGCGCCGAGGTCGGGCGCGACCCGGCCGGCATCCTGTGGCATCGCGGGCGCATCCTGGTCGGCGTGATGGGCGGCGACTACGTCTCCGTCATCGATCCGGCGACGCGGCGCGCCGACCGGCGCATCACGGTCGGGCGCGGCGCGCACGCGCTGTTCGAAGGGCCGCAGGATGGCTTGGTCTATGTCACCTCGCGCGTCGACAGCCGGATCACCGCGCTCGACCCACAGACACTGGAGATCAAGCGCGTCCATGAGATCGGCGGCGGGCCGGATTGCCTGACCTTCGACGCGGACGGCACGATCTGGGCGACGTTGCGCTGGACCGGGCGCGTCGCCGCCATCGACCCGCGCAGCGGCGTGGCGCGGGTGTCGCGTGTCGGGCGGTCGCCGCACGGCATCCTGTTCACGCCGGCGACCGGCGCCTGACGGCCGCGCCGGGACGCCGCCGAATGGCGAGCGGGACCGCGTTCCGGTCGCCTCAGGCGGGATGCGACCCGTTGAACCGCATGAAGGACCTGTGCGGACCACTGCCGAAGGCGATCACGTCGTAGCTGTCGACCGGCGCGCCGGGCACTTCCATGCCGGGCGAGCCGACCGGCATCGCCGGCACGGCCAGGCCGCGGACCCCGGCGGGGCGTTCTGCCAGCAGGCGGCGGATGGCGGTGGCGGGCACATGGCCTTCGAGCACGAAGCCCTCGACCTCGCCGGCATGGCAGGACAGCAGGTCGGCCGGCGTCCCGAGGCGACGCCGGACCGGGGCGACCGAGGGCACCTCCTGGTCCACCACGGCGAAGCCCTCGGCGCGCAGATGGGCGACCCAGCCGGTGCAGCATCCGCAATTCGGGTCGCGCCAGACGCTGACGCGCGTGGCCCGTTGGGCAAAGGCCGGGATCGGCAGCGCAACGAGCGCGGCGGCGGCGAGGATCGAGCGGCGTGACGTCATCGGACGGTCCTCATGGGCTTGGCTTGGGCGGCGGAGTGCCCCGCTCCAGACATGGTCGTCCTGCCCTCAGTAGGAAGGTCAAGCGGAATCGACGTCCAGTCTCCCTGCCCCGAGCGTGACAATCAGTGGGCAGGATTGGTCGATCCCGGCATCGCATCGTCGCACCGCTTCGGTCAGGATCGATTCCATTGCTTGAAGGGCAGCGATGCGTGCGCGCACGTCGGCGAGGTGCCCGGCGGCGAGCGCGCGGCTCTGCGCGCAGCTGTCGCCCGGCGCGCCGGCCAGTGAAACCAGGGCGCGGACCTCCTCCAGCGTGAAGCCGAGCGCCCTGGCGCGCCGCACGAAAGCGAGGCGCTCGACATGCACGCCGTCGAAGACGCGGTAGCGCCCGCGGCGCTCGGCACGCGGCAGGACGCCGACGCGCTCGTAATATCGAATGGTCTCGATCTTGCAGCCTGTCGCCCGGGACAGGCCGCCTATCGTCATGGCGCGCGCGATGGCCACCGCAGCCTCCCGGAGAATGGGGCTTGAGTCTGTAGTCGCTACAGATCGTAGCGTGCCGCAGCCACCGCAAGTGAAAGGCATCAGGCGATGACCGAACCGACAATCAACCCCTCGGCCGGCCAGGCGCGGCAGGCAGGTGCCGCAGCCCTGACGGCCGGCGGCATCCTCGCCGGCCTGGGGGCAGCAGCCTGCTGCGCGCTGCCCGTCATGTTCGCGACGATCGGCGTCGGCACGGCATCCCTGCTCGGGATTGCCGCCATCACGGGTCCGTACCAGGGCGTCCTCCTGGTGGCGGCCGTGGCCAGCCTGGCGGGAGCCGCCATCCTGCTTTGGCGCGGGCGTGCCGCCGCGGCGGCCTGCGCACCGGGTACGGCCTGCGCACCGGGCGGCGCGCTGCAGCGCACGACGCTGGTCGGGCTGGCGGCCGGCATCATGCTGCTGGTCCTGTCCGTGGCGATCGCCTGAGCCATGGCGATCCTGCGCTCGACCCTGACTTGCCCGGAGTGCGGCCACGCTCGCGCCGAGACCATGCCGACCGATGCGTGCATGTATTTCTACGTGTGCACCGGCTGCGGCACGCGCCTGCGCCCGAAGCGGGGCGATTGCTGTGTCTTCTGCTCGTATGGCGATGTGCCATGCCCGCCCATCCAGGCCAGTCAGATCGGCGATGCGGTCGGCGCGGATTGCGCGGGTGGGCCCGGTTGCGGCGCGTGACGACACGTGGGCGGGCGATCTGGATCCGTTGTCGGACGGTACCACGACGATCACCTCGCAGGATCGCGCTGGCGGTGATGGCGAAGCACATCGCGATCCCGCTTGGACTGACGGCCTGCGTCCCCATTGCGAGGTGGTCGCCCCCGGCCCGGCGCAGGGCGCGGGGCCGATCAAATTGAGCAACCGTGGAAGCCGGCCGACGGGTCGGGTGCCAGCGCCCAGTTCCATGCCTGCGCCTGGCCGTAACCTGCCGAGCGTCCCGCGCGAAGACCGGGGCAGGAAGCGATAGGCACGATGCACGGAACCTCTTGGCGCCGCATTGTCCGCGACGACGCGCATGGCTACTCTCATCGCCTGATGCAATATCTGCGCGCCGGTCTGTTGACGCTCGTCATGCTGGCCCTTGCCCTCGCAGGGCCTGTGCAGGCGAACTGCGCCCCGCCGCCGGCCGACGCTGCCGTCCCGTGTGCCAGCATGATCATGGACGAGGACGGGCCTGATCAACCGCGGCCCGACACGCCCGCGAAGGCCTGCGCCATCATCCAGTGCCCGACCGCGCCGCCGGCGATCTCGGTTTCCGCCAAGGGCGCGGGCGAGCCCACCTTCCATGTCATCCGGCCGGCGATGTCGGCCGCCCGGACCATGGCAAGTGCCGATTCGGCACCCGAGCAGCGTCCTCCAATCTCCTGACAGCGCGTCGTGCGGCGTCGGCCAATGGCCGTCCCGTGCCTTCACCTGCTGTCCCGTCACCGATGGCCCGGCATCAACCGCCGGGGGAGATTGCGTTCCATGAAGAAGCATCATGCCGTGCTCGGCGCGCTCGCGCTGGGCGTCGCCGGCTTCGCGGCCGGCCACTTCGTCGCAACCGGGTCGCCGACCCTGCCCGACGGCCTGCTCAACTGGGTCCGTCCAGCCGCTGCCCAATCGCAGCGCCGGCCGGCGCAGGATGACCCGGTCGTGTTCTACCGCGACCCGATGGGCGAGCGGGTGGTGTCCGCCCGGCCGCGCCAGGACTCGATGGGGATGGACTTCCTGCCGGTGCGCCGGTCCGAGGTCGCGGCGCTTCTCGGGCGCCTGCCCAACCCGCTGCCCGCGCCGGCCGCCGGCGAGGCACCGCTGTTCTACCGCGACCCGATGGGCGGATCGGCCACGGCCACCGCGCCGCGGAAGGATTCGATGGGCATGGATTTCCTGCCCATCTACCCGTCGCAGATAGCGCCCGTCCTGCCGCCGCTGCCGCAGCGGCGCGGCGACGCGGATACGCCGGAGGCCGCCCCCCAGATTGCGGAGGCGCCGACCGGAACGCCTCCGGGCGACCGGCGCATCCTCTACTACCGCAATCCGATGGGCCTGCCGGACGTCTCGCCGGTACCGAAGCAGGACTCGATGGGAATGGCCTACATCCCCGTCTACGCGGATGAGGCGTCGCAGGACGGCACGGTCGGGCTCAGCCCGGCGCGCATCCAGACGCTCGGCGTGCGGACCGAGCCGGTCGAGCGACGCGTCCTCGCACGGACCATCCGCGCCGTCGGCACCGTGACGCCGGACGAGCGCCGGCAGGCCACGGTGACCTCGCGCTTCGAGGGTTGGATCGAGAGGCTCCACGTCAACGAGACCGGCCGCGACGTGGCGCGCGGCGAGGCGCTGATGGAGGTGTACAGCCCGGAACTGCTGCGGGCGCAGGCGGACTACCTGGCGAGCCAGGCCTCGCGCCGGCCCGGCGACCCCGACACGGCACGCGTTCGGCTGCTCAACTTTGGTCTGTCGGAGGCGCAGATCGACGGCATCCGCGCCTCCGGCCGCGCCTCGCGCACCGTGATCATCCCGGCCCCCATCGCCGGGACGGTGCTCGCCAAGACAGCGCTGGAGGGCATGATGTTCCGGCCGGGCGATCCGCTCTTCTCGCTGGCCGACCTGTCCGTCGTCGCGGTGATGACGGACGTGTACGAGCAGGACGCCGGCGCCCTGCGGGCCGGCCAGCCGGCCAGCGTCGGCATCGCCGCCTTTCCCGGCGAGGCCTTCGAGGGCGTGGTGGACCGCATCTACCCGGCGCTCGATCCAGCCACCCGGACGGCACGCGTGCGCGTGATGCTGCCGAACCGCGGCGGCCGGCTGCTCGGCGGCATGTTGGCGACCGTCGAGATCGCGGCCCCCGTCGCCAACGGGCGCGAAGTGGTGGCGGTGCCGGCGTCGGCGGTACTCGACGGCGGTCGCCGGCGGGTCGTGCTGGTCGAGCTCGGCGGCGGTCGCTTCCGCCCGGCCGAGGTGCGGACCGGCGCGCGCGCCGGCGGCGCGGTCGAGATCCTGGAGGGGCTGGCCGGCGACGAGCGCGTGGTGGTCGGCGCCACCTTCCTGATCGACGCCGAGAGCAACATGCGCGCGGCGCTCGCGGCCTTCACCGCCGCGCCGACGCCCGGCGAGGCGGCCGTGCGATGATCGCCCGCCTGGTTGGCTGGTCGGGGCGCAACCCCTTCCTGGTGCTGTTCGCCACCGCCTTTCTGGCGGTCGCAGGGATCTGGGCGGTCCGCAACACGCCGCTCGACGCGATCCCCGACCTCTCGGACGTGCAGGTCATCGTCTATACCGAGATGCCGGGCCAGGCGGCGCAGGTGGTCGAGGACCAGGTCACCTATCCGCTCGCCACGGCGCTGCTCAGCGTGCCGCGGGCGCGCGTGGTGCGCGCCTTCTCGTACTTCGGTGTCTCGTTCCTCTACGTGGTGTTCGAGGACGGCACCGACATCTACTGGGCGCGCAGCCGCGTGCTCGAATACCTGAATGGCGCCGCCGGGCGGTTGCCTACGAGCGTGACGCCAGTGCTCGGCCCCGACGCATCGGGCGTCGGCTGGGTGTATCAATACGTCCTTCGCTCCGAGACCGAGCCGCTGGTCGAATTGCGGGCGCTGCAGGACTGGGACTTGCGCTACCGCGTCGCGGCGACACCAGGCGTCGCCGAGGTGGCGAGCGTCGGCGGCTATGTCCGCCAGTACCAGGTGGTGGCCGACCCGGTGCGGCTGCGCGGCTACGGGATCGGCCTGGCCGAGCTTCGCGAGGCGATCCGCGCCGCGACCGGCGAGGCCGGCGGCCGCGTCGTCGAGCTCGCCGAGGCGGAGTACGTGCTGCGCGGCCGCGGCTACGTCCGCTCGCCGGAGGACCTCGAGCAGGTGATGCTGCGCTCGCGCGCCGGCACGCCGGTGCTGCTGCGCGACGTGGCACGGGTGGAATTCGGCCCCGACGAGCGACGTGGCGTCGGCGAGCTCGATGGCGAGGGCGAGGCGGTGAGCGGCATCGTCGTGCAGCGGCACGGCGAGGACACGCTGGCGGTCATCGAGCGCGTGAAGGCGCGCCTCGCAGCGGCCGCCGGCTCGCTGCCAGCCGGTACGGTGATCGAGCCGGTCTACGACCGATCCGACCTCATCCTGCGCGCCATCGAAACGCTCAAGGCCACGCTGCTGGAGGAGAGCCTGATCGTCGCCGTCGTGACCGCGGTCTTCCTGCTGCATCTGCGCAGCGCGCTGGTGGCGATCCTGATGCTGCCGGTGGGCGTGTTGGCGGCCTTCCTGGCGATGAAGCTGGCCGGCGTCGGTTCCAACATCATGAGCCTCGGCGGTATCGCCATCTCGATCGGCGCCATGGTGGACGCCGCCATCGTCATGGTCGAGAACGCCCACAAGCGCCTGGAGCGCGCCGGGCCCGACGCGCCGCGCCTCAAGGTGCTGCTCGATGCCACGGCCGAGGTGGCGCCGGCGCTCTTCGTCAGCCTGCTGGTGATCACCGTGTCCTTCCTGCCGGTCTTCGCGCTGGAGGCGCAGGAAGGGCGGCTGTTCCATCCGCTCGCGCTCACCAAGACCTTCGCCATGGCAGCGGCGGCACTGCTGTCGGTGACGCTGGTGCCCGTGCTGATGATCCTGTTCGTCCGCGGGCGCATCGTCCCGGAGGCGAGGAACCCGATCAACCGCGCGCTCATGGCGGTCTACCGCCCGATCATCGCGCTGGTGCTGCGCTTCAAGGCCGTCACCATCGTGCTGGCACTGGTGGTGCTGGCGAGTGCGGTCGAACCGATCCGCCGTCTCGGCAGCGAGTTCATGCCGGCGCTCGATGAGGGCACATTGCTGTTCATGCCGGTGACGCTGCCGGGCATCTCGGTGACCACCGCGGCCCAGCTGTTGCAGACGCAGGACCGCATCCTGGCCGGCTTCCCTGAGGTGGCCTCCGTGTATGGCAAGGCTGGCCGCGCGTCGACGGCGACCGACCCGGCACCGATGGAGATGTCGGAGACGCTGGTCAACCTGCGGCCGCGATCCGAATGGCGGCCCGGACTGACGCTGGACGCGCTGATCGAGGAGATGAACCGCGCGGTGACCCTGCCCGGCGTCAGCAACGCTTGGACCATGCCGATCCGTGCCCGCATCGACATGCTCTCGACCGGCATCCGCACGCCGGTGGGCGTCAAGGTGCTCGGCCCTGACCTCGGCGTGATCGAGCGTGTCGCGCGCGAGGTCGAGGCTGCGGTGCGCGACGTGCCCGGCACCACCAGCGCCTTCGCCGAGCGCATCACCGGCGCCTACTACCTTGACGTGATTCCCGACCGCGAGGCTCTGGCCCGCCAAGGGCTTACGGTCGCGCAACTGCAGGACGCGGTGCGGTCGGCGCTGGGCGGCGAGGCGGTGGCCACGACGGTGGAGGGGCGCCGCCGATACAGTGTCAACCTGCGCTACCCCCGCGATCTGCGCGACGACCCGGCGGCGATCGCCACCGAGGTGCTGGTCGAGGGCAATGGCGGCGCTCGCGTGCCGCTCGGCAGCGTCGCCCGCGTCGAGGCGGCGCGTGGGCCATCCACGATCCGCACTGAGAACGCGCGGCTCGCCGCCTACGTGTTCGTGGACATGCGCGGTCGCGACCTCGGCGGCTATGTCGCCGAGGCGCGCCAGGCGGTGGCGGACCGGGTCGTGTTGCCGCCGGGCTACGAGTTGCAGTGGAGCGGACAGTTCGAGTACCTCGAACGCGCCGAGGCGCGGCTGAAGCTAGTGGTGCCGGCGACGCTCGCGCTGATCTTCCTGCTGCTCTACCTCTATTTCGGCCGGCTGACCGAAACGCTGATCGTCATGCTGTCGGTGCCCTTCGCGCTGGTCGGCGGGCTGTGGCTGATGCTCTGGCTCGGCCACAGCATGAGCGTCGCCGTCGCGGTCGGCTTCATCGCGCTGGCCGGCGTCGCGGCTCAGACCGGCGTCGTGATGCTGGTCTACCTCGACCACGCCTGGGCCGAGGTGCGGGCGCGCCGCGCTGCCGAGGGGCGGGCGCCGACGCGCGCCGACCTCACCGCAGCAGTGATGGAGGGGGCGGTCGAGCGGGTACGGCCGAAGGCGATGACGGTTGCCGCGATTGTCGCCAGCCTACTGCCGCTGCTCTGGGCGAGCGGCACCGGCTCGGAGGTGATGAGCCGCATCGCGGTGCCGATGATCGGCGGCATGGCGTCGTCGGTGGTGCTGACCCTCGTGGTGATCCCAGCGCTCTATGCCATCGCGAAGGGGTGGCGCCTGCCGCGCGAGGCGCAACCGGATGCCGAAGGCGCGGGGCCGGACGCGCCGCGCGCGCTGGAGGTGGCGTGATGCCGGGCGGCATCGCGGCATCCCATGGCTGGCTTGCCGCCCTGCGCGCCTGGCTGCTGGTCATGGGGTCCGGCAACCTCCTGTGGGAGGCGGCGCACCTGCCGCTCTATACGATCTGGCGGACAGGGACTTGGCGCGAGAACGCGTTTGCCGTCGTGCATTGCACCGGCGGCGACCTGTTGATTGCAACGGCCTCGCTGACACTCGCGTTGCTGCTTGCGGGGCACGGTGATTGGCCAGCGCGGCGCTTCGGCGCCGTCGCCGCGCTCACGATGGCGTTCGGCGTCGGCTATACGGCGTTCAGCGAGTGGCTGAACATCGTCGTACGTGCCTCCTGGGCTTACTCGGAACACATGCCTGTGGTCCGGCTGGGAGATTTTGAGCTGGGCCTATCCCCGATCGCGCAGTGGATCATCGTGCCGCTGCTCGCCTTCGCCTGGGCGCGGCGCAGCGCGCCTTGCCGGAGTAAAGCCGATGAGGCAGGCGCATGATGGACGGGATCATGAGCGGCGGTTGGATGATGCTCGGGATGGGCATCATCTTCCCCCTCGTGATGGCGATCCTGGTCTCGTCGGCGCGGCACTCGCGAAATATCTCGTGTCCGGCCGGCACCGTTGACTGACGCGTATCGCAGACCGCAGAGGAAGTGGCGTCACACGAGCAGCGCCGGCGGTTTCGTCATGGCGCCATGCCCTCCACGGCGGAGCGAGCAGGTCGGCGGTGCCTTTCTCCATTCCCACCCGCCGATGACTGAGGGGTTTCACAGCTGGCTCGCGCCTATTCGATGACGATCTCGCCCACCATGCCATGTTCGGCATGGGTGCGGCGATCGGCAGCGACGATGCCGCAGCGCAGGTCGGTGATGCGACCCGTCGCCACTGGCACGAACCACCATTCCGCGGCGTGGCCGGGATAGACCTCGACCTCGCGGATGACGCCCTTGAACTCCGCCAGCGTCACTTCACGACCATCCGGCTGTCGCTGCGTGACCTGCACCTTGCGGGTGAAGATACGCGCAGCGAACTCGTCGGAGGTGAAGTAGTGCGGGTCGTGGCTCACGTTGCGCAGCACGAGATTGTAGAGGCGCCCGGTCTCGAAGCGCAGCCGGTTCGGCTCGAAGGCGTGGCTACCGTCGGACCGCCCGAGTTCGACGACGACGACCACCGGCGGCTGCCGGGTCAGGTCGCCCGCGGCCTTCGCGGCGCTTGATGCGCCGAGAAGTGTCGCGGCAAGGATAGCGCGGCGGCGGACCATGGCGATCGTTCCTTCCAACGGGGTTCAGTCCCCAAACGCGGCATCGAACAGCAGCTTCATGTTCAGCCCGACGATCACCGCCGCCGTAGCCCAGCCCAGCGCGAGCTGCCAGGCCGGCGCGGTGAAGACCCCCATCCGCTTGCGGTCCTGCGCGAACAGCATCAGCGGGATCACCGCGAATGGCAGTTGGATCGACAGGATCACTTGGCTGAGGATAAGCAGCTGCGCGGTGCCGGACGCCCCATACATCCAGGTGACGATCACCGCCGGGATGATGGCGATCAGCCGCGTGACCAGCCGTCGCAGCACCGGCGGCAGACGGAACCGCAGGAAGCCCTCCATCACCACTTGCCCGGCCAGGGTCGCGGTGACCGTGGCGTTCAGCCCGCACAGCAGCAGCGCCACGCCGAAGGCGGTCGCGGCGATGCCCGCGCCCAGCAGCGGCGTCAGCAGTTGGTAGGCTTCGCCGATCTCGGCGACCTCGGTGTTGCCGCTGGCGTGGAAGGTGGCGGCCGCGGTGATCAGGATGGCAGAATTGATCAGGAGCGCGAGCGTCAGCGCCAGCGAGCTGTCGATGGTGGCGAACTTGATCGCCTCGCGCTTGCCCGCTTCGTCGAGGTTCCAGGACCGCGACTGCACAACGGCGGTATGCAGGTAAAGGTTGTGTGGCATCACGGTGGCGCCGAGGATACCCATGGCGATGTAGAGCTGCGTCTGGTTCGTCACGATCGAGACGGCAGGGATGTAGCCGTTCAGCACCGCCGCCCAATCCGGGTCCGACAGCACGATCTGGATGCCGAAACAGCCCACGATCAGCGCAATGAAGCCGAAGATCAGCGCCTCCAGCCAGCGCACGCCCTTGTTCTGCAGCCACAGGATCAGGAAGGCGTCGAGCGCGGTCAGGAACACGCCATAGAGCAGCGGAATGCCGAATAGCAGCTCGAGCGCGATGGCGGTGCCGATCAGCTCGGCCAGGTCGGTGGCGCAGATGGCGATCTCGGCGAACAGCCACAGCGGATAGGCGACGACCTTGGGGAACCGCTCCCGGCACAACTGGGCCAGGTCGCGTCCGGTCGAGACGCCGATGCGCACGCACAGCGCCTGCAGCAGGATCGCCATCAACGAAGAGGTGAGTGCGACCGCGAGCAGCGTGTATCCGAAGGCCGAGCCGCCGGCGAGCGAGGTCGCCCAATTGCCCGGGTCCATGTAACCGACCGCCACCAGGTAGCCCGGCCCCATGAAGGCAAACAGCTTGCGCAGGAAGCCGCCGGCATTGGGCACCGCGACGCTGCGGTGAACCTCCGGCAGGCTGGGCGGGCCGGATACGGCCGTCGTGGCGGCGGCGTCATCAGGAGGCGGTGTCATGTCGCGGCTCCGAAGTTAAGCCTAGGCTAAGTTATGCCAACACGACTATCAAGTGGGTCCGCTTCCATCTCCATATCCGAGTCATGACACGCAGCCCTACCAGGCGATCCCTTCCACCGGTCGATGACCATGCCGTGCGCTTCGCGCGCCAGCGTGAGGCCGACCGCACGGCGACCGCGGAGGATTACGTCGAGCTCATCGCCGACCTGCTGCGCGAGGAAGGCGAAGCGCGGGCCGTCGAGATCGCCCGGCGCATGGGTGTTTCGCAGGCGACGGTGACGGCCACGGTCGGACGGCTGCAGCGCGACGGGTTGGTCGAGACGAAGCCCTATCGGGGCCTGTTCCTCACCGATACCGGCCGGGCGATGGCCGAGGCGGCGAAAGCGCGCCACGACCTCGTGGTACGCTTCCTCATCGCGGTCGGGCTCGACCCGGAAACCGCCGAGCAGGATGCGGAGGGACTGGAGCACCACGCGAGCGAGAAGGCGCTTGCGGCCTTTGCAAGGTTCGTCGCGAAGGCAGAGAAGGATCGCGCATGACCGATACCTACTCGATCGGTGACCTCGCGCGCGAGACAGGCGTCAAGCCGACGACGATCCGGTGGTATGAGCAGGAAGGCTGGATGCCCCCTCCCGCACGCACCGAAGGCGGACATCGGATTTATGGTGCGGCGCATCTGCGACGCCTCGGCTTCATCCGCCATGCGCGCGAACTGGGGTTTGAGAGCGAGGCAATCCGAGCGCTGCTCGACCTGGCCGATCATCCCGAAGCCGATTGCGGGGCTGCGCACACGCTTGCCACGGCGCAGATCAGCGAGATCGATGCGCGGCTGCGGCGCCTCTCGGCACTGCGCGCCGAATTGCAGCGGATGGCGACCAGCTGCGAGGGCGGCGTGGTCGGCGACTGCAGGATCATCGAGACACTCGCCGATTTCGCGCATGGGCACTGCGCGGATCCGATCCATCGGGCGCGCGGATGATCACGCCCGGAGGCACCTGAGCGCAGCGCGTTGCCGTCACCCACGCGCGCGCGTCCTTCGCAGCTGCAACAGTGCTACAGCGCGGGAATCCTTTGTCACGGGACTGTCGTCAGCCGGAAAACTCCACTCGGCATGTTCACCTCGTCGGCCAAGCAACGGTCGAAAAGGAGAATGCATCCATGCCCACCCAGATCCGCAATCCGCGCCTCGTTCTCTCCGCCGCGACCGCGCTGGTCATCCTCGGCACGATCGCCACCGCGGCCAAGGCGGATGGCCAGCCCGTGGTGTCGCTCGAACCTGTGATGCTCGGCCGCACCGGCTTCATGATCTATTCCGATCGCGCGTCGTCGCTGTCGTCCCTGCCGGTCCGCCGCGTCATCACGAACGGCGAGAATGTCGAGATCGAATACGACACCTCGGCGCCGCCGCGCATGGTCGTGTCCCGTCCGGTCGCGCGCATCGTGGGCAGCGGCGAGAACCTCAGCGTCGAGTACGACGATCAGCAGGCCGCGAACATGCCGCATGCGATGCCGAATGTCGGCGGCGGCCACAACGCAGGCCTGTGGAACCTGCGCTCGCTGCCGCCGTCGCTACGGTAAGCCAAGCGGGCCCGGGCCTCAAAGGTCCGGGCCTTGTGGCGGCCTTGCAGGCAAGGGTTCCAAGAACCCGGTCATCGCCGCGCAGCAACACTCTTCAGCATGCCGCTGAAGAGTGTTGCGGCGTTTTTGACCGGCGCACTGCCGACGCAGGAGCCACCCATACCAACGGTCGAATTCTTCGACCGCTGATATCCGCCGTTGCCGACCCGCAGGCGCCGGGCGGAAACCTCCGGTTTCCCTGGCGTCGTGCGAAGAGCACGCCCGTGGCGTGACGCCGGACTCCCGGCGGCGCCCTTCCGGGCGCTCGGTACGAGTCAAGCGCTCGTGCCGTGGGTGTCAGCCCGCCACGACGAATTCCGTCATCATGCCCGTCGCGAGATGCGGCATGTGGTGGCAATGGAACATCCAGCGACCTGGCGTTGCGAACTCTAAGGCCAGGGTAACGCGCTCCATCGGCGGCACCTGGACGGTGTCGCGCCTCGCGCCGACGAAACGCTGGGATCCCCATCCCACGACCTGAAACACCGTCCCGTGGATATGCATCGGATGCGCCATCATCGACACGTTCGTCATCGTCAGCTCTACGCGTTCGCCACGGCGGGCTTCGAGCACCCTGTGCCGACCCCAGGGGCGATCATCGATGGACCAGACATAGGGCGTCATTCCGCCGTTGAGCGTGACCGACAGTCTCCGATCAGCGCGCCGCGCCGGCACCGGGCTCGCCGAATGCAGCCGCAGCTCCTGCCGTCCGTCGAAGCCAGGCGCGGCGCTGTCGGCCTCCGGGGCGATGCGCGCAACCGGAGCGTTGGTCGTGGCCAGGATGATTCCGCTCCGCTCCCGCGCGCCTTCCCGCAGCGCGAGGATGGGGAAGGTGCCGCCTTCACCTGGCAGCTCGAGAAGGAGATCGGCGCGCTGGCCCATCGCAAGCGCGAAGCGCGTCGTGCGAAGCGGATCGACCGGATGTCCGTCGACTGCGACCACAGACGCCTCGAGTCGCCCCGTATCGATCCAGAACACCGTCGCCGCCGCGCCGTTGATGACGCGCAGCAGCACGCGGCCGCCGCGTTCGACCCGGACCACCTCCGGATCGCCCAGCGTCCGGTCGTTGGCAAGGTAGGCGTCGAAGTCGATGTCATTGATGTCCGCCGCGCCCATCGGCATGCCACCGTGCGGCGCTGCGGCAGGCGACATCCCGCCATGCGGATTGCCCGCCGCGGCATGCGGCGCGCCACCGCCCGCCCCGAGCCGGGCGAGGATCTCGCCGAGCGGCGTGAACGAATAGTCGTGCAGCATCATCACGACCTCCTGCCGATCCGCTCGGGCATCCTCCGCGCTGCGCACGATGTGCGGCGCCGCGAGAAGGCGCATCTCCTGGTCGGGCACATGGGCATGCATCCAGTGGGTGCCGGCATTGGGCACGAAGTCGAAGGCACGGTCGGCGCCGGCTGCGATCAACGGCAGCGGCGTATCGGGCACACCGTCCTGCGCGAAGGGCGGGGTCTGGCCGTGCCAGTGGATGATGGTCCGCTCAGGCAGCCGGTTCTCCAGGCGCACGCGGAACCGCTCGCCGGGTTGTTGCACCAGTCCGTGACCGCCATCCGGGCGAAGAAGGCCCAGGACCGTCGCCGCGCGACCGTCGATGTCGAGCGTGCGTGACGTGGCACGGATCACCGTGGGCTCGGTGGCTGCTTCTGCCGGCTGACGGGCCGCACTCCAGATCGACAGGGGAAGTGCTGCGCCGCCTGCCATCAGGACACGGCGTGAAAGGCTCATGGTTTTCGCTCCAATCAACAACCGGGCAAGTCTGCCCACCGTGAGACGACGCGAAATTGAACGGAGCGCGACAAAGTGTTTCCGCCTGATCATTCATCCGGCAGTTGGCATTCCCGACGCATCCCGCTCCCGGATGGTCGGGCCGGAGCCGCCCGGCGCGCTCAGCTGGAACCCGCCGTAGAGCGCCCGGAAAAGGAACTCATGCCACGTGTCGCGCATCTCCCGCGTCGCGCGCAGGGCTTGTGTCACCGCCGCGAGCGCGTCGCGCTCGGCAAGTCGCACGGTTGGGAACTTGTCGTTCCCGCCCGGTGCCCGTGCGGCGCGCACCGCATCTGCCATGACCGCGACGCCGCCCATCCAAGGTGCGAACCGTTCCGAAAGCAGATAACGGCTGACGCGCATCGGATGCATCCAGCGCGCCATCGCGGCTGCCGCGGGGTTCGCTGCGGCCCGGATCCATGGCGAGACAAGGGCGCCATAGACTGCATCGTTCCACTTCGAGACCTCGCCGACGCGCTCGAAGGCGGCGGACGGAGGCTCGAAACGGAGGTCCTCGACCCGGCGCTCGACAAACCCGACGCTGTATTGCGGTCGCCGGCATTCCGGATCGCCGGTCGGGTTGTCGATCGTCATCTCGTAGAGGCCGGGCGCAAGCAGGGAGACCTCGTCGAGCGCCTCGAGGATCGCGCGATGCTCGAAACGGGCGACCGAAGCCGAGACGAAGATCCCGAGGTGACCCACCTTCGGGTTGAGCAGATAGACGATGCGCTGTCCCGCCTGCTTCAGCGCGTCGGTATCGCGGTACACCCGCGCGATCCAGCCGAGGGCCTGGTGCGGCGGCGTGATGTTGTCGCCCTGCGACGCGAAAATCACCAGCGGGCTGCGCAGCTCACGCAGATCGATGCGGGTGCCGTCGCCGAGGTCGAGCACGCCGCGTTCGAGCTCGTTGCCGACGAAAAGGTGCCGGACGATGGTGGTGATCTCATCGCGGCTCAGGGCGTAGAATGTGTTCCACCAGCGCTCGAAGGCAAGGAACCGGGCCCGCTCTCCTTCCGGGTCGAGGAACAGCGGAAGGTACTTCTCCCACAAGGCGTTCTCGGGCTTCAGGCCCTCGAAGTTCTGCACGAGCCAGGCGCCATCGAACTGGCCATCGCCGAGATCGGCGAGCAGCCGCACCGGCCAGACGCCGCCGGACAGGCCGCCCGCCAGCCGCATCGGGTTCACGCCCGGCTCCCCCGACCAGTACGACAGCGGCGATCCGTTCAGCACGACGGGGCCGAGCGATCCCTCGCAGTGCAACGCCAACAGGATAGCCGCCCATCCACCTTGGCAGTTCCCGTAGAGAATCGGTGGCCTGCCCTCGTGCCGCGCGGCGACGGCATCCACGAAGCGCCGCAGCGCGTGCAGCACGTCGATCAGCGTCTGCCCGGGGCATGGTGCGGGAAAGAACGTCACGAAGTAGACGGGGTATCCCTCGTGCAGCGCAATACCGAGTTCGGACTCGCGTCGGGTTCCACCGATCCCCGGTCCGTGCCCGGCGCGAGGGTCGATGACGATCAGGGGCGGCTTCGCCGGGTCGAGACAATGGTCGGCCTCGTCCTCCCCATACGCCGTGATGCGCAGGAGCGCGTAGTTCGCCGGGCGCGGAAAACGTCGCGCATCGAGCAGTGTCTCGTGCCGAAACGCGAGGATATCCGGCGCACCTGCGCTGTACTGGCTCAGGATGTCGTTGGCGCGTTCGCGCTGCACGTCCCAGAAGAGAATTGCGCGCTGCCACGCGTCGATCATGTATCCGGCAGCATCGGACATGTCGGGCAGGACCGCAGGCGTTGCGGGATCGGTCGGTGTGGCGCTGCCGAGGTCTGCCATCGTCCTGCCTTCCATGTGGCGAGGGCCGGCGGGGTGGGTGTCCCCGCCGGCGGTCCCTCACCGGCCGGTGCCACTCGAGGCGCCGGCGATCATGCCGGCGCCGCTGCCAGGAATGACGAGCCACGCCAACGCGTCCACGGTCCGCCGCTGCGCGTCGTCGAGCGCCGGCAGGAGCGCGGCGGCCGCCTCGCGGCAGGCCCGCGCGCGCTCGAGCTCGGCGGCAAGGCGGGTTTCCGCCATTGCAAGACGCGCCTCGAGCCCGGCGGCCGGTGCCGGCATCCGTTCGACCGCGCCGCGGTAGCGCGCCGCGGCTTCACGGATGCGCCCGGCGAAGGCGCTCCAGGCCGCTTCCTGGTCGGGACGGATGCGCAGTTCCGCGCGCAGGAAGGCCAGGCCGCCCTCGACGCGTTCGGCGAGCATCTCATGCAGCGGACCTGCCATGGGCGAGCTGCCGGCCATGCCGGAACGCCCCGCCATGCCGCCCATGGGCGACGCACCCTGCATGGCTCCGGGCATCATGCCCCGCATCATGCCGGGCCGGGGTGATCCAGGCGACCGGTCGGCATCCTCGACTTCGAGACGGATCCCCGGGCCGATGTTGATGATGACGTTCGTCGGCGAGCCGTACGCGCCATGATGGCGCATCGCCGGCATGCCGGCCGGTCGGCCCTCGCCGCCCATCATGCCCATCATGCCCATGCCGCCGGGGCCGCTCATCATTCCCATGCCGCCGGGCGTCGCGGGAGGCGGCGCGGGCGTGGCCTGGGCTGGTGCTGCGGGGGTGGCCGGCGGCGCGCCCGCCGGGTGGTGGGGATCCGGTGCTGGCGCCTGCTGTGCCGCGGCCGGCAGGCTGAGCAACAATGCCGTCATCGCGACGACGGCGCCTGGTGCGTGTCTGGTCATGGCATGTTTCCTCTCGGTAGGGCCGCGCAGGAATTCCGGCGCGGGATTTGCGGACCCGATGCAGGTCCGATCGCGGCGCGCGGCGGCTCCGCTATGCAGGTGCAGGTCACGGCTTGGCGGCCTGCTCGCGCAGCGCACGCCGCGCACCTACCAGTGCAAGCGGCGGCAACACTGCCCATTGCAGCAATGGGCCGGCCCCGGTGCCGAGAATGGGCAGGACGGGCATTGCGGCGGCGTAGGCCCAACTGCCGCGGATCTCGACGTTCAGCCATTCGCTGTACACCGTATAGGCGAGACCGATCACGACCGTGGCGGCGAGCACCCGTCCGAAGGCCCGCTCGGGCCACTGCGGCGCGCCGACGATCACCAAGGCCCAGGACAATGCGGCGAGCGCGATCAGCGCATCGCCGGCGGTGCAGTGCAGAACGGCGAAAGCCAACTCCCACGCCGTACCGTCGCGCCAGAGCGTATAGAGCGGCAGTTGCACGATCTCCCATGCGAGCATCGCCGGCACGAGCCGGATCATGGTGCCGCGCATCGCCGGCAGCCAGTTCGCCGGATGGCGCGTGACGTGGCCCGTCGGCATCGGGGGGGCGCCTTCGATCATCCTGCAGCCGTGTCGCTGCGCGCGACGTCGGCGCGAAGCGCCGCGAGCCGGCGTTCGCCCTGGCGCCCCAACAGTCGCGCATTGACCGCGACGACGACGGTCGAGAGCGACATCAGCGCCGCGCCGACCGCCGGCGTGAGCAGAATCCCCCACGGCACACCGACGCCGGCGGCCAGCGGGATCGCCACGACGTTGTAGCCGGTCGCCCAGGCCAGGTTCTGGGCCATGCGCGCATAGGTCGCACGCGCGAGCGCGAGGATCGCGACGACATCGCGCGGGTCGTTGCGCACCAGCACGATGTCGGCGGCCTCGGCTGCGACGTCCGTCCCCGCGCCGATCGCGATGCCGAGGTCGGATTGGGCGAGTGCCGGCGCGTCGTTCACGCCGTCCCCCACCATCGCGACGGTCAGGCCGCGCGCCTGTATGGACTGCACCACCTCGGATTTCTGGTGCGGCAGCACCTCGGCGCGCACCTCGTCGAGGCCGAGTTCGCGGCCGACCTGTTCGGCGACCGGCCGTGCATCGCCCGTCAGCATCATGCAGCGCAGCCCGAGCGCGCGGAGCTGGCGGACGGCTTCCCGGCTCTCGGGCCGCACGACATCCGCCAGCGCGACCGCGCCCGCCAGCGCGCCGTCAGCCGTGACGAACACGACCGTCCGGCCGGCTGCCTGTTCCTCGGCAACGCGGGCATCCGTTAACTCGACGCCGCGGCGGCGAAGCGTGCCGGGGCTGACCACCTCGACCGCGACCCCCTCGATTGTCGCGCGCGCGCCTTCGCCGGGCAGGTTGCGGAATTCGGTCGCCGCCGGCGGCACGATGCCACGCGCCTCCGCGCCGCGCAGGATTCCCTTGGCGATCGGATGCTCGGAGGAGGATTCGAGACCGGCGGCCAGACGCAGCACCGCGGCCTCGTCGAAGCCGACGCCGAGCGGGACCACGGCAGCGACGCCGAAGCGACCTTCGGTCAGCGTCCCGGTCTTGTCGAAGACGACGACCTGGAGCGCGCGCGCCCGTTCAAAGGCTGCGCGATCGCGGATCAGCAGGCCGTTGCGGGCGGTGAGTTCGGTGCTGACGGCTACCACCAGGGGCACGGCGAGGCCGAGCGCATGCGGGCAGGAAATGACCATGACGGTCACCATCCGCTCCAGCGCGAAGGCCAGCGGCGCGTCCAGGAGCAGCCAGACGCCGAATGTCCCGCCACCGACCCCGATCGCGACCCAGGTGAGCACGGCGGCGGCGCGATTGGCGAGATCCTGCGTGCGCGACCGCGTGGCCTGGGCCTGTTCCACGAGGCGGATCACCTGCGCGAGATAGGTCTCGCCGCCGGTGCGCTCGATCCGCACGGTCAGCGCGCCTTCCCCATTGACCGCGCCGCCGACGACGCGGGCGCCGACGGCCTTATCCACCGGGCGGGATTCGCCGGTGAGCATACTCTCGTCCATGGACGAGCGGCCCTCGGTAACGATGCCATCCGTCGGCACCTTCGCGCCCGGGCGCACGAGCACGAGGTCGCCGGGCCGCAGCGCGGCGATCGGCACCTCCTCCTGCGCGCTGCCCTCGCCGAGCCGGGTCGCCGTTGCCGGCATCAGGCGCACAAGGGCCTGAAGGGCGCCCGAAGCGCCGAGCACGGACTTGGCCTCAAGCCAATGGCCAAGCAGCATGACCAGGATGAGGGTCGCAGTTTCCCAGAAGAACACGTCGCCCGGCAGCCCGGCGAGCACGGCAAGCGAATAGACGTAGGCGGAGACGATCGCGAGGCTGACCAGCGTCATCATGCCGGGCTTGCCGCGCCGCAATTCCCCCGACAGCCCAGCGAGGAACGGCCAGCCGCCGTAGAAGAAGATCACGCTCGCGAGCGCGGCCTCGACGAACGCGCTGCCGGGGAAGGCCAGGACGCCGGGCAGGCCCACCAGCATCTGGATGTGCCGCGAGAGCACCACGACGGCAATGGTCAGCGGGAGGCATATCCAGAAGCGGCGGCGGAAATCGGCGACCATCGCGCCGTGGTCGTGACCTGCCTCGCCATGGCCGGTGTGCGGTGCGCCGTCGCTCGCGGGCGCAGTATGTTGGTGATGGCGATGTGCGGCGTGGTCGGTCATGTCGGACTACCCTGCGGTCGTTTTCGTGGGGCGAAGGGTCACGGCGAGATCGCCGGTCCGCGAGACGAGCTGCTCAGCCTTGGGATCCAGGCGGGGACGCGCTTCGCCCAGGCGGCGTGCTCGGCGCCGAACTGCGCCGCCGCGGCGGCGTCCTCGCGTGCAGCGAGGCGGAGGTACATGACGAGCAGCACAGGATACATCGCCACCGTGACGAGGGTCGGCCACTGGAGAAGGAAGCCGGTCATGATCATCATGAAGCCCGCGTATTGCGGATGCCGGATGCGCGCATAGAGGCCGGTGGTTGCAAGCGTACCGCGCCGCACGGCCCGGTAGAGTACCGGCCAGGCCGCCGCGATCAGCCAGAACCCCACAAGAATGAAGACCGTGCTGAGCAGGTGGAATGGTCCGAAATGCGGGTTGATGCCCGGCCTGGCAACCATCTCGAGCAGGTGGCCGCTGTCGTGGCTGAACCAGTTCACTCCGGGCCAGCGCGTCTGAAGCCAGCCGGCGAGGAGATAGATGGTCAGGGGGAACCCATACATCTCGGCAAAGAGTGCCACGATGAACGCCGAGAAAGCGCCGAAGCTGCGCCAGTCGCGCCCGTTGAGCGGACGGGCGAAGCTGTACGCGAAGCCAATGAAGAGCGCGGCATTTCCAGCGGCGAGCAGGCAGAAGCCGTAACCGGCGGTCGGACTCATGGCTGCTTGCCCGCATCGCCGCCGTGACCACCGTGCCCGCCATGCATGAAGATGTGCATGAGGGGGCAAAGAAGGATCAGCCCGAAGGGCAGCCACTGGAAGACATGCGCCGTGTGGCTGAAGAGAAGGTAGGCGGCGACCGCGGCCGCGAAGATCATGAAGGTGAGACCGGTGCGGCTGCGCCAGAAGCCTGCTCTCGTCACCTGGCCCGCCGGTTCGTGCGAATGCTGGGACATGCTTCTCACTCCTGGCGTCCACCGGACGCCCGACCGTCGGACGCGATGCTTGCATTGGCCTTGCGTGAAGGGCTGCGTGATAGGTGCGCGTCCGCGGCTTGCTCAGCGCTGTCATGCGTGGAGGGTGACGAGGGTTCGGGCATGAAAGCGGTGCTGGCGGTCCGAGGATGCGGCAGTCCCGTCAACGCGGCCCTGAACCGCGTGGTCGTGGCTTCGAGCATGGCAAGGCAGCAGTCCACCTGCATGACGAGGACCGAGAAGGGGTCTCGGGCCTCCGCGAGCTGACGACCATGCGCAGCCATACGGTCGATTGCGTCCTGGGCGGCGCCGGCCTGAGCAGCAGCGAATGCGCCGGTGATCCCGTGGACGCGAGCGGCGAAGTCCGTGGTGAGCGTGAGCGGATCGAGGCCTCCGGGATCAGCCGACGGTCCGGTTGACTCTGCTTCGCGGTGCATCGCATGCACTCCCCTTCCATTGCATGGCCGGCTGACACATTGCCGGGCCACATTGGAACAGACGGTGCCGCAGACGATTCCTTACACGCCGCCGGCGGGAGCGGGGCAGGTCCACGGGTCGAAGCTTCCGCCCTCGGAACACGCGTCGCAATGCGCCAGGAACGCGGTCCGCAACGCTGCCCGCGCACGATGCAGGCGCACGTCGAGCGCATTGCGCGTCAGACCGAGGCGCTCGGCGTGCTGGGCGCGATCACCTCCCCCGAGATCGATCACTTGCAGCAGATCACGCTCCCCCTGCCGCAACTGCGCCACGACATCCGGGAGGCAGTCGCAGGGCTCGCGGTGACGAGACGACATCGGGTGCGGCACCGTGTACTCTTCGCGACGCTCCAGGGTCTGGGGATCGTCGGATCGGACCCTGCGGCGTTCGGCACGTGCCGAACGCCAGTGATCCGCGACGGTGGAGCGCAGCACGATCGCAAGCCAACCGCGCACCGCCGCCGCGTCACGCAACTCTGGCGCGCGCGTCAGTGCGCGCAGGCAGAATGCGGCCAGGATCTCGCCGGCGACCTGCGCATCGCCTCGGCAACGACGCAACAGCCACCGGCGGATCGCCTCGAAGTCGGAAACGAGAGTGTCGTGGACCGCCGTTTCTCCCCGACGCTTGCGGGTTGGACCAGCGGGCCGGTCTTCGAGGCGTTGCATGACCGCGTCCGCCGATCAGCGGGCCGGCAGCCGCGCAAGCATGGCGCGCATCTGGGCGATCTCGCGTTCCTGCGCGGAGACGATCTCCTGCGCCAGCCGCCGGACTTCCGGATCCTGGCCGTGCTGGAGGACGATCTGCGCCATGTCGATCGCACCCTGGTGGTGCGGGATCATGCCGGCGACGAAGTCCCGATCGGCATTGCCGCTGTATTGGATCGCCATGTCGCGATGCATCTTGTCCATCGCCGCCGCGAAGGCCTGCGATGACGGTGCGGAGGCGCCGGGCCCGGCGGGCTGCATGCCCTGCTGCATCGGCATCTGGCCGTGCTGCATGCCGGGCATCATCTGGCCGCCGGGCATACGGTGGCCGGGCGGCATGCCCTGGGCGAGCACATAGCCCGCGCCACCGCCGACAAGAGCGGCGGCGGCCACCGCGGCAAGAATGGAACGACGCATCTCGAACTCCTTCATGGTGTCGCCACCTGATCGGTGACGAGGTGAAGTTCGGACCAGCGCATGTCCCGCGCATCAACACAGTGTGACAAAACATGTCAGGCGAGACTGGCAGGGGCGAAATGCCCGACGTGGCCAAGGAATCGCACGGGACAAAGTCTGCTTCTGGCACGCCATCAGCGCGTGCGCGGCAACTCCACGAGAGTGGTCAACCCACCCGCCGGCCGGTTCAGGAGCCGGATCGTGCCGCCATGTTGCGAGATCACCTGGCGCGCGATCGTGAGGCCAAGACCGGTTCCGCCGGTGCCGCGGTTGCGGGATGGATCGAGCCGCCGAAACGGTTCGAAGACGACCTCCATGTCGGCTTCGGGAATTCCGGGGCCATCGTCGTCGATGCGCACAAGGATGCGCTCAGCGAGATCATCGAGTTGAACCCGCGCCACCTTTCCGTATTTCACCGCGTTCTCGATGAGGTTCGCGAAAGCGCGCTTGATGGCCACCGGGCGGCATGTGAGGCGAGCCTGCCCAGGTCCATCATAGTGCGCTTCTGCGCCGGTGTCGGCTGCGGCGTCGCACAGTGTTTCGAGAAGGGCAACGATGTCAGTGGGACGCTCAGGTTCGAGCTCGTCCTCTCCGCGAAGGTAGGCGAGCGTCGCGCCGATCATGGCGTCCATTTCGTCGAGATCGGCATCGATCGCGCGTTGTGCTTCAGGATCGTCGAGGAAACCCGCGCGCAGCCTCAGCCGCGCGATCGGTGTGCGCAGATCGTGGCTGACCGCCGCAAGTGCCTGCGTACGGTCCGCGATCAGCTTGTTGATGCGGGATTGCATGCGGTTGAAGGCGAGCGCCGCGTGACGCACCTCGTAGGGGCCGGTCTCGGGCATGCGGACCGTCACGCCGGGCATGCCGATTCGATCGGCGGCATCGGACAGCTGCCGCAGCGGGCGGCCGATGAGGCGGACGACGAGCAGTCCCAGGAGCAGGATGCCGGCCGCCATGGCGCTGGTGGACAACAGGCTCGCATGTTCGGCGGTAGGGGGGCGAAACAGGCCGGCCGAGAAATTGAGCCAGGACCCGTCAGGCAGCTCGACTGCACCGATGATCACGTGACGGAATTGCTCGCCACCAGGCATCGGGGATGTGCCGTCCTCTGCATAGCCCAGCCGCAGGCCGGTGCTCCGAAGTTCCGGAACCAGTTCGACGAGCCGGGTCCGCAGCGCTTCGATCCGCGGGCTTGTCTCATCGACCAGGCGGACAGTTGGCGCCGGGGTCCAATGCATGTCGAGGCTGGCGGACGATAGGGCATGCGCTGTCCTGTCGCGATCGGCGACGGGCAGCTCGGCCACGGCGCGCTTCGCCGCGGCGAGGCGTTCTGCAGTCTGGCGTTCACGCGTAGACCCGAGCAGGGCGTCGGTGCCGACCTGATGCAGCCAGAGGCTGCCCACGTGGAATGTCAGCAACCCGATCAGCAGAACGAGGACGATGCGCCCGCCAAGGGTATCGGGGACAAGACGGAGCCGGAATCGGCCAGGAGGCGTCCCGCTCACCCGCGGGCGACCGCAGGGACGAACATGTAGCCGGCGCCGCGGATGGTCTTGATGATGGTCGGGCTTTCCTCGGTCGGCTCCATCTTCCGGCGGAGCCTGCTCACCATCACGTCCACCGTGCGATCAAGCGCGTCCGAGACCCGGTTGCGGGCGAGGTCCAGCAGTTGGTCGCGGCTGAGGATGCGCTGTGGGTGCTCGCAGAACGCCAGCAGGAGATCGTATTCGCCACCTGAGAGATCGACAGCGACGCCATCGGGCGCCATGAGTTCGCGTCGCCGCGTGTCGAGCGCCCATCCGGCGAAGAGCAGGCGGTCCGCAACCAGTCCCGAGGCACGCTGGTCGCTCCCCTGCGCCCGACGCAGCACGGCACGAATCCGCGCGAGAAGCTCAGGCCGAGAGAACGGTTTCGGGATGTAGTCATCGGCACCGAGTTCGAGGCCAAGCACGCGGTCGGTTTCGTCGCCGCGCGCCGTCACCATGATGATCGGGACCTGGGTCTTCGCGCGCAGCGCGCGAGTCAGGTCTAGGCCTGACTGTCCCGGCAGCATCACGTCAAGCAGGATGAGGTCCACCGCGGCATTCGCGAGGGTTTCCCACATCTCGCGGCCGTCGCGCGCACCGGTCGCGCGGTAGCCGTTCTGACGCAGAAACTTCGCGATCAGGTTACGCATCTCGCCGTCATCCTCGACGACGAGCACATGCGCCTCCGGCGTCAGCAGGTCCGGCGCCATTTGGTCATCCTCAACTCTGATCCCTCGGCGTGAACCGCCCCTGCGAAGGGCGCTGTCCCGGCATGGTCAAGGTAACGACCACGCGCATTCCAGCAGCCGCGATAAAGTCCCCCTGCCCTCGCAGCATATCTGCGCCTGCGGGCGTGAGGGGTACCGTTGTCTGCCGGCCACCGGCCAGCACGACCGCCTGGCCGCTGGCGCCCTCGGCGGACCGGGGGCGATACGAATTATCGCTCAGATAGAGCCTGAGTTCATTCCCGTCGGCGACAAGTTCGGCGTGTCCGCCTGCAAGGTCGATCCGCTGGCCGCCATTCGGGCCGCGGGTGATGCTCGCGCGCGCAGCTGGCGCGAGGACGGACAGCATCGCTGTCGCGGCGAGGAGGATGCGTCGGTTCATGGGCGTTGTCCTTTCATCGGATCAGTAAGCCTCGGCAACCTTCATCTCCTGCTGGCGATCCATCAGGCTCGCGAGCGCCGGCCTGCCGAAGCGGTGGAACAGGAGGGGCGTGAGGAAGGTGTCGAGCAACGTCGCGGTGACCAGTCCGCCGAAGATCGTGACGGCGACGGGGTGAAGGATTTCTTTGCCGGGTTCGCTGGCACCGATCATCAGCGGGACTAGCGCAAAACCCGCTGACAGTGCGGTCATGAGCACTGGCGTGAGACGCTCCAGGCTACCGCGCACCACGAGCCCGAGCCCCCAAGGCTCGCCCTCGAGCAGGGCCAGGTTCAGATAATGACTGACCTTCAGGATCCCATTGCGTGCGGCGATACCGGCCAGCGTGATGAAGCCGATCATGGAGGCGACCGATAGCGGCTGGCCCGCGATCCAAAGCGCCGCAATGGCGCCCACCAACGCCAGCGGCACATTACCCATGATGATCAGCGCCAGGACTGCTGAGCGATATCGGCTGTAGAGCACCATGAAGATCAGCGTCAGCGAGACAAGTGAGAGCATGGCAATCAGGCGGGTTGCTTCCTCCTGCGCCTGAAACGTACCTTCGAGCGCGAAGAAGTAGCCCGGCGGGAGCGGCGCATTGGCCATCTCCGTGCGGATGCGCTGCACGATCGCCGCCGTGTCGCTCCCATCGGTATTCGCCAGCACCACGATGCGCCGCCGCCCATTTTCCCGCAGGATCTGGTTCGGACCGTCGGTATCGCGTACCTCGGCCAGGAGCGAGAGCGGAACACGCCCACCCGGTGTCTCGATCATGATCGACGACAGCCCGCTGCCGGTGCGGTCCTGATCGGCAAGCCGCATGACAAGGTCGAAGCGGCGGGCACCGTCAACAACCTCGCTGACGACCTGGCCGCCGGACATGTCCTGCACCGCCTGGCCGATCGTCGCGGCCGAGACGCCATGAAGCGCCGCGCGTTCGTGATTGACCGTCACTTGCAGCTGCGGGACGCGCACCTGCCGTTCGATCTGCAGGTCGCGCAATCCTGCCACTCCGGCCAATCGCTGCTGCATCTGCTCGGCGATGGTGCGCAGGGTGTCGAGGTCGTCGCCATAGATCTTCAGCGCGATCTCCGCCCGAACGCCCGAAAGCATGTGGTCGAGCCGGTGTCCGATTGGCTGGCCGATATTCAGACTTCCGGGAATGATTCCGAGGCGCGCACGGATATCCGCCGCAATCTCCTGCTTGCCACGGCTGGAAGGGTGCAGCGTGACGTCGATCTCGGAGGAATGGACGCCTTCAGCATGTTCATCGAGTTCGGCGCGGCCGGTTCTTCGGCCAACCGACCGCACCTCAGGCACCTGCATGATCAGCCGTTCCGCGGCCGTGCCCAGGCGGTTGGCCTCGGCCAGGCTGATGCCAGGCTGGAACTGCAGGCTGATCGTGAGCGTGCCTTCGTTGAAGGGAGGCAGGAAGGCGCGCGGCAGGAATGGCAATGTTGCCACCGCGACCGCGATAGCGCCGCCGGCCATGACATACATCAGCCGCTCGCGCCGGAACGCCCATAGCAGCGCGCGCTCGTTTCCGGCCTTCAGCTTGCGCACCATCCAGCCGTCGCCGTGGTCCATCCGCTTCATCCGCGGCAGCAGATAGTAGCAGAGCACCGGCGTGACCGTGATGGACACAATCAGCGACGCCATGATCGAGACGATGTAGGCGACGCCGAGGGGCGCAAACAGCCGGCCCTCGATGCCGGATAGCGCGAACAGTGGCACGAAGACGAGGATCACGATCATCGTCGCGTAGACGATGCCCGACCGCACCTCCTGGCTTGCTTTCGCGACGACGGTGAAGACCGGCAGGGGATTGCCCTTTTCCCGGTTCTCCCGCAGGCGCCGGAAGACGTTCTCGACATCCACCACCGCGTCGTCCACCAGCTCGCCGATCGCGATCGCCAGGCCGCCCAGGGTCATGGTGTTGATGGACAGGCCGAGGAGGTGGAAGACGACCACCGTGATCAGCACCGAAAGCGGGATGGCCGTGAGCGAGATGGCCGTGGTCCGCACGTTCAACAGGAACAGGAACAGCACGACCGCGACGACCGCGACGGCCTCCAGAAGCACTGTCTGGACATTGCCGATCGACGCCTGGATGAAGTCCGCCTGGCGGAACTGCACATTGTCGGCAGTGACGCCCGCCGGCATGACGCGCTGCAGTTCGCGCAGCGCTTCCTCGACCGCGCGGGTGACGACGACCGTATCGGCATTGGGCTGCTTCTGGATCGACAGGATCACCGCGGGCCGCCCCATGCTGCCGGCTTCGCCGCGTCGCAAGCGTGCCGCGAAGTCCACGCCGGCGACCTGGCGAAGAAGTATGGGCTGGCCATTCCGTAGCGCGATCGGCGCATTGGCCAGATCCTCGATCCTCGTCGTGCGCCCAATGTTGCGGATGAGGTATTCGCGACCCGCCTGATCGACGTAGCCGCCGCCGCTATTGGCTCCGAACTGCCGTAAGGCGGTGACGATCTGCTCATGCGTGATGTCGAGCGCATGCATGCGGGCCACGTCCGGGGTCACGCGATACTGCTTCACCTCACCGCCGATCGGGATCACCTGGCTGACGCCCGGGATGGTCAACAGGCGTGGCCGCACGACCCAGTCGGCCAGCTCGCGCAGCTGCATCGGGCTCGCCCGCCCGTCGGTGGACATGGCCACGAGCATGATCTCGCCCATGATCGACGAGACCGGCGCCATCTGCGGCACGACATTCGGCGGCAGCTGCGAGCGCACGAGCGATAGCCGCTCGCCCACCTGTTGGCGATTGATCCAGATATCGGTGCCCCAGTCGAATTCGACGAAGACGATCGACAGGCCGACCCCGGACACTGATCGCACTCGGGTCACACCAGGCATGCCGTTGAGGGCAGTCTCGATCGGGAAGGAGACCAGGAGCTCGACCTCTTCGGGCGCCAATCCCTCGGCCTCGGTCAGCAGGGTGACCACCGGCTTGTTGAGGTCCGGGAAAACGTCAACGGGCAGTTGGCGGAGCGTGAGCGACCCATAGACAACAAGGATGGCCGCCGCTGCGAGCACGAAGAGCCGGTTGCGCAGGCTCGTGGAGACGAGGAAGTTAAACATCCGATGCGGCCCTCAGCGGATCTGCGCGATGAGGCTGGCCGCTTCAGTGACGACACGCTTTCCCGAGTCGAGACCGGCAAGGACGAGCACGTTGCGTCCATCCAGCGGCTGCACGCGCACCGGGCGCGGCACGAAGCGCTCGGCCGTCGTCATCTCAAAGACGATGGGCGGACCCTCCGCGCTGCGGATCACGGCTTCGCCGGGAAGCACGATCCCAGCTGCCCGCCGATTCGTCTGCACCGTGACGGTCACCGGCGTTCCCACCGACAGGCCGGGCGAAGCGTTCACGATTCGGAACTGCAGGGGAACCGCCTGTTGGCGCAAGGCGAGGCCGCGACCGATGAACGCAAGGTCCAGGGTGAGTCCCGCCGAGGTCGTCGCCCTGGCGCCAGCGATGTCGGCAACCATCCCGCCATCATAGGCTACGGCCTCGACCCACAGCCGGGTCGGCTCGACGATTTCAAAGAGCGGTTCGCGCGCATCGACGATCTGACCGCCGAGGGCGGCCGCGACGCTGATGAAGCCGGACGCGGTGGCCTGGACGGCGAGCCTGCCATTGAGGCCCTCGGCCACCGCTGCCCGACGCGCGCGCAGCCCGTCCAGTTCCGCGCGTGCTTCGGCGATCTCGCGTGTGGAGACGCTGCCCGCCAGGCCCGCAAGACGCTGGGTCCGTTGCTGGGCGATGCCGATCTGAGAATCGAGTTCGGCAAGGGTCGCCTGCACCCCGCTGCGCTCCTGCGCCCCGAGCACCGGAACCACATAGGCCAGGGTTTGCCCGCGCTCGACACGGCTGCCGAGGGCGGGAAATCCACCCTCCGGCGATTCCACCCGGCCGGCCTGGGGCGCCTGAACGCGCCCGGACGCATTCGGATCGGCGATCACCTGGCCAACCAGTTGTAGTGACACTGGTGCGTCGGCGCGATCGACGATCGTCGCGCGTACGCCGAGCAGTCGCTGCGTCGGCTTCGGGACGAAGACGCTGCCGTCCGGCTGGCGGCGCGGCTGGTCCAACGGCTGCGCCAGGACCGGCAGTGCCACGAGTGCCAGGACTAGAGCCATCGGGGCAGCTGCTGCCCGCGCCGGCACGCCACCGGCAGCGGCCTTGTGTGGCGTTTCCAAGGCCGGTTCGACGCGGGGCTTGAGCGGGACGGTGTCCGCCGCCACCAGCGGCGGGAGGTTGCGCGGTGCTGCGACCCTGCCAACGAGAACGCCCAGGAGAAGCAGCGCGAGGCCCGCAGCCCAAACCACAGGCTCCACAGCGGCGCGAATCGCTGTTTCGCGCCAGCCCGGCGCTGCCGCGGCCGCGGTCGCAACGGCGGGGACCTCGATCTCGAGCGGCAGCAGATCCACATCGGACCCTGCGGTGATGGTGAAGATCAGGCTGCGCGGACCCGCCTGCCCGAGCAGGGGGTGGGACACGACATAGGTCGCCTCCGCACTGCGGGTGACCTGGACGAGTTGCCCGTCGAGCGTGGCGCTGATCTCGGCATTGTCGATCGGCTCAGCGGACGAGTATCGGTCCAGGTAGAGCCACAGGCGCGCATCCGGACCGAGGACGCCGACGAGATCGAAGATGTCGGAATGCGCGATCGCACGCGGAGCGGCGTTGGCGGGCGGAGGTGGCTCGTCTCCGTGACCGGGATGGGCAAGCGCAGGCGGCGCCGCGACCAGCAGTGCGAGGGCGGCAGTGGCAACCAGGCGGCGGAACAGATACGTGGCACGCTTCATGGTTCGACCCCGATCGCTTGATTGTAGCGTGATATGGCTTGGCGCACCGCCACCTGCATCCGCCGACGATCGGCATCGGCGCCGGCAAGGCTGGTCCGCAGCCGTAGCGTCTCCGCGAGGGTTGTCTGGCCGTCACGGAACGCGCGCTCTCCCAGGCTCGCGGCTTCCGCGAGCGCCGCATGGCGCTGATCGGCCAGGCGGGCGGCGGCCCGCGCATCCGCGAGGGCTGCGCGGGCCCGATCCCGTTCCGCGGCAACGAGGCGATCGACCGCACCGGCTTCTGCGGTTGCGGTGGTGAGTTCACCCTGCGCGGTCGCGCGTCGTTCCGCATTGCGCGGCGGATGAGCGAACGGTATCCGCACGCGCACGCCGAACCGGGTGTCCCATCCGGAATCACGGTCGTCGCGCTCCTGCCGCATGAACGCCCCTATCTCCGGGCTTTCGCGATCTTCGACCTCGGCAATTCGAATGCCGGCGCGGGCGACGTCGAGCCCGAGCCGTGCGGCGACGATGCGGGGATGCTCGGCAGGCGCGGCAGCGTCGCGCAACACTTCCTGGGATCCAGGCGCGGGATCACGTCCGGTCAGCGCGCGAAACGCGATCCGTGCCTCGCGGACAGCGGCCTCGGCTTCGCGCAATGCGCCCTCGCTTTCCCTGGCATCTGCGGTCGCGAGCAGTTCCTCCGCCCGAGAGACCTGGCCGGCCCGAGCCTGGCGCGTGACGTCGCGCGTCAGCGCCGCGGTGCTCGCCGTTCGCGTTCGTGCCGCGGCCAGGGCGGCCTCCGCGGCCGCCCAGGTCCAGTACGCATCACGAACCTCAGCGGCGATGGCCAGACGGCGGGCCGCAATCTGCGCCGCAAGACGTTGGCCTTCAGCATCGGCGAGACCACGCTGCGCGCGGGACTGGCCCGGCAACCACACCGGGACGCCTACTTCCAGTTCGGCTTCACGGAAGCCACGGTTCTGGGTGAAACGATCGGTGGTGTAGCCGAGTCCAACATTGGGGGCGCCTGGGGTCAGCGCATTGGCGCCGCGCAGTCGCGCATCGATCGCTGCACGCTGCGCCTCGAGTGTCCGCAGTTCTGGGTTCAGTGCGGCCGCAGCCTCGAAAGCGTCGCGCAACGGACTGGCGTGCGCCGTGGCGATACCGCCCGCAAGCACGGCAGCCAAGATTAACCGGATCAGCACTGAATCCCCTTCCGCGTCGCCCCTGTGCGGATGGGTATGACGACCCCACGCGAACGGGTCTTTTCCCGATCATGACAAAGTATTGCAAAACGGGAGGCTCGCTGGTGCGCCGGGCTCAGGCGCTAGAGTCGGGCAGGCAACGCCGCGGTCAGTCGTCATCGCCTTGCACAGCAGACTCCGTGCCGCAGATCGAAGAGACGAACGCAGTGCGGCGCATCATGATGACGTCTACCGACGCCCAGCTGGGCCAGGCGTTATCATGGTTGAGATTCCGCTTGACCCTCCCAACGTGGGAGGGATGACGAATGCGTCTCCAGCGATTGCTGAACAGGAGACACACATGCGGCGCTTCGACATTCCCGCCATGACCTGCGGCCACTGCGTGAAGACGATCACGCAGGCCGTGCAATCGGTCGACGCGGCGGCGCAGGTCCAGGCGGACCTCGCCACGCACAGCATCGGCGTGACCAGCGGTGCGAGCGTGGCGAGCCTCTCGGCCGCCATAGCCGCTGCCGGCTACGCGAACTCCGTAAAGGCCTGAGGCAGGAGCACGCACGATGGCCCCCGACACCAACATCAAGGAGTGGACGCCCGCGCTCGCGGCCTCCATCTCCGCTTCGCCGGACGCCACGCTCTCGGTCCCGATCGAGGGTATGACCTGCGCGTCCTGCGTGCGACGCGTCGAGCGGGCCATCGTCGCCGTGCCCGGCGTGGCCTCAGCCACCGTGAACCTCGCGACCGAGCGGGCCGAAATCCGCTTCGACGGCACGCCGGACCTGCCGGCGGTGCTCGGCGCCGTCAGCCAGGCCGGCTACGGCGTCGGCACCGAGGCGACCGACCTCGCCATCGAGGGCATGACCTGCGCCTCCTGCGTCGGCCGCGTCGAGCGCGCGCTGAAGGCCCTGCCGGGCGTCACGGAGGCCACGGTGAACCTCGCGACCAACCGCGCCCGCGTGACGCACCTGCCCGCCGTCGGCGTCGCGGCGCTGATCGCGGCGGTGCAGGCCGCAGGCTACGGTGCCGAGCGCATCGGCGCGGAGGCCCCCGCCGACCGCGGCGACCGCGAGCGTGCCGCTCGCGCGGCCGAGATTCGCGGCCTGGCGCGCAGCCTCGGCCTCGCTGCGCTGCTCACCCTGCCGCTGGTGGTTCTGGAGATGGGCGCGCACCTGTCCATGGCGCTGCACCACGCCATCCGCGACAGCATTGGCTTCGCGCTGAGCTGGAAGATCCAGTTCGTGCTGGCCGCGCTGGTGATGTTCGTCCCCGGCCTGCGCTTCCAGACCAAGGGCTGGCGTGCGCTGCTGCGCGGCGCGCCGGACATGAACTCCCTGGTCGCGATCGGCACGGGCGCGGCCTTCGCCTATTCGACTGTGGCGACCTTCGCACCCGCCCTGCTGCCGGAGGGCGCGCGCCATGTCTTCTTCGAGGCGGCGGCAGTCATCGTCACCCTGATCCTGCTCGGCCGCTGGCTGGAGGCGCGGAGCAAGGGCCGCACCTCGGAAGCCATCCGGCGACTGATGGGCCTGCAGCCACCCACCGCGCGCGTGCTGCGCGACGGGGCGGAGCAGGAGATCCCGGCGGCACAACTGATCGCCGGCGACATCGTGATGGTGCGGCCGGGCGAGCGCATCCCCGCCGATGGCGAGGTGACCGAGGGTGCCTCCTTCGTCGATGAGGCGATGATCACCGGCGAGCCCGTGCCGGTGGGGAAGACCCCCGGCGCGCGGGTGACGGGCGGCACCGTGAACGGCACCGGCGCCTTCCGCTTCCGCGCGACCGCCGTGGGCGGGGAGACGGTACTCTCGCAGATCGTTCGCATGGTCGAGCAGGCGCAGGGATCGAAGCTGCCGATCCAGGCGCTAGTGGACCAGGTGACGATGTGGTTCGTCCCCGCGGTGCTCGCCATCGCGGCGCTGACCTTCGGCGTGTGGCTGGTGTTCGGCCCCGATCCGGCGCTGGCTTTCGCATTGGTGAACGCGGTCGCGGTGCTGATCATCGCCTGCCCCTGTGCGATGGGCCTGGCGACGCCGACCTCGATCATGGTCGGCACCGGTCGCGCGGCGGAGCTCGGCGTGCTGTTCCGCAAGGGCGAGGCGCTGCAGACGCTGCGGAATGTCGAGGTCGTCGCCCTCGACAAGACCGGCACGCTGACGGAAGGCCGGCCGAGCCTGACTGACCTCTCGGTCGTAGGGGGCGAGGATGAGGCGGCGATCCTGGCGCTGGTCGCCGCGGTCGAGGCGCAGTCCGAGCATCCGATTGCCCAGGCAATCGTCACCGCCGCCAAGGCGCGCGGCTTGGTCCTGCCCGACGCCACTGGCTTCGAGGCCGTGCCCGGCTACGGCGCCACGGCGCTGGTGGACGGGCGACAGGTCGGGGTCGGCGCCGACCGCTACATGGCGCGGCTGGGCATAGACGTCGCGCCCTTCGCCATCACGGCCGCCGCGCTCGCGGACCAGGGGCGCACGCCGCTCTACGCCGCGGTGGACGGGCGGCTCGTCGCGGCACTTGCGGTCGCCGACCCGGTCAAGCCGGGGACGCCGGCGGCACTCGCCGCGCTGCGGGCGCAGGGGCTGCACATCGCCATGGTGACCGGCGACAACCGGCGCACGGCAGAAGCAATCGCCCGCGGCCTCGGCATCGATGAGGTGGTCGCCGAGGTGCTGCCGGACGGCAAGGTTGCCGCCGTGCAGGGCTTGCGTGAGGGCGGGCGGAAGGTCGCCTTCGTCGGTGACGGCATCAACGACGCGCCGGCGCTCGCCGCCGCTGATGTCGGCCTCGCGGTCGGCACCGGCACGGACATCGCCATCGAGAGCGCCGACGTGGTTCTGATGTCGGGCGACCTCGGCGCTGTGGCGACGGCCTTCGCGATCAGCCGGGCCACCATGGCGAATATCCGGCAGAACCTGTTCTGGGCCTTCGCCTACAACGTTGCGCTGATCCCGGTCGCCGCGGGCATACTCTGGCCCTTCGGCGGCACGCTGCTCTCGCCCATGCTGGCAGCGGGGGCGATGGGGCTCAGCAGCGTCTTCGTGCTGGCGAATGCACTCCGGCTGCGGCGGTTCCAAGCCGCCGCAGCCACCGCGCGGGAGGGTGTGTGATGAACATCGGCGATGCCGCGAGAGCTTCTGGCGTCTCGGTGAAGATGATCCGCCACTACGAGGCGATCGGCCTGCTGCCGGCGGCGACCCGGACGGAAAGTGGCTACCGCGTCTACCGGCCCGAGGATGTGCACGCGCTGAGGTTCGTCCGAAATGCTCGCGACCTTGGCTTCCCGCTCGCGGACATCGAGGAGCTGCTTGGCCTGTGGCGAGACAGGGAGCGAAGCAGTGCGGATGTGAAACGTCTTGCCCTTGGCCATCTCGCGACGATCGAACAGAAAGTCAGGACGTTGCAGGCAGTCGGTGAGACTCTGCGACACCTTGCGAAAGCCTGCCACGGAGATGGCCGGCCCGAGTGCCCGATCCTGCAGGGTCTTTCCGAACGCGAGTCGCCAGCGGCGCCCTCTGCGACGCGCGCCCCACGGTCCGGAGGAGGACTGCGACACAGCGGAATCAGCGCCGAACCGCGCGGGTGAATGTGTTGGCGATGCTCTTTACGGGTCTGCAATCGAGGGCTGGGTTTCCACGCTGGAGCCGAGGACCGCAAGCAACGGGCCGAGAACAGATGGTCTCGGGCACGGTTATTTCATCTCGTTTGTGATTGCACACGGACAACTGAGTTCGGCATGCTCCCGTTATTGTAGAAGAGAGGGCCGGTCCTGCGCGCCTGGAGCGCGCTCCAAGGCCCGTGCGCGACCGGGATCGGGGTCGGCCGGCATTGGAGGCTGGACCAAGTGCCACGATGGCTACAGCGGCCGAAACAAGGCGAACCACTCCGGGGCGAAATCGACCTGCGTGGAATGTCTCTGGCAATTTTGGTCGCACGCACCGGGAGCATCCGTTTGGCGGCACGCGAGGCGGGCCGAACCGTTTCGGCCGTCAGCCGCAGTATTCGGGCGCTTGAGGACGGGCTTGGGGTATCGCGCTTCGAGCGGCGTCCGTCGGGCATGAAGCTGACGGCCGCCGGCGACGAGTTCCTTGTTGAGGCGACACGCGTGCTCGGCGGCCTGCAATCTGCCGTGTTGCGGGCACGGGAGGCTGGATCGGCCGCGACGGGCCGATTGGTCATCGGCACATATTTCTCGGCCTCGATGGGACGGTTCCGAGAGGCGCTGATGCGGTTCGTCGAGCAGAACCAGGGCGTCGAGATCTGGCTTCGCGAGGGAAACCGCGATGAGCTCCTGTTGACCCTGCGCCGCGGCGAGGTGGATCTCGCCCTGCTGCTGGGGCCAATGGATGAGTCGGCGTTGGACTGCCTGGCGCTTTGGCAAGAAGCCGGCATGGTTGCCTTGCCAGAGCGCCATCCCCTCGCCGACGCCGGCTTCGTTCGATGGCGGGACTTGGTGGACGAGACATTCATCGTCACGTCGCGTGGTTCCGGACCAGAGGCCCGCATCACGGTCCAAGGACTGCTACCGCCTGGGACGACAGTTCGCTTCGCAGCGCACGATGTCAGTCGGGAGGGCATGTTCAATTTGGTCGGCGCGGGTTTTGGCGTCGCCGTGCTCGCTGAATCCGCGTCAGGCGCGTCCTATCCGGGCGTCGTGTTCCGGCCCGTTGGCGACCAGACCGGTCCGACGATGGTGGAGGCTGCGGCGTACTGGGACCCGAAGCGCGACAACCCCGCCCTGCGAAAGTTCCTGGCGCAGCTGCGTGCCAGTCAGGGATCGCGCGCTGGCTGAGCCTGCGGCCCGCGCGATCGAGGCGTGGGCCGGCGTGCCGGGCGGAAGCCCCGGTCGCTCGCGAGGAACCGCGCCAGCATCGGCGCGACGAGCTTTGTCGGCTCGACCTGCTGCCCCGTCTCGCGCGAGAGCGCTTCCGCGTAGGCGACGAGGTCGCGGTGCAGTTCGGCAGGCAGCTCCACGGTGAGCTTCACCGGACGGTCGTCGAGGATCGGGCCGAGCTTCAGCTTCGGCATGGGTCAGCCTCCGTACGGCTCGAGCACGAGGTCGCGGTGGACGATGACGCGAACCGGAAATCCGGGGCGCACGGTCAGCGTCGGCGGGACAGAGAGCTGCCGGCGGACGATCTCCTCGCCGGCGCGGCCGACGGTGTCCTGGCCGCTCTCGCGAATGGCGCGGGCGATGTCGCTTTCGTCGTCGCGGCCGAGTTCCAGGCCGAGGTTCAGCAGGGTCGCCAACCCGGCGGCGAGGAAGAGGCGCCCCCAGTGGTAGTCCACGCCGTCCTCGAGCCCCGCGTAGCCTGCCTCGTCGGCGCCCGGCATGCGCTCCAGCACGACGGAGCGCCCGTTGGGCAGGATGAGCCGGTTCCAGACCAGCAGGATGCGCTGCTGTCCGAAGCTGATGCGGCTGTCGTAGGCGCCGATCAGGCGCGCGCCCTGCGGGATGAGCAGGTGCCTACCCGTCGGGCTGTCGAAGACGTTGGCCGTGACCTGGGCGGTGATCTGCCCGGGCAGGTCGGAGCGGAGGCCGGTCAGCAGCGCAGCGGGAATGACGCTGCCGGCCTGGATGACGAAAGGGCTGGCCGGCGACTGTATCCGATCCGGTGAGGTAGTACGGCGGTCCGCAGGCCCGCCCAGAAAGGCAAGCCGTCGGTCGGTAGCGTCGGGCCCCACGGGTATGGCGCCGAGGTCTGCTGCTTGCGGCGCGGCCGGCGCACCGGAGCGCGGCTCGCCCCGCGCCTCGACCTGCACGAAGAGCCGGCTCGTGCGCGCCGCCTCGATCTCCTGAAGGCGCCGCTGTTCGGCCGGATCGGCGCTCGTGGGCGCGGCCGGCGGCACGACCGGCTGGCCGCGCTCCTGTGCGCGCATGATCGGCCGGCCAAGATCGCCCGGCAGCGGCGGGCCCAGCTGCGGGATCCCGGCATAGTCGCGGGGCAGGCCGGAAAGGCCGTCGGCCTGCGGATTGCGGTCGGTGCTGTAGATTTCGCGCGGCCCCTCGCCGCCGCTGCGGCCCTGGAGGGCCACGATCAGCGCCGCCCCGATGCCGAGCCCAGCCGCAACGCCGAGCCCGATCAGCACCCGCCGGGAGAGCCGCACCACGCGCGGCGGATCGGGGCGCAGGCGGAGCGCCGCGGCGATGTCGCGCTCGCTCCCGCCCCGTTCCGGCGCCGCCCCGCTCATCGCGCCCGGCCATCGGTGCGCACAATGCGCACGCGCTGCTGCCGGTCGCCGAGGCGCAGCTCGGCTGCGGCGAAGAGCCGGTCGACGATCATGAAGTTCTGCCGGACGCGGTAGTTGACGAGCTGCCCCTCGCCCTCCGGCCCGATGACGAAGAGCGGCGGCATCTCGCCCTGGCCGATGCCGCGCGGGAATTCGATGAAGACCTGCCGCCCGTCGTCGAAGGCGCGCAGCGGCCGCCAGGCCGGGCTGTCGCCCTCGATGTCGTAGCGGAAGCGCAGCCGCGCGAGGTCGAGTCCCTGCTCGACGGGTGCGGCGGCGTTCTGCCGGCGCAGCGCGATCAGCGCGTCCTGCGGATACTGCCAGGAGACGGAGGCCATGTAGGTGCGCTCGGTCGAGCGCAGCTCCAGCAGGTAGGTGCGGCGGTCGGTGTTGATGATGAGGTTGGTGGTGAGGTCGGGGCGCGTCGGCTTGACGATGATGTGCACGCGGCGTGTCGGGCCGGTGCCGCTCTCGGTGTCGCCGATGATCCAGCGCACCGTGTCGCCGGCGGCGACGGGGCCGTTGCCGACCAGCGTCTCGCCCTCCTGCAGCATGATGGCGGTGACCTGTCCGGGCGCGGTGTAGACCTGATAGAGCGCGCCGGGCGTGAAGGGGTAGACCTGCACCGCGTTGATGAAACCCGCGCGCACGGGCTGCACGCGCGCGGCGGCGTTGGCCTGGTTGACCCGCACGGTGGGATCCGGCGCCTCGGGCGTACGGCGCGCGGGCGGGAGCCGCTGAAGCTGGCCCAGCAGCGGCAGGGGCGTCGGCACCTCGACGATCTCGACGGGCCGCGGCGGCTCGGGGATCTGCGTCGCCTGGATCGGCTCGTCGTCGTAGCTGATCTCCGGCGGGCGGAAGGCGCAGGCGCCGAGGCCGAGCAGGACGAGCGCCAGGGTGGGATGTGCGTGCCTCACTGGTGCACCGTTGAAGTGTCGGGTGCGGCGCCGCGTCGCGGCGTAGTGTCCGGCGGCCCGAGTGCCCGTCGTGACGGCCTGCGTCCCTCGCCGCTGGACGGCCATGATGAGACCAGCCGCACGGCGGGTGCCGGGAGACCGCGACGGACCACAGGGTGATGCGCCAGAGCCGGCCAGCCAGAGCGCCGATCAGTGAGGGTTCCGCACGATCTCCCAGCCCGGGCGAGACTACCCCAACCCGAGGAGGTCAGCCCATGCCATTCCACGCCGGTCTCGACTGGGGTGCCGAGAGCCACAGCGTCTGCGTCATCGACACCGCGGGCAGCGTCGTCGCCCGCATCACCGCCAGGCACGACGCTGCGGGCCTTTCCGAACTCCTCGCGGCCTTGCGCCAGATCGCCCCGCCCGCCGCGCTGCCGATCGCCATCGAGCGCCCTTCCGGGCTGGTCGTCGATGCCCTCGTCGCGGCCGGCCACCCGGTGGTCCCGATCCACCCCAACATCGCCAAGGCCTGCCGGCCCCGCTACCGCGCCGCCGGCGGCAAGTCCGATCCCTCCGACGCCTACATGCTCGCCGACATCCTGCGCACCGATGGGCACCGCTTCCGCCCCCTCGCGCCCCTCTCGGACGACATCCGCGCACTGCGTGCCCTGGTGCGCGGGCGCGACGACCTCGTCGCAACACGCATCGCTCTCGCCAACCAACTCCGCAGCACGCTCGAAGGCTTCTGGCCCGGTGCCGCCGTCATCTTCGCCGACGTCGCAAGCCCCATCGCGCTCGCCTTCATCCGCCGCTACCCGTCGCCAGCCAGCGCCGCTCGCCTCGGCACCAAGCGTCTGGCCGGCTTCCTTGCCGCCCATAGCTATTCCGGCCGGCGCAGCCCGGACGAACTGCTCGCCCGCCTCCGCGCCGCTCCTCAGGGCTTCGCGGGCGATACCGAAGCCGAGGCCAAGGGCGAACTGGTCCGCTCCCTCGCCGCCACCCTCGAAGCCATCGTCACCGAAATCACCCGCCTCTCCGCCCGCATCGAGCACGACATCGCGCAACTGCCCGACGGGCAGATCGTCATGTCCTTCCCGCGTGCAGGCCGCATCTGCGCCGCCCAGATCCTCGCCGAGCTCGGCAATGTTCGCGATCGCTTCCCCACGGAGGAGCAACTCGCTGCGGAGGCCGGCGTCTGTCCCGTCACGCACGCCTCCGGCAAGTCCCGCGGCGTCGTTTTCCGATGGGCCTGCAACAAGCACTTGCGCAGCGCCATCACCACCTTCGCGGACAACTCCCGCCGCGCCTCCACATGGGCCGCCAACATCTACCGACAGGCCCGTGACCGCGGATGCAAGCATCCCCACGCCACGCGCATCCTCGCCCGCGCATGGGTCCGAATCCTTTGGCGCGCCTGGCAGGACAACACCCTCTACGACCCAGCGCGCCACACCGCCGCCGCAAAACTCGCCGCCTGACAAACCAACGCTGGACACAGGGTGTCTCATTGCCCGAGCTCCCGCGACCAGTTGATGGCGTGGACGAAGATGCCGAGGGGGTTCTTGCGCAGTCGTTCGGCGTCGCGCGCCGGCTGGACCACGATGGTCAGGATCGCGCTCCAGCGCTCGGTGCGCGCGAGCTGGCCGTTCTCGTAGGTCCGCTCGATCCACGCGACGCGGAAGCTGTCGTCGGAGGCGCGGATGACGCTGGAGACTTCGACGGCGACCTGCTGGCGGCCGACGCGGCCGAAGGGATCGCTGGCGCGCGCGAAGTCGTTGAGCGCCAGCGCGCCGCGATCCGTCGCGAAGTCATAGGCACGCAGCCAGTTCTGGCGGACGATGATCGGGTCGGCGGCGATCCCGCGCACCTGCTCGATGAAGCGCGCGAGGTGCCAAGCGATCTGCGGGTCGGTCGGGCGGAAGTTGGCAATGGCGGGTGCGACCGCCTGCGCCTCGCCGAGTCGATCCACCTGCACGACCCAGGGCACGATGGTGCCGCGGGCGGATTGCCAGACCAGGGCGGCAGCGAGGCCTGCGATCAGGAAAAGCTCGCCCAGCGCCATCAGCCGCCAGTTGCGCGCCTGGACGCGGGCGGAGCCGATGCGCTCGTCCCAGGCCTGGGCGGCGCGCTGGTAGGGCGTCTCGGGTTCGGGCGTGCGGCCGTAGCGGACGGAGGGACGGCGGAACATCAGCGATCCTCCGAGAGGCGGATGGAGGAGCCGGCGCCGCCGCCATCGCCGGAGCGGATGGCGTGGCCGAGGGTGGTGACGCCGTGGCTCAGCGCCTGCCCGCGCCGCATGCGCCGGGCCCAGGCAGGCGCGCCGGACGACGCTGACGAATCAGCCGGCGCCGAGGCGCCGCCACTGACGGCCGCGCTGCCGGCGGCGTGGCTGGCACGGAGGCTGCCCGCAGCGCTGCGCAGCGGGCTCATGGCGGCCGAGCCCGCGGCCATCGCCACGCCGGACGTACCCCCGCTGCGATAGGCGGTGCTCGTGGCGCCAAGCGCATAGGCGGAGCCTCGCGCGCCGGCGCTGATGGCGGACCCTGCCGCGCCGACCGCAGCGGCCCCGGTGCGCACGGCAGCCGCGCCCGCGACCATGGCGCCGCCTGCCGCCAGGCCGGTGCCGACTGCCGCGCCCGCGCCAAGCTGCGGCCCGCCGGAGATCAGCCCGTTGGCGATGCCCGGCCCGAAGATCCCGAGCGCCAGCAGCGCCAGCGCCGCCAGCACGATGGACATCGCCTCGTCGATGGTCGGCTGGTTCGCGCCGAAGCCCGCGGTGAACTGCGCGAAGAGCGTCGAGCCGATGCCGACGATGACGGCCAGCACCAGCACCTTCACGCCGGAGGAGACGACGTTGCCGAGCACGCGCTCGGCGAGGAACGCGGTCTTGCCGAACAGCCCGAAGGGCACGAGCACGAAGCCCGCCAGCGTCGTCAGCTTGAACTCGATCAGCGTGACGAAGAGCTGGATCGCCAGGATGAAGAAGGACAGCAGCACAACCGCCCAGGCGAACATCAGGATCGCGATCTGGACGAAGTTCGTGAAGAACGAGATGTAGCCCATGAGGCCGGAGACGGCCTGGAGCAGCGGCCGCCCCGCATCGAGCCCGACCTGCGCGACCCGGCCCGGCTGCAGCAGCTGCTGCGCCGTGATGGTCGAGCCCGACGCGACCAGCCCGAGGCCGGCAAAGCTGTCGAAGATGACCTGGGCGAGGAAGTTCCAGTTGCCGATGATCCAGGCGAAGACGCCCACGAAGAGGGTCTTCTTGATCAGGCGCGCGATGATGTCGTCGTCGGCACCCCAGGCCCAGAAGAGCGCGGCGAGGGTGATGTCGATGACGATGAGCGTGGCGGCGAGGAAGGCTACCTCGCCGCCGAGCAGCCCGAAGCCGCTGTCGATGTAGCGGGTGAAGACGTCGAGGAAGCGGTCGATGACGCCGGTGCCGTTCATGGCACGTCCCGGGGTGTGCGAGGATGCGGCGCCACGACCATGGCTCAGCGGCCATGGAACATCTGCGCCGAGCCCGGCTGGTAGCCGGCGCCCGGGGCGAGGAAGCGTTCCAGCTGCTCGCGCGCCTGCTCCTCGCCGCTGGCGACGCGCGCGGCCTCGAGCGCCTGCGCGCGGCCCTGGGCTGCGAGAAGGGCGGTGAGGTCGGCGATCTGCTGCGACTGGAGGGCGAGCAGCTGATTGCCTGCCTGCGCCGCCTGAAGCGCGCCTGTCGCGCCCTGGCTCTGGCCGATCAGGGCCTCGATCTCGGCGCGGGTGCCGGTGAGGTTGCCGACCACGGTCGCCTGCGTCATCAGCGCGTCCTGGAAGCCGGCGACGGAGGTCTGCCAGCGCTCGCGCGCATTGGCGAACATCTGCTGGCTGGAGCCGAGCGAGGCGGCGCTGCCGTAGCCCTGGGTGAAGGCGCGCTCGATGTCGGTGACCTCGTAGGCGAGGCGCTGGGCGCGGGCGATCAGCTGCTGCGTGCGCGTGAAGGACTGCTGCAGCCGCATCAGCGAGGAGTAGGGCAGGCTCGCGAGGTTGCGCGCTTGGTTGATCAGCATCTGCGCCTCGTTCTGAAGCGAGGCGATCTGGTTGTTGATCTGGTCGAGCGCGCGGGCGGCGGAGAGGATGTTCTGCGCGTAGTTCCAGGGGTCGAACACCGTCCACTGCGCCTGGGCGGGCGTGACCGGGATGGGGAGCGGCAGGCCGAGGAGGGCGGCGCCGAGCAGCGCGGCGCGGAGCGGGCGGCGGATCATCACGGGGTGTTCTCCGAGGGGTCGGGCAGGAGCTCGGCGGCCCAGTCGAGGCCGCGGCGCAGCAGCCAGGCCCGCGCGAAGCCGGCGCGGCCATGGGCGGCGAGGGTTTCGGCGATGGCGGCCTGGTCGGTCTTAGAGGACGCCGCACAGAAGGCGAGCGCGACCTCCGACAGCCCCAGCTCGAAGAGCCGGTTGCCGCGGCGGGACTGGCAGTAGTAGTCGCGCTTGGGCGTGGCGCGGGCGAGGATCTCTATCTGCCGGTCATTCAGCCCGAAGCGGGCGTACATCGCCGCGATCTGCGGCTCGAGCGCGCGCTCGTTCGGCAGGAAGACGCGCGTCGGGCAGCTCTCGATGATCGCGGGCGCGATGGCGGAGCCATCCACGTCCGCCAGCGACTGCGTCGCGAAGACCACCGAAGCGTTCTTCTTGCGGAGCGTCTTGAGCCACTCGCGCAGCTGCGCGCCGAAGGTGGCGTCGTCCAGCGCGAGCCAGCCCTCGTCGACGATGATCAGCGTCGGCCGGCCGTCGAGGCGCCGCCCGATGGCGTGGAAGAGATAGGCCAGCACGGCTGGCGCGGCGGCGGTGCCGATCAGCCCCTCGGTCTCGAAGGCCTGCACCTCGGCCTCGCCCAGCCGCTCCGCCTCGGCGTCCAGCAGCCGTCCCCAGGGGCCGGCCAGGGTGTAGGGCTCAAGCGCGCGCTTGAGCGCCTGGGACTGCAGCAGCACGGCAAGGCCGGTCAGGGTGCGCTCGTGGATGGGTGCGGAGGCGAGGCTGGTCAGCGCGGACCAGAGATGGTCCTTTACGGCAGGATCGATCGCCACGCCCTCGCGTGCGAGCAGGCCGGCGATCCACTCCGCCGCCCAGGCGCGCCCCTCCGGCGCATCGATCCGCGCCAGTGGTTGCAGCGCCACCGGCTCGGCCATGTCGCCGGCCAGCGCGCCGCCGAGGTCGTGCCAGTCCCCACCCATGGCGATCGCGGCAGCCCGGATCGAGCCGCCGAAGTCGAAGGCGAAGACCTGCGCACCCGCGTAGCGGCGGAACTGGAGCGCCATCAGCGCCAGCAGCACCGACTTGCCGGCGCCGGTCGGGCCGATCACCAGCGTGTGCCCGACATCCCCCACATGCAGCGAGAAGCGGAACGGCGTCGCGCCCTCCGTCCGCGCATGGAACAGCGGCGGGCCGCCGAGATGCTCGTTCCGCTCCGGCCCGGCCCAAACCGCCGAGATCGGCACGATGTGCGCGAGGTTCAGCGTCGAGATCGGCGGCTGCCGCACATTGGCGTAGAGATGCCCCGGAAGGCTGCCGAGCCAGGCCTCGACGGCGTTGACCCCCTCGCGGATGACGGTGAAGTCGCGGGACTGGATGACCTTCTCGACAAGGCGGAGCTTGTCGTCGGCGGCGCGGGCTTCCTCGTCCCAGACCGTCACGGTCGCCGTGACGTAGGCCCAGCCGGCGATGTCCTGCCCGAGCTCCTGCAGCGCCTCGTCGGCGTCAGCGGCCTTGTTGGCGGCGTCGCTGTCGAGCAGGACGCTCTGCTCGTTGGTCATCACCTCCTTTAGGATCGCCCCGATCGACTTGCGCTTGGCGAACCACTGCCGGCGGATGCGCGTCAGCAATTTCTGCGCATCGGTGCGGTCGAGGCAGATGGCGCGGGTGCACCAGCGGTACTCGAAGGCGAGCGCGTTCAGCTCGTCGAGGATTCCAGGGAAGGTGGCGCTCGGAAAGCCGATGATGGTGAGCACGCGCAGCTGGGCGTCGCCGAGGCGCGGCGCCAAGCCGCACACCAGGGGCTGGTCGGCGAGCAGCGCGTCGAGATGCATTGGCGTCTCGGGCACGCGGACCAGGTGGCGGCGGGTCGAGACCGTCGAATGCAGGAAGGTCAGCGTCTCGGCGTCATCGAGCCAGCGCGCCTCCGGCACGAAGGCCTCGATCTGGTCGAGCACGCGGTCGGTGCGGTCGATGAAGTTTCTGAGCGCCTCGTGGCCGGTGGCAGCGTCGACGCCCTCGGTGCCCTCGTAGAGAAACCCCTCGGCGCGGGTGGCGTCGTCGGCCGGCGGCAGCCAGGCGAAGGTCAAGACGTAGACGCTCTCGAAATGCGCGCCGGCCTCTTCGAACTGGGCGCGCCGCTCGGCGTCGACCAGAGCCGAGACCGGATCGGGGAAGGTGCTGGCAGGGTAGCCGCGGGCCGGCACGCGCTGCGCCTCCGCGAAGACTGCCCAGCCTGAGCCGAGGCGCCGCAGCGCGCCGTTCAGCCGCGCGGCGGTGGCGGCGAGCTCGGCGGGCGTGGCGCTGTCCAGGTCCGGGCCGCGAAAGCGGGCGCTGCGCTGGAAGGAGCCGTCCTTGTTCAGCACCACGCCTGGCGCCACCAGGGCGGCCCAGGGGAGGAAGTCCGCGAGGGTCTGGGGCTTCCGGCGGTATTCGGCGAGGTTCAGCATCGTGCCCTCACGCGCGTAGCCAAGCCGGGTAGCGCAGGTGCCGGCGCACCACCTCGACGAACTGGGCATCCCGCCGCGCGGCCCAGACGGCGGCGAGGTGGCCGACCAGCCAGATCAGCACGCCCGCGACCCAGAGCCGCAGCCCGAGCCCGATCGCCGCGGCGAGCGTGCCGTTGGCGATGGCGACCGCCCGCGGCGCGCCGGCGAGCAGGATCGGCTCGATCAGCGCGCGGTGCACCGGCGCCGAGAAGCCCGGAACCGGGTCGGCCGGCGCGGCCATCAGATCAGCACCCCGCCGCCGAACTGGAAGAAGGACAGGAAGAAGCTCGACGCCGCGAAGGCGATCGAGATCCCGAAGACGATCTGCACCAGCCGTCGGAAGCCGCCCGAGGTGTCCCCGAAGGCCAGCGTCAGGCCCGTGACGATGATGATGATCACCGCGATGATCTTGGCGACCGGCCCCTCGATGGATTCCAGCACCTGCTGCAGCGGCTGCTCCCAGGGCATGTTGGAGCCGGCGGCGCGGGCGGGCGCCGTGAGCGCGATGCACAGCGCGAAGGTGGCCGCGCCGGCGAGGCGCGTGCGCAGCGTGGGCGTCATAGGGTGTCTCCTGTGGGGGTGAGGTCGTAGTCGCCGGTCGTGGTCAGGCCGCGGACCTGGGCGAGCTCGGCAAGGCGGCGGTCTGCACCGCGGCCGGCGAGCACGGCGATGACGTCGACCGTTTCAGCGATCAGGGCGCGCGGGACGGTGACGACAGCTTCCTGGATCAGCTGCTCGAGGCGGCGCAGCGCGCCGAGGGCGGAGCCGGCGTGGATGGTGCCGATGCCGCCGGGATGGCCGGTGCCCCAGGCCTTGAGCAGGTCGAGCGCCTCGGCGCCGCGCACCTCGCCGATGGGGATACGGTCGGGGCGCAGGCGCAGCGCGCGGCGGACGAGCTCCGACAGCGAGACGACGCCGTCCTTGGTGCGCAGCGCAACCAGGTTCGGGGCGCGGCACTGGAGCTCGCGCGTGTCCTCGATCAGCACGACGCGACCGCCCTCGCGCGCAACCTCGGCGAGCAGGGCGTTGGTCAGCGTGGTCTTGCCGGTGGAGGTGCCGCCGGCCACCAGGATGTTGCGGCGTTCGGCAACGGCGATGCGCAGGGAGGCGGCCTGCCCGGCGGTCATGATGCCCGCAGCGACGTAGTGCTCCAGCGTGAACACGGCGACGGCGGGCTTGCGGATCGCGAAGGCCGGGGCCGCGACGACAGGCGGCAGCAGACCCTCGAACCGCTCACCGGTCTCGGGCAACTCTGCCGATACGCAGGGGCGGTCCGCATGCACCTCGGCGCCGACGTGGTGAGCGACGAGGCGGATGATGCGCTCGCCGTCAGCGAAGGATAGACAGCGGCCGGTATCGGCGAGGCCTTCCGCGAGACGGTCGATCCAGAGACGGCCGTCGGGGTTCAGCATCACCTCGACGACGGCTGGGTCCTCGAGCCACGCTGCGATGCCCGGGCCGAAGGCAGTGCGGAGCATCCGCGCGCCACGTGCGGTCGTCTCGGCCTTGAGTGGATGCAGCGACATGCGGTCCCCGTTGTGGTGCCGCGGCGAGGACGCCGCAGCGAGCGGGGACGATTAGAGAGCGGCTGTTCGGGGCGGGTTCAACAACACAGAGGTTTCGTAGTGGGACGGCGCGGAAAGACAGGCGTCGTGGTGGGGCTGATCCCGGCCGAAGCACACGCCGTGGTCTTAAGCGCGTTTCGGTTTCAATCGATGACGAAAGAGGGTTGATACGTCTTCGTACCTTGTCGGTCGAAGTCGAACTCGTAGATGATGGCCGGGCCTACCGCCTGGTGGTGCTGGCCGAGGAAGAACAGCAGCGCGTTGGGGCAGGCGGCAAAGATGTGCGCGAGGCGGTCCGGATTGTTGCCCCGCGTCGCACGCACCTCACGGGCGATCAGGTCGGCGATGGCAGCGGCATGCGCGCCGCCCGCCACGGCCTGGCCGGACGGGCCCGTCGGAGGTCGAAAGTTCAGCATTGCTCCCCAGTCAAGCCCCGCCCCCTGCGCAAATCGCAGCATCTCCGGGGCGACATCATGGGTCAGGCCGACGCCGACGAGGATGCCGGCCCCCGGACCACAGCTGTCCGCGTCCACCTCCAACGAAGGCCCGCTCTTGCCGTCGTCGGCGCGCCATACGCGCGAGCCACCAGCTCTTCCCTTCTGCACCAGTTCCACGTCAACGCCGGACTTCACGTGGAGCACGGCGCCCGCGATAAACGCGATGGAGGCGTGCGCGTCGAGAATGAGGCGCAGCCGGGGTGAGCGGCGCACCGCGTCGCGCAGGAACTCCTCGACGCGAGGGCGGATGTTGCGCTGCCAGTCCTGTCCTTCCTGGAGGTAGCGCTGGCGGAAAAGATCGGTGAGCAAAAGCGTATTGTCGGGGGCTGCGCCGGAGACATCGGCTGCGGGGCCGAGGAAAGTGCGGATCGCTACCGGCAGGAAAGCATCCGCGACAGGTGCGGGCGCTACGATCAGGCGCTCCTCGCCACAGATGCGATCGAGCGAGGCCCGCGTGAGCCCATTCAATCCACGCGCCGTAAGCTGCCGGATGAGCTCATCGTAGCGGAAATCCGATGCTTCGGCGCTGCACGTCGCAAGCCCGACGGAGCGGGCGCGCTCGTTCACGGCATCCCGCATTTGTTCAAGAGAAGGTTGGCTGTGCAGGATACGAAAGCCTTCCAGCATCCCTCGCAGTGCGTCATCCGAATCAAGCGCGAGGTGCTCCCGCCACAGCGTACGGACTCTGCCCATCCGGCTCCGCTTGCCAGTGCCGTCGAAGAGCCGGTCCAGAAGCAGCGTGTGGTCATTCTGGGAGATCAAATCCCAAAGTGCATCCTCCCTCTCGATGCCCGACACTGTGATGAGGGAGAATCGTGAGCCGGCGGGGGCGTTACATCGCGCCGCGCGGAGTCGCTGCAGCAGCGAGACACGCTCCGCGCCGATGAAGCCTGGGTCCACAAGGTCAGCGGAGCCGAACGGCTTGCCGGCAGCGACATGCCACTTAACCTGCTGGTAGTCCGCCGGGACGCGCGTGGGGCCCGAGCCTGGGATGGGGGGATCATAGCGCACGACCACGTCGTCGAAGGCCCGCGGCGCGGCGGCCTCGAATGTTACCTCCGTGACGCAAGATTCCCGCGCGCGCAGGTTCAGCGCGTTCAGCCAGAACACTCGAGCCTGGTAGTTGTTCCCCTGCCAGGGTGCGACGACCGCATTTGCCATTGTGGGCTTTCCTCAGCGCCGCCCTAAGGCCGCAACATGGGCAGGTACCGTCATGACAGCGGGAACTTTGGACCGAACAGGGCGCGCCAAGCCCTGAGCGCATCGCCGTTGCGGTTCTGGCGGGCGAGATGGATCGCGAGCGATGCCTCGCGGTTGGCAGCAAGGAGTAGAGACCGGGCGCGCTGCTTCTCCGCGGCAGCCATGCTGTCGCTTACCGGCGGGCCGAGGCCGGCAGGGTCAGGCCAGATGTCGAAGATCCGGTCGGAAAGCGTGGCGAAAAGCGCCTGGATCTCCCGGTCGAACTGCCCGCACCAGCCGCCATGCAGGCACTCCAACGCCATGACCTCGATCAGGAAAGACGGCTTGATGGGCTTCTCGCCGTGCCTCGCGTTGTTGTTCCAGTACTTCATCATCCGGACCAGGCCCTTCCACTCGCCGTCGTATGCCTGATGAGCCACGGTGGCCTTGTCCGCGTGCACCTTCGGATTGGTCTTGATCCACCTGCCGGTCACGGCGTCAGGAATTTCGTAGTCTGCGCCAGCCGCAAAGGCCGGAACTGCATCCACGCTGACGACGCGGTAGTCGGTGTTATCGTCCGCGTCGGCCACGACGCCGAAATCGATGTTGACGGAGCGGGACTGCTTCCGGAGCGCCTTAGCCGCGTACTTCTCAAGCAGGCGCGCGTGGAAGTCGTCGACCACCACGGACGGAGCTTTCTCCCGGTACGTCCGCTCTGACGATCCCAGGACGAAGAAGATGTCGATGTCCTTGAGCGGCTTGGTCTTCGTCCAACGTCGGTAGGATCCCGTGAGGAAGTCGCTATCGACAGCGAACTTGGTCCGCAGGAAATCCCGCACCTCGTTGTGGCGAGCCGCCGCATTGGCCTGTTCGCGGTCGTTCAGCTCAAGGCGGCTCTTGAATTTCCGGAACGCCTCGTCGACGGTCAGCATCAGAGCCTCCTCCAGTACGCCGCGCTGGCCCCGAGCCCGTGGTGCTCGATGGTCCCGCCGAGTGATTGCCGGACCATGCCGGCGGTGGACCGGAGGGTTGTGTCCGACCAGCCGTCCACGGCCTCGGCTCCAGGGCTGTTCTGCACCACGATGCGGTAGTCGGCGTCGCCCGGCCAGAGGCCGGCCTTGCGCACCGCCAGCCTTATCTGGTCGGTGTCTACCCAGAAGTGGCCGTCGCCGCCGGTCCATCCGTAGACGACGTCGATGTCCCAACGTCCTAGCGGAGTACTGCTGCCTGGCCTGAACACTTCAAGGACGATACGCTCGAGGTGCTCAGAGGCGATCCAGCACCGCAGCCCGCGTGAGAGCACCTGCCAGTCGTCGGTGAGTTTCGCCGGATCGAGCCCGCTGAGGACAATGATATCCTTCAGGCTCTTGAGCATGTTCTCGGCGACGTAGGTCACCGAGTTTGTGCGAGAATAGGCGGAGACGACGACAGCGCTCATCGGCCGAGGAAGCCCTTCATGTCGAGCGTGAGAGGGATGGCGACCGATGCAGTCGCAGTGCCGGCCCGCTCGTCGGCGGCGGGGGACGAGCCCGGACCCCGCGCAGTCACGCGGGCACTGTGCCGCGCCAGGGCGCGCTGCACCCAGGCGAGGTCGTCCTGCCCACAGGGAAGGGACACCCGCCAGTCACCCTTCAGCGGGTCGTAGCCAAGGGGTCCCTCGTTCGCATCGGAACCGTCGATGGCGTCGTCGTCGAACAGGCAATAGATCCGGGTGCGCGGGCCTTCGCAGGTGACGACGATCGGTTCGTCGCGCGCGGCCTGGTCGGAGATGATGCTCGCCGCAGTGCCGCTGACAGCGAGGAGCTCGCGGCGTGCCTCCCCGACGGCGCCTTGCGTGAGCAGGTCGACGATCGCGGCCCAAGTACCGTGGGCATCGCGGTGCGGTGTCGCGCGGAAGATCCGGCGAATGACGGTCGTCATGCCTTTCCTCCAGCGGCCAGACGGGCCTTCCTGGCCGCCTCGGCGGCACCGTGGATGTCGGCGAGGGTCACCTTGCCCGGGTCCATTGCTGTTTCCGGGCTGCTGGCCAGCGCATTGCCCACGGCCTTGCGGATGGCGCGGCCGTCGAGGCCAACGCATGCGGCGACGGCCGCGTCAAATCCCTCGGCGCCTACGAGCCTGCCGATCGTCGGGTAGGTTTGGCCGAGGCCCAGCACGCAGTCACCAAGGATGCGTCGGCAGCCCTCGATGTCCGGCAGTGGGACTTCAATCACGAGGTCGCAGCGCGAGGTGAAGGCCTCGTCCAACGCCTGAGGGAAGTTGCTTGTCGCGACGAACAAAAGGTTCGGATTGCTCTCGGCCAGCAAGTCGAGCTGGACAAGCACGGCATCGGTTGCGCGGTGCACGTCGATCGGATTCGCGTCCATGCTGAGCCGAGACCGATCGACCGCAAGGGTTTCGACCTCGTCCAGCAGAACCACTGTCGGCGCGCTGCCCGCCACAGACCTGAGTGCTTCTGAGAAAAGGTCGGACACGGCACGCTGGGTCTTGCCGAGGGCCGAATTGGCGAGCTGGTGGGGGTCGACTTCGACTAGCCTGAAGCCATTGCTCTTGAACGATCTGGCGACACGGTCGGCGAGTCCAAGGGCGAGCGAGGTCTTGCCGGTCCCTGGGGGGCCGACGAGCAGGATCACGCCGTGCAGCGGCAGGACCGTGCGGGGCACCTGCGCTCGGAGGGTGAAATTCAGGACGGCCTGGGACAGCAGCTGTTCCTTCTGCCCAGCGCCCACGTGGATCGAATCCCACAGGAGGGCGAGCTGCGGGTCGGGAAGCGCCCGAATGCGATGGATCCCCTTAGGGAGGCCGTCACGAAGATTGGTCGTCGAGTCGAGCATGCACCTCTTCCCCTACGGCACCGGACCAACCCCTGCTCCGCTCTCGGGACAGCCAAGCCGACGCTCAGCCTCCATAGATGCGCCAATCCCGCCGATGGGCTTGACGCCGGAATCGTGAACTGATTCGATGCGTTTCACGTGTTAAGCACTTCGTAGCCAAAGAGTGTCTCGTATGTCAAACACTTCGTTCTGCGCGAGACGGAGTGCGTGGGAGGAGGTCAGATGGACCACGCCGGCTTCGGATTGAGGCTCGCCGCCAAGCGAGGCGCGATCGGCGTGCGGGCCGCTGCGCGAGATGCTGGTGTCAGCCCGGCGACGCTGTCCCGCATCGAAAACGGCCACGTGCCCGACATTGAGACCTTCGAAAGGCTTTGCCGCTGGATGGGGGCCGATCCTGCGGAATTCCTCGACGGGCCGGCGCAGGAGGCCGTGGGCACAGTCCAGTTCAAGAAGCTGGACGCGGTCTCTCCAGCGACGGCGGCGGCCCTCGGCGAGCTCGTCATGGCTGTGTTCGAGATGGTTCGGTCCGAGGCGCAAGAAGGTGGAGCAGCTGGGGAGGCCGCGTGACCACCTTCCGGCGCGGCTTCAAGTCCTGGTGCGAGACGACGGCCCTCCAGTTTCGGACGGCGTTAGGCCTGAAGGCACCTGACCCTCTCCCGGCAGAGCGGCTCGCCGCGCATATCGGGCTGCGGGTCGTCGATATCGGGCTGATCCCCGGTCTTCGCGCGGAAGCACTTCAGCAGCTTACCGTCGCCGACCCAACCAGTTGGTCGGCGGTGATGCTGACCCTGGGAGACAGCAAGGTCGTCGTTGTTAATCCCTCCCACTCGGACGGTCGTCAGTCGAACGACCTGATGCACGAATGCGCGCACGTGGTGCTGAACCATGCACCCTCCAAAGCGCTCCGCGCAGCGACGGGTGCGCTCATGCTCAGCGCCTACGACAAGCGGCAGGAGGCAGAAGCCGACTGGCTCGCTGCGGCTCTTCTGCTACCTCGTGCTGCACTGCTCAGGATCGTGCAGAGCGGCGTTTCATCCGAAGAAGCTGCATGCCAGTATCGAACCAGTCAGGTTCTGCTGCGTATGCGCTTGAACCAGACTGGCGTGAATCTGCAGATGCGCCGTCGGGTGGCGTGAACCAGGCCTGATCGCTCGCGCGGGCTCATTTCTTCCGCTGTTTGCTCTCCGGCATGCATGGCGTGGGTGTCGTGAGGGTGCTGGTCACGCGGGAGGCTTTTCTTCGGACGCGACTTCGTCGATGGCACGAGATGCTGATACATCAGTCGTTATCTCATCGGCGAGCATGCGGCCTTTCGCAAGCCGTCGAGCAAGAGCCTCGACGAATGCGTCGTAGCGCTCCTTTCCCTTCACCTGGGCGGCGGCCTGCATCGCGTTAGGTAGCGGCGGCGTCGCAGTTATCCAGAACCGGACGAATAGGGCTATTGCCTCGTTGCCAATGGTGACATGGCGCTCCAGCCGCTCGCTGGCGCGCGACAGGCGATCGAGCCGGCGTGCCAGGGCCGCCTCCAGCCGGTCGGGACCATCCGCCGAGAGGTAGCTCTCGAGTGCAGCCTCGACCACAACGGACTGACTCACACGCTTGCGTGCCGCGTATTCTGCGAGGCGGCGCGTCAGATCTGGGGCCAGCCGAAAGGTCACCTTGGTGCGCATTGTGGATCAGAGGGCAATGCCGTCATTGGGGTCGAGCGCGGCTTGGCGAGCAACGCGACGCGCACGCGCGGCAAGGGCACGGGTGCGCGCGGTGTCGTCGTCCTGTTCGTCCTCCGCGAAGACGAACTCCCTCTCGAGCGGCGGTCCTGGCTCGGGCGCGATCTGCTCGTGCTCAGGCAGGGTCGGCTCCCGGCGGATGCCACCGTCGGCATCATCGCCCGCGCCGTTGGCTGATGGTGCTGTCTCACGCGCTACAGGCTTCAGCACGCTCCAGTCATCAGGACGCGGCGCGCACGGCGCAGCCACCGCGGGATCCGGCGGCATCACCACGCGTGCACGAAGCTGCCGGTCCTCGTAGTAACGCGCCTTCCGCGCGCGGATCGGCGGGCAGCCCGACACCAGGACAATCTCGTCAGTGGGCGGCAGCTGCATCACCTCGCCGGGCGTCAGCAGCGGCCGCGCCGTCTCCTGGCGGCTGACCATCAGATGTCCGAGCCAGGGCGATAGGCGGTGCCCTGCGTAGTTCCGGCTGTCGCGGATCTCGGTCGCCGTGCCGAGCGCATCGGAGACGCGCTTGGCCGTGCGCTCGTCATTCGTCGCGAAGGCGACGCGGACATGGCAGTTGTCGAGGATCGCGTTGTTCGGCCCGTACGCGCGCTCGATCTGGTTCAGCGACTGCGCGATCAGGAAGGACCGGATGCCGTAGCCCGCCATGAAGGCGAGCTGGCTCTCGAAGAAGTCGAGCCGTCCGAGGGCAGGAAACTCGTCAAGCATCAGGAGCAGCCGATGCCGTCGCCGTTCGTTCTCCAGCGCCTCGGTCAGGCGGCGGCCGATCTGGTTCAGCACGAGCCGCACCAGCGGCTTCGTGCGCACGATGTCGGAGGGTGGGACGACGAGGTAGAGCGTGACCGGCTCGCGCGCCTCGACCAGATCGGCGATCCGCCAGTCGCAGCGGCGCGTGACCTGCGCGACGACGGGATCGCGATAGAGACCGAGAAAGCTCATCGCGGTCGAGAGCACGCCGGATCGCTCATTGTCCGACTTGTTGAGCAGCTCGCGCGCCGCGGAGGCGACGACAGGGTGCGGTCGATCCCCGAGATGCGGCGTCGTCATCATGGCGGCCAGCGTCCGCTCGATCGGACGGCGCGGATCGGAGAGGAAGCCCGCGACGCCGGCGAGGGTCTTGTCCTGCTCGGCGTAGAGGACGTGAAGGATGGCGCCCACCAGCAGGGAGTGGCTCGTCTTCTCCCAGTGGCTCCGTCGCTCCAACGCGCCTTCAGGATCGACCAGGATGTCGGCGATGTTCTGCACGTCGCGGACCTCGCTGTCGCCGCGGCGGACCTCGAGCAGCGGATTGTAGGCGGCGCTCGCCGGATTGGTGGGGTCGAACAGCAGCACCCGGCCAAAGCGCGCCCGCCAACCGGCGGTGAGGTGCCAGTTCTCGCCCTTGATGTCGTGGACGATCGCCGAGCCCGGCCAGGTCAGCAGCGTCGGCACGACGAGGCCCACGCCCTTGCCGGAGCGCGTCGGCGCGAAGCACAGCACGTGCTCCGGCCCGTCATGGCGGAGGTAGCGCTGGGCGAACCAGCCGAGCACGACCCCATCGGGGGCGAGCAAGCCGGTGTCCCGCACCTCACGCTCTGTCGCCCAGCGGGCCGAGCCGTAGGTGGTCACGTCCCGCGCCTCGCGGGCGCGCCAGACCGACATGCCGATGGCGATGCCGATCGCCGCGAAGCCCCCGGCCGCGGCGATGACGGCGCCCTCGTAGAAGACCCGCGGCGCGTAGGCGTCGTACCAGTACCACCACAGGAAGAAGGCCGGCGGCGGGTAGACCGGCACGCCGGCCCAGACGTCCATCGGCTGGCCGAGCTGCGCCTGGTAGCCGAGGCGCCAGGCGACCCACTGCGTCGCGCCCCAGACCGCGGCAAGCACGATCAGGAAGACAACCAGGACCTGGCCCCAGAGGATCTTCGTCGCGGTCATGGCTGGGTGGCGTGGGCAGCAACCATGCGGCGAGACGTGCGCGATTGACGCGGTGACGTTCAAGCAGCCAGAGGTCGGCATCGTGCCGGCGGCGGGCGCATCGCGCGAAACGGCGGGGGACTCCTTCCGGGCCGATGCGACGGCACGGCATCCGGTCAGAGGCTGACGCCTCGCTTGCGCGCGGGCGTGAGCTCGAGACCGCCGCCGGGCGCAATGCTCCCTGCCACGGCCAGTCCCCGCTGCCGCTCCATCGCCGGCTTCCACGGCACCAGCTGGAAGCCGAGCCCGTCGTCGATCATCGCGAAGCGCCCCGAGGCCAGGTCGAGCCGACGGGCGAACACTCCGAAGACGCTGTCCCCCTCCCGCGCCGGCCGCCATGCCTTCCCCGTCTCGGCCGCTACCCGCGCCGCGACCGCCTCCACCTCGCGCTGGCGCAGCGTGTTGAGCAGGTCGCGCGCAAAGATCACGCGCTGACCCTGCCGGCGCGCAAGACCGGCTGCGACGAGATGCTCGGTCCGCTGGGCGAGCGCGCCCTCGACCTCCGCGCCGAAGCCCTGCCCGGCCAGCGGCAGCCCCTCGCGGTCGAGCAGACGGCGGTCCATCCAGGTCGCGCCATTGGCGGTAATCTGCGCCTCGACCGGCAGGTCCGACCGCACGGCGATGGCACTGCGCTCGCGCCCGCCGGCATCCTGGTAGCGGCGGACCTCGACGACCGCCCCCGGATGCCCGTCGCCGGTCGCTTCGATGTCCGCGAAGCGGAGGTGGTGCACGCGGCCGTCGATCCCGTCGATGACGGCGTAGCCGCTGCCCTTGAGCTCGTCGGCGATGCCGCGCTCGACGAGGCGGCCTATGATCGGCTCGGGCCGGTCGCCATGGATGGCGAAGTCGCCGGCCGCGCGGTCGGCGCCAAGCTCCTGCATGGCGCGATGCATCGACTTGATGATGTCGCTGCGGGTGCCAAGGTCGCGCAGCGTCTCCTCCATGCCGGGCCTGAGCGTCCAGACTGCGGGGCCGTGGCGTTCGGCAAGGCCGAACCGCTCCAGCGTCTGCGCCCGTCCGATCATCAGCCGACGGAGTTCCGGATCGGTACCGTCCGCGCCGGCCGGGCGCAGGTCCAGGATGCCGCCACCCTCATCGGCAGCGGCGCGCAGGGCACGATCGAGACCGGTCCAGCGCTCGGCACCGACCTCGGCCTCGAGCGCAGTGCGGATCTCCTTCTCGGTCCGCGGCCCGAGTTCCAGTTCGACGAGCGCCTCGGCGCGACCGCGGAAGCCGCGCGAGATGTAGTCGCGCGAGATCACCAGGTCACCGCCATCCTCGGCCCGCCCGCGCACCAGGACGTGGACGTGGGGGTTGTCGGTGTTCCAGTGATCGACCGCAACCCAGTCGAGGCGGCTGCCCAGATCCTGCTCGGCCTGGCGCATCAGGTCGCGTGTCCAGGCCTTTAGGTCCTCAAGCGCTGGCGCGTCCTCCGGGCTGACGATGAAGCGGAAGTGGTGGCGGTCATCGGTGCAGCGCTCCGCGAAGCTTCGGCCCTCCGCATTGTCGGAGCCCGCGTCGAAGAGCCGCGCCTTGGCGCCATCACGGGTCACCCCGTCGCGCTGGAGGTAGCCGATGTGGGTGGCGAGCGACGCGGACCGAAAGCGCGTGCCCTGATGGCGCACGACGCGCGCCTTGATCACGACGCGTCGCGAGGGTGAGCGGAGCGCGGCCTGTGCCGCGGCGGCCCGACCCCGCCCGAAGTGCGAGCGGCCCGCCCCCCTTGCGCCGCGGCCGAAGCCGTGTCCGGTGTGGCCGGCCTTGCGGACGGCGCGCATGACCTGGCCCACGAAGCTTCGCGCGCGGCGGGTCGGCGCATGCGTGTCGCCGACGCGGCCGGGGCGGACATGCAGGTCGTCGTCGCGGGTCGTCATGGCCGCCGATGCGCCGTTGCGCAGCGGCGGCTGGCGCTGAGGTCTTTGAATTGCCTTGGCGTTCGGGAGGAAGCGCCAGCCACCACTTCTGCACGAGGCATGAATTCCCGTGCTGGATCAGGCACATACGACCATCCGCCAGCCCTGCTTTTATCTGGCAATCTGCGGTCGGGGTTCCTGGGACCTCCCCCTCCATTGCGTTCGTGGTCGGCACGGGAGTAGCCGGCAGCACGACAGAAGCACCCGAAGGTGCGCGCTGGTGCGACAGCGGAGAGATTGCAGGGTCGCGCGATGCCCTGCGTCCCAGCGCCATCGCTCATGGTGCACCGCCGGCCGTGCGACGAATGGCGAAGACGGAACGGCGATCGCCGGCAGGACCGTCGCCATCGTGTGCGCCGGCCGCTCGATCTCTGCCAACGAACGGCTGCGCAACTGGTGCAGCGGCTGCGATCGTCGCACCGCCAACCGGCACGAAGATCGACCGCGTCGGTGCCATATCGTGACCGCCACGCTGCACGAAGATTGCCTCAGCGCTACGCTCAGCACCCACCGCAAGCTGGCCAGGCGCGACAATGCCGCCGTCACCGGGGAGCAGCGGCGCGAGGGTTGCGACGTAAACCCGCGTCTCCGCCGGCAGCGGCTGCCCCGTCGACAGATGCGCCTCAACCCGACGTGGCCCCGCGTTGTAGGCCGCCAGCATCAGCGGCACCGATCCGAACCGGTCTAGCATCTCGCGCAGATACGCCGTACCCGCCAGGATGTTGTCCTGCGGCGCGAAGGGATCTGCGCCGAGGCTGTGCTGGGCGCGAAGGCCCGCCCAGGTCGCCGGCATCACCTGCATCAGCCCCATGGCGCCGCGGTGCGACACGGCGTGCCGATCTCCGGCGCTCTCCGCGCGCATCACCGCCCTGATCCAGGCTTCCGGAATGCCGAAACGCTGCGATGCGGCAGCGATCTCGGCAGCATGGATCGTCTGCGCCGCCACCCCGGACAGCGGAAGGCTGACCAGCAGCAGCACGGCTGCGATGCAGGGCCACGACCGGGACGGGAGGGAGGAAGCGCATTGCGCGGCGCCGCCTCCCTGGTTATCGCGCATCATCAATGCGCCTGCGTTGATGGTGGTCGTCAGGCTCATGGTCTGCGCTCCGTGATCCAGACCGGACGCAGCCGGGCGACGATGTTCGTGCGCGGGAGAGGCCCGAAGTAGCGGCCGTCGAGGCTATCCGGCTCAGCGGGGTTGAGGAGGAACACCTCGCCGGATTCCAGCCTGTGGCAGCCGTGCCAGGTCGGCAGCACTCGGCCCAGGCGGTCAGCCATGCGGCGGTGTGCCACCGTCTCGCCGTCGACCGTGATCGCGGTGCCCTCTGCGCACACCACTTGCGGCGGCAGGGCGGCGACGTGCTTCAGCAGCGGCACGCCGCGCGCGACGTAGCCGCGCTCAGCGAGGAACGCCGCGAGCGTCTCCGGCGGGCGGACGAGGACGAGGTCGCCCAGCGCAATGCTGTCGGCATGTGCCGTGACGTAGAGGCCGAGCGGCACGCTCGCCGACGCGTTCCAGATGATGCGCGGCCGCCACCCCGCGACCACAGGAATGGCGATCAGCCCAAGCCCGGCGAGCATGACCACGACGGGCGCCGCGCGCCGTTTCCGCCGCGCCGTCACGCGTCGATCCTCCGCCGCATCAGCCAGGCGCGGTGGCGCTCGCGCGTGTAGGCGCGGGGCTGGTCGCCGGCAGCGAGGCGGTTCATCACGTGCCGCCAGTGGTCTGGACAGGCTTCCTCGGCTGCGACGCCCGCGCGTTCGACCGCGTCGATCGCGCGCAGCACCTCGTTGACCTTCGGCCAGTTGGACATTCGCAGCAGGATTTCCGCCCCCGGCTCCACAAAGCCGATCGTGCTGAATGCCTCGCCCGGGCCGACCGCGCGCAGGATGTCGATGCGGCTGACCACGGTGCCGTAGCCGTTGGATGCCCACCGCACGAAGGCGAACACCTCGCCCGCCGCGAAGGCGACGACGCGGCGCCGGCGGTCGAGGATCGTCTCCTCGGCGATCTGCCCGAAGCGGATCCAGCGCTCGATGCGCCCCTCGAGCCACAGCAACTCGACGCGGGTCAGCGGCGTCATGGCACCGCCCCCCGCTCCCCGTCCCGGTCGTGTTTTCCACCGACCGCGCTGGGCCTACCATCATTAGAATTAGACTCAATTAGAGTCTTTACGGGCCAGAATTCCGCTTGCGCTGCAACGGTTTGCGGGTGGTTCGTGCGCCTGATCTGCCGTGCCGGCTGCGCCTGATCTGCCGTGTCCCGTGCGCCTGATGTGCCGTGCGGTTCCACAGGGCTGCACAAGTTATCCACAACGCCGGGGAGGCGACCGCTCGGCATGATGTGGAGCACTTCGCCGCCCGCGACATCGCGACGGATGGCAAGGCGATAGCCGGGCAGGCTCTGGCGCGCGACGAGCCGGCGCAGGTCGAGCGCGAAGTCGGCGAAGCGCGCGAGGCTGCCGGACTTGGCGTGCAGGTGCCGGAACTCGAACGCCCAGCCGGAGGGCTGATGGCCCGCGTGCTTGCGCGCGACGCGGTAGAGCCAGCGCTCAATCCCGCCCGATAGGCGGAAGTAGGCCGGATCGATGGTCAGCAGCAGCTGTCGGTCGAGGACGCCGCGGTAGAACCAGTCCGGCAGCACGAACTCCATGCCGTCGGCGCGGCCGGAGGCGGTGATCCGCTCCTCCCATTCGTTAATCCAGGAGAATTGCTGGCGCCGCCAGTGCGCGCCGTGGCGGATCGTGGTGCGGATGACGGTCGACTGGAGCCTGGCGAGCGCCGCCTTCAACAGCAGGTACTGATGCTGCCCGGTGCCGCGCCCGATGGCGGTCAGCAGCTGGTGTGGCGCGAACCGCATGAAGCGGGAGGCGGCGAGGCCTCGATCAGCGGCCTCGACGATCTGCGAGCCGGCCCAGATCAGCACGTCGGCGTCCCAGATGGTGGCCATGCCATGCTCGGGGACGGCATGGACCTGCACCTCGATGTCGCCGGCGCGGTAGAGGATCGGCGCAACGCGGCGGCCCTTCGCCAGCGAGAAGAACGGCCGCTCCATCAGGTCGCGCTGGTCGCGACGTGGTGGGCCGTCGTCCGGTAGGGCGTCGAAGGGACTGAGGCGCAGTCGTTCGCTGGGCGAGGTATCGCGGCGCATCGGCGGCGAGCACTCAGCGGCGTGCCGCGCCGGCATAGGCCGGCGAGATGGCCGCGTGACGCTTGGCGGGTAGCACTGTCTCGCCGGTGTCGTCGCTGGTCGATGCCTTGGTGCCGCGGTTCACCCAGGCCTGGAGGTCTGTCACCGCGTAGACGACGCGCCCGCCGAGCTTCGAGTAGCGCGGGCCCGTACCGTAGGTGCGGTGCTTCTCGAGGGTACGGCCGGACAAGCCGAGAAAGCGGGCGGCCTCCGGCGTGCGGAGATAACGCGGCGGCAGGCCGGCATTCGGGTCGGGCATCGGGAGCCTCCGGTGACGCTGTCGGATGCCGCGCATGGGGCGCGGCGGTCGCATCGGAGGCTGGAGAAGCGTGGTCGCCGCGTGGGAGTCCGAAGACCGCGGCGGCGAAACCGGACCCCGCGCGGAGGTCAGAGGCGGGCGCTGGCTCCGGCGGTCAGCAGGTCGCGGTAGCCGCCATCTCGGAGTGCGCGAGCAGCCGAAAGGAGGCGCAGGGTGCGGCTGCGCAGATCGTGGCTCTTCCAGGCGGCGCTACGGGGAACGCGGGCCGCTCCGAACAGGCCGACCGCGAGGTCGCGGATGCTCGCGCCGTCGGCATCGCCATCGAGTGCGCGCAGGCGATTGACCAGGACCCGTCGGCGGTTGCGCGAAAAAGCGTGATCGCGCGCGGGTCGGCCCCGGAGCGCAGTCCAGAATTGCAGCGCAGCAGCCAGGCGCTTTGGCGTGAGGGCGTCGAGCGGCACCAGGACGCCTAGCGGCGCGTCGGGCGGCGGGTCGCCGATCAACCAGACCGGCAGCGGCGGCGTCCCTACGGTTCCGTGCAGCCCGTCACTCCCCAGCTGCGGTGAATTCAAGGGCGGCAGGACAGCCGGCAAGGGAGGCGAGAAGGACGGCGGCAAGGCCGACAGCGCAACGGTGGCGGTAGAGATGGTCGGCGCCCAGATGACCCTTGCGCTGCCCGCGTCCAGCGCCGGGTCGGCCGCGAAATCGCAACCCCCAGCGCTCGGCGACGGCGCTGGCCGCGTCGTCGGGCCGCCGGTCGTCGAGCTGTTCCCAGTCGCGCACATAGCGCGGGTTGCGCCGGAGGAATTCCCAGGCGAGATCGCGCGCCGAGGCGTTCTCCAGATCGGCATAGGCGGCCGCCGACCGCCAGTCTCGCGACGGCATGGCAAGGCTCCGACACAGCGCGGAGCACACGCTCCGCGCGCAGCACGCCGAGACATGCGACCATTCCGTGTGTTGTCCAGGCGCGCGCCAGGCAAACCGTGTTGCCGTGGGCGCAACGCCGGTCAGTTTGTCGAGCCCTGCCGCAGCAGGTCGCGATAACCGGCCTCGGTCATCCATCGGGCGCGGGCCAAGTGGCTGTCGTGGATGCGCTTGGCGCGGTCAGGGTCGCGCGCCGGGTCCAGGCCAAGAACGAGGCGGCTTGCCTCGCGCCAATCGGCCTGATCGGCGGCGGCATCAAGCAGACGGAGATAGATCACCTTGTGGGCGAGATCGTACTCGGTGACGGTCGGCTCGTCTGGCGGCCTGTCGAGGATCTTCCTGCTGCCCATGCAAGCTCCTCTCAGCATCGACGACTCGGTGCACCCACCTCATCAGCGTCGTCCACTGGTGCGCGATGCGCCATCCCCCAAGCGCTTTTGAGGGGTCGCAGTCGATACATACTATAGGTGATAAACTCGAAGTATGTAGCGCGACGACCGTGCCGGCATGGACATGCGCCGGCTGGTGGGGAGGAACGTGCGGCGGATCAGGCTCGAGAAGGGCCTGACGCAGGAGGCGTTCGCCGAAACCTCGGGCTTCAGCCAGCAATATCTGAGCAGCCTGGAACGCGGCCGCCGTAACCCGACGATCGTCACGCTCTTCGAACTGGCGTCCGCGCTCGGGGTGAGCCACGTCGCGCTTGTCGCGCCGGACGGCGAGAGCGATGCCGCCGCTCCGCTTCGCCGTGGCGGTCGCTCCGGCACCGCGGGCAAGCCGCGGTAGATGCCCACAACCCCTCAATCCCGAGGCGGGGTACACCGAAGCCCGCTCTTCCTTGACGCATTGGCGTTTCACAGATAGCTTCTCGTGAAACTCAGATGCGCGAGGTGCGCTGTGGCCGCCCAGATCCTCCCCTTCCCGAAGCCGTCCCCGGCCCCTTCGTCGCCGATCGCAACCTATCTCTGGGTCGGCGAGGCCCATCGGAAGCTCGCGGATCTTCATGGAGCAGGGCACTTGCCCGCCCGCCGCCTCGTCGTTGAAGCCTCCCGCCTGCGCCACCAGCAAGAGCTTATCGCGGCAGTCCGCGACGCCGGCGGCGAGATCGTCCTGGACACCGAAGCGGCAGAGCTCGCCAGCGTCGGGCGGCACTCCGGGCGGGTTCGCACCGCACCATGGGCCTTGCCCGAAGGTGCCGGGCCGCTCGGCCCCGATCATTTCCGGGCCGACGCAAAGTCCGACGTCATCGGCCAGATCGCGCGCCTGGCGGTCTCATCAGGCGTCACCGCTGTCCTGTCGCCGGCGCATCACCTGGGCGATCCGGCATTCCGCGATTGGTTCTCGGTGGATCGCGACGCCTGCCTCGCGTTGCGGAGAGCACTCGACCGCGAGGGGGGCCAGGGCATCGCGATCGACTATCCGCTGATCGTTCCGAACGCGGTGCTGAACCAGCCGAATCAGCGCGGCATGCTGGTCGCGACGCTGGCCGCGCTTCCCATCGACTACGTCTGGCTCCGCGTCGCGGGTTTGGGCGCCGATGCCGGTCCCCTGCAATTGAGCCGCTACCTCTCGGCCGCGGCGGGACTGCACAACCTCGGCAAGCCCGTGATCGCCGATCAACTGGGCGGGCTGCCAGGCCAGGCGGCCCTAGCGTTCGGCGGGGTCTCCGGCATTGCGCAGGGCATTGGCGAGCGCGAGCGCTTCGACACGGGCGACTGGCACAAGCCAGCCAAACCGCGTCCCGACGACGCGAAGTTCGGCCGCGCGGTGCGGCTCTCGATACCCGGCCTCAACCGCACGCTGACGCGCAGCGAGCTCGACGTTCCCGCAAGCGCGAAGAATGGCCGCCGCATCTGCGGATGCGCTGATCGCGCGTGCTGCAAGCACGGGTACGACAGCATGGTCGCCGATCCGCGGGGGCATGCGGCGCGGCAGTTCTTCAGCAGCATCGCGAAGCTGGAGGCCGTGCCGGACCTGCGACGCGAGACGTATTTTCTCAGCCACGACGGGCCCATGGCGAAAGCCGACAGGACGGCGCGCGAGATCAAGGCACTGCGCCCGGACGCTGCCGAAGCGGCGCGCCACAACATCGATCCGGAAGCCTTGATGAAGCGGCTCGCGGACCATAGCCGGACGACCGAGAAGATTCGCACGACCCTCGAGACCATCCACGAGACCCGTGGCAACGACGTGCCCCGCGCACGCGTGGCCGCGCTTCGGAGTGGAGGAGCACCCAAGTCCGCAAAGGGGCAGCCGTGAGCGGCAAATCGGGCGCAATGCCCCGCTACATCGACGATCTGAACGAGTTCGGCGGCCTGTCAGGCACGGACATCGCCAACATCGCCGACGTCTCCAAGGCGACGGTCTCGCGCTGGAAGTCCGGCACGGTCAAGCCGCAGCCGGACACGCAGCTGGTGCTGTCGGACCTGCACTTCATCGTCCAGCGGCTGACCGAGTACTACAGCGCGGATGAAATCCGCACCTGGCTCTATGCGCGTCATCCGCAGCTTGATGGCCAGCGGGCCATCGACCTGATCAACCAGAACCGGTCCGAGGAGATCCTGCGTATCCTCGATCGGCTGGACTCGGACGTGTATCTCTGAGGCATGGCCGCGGCCCGCTCCCCCCGCGACAACCACCTGCTCGACGCCGTCGAGGCGCTGCCGCGGGAGGCCTGGAGCGGCCCGGTATGGCGCGTCGTGCGCGAAGGGCGCGACCCGACGCAGGGCAGCGCGGTGGGCGGCCGTTGGGATGATCGCAGCTTTGAGGTTCTCTACACCTCGACGCATGAGGATGGCGCGCGGGCCGAAATGTTCTTCCATCTCAGCCGCGGCCAGCCGGTGATGCCGTCCCAGGTGCGCTACGGCCTGCACGAGCTTCGCGTCACGCTCGACGCCTGCGTGCGCATCGCCTCGCTGGAGGTGCTCGCGAGCCTGGGCCTCAAGACGAACGCGTTCGGCCAGTTGTCCTACAGCGAACGGCAGCTCGAATATCCGCGCACGCAGGAGATCGCCGAGGCCGCGCATTTCCACGGCCGCGACGGCCTGTTCGTGCCGAGCGCGCGCTCCGCCTATCCCAACCTGGTGGTGTTCTGCGGCGTTGCCGGACCGGAGGCGGTCGAGGTCGTGCGCGACCACGGCATCGTCGACTGGACGGCCTGGCGCAACGCGCAGCGCAACGGCTGAGCGGCGCGCCGCCGGCGCGTCAGGGATCGCTCCCGCCCAAAAGATCGCCCTGCGCCGCCACGCGTCGGCGGCCGCGCCGTGCGGCGGGCGCCTTCGTCGTGTCCGCCGCAACCGCGGCATGGAGCGCCGAGGCCGGCAGCGTGGGGCCGTTGCAGATGCGCTCCAGCAGGTCGGCCTGCGCGGCCTCCAGCGCGACGAGGCCGCCGAGCACGTTCAGCACGTTGAGCAGTTCGGCCGTGTATTCCGGCAGCCAACCGGGCGGCTGAATGTCGCCGAGCGGCGAGGGCTTGCGGCGGTCGCCGATGATCGGGCGCGAGCGGTCACGGCCGCGGTAGCTGAACCACTGCGTCAGCACCTGCTTGCCGGAGACTTCGTAGTCCCAGACTGCAGGCGAGACATTGTCCACATGGCCCTGGCCGACATGCAGCCGGCGCGTGGCTGCGTCGTGGCGGATCGTGTCGGGCATCGCAGCGGGGTCGGTCGGGATGGCGCCGTCTTCCGGGATGGTCGGGCGTTCGGCGGCGGGCAGGCGTGGCGCGCCGGCGGGACGGCCGTCGGACGCATCGACGAAGCGCTCGCCGAAACTGTGCAGCCAGATGACGCGGCGGCCGAGGCGTGCGGCCTCGGTGAACAGCCCGGAGTCGGTGGTGAGCGGGATTCGCAGGCCGGGCTGTACGAGGTCGGTCACGAAGCGGGTGACGTAGGCCGGGTGCGCGGCCACGGCTGCGATGTAGGCGAGGATGTCCGGCGCGGAGATGGGCGCGCCGAGCGCCGAGGAAAGCGCGGCAAGCACTGCGGCAGGGATGTTTGGCGTCGCCGCGGCGCTGTCGGCCCACAACGGAAAGGCGCGACCACCGAACGAGCCCTTGTAGTGGTGAAGGTCCGGAATGAGCGCGGAGAAGGTTACTGCCGGTCCGCCAGTCGGCGAGTGCTGCATCAGCGCAGTGAGGTAGACCTGCTTCTCCGAATGCATGCGCCAAATGGTCGGGTTCGGTTGGTTTAATAAGCGTGCGTCAGGAATGACCCATTGGCGATCGAAGGACCGGAAGCCGTAGTGGGCCGGCGCGACGACCGCGCCCTTATCCTTCGCTACGGGCAGTATGCGATGGGCGTGGCCTGCCAGGCCCTCCTCCACAGCCTTGCCTGAGTGCTTGTCGCCGAGCTGCTCGTTGCGGATGTGCGGGTGAAACAGCACTTCCTTCCGCTCCGAATCGCGCTCGGCAATCAGGCGCTTCCAGCGCTCTTCCAATGACCACCGATCTGGCGCGATCACCCAGGTGCGCCCTGGCATGACGCCTGAGCCATCGTAGGCGAATAGCGCATCGAGCGCCGGATAGGTCGCCCATCCGCCCGTCGCGGCAGGCAGGAAGGCCGCGCGCTCCGCCTCCGGACAATCGATCCAGCCCTCGCCGTCGAGTGTCAGCTTCGCCAAGGCCTCGAATTTCTGCTCCCGCCGCCCGATCGGCAACGCGCAATACCGCACGCGGGCAGGTTTGCTCACATCCGTCTTGCCCGTGCGCGCCAACAGCACGATGCACACGGGCTGTTGCACGCCCTGGAAAATGCGCGAGGCGACGGCCGGCTGATGCCCCTCCGGCGAACAATCCACCACCCAAATCTCATCCGCCGTGCGACGCAGATCGGCGCGCATCGCCTGGAAACCCGGCCCGTTGAGAAACCCAGCCACGGTGATGAAGCACACGATACCGCGCCGGTCCGCCCGCGCCTGCGGCGCGGCGGCCGCATCGCCGAACACCTTCCACGTCGCCCAGCGCCAGAAATAGATATAGAGGTTGCGCAGATGCTTCGAATGCGCACCAACGCCCCATTCCGGCGGCGGCATCCAACGCGCAAGCGGCGCGGCCCCCTTCGCATTCAAGCTGCCGGACTCGACCCATCCGCCGCGACCCTTCGCCTTTTCCTTGTAGGGCGGATTGCCGATGACGACGGTGATCGGCTCGGCGCGTTTCACCTTGTTCGCCTCGCGTCGGGACTCAGCGAGCGGCTTCAGGATCTGCGGGATGTATTCCTCATCAGCATAGGGATTGCCAAGCGTGTCGGTGACATAGAGGCGCAGATGCACGTCCGACGGCACCGTGCCCTTTATTTTGAGCAGGTCGGCGACCTCTGCCAGCAGGCGCAGCTGCGCTACGGCGAAGGGGCCGAACTGCAATTCGAAGCCGATGATGCGCTTCAGCGCGGCGCGGATGACGCCCGGCACGCTGCCGGCGCCGTCTGCGCGCGCAGTCTCCGCGATGCGTCGCAGGACGCCCAGCAGGTAGGTGCCGGTGCCGGCGGCCGGGTCCGCCAGCGTGACCTCGTTGGAGGCGAGCCCCTCCGGCTGTCCGAAGCGCGCCGGGTCCCGCAGCACATCATCCACCAGGCGCACCATCGCGGTGACCACCTCGGGCGGCGTGTAGTAGGAGCCGGTGAGCTTGCGCAGGTCGTTGTCGTAGGCCTCCAGGAAGTGCTCGTAGAAATACAGCCAGGCCTCGGAGTCGCCCTTGCCGATGGCCGCCCAATCCACAGCATCGAGCACGCGTGTGAGGGTGCCGAGCGAAGTCTTCAGCGCTTCCTGCCCATCGACATCGTCGGTCAGCACGCGGAAGGCGCCGCCGATCACCGTGTTGGTCTTGGCCAGCGCCTTCGCGACGCGGTCCAGGCCATCAGCGAGCACGATGCCCTGCGCGCGCGCCATCAGGAGGCCGAAGGTGACGGCCTGCGCGTAGCCGTCGGCGAAGTCTTCGTCACTGGCTTCGGGGAACAGCAGCCGGCGCCAGTCTTCGGCAAGGCCGCTCAGCGCCGGGACCTTCTGGTCGAGTTGTTCGGTGACCTCGTCGCGCAGCAGGCGGCACAGGCCGGCGCTGAGTGCTGCGAGCGCGCGCGCATTGGTGGGCGGGATCGGCTCCCAGCGCAGGAAGTCGCCGAACAGGCGGGTCAGCGCGTCGGGCGCGGTGAGCGCGGCACCGGCGGATTCCACGTCGCCGGACAGCCGCACGATCTCGCCCTGGAGGGCGCCGTCACGCCACAGCGAGAAGGCATTGCCGTCCGTGTAGATGAGGTTCGGCAGGGATTTGAGCTTGGTCCACTGGTCGCGGTCGTGCTCGTCCTTGAAGCGGCGCGGGTCGGCGCCCTTGCCGGGTGCCTTGACCTCGATGAAGCCGACGAGGGCGTTGCGGGCGCGGACGGCGTAGTCCGGTCGGGTCTTCAGGGAGGACAGCGTGGTTTCGCCGATCGCGACCACATCGCCGGCCTTGAGCAGCAGGATGGCGGCGAGGTCGGCGATCAGCGTCTCGAGCGGCGCGCGGAGCTGGTCCTCCGGTGCGCCGACCGCTGCCTTGCCGGAGAGCTTTGCCTTGAGCGAGGCGCCGAAGCGCGACACCGCGGCGGAGAGAGAATCAGCCATGGGTCGGTGCGAATCCGCTTCGGTGATCGTGTTCAACCAAAGGTTACAAAGCCGATCGCTGCGACGCCAGTCCACCTTGCCGGTGACGCGTTGAGGCTGGCGCCCCGCCCATCCAGGCGGGGCGCCGTTGGCCGTTCACTCCCTGCTGCGGTTGCCGTTCGGGCGGGACCAGATCAGCTCGAACTCGCCGCCCTCCATCTCAAAGAGGTTCGCCAGGATCGGCGCCGGCAGGGAGGGGTCGTCGAGCTTGACCGAGAGGTAGTCGCGGCCCTCGTTCGAGGTCTTCTTCCACGCTGCCCCGATCTCGGCCCGGCCGGCGAAGATGCGGAAGTCGGGGGCCTTGTCGCTGCTCTTCTCGGCCGGCCGGACCTGGACCTTGGCGTCGAGGGTGAGGGTGGAGACCGTGCCGGTGAAGCCGTCGCCGGTGCGGGTGAAGGTGCCGATGGTTGCCATGACTGTCTCCTGTCTGTCGATCGGGCCGCGCCCATCGCGGCCTCGATGGCGATCGTCCGGCCGGGGGCGGGCGCCGACGCACTCCGCAGGAGCCGCAGCGCAGCGGAGGACGGGGCTGGGAGACTTTCTTGCCTCGCGAGGAATGGCCCACCCGGGGTCCCCGCGCGGCTTGCCGCGTGGGGTGGGTAGCCAGGGGAAGAAAGTCGCACCGGCGCCGTTGCGGCCGAGGCGCCCGAGGCGTCAGCCGTCCCTCGGCCAGATCAGGCCATCCGAGGCAGCGTGGCAGCGCGACACCGGACGGACCGGGGAGACAGCAGGCGACGGTCGCCTTGCCCGGCACAAGCGCGATGGACCAGTCATCGCGGTCACGGCGCCCATGGCGTGCACAAGGGAGGATCCGGCCGGAACGGGGGAGGCGAGATGCTGGACAGGTGACCCATCATCCCGACTCGGTGGGGCGTGGCGTGGATGTTCCCGCCGAGCGCCACCCTGCTTCGGTTCAGCCGCGCGATCCCGATGACGGCGCGGGCAGGCGTGCCGCGGAAGGGGATGGCAGGCGAGGCTGATCAGGTCCCGCGCCTTCGGCGAACTCTGCGTCTGGACGGCCAGCGGTGGCCTGCCTCGGCTGGGCGCCGGCGCCCGCAAACGCAGCCAGCTGCACGGCAGCGCAGACACCCACCACGAGGCCACCGATCGCCGCGAACACGTGCCGCCAGACTTCCGACGGCACGAGCAGCGCCGAGATACCGAGCACCGCGTGGTAACCGGCCACGGCGGCCGGTGCCGCGAACAGCAGCGCGATGACGGCCCGCAGGGCGAGCGAGCGGACGAACGCGAAGAGCAGCTGCGCGGCGAACAGCGCGATCACGCCCGCGACGATACCGACCAGCACGGCGCCGACGACGCCCGCGCCCGTCTCGAACGCCCACATGCCGACCGTCAGTCCGACGAAGAACGGCACGGCGTAGATGGCGAGCGTGAACAGCAGCACGAGCATCGTGCCGAGGCCGAACAGGCTGACGATGACACCGAGCGTCATGCGACCCTCCCCGGTCGAGGCGCGATGATGCGCCGCGATTTTAGCGGATCGCCGGCGCGCAGCGGTTCGCCTTTGCGTGAGCGCATCGTCGTGCGGGCGGCGCTAGCCGCCGCCCCCGCGGAAGTCGAAGAGCGGGATGCCGAGGCGCTTCGCCTTGTCGGCCAGGTTGTCGGTGACGCCCGAGCCGGGGAAGACGATGACGCCGATCGGCAGCGTCTCGAGCAGTGCATCGTTGCGCTTGAAGGGCGCGGCCTTGGCGTGGCGGTGCCACTCCGGCTTGAAGACGATCTGCGGCACCTTGCGCTGGTCGGCCCAGCAGGCGGCGATGCGCTCGGCGCCCCTCGGCGTGCCGCCATGCAGCAGCACCATGTCCGGGTGCTTCGCGTGCACGCGGTCGAGCGCGGCCCAGATGCGCAGGTGATCGATGCATTCGACCCCGCCGGCGAAGGCGATGCGTACGCCCGCGGGCAGCAGAGGCTCGGTCTCGGCGCGGCGCCTCGCGGCCAGGAAGTCGCGGCTGTCGATCATCGCAGCGGTCATCGTGCGGCGGCTGACCATCGAACCCGCGCGCGGGCGCCAGGCGGAGCCGGTGTGATGCTCGAAGTGCTCGGCGGCGGCGTCGCGGAGAAACTCGAAGGCGTTGCGGCGCTCGATGAGCGTGAGGCCCTGGGCGAGGAGGCGTTCGAGCCCGACGGAGCGGACCTCGGAGCCGTCCTGCTCGCGCTGGGAGCGCTGCTGCGCGGCCTCGTTGGTGTCGAGCTCGCGACCAATGCGGTCGATGCCGCGATGGAAGAGGTTGACCAGCGACCAGAGCAGGTCGGGCAGGTCGGGCTCGAGGCGCGTCTCGCCGAGGCTTGCGACGAATGCGTCGAAGATGTCGGCGACGGCGCCGGAGAGGCGATCGGGATCGGGCAGCGGCCGAGGGTCGGGCTCGTCGGCGAAGGGGCGGTAGCCGTGGAGCTGGAGCTCGTCGAGCAGGTGCGCGGTGGCGGAGGCGGCGCGGGTGGGTTCGGCGTCGTCGAAGCGGTCGGTCATGGCCGGGTCCTCGCTGTCACGGGCCGCGCCCATCGCGGCCTTCGTGGCGATCACCCGGCCGGGGACGGGACGGACCTGCACCCGCAGGCGAAGCCGGAGGGCCGCAGCGCAGCGGAGGACGCCGGCGCGCGGCTTTCTTGTCTCGCGAGGAAGCGGCACGTCAGGGCCGCGGGGAAGAAAGTTGCGCGACGGCGTTGCGGGGAGGGACCGGCTCCGGCCCGATCGCGCACACGAAGGTCTTGGGCGCTGTGGCCAGCAAGGAGAATTGACCGACTTGCCGAATGCTCCTCCGCCTGCCTAGCCGTTGAATGACTTGCTCACGCCTAACGAACCCAGGTTAGCGGTACGAGCTTGATGCCGTCCCGCCAGCGCTCGACGGTCGCGTCCCGGAACCAGTCGTCGAGCACCTCGAAATGGTCCATGACAATGACCTGCATCGTGGGCGCGAGCTCCCGAGCGTAGTCCCAAAGCAGCCTGAACAGCCGCGCGACCGCGATCTGATCCTCGTCGTCCTGCCCCCCGACCTGTCCCACGTCCCGCTCGGGGGGATAGTGGGCCTGAGAAGGCTGGTCGAGAATCAGGAACGCCGGCACCGGCCTCCTGCGGAGGCGGAGGAGGCGGTGTAGGGCGAGGTGGAGCGCCACGTGGTAACCGACCCAATTCTCCCCGCTTCCCATCTGACCCAGCGGCAGCGGCCCTTCCGGGGACTCTGCAACGACCGTGAGATTTCTGCGGTCGAACCTGAGCGGGTGGTCGGAGTGTTCAAGGTCCAAGTGGCGGGCGTACTCCGCCAGGTAGCTCGCGATAAGGGACAGCGAACCGGCGAGGCGCTCTTCCGTGACCTCCGGGTCCACGAGCCGCTGCAATTCGGACACCTGCGCCCTGCACCTGGTCACGTCCTCCCTCAGCTGCGAGCCGACCGACACGGTCCGGGCGTTCTCCAGGAAGTAGGCGATCCTGCCCGCGACACGGGCTCCCTCGGCGAGGCGATCCTGCTGGACCCGCAGCCGCTCGTTCTCCGCGATCCTGCCGGCAATGCGGGCCTGCGCTTCCCTGATCTCGCGCTCCTTGGTGGACCTGCGAGTCTCGAGGTCGGCGAGGCGCGTCTGGAGGCGGGGGCTGTCCCGCCTCACCGACGCGAGTTGGCGCTCGACGACCGTCAGGGACCGCCTGATCTCCTCGACGGATGGCACGGCGACGGTCAGCCGGCTCGCGCATAGGGGACAGCTACCGTGGTCGGCGTCGGTTGCGCCCACCAAGCCTATCGAGACCAGCCGGGCCTCGTGCTCCTTGGCTTCGGTTTCGAAGCCCGCGGCCTCCTTCGAGAACCGCTTCACCTCGTCGATCTCCTCGCGGATGCCGTCCATTTCGACGCGTAGCCGTCGCCGGTTTTCCTCCAGTTCCGCGAGGTCGGTCCCGCTCTCTTCGAACTCGGCGAGGGTTGCAGAGCGAGGCGCGGAAGCGACCTCCAGCAACTGGCGGACGGCAGTGGGATCGGCGGGGGTCTCCCCGAATTCAATCAAGCCTGCCCGGCGCGCCTCGCCCAGGAGCCGATCTGCAGCGCCCGACGACTCACCCGCTGCGGCCTCCGCATCCGCCAGGTCACGTTCCAGCCGGCGCAACCTCGTCCGTGCGTCGGCCAAGCGGCGCTGGTTGAGATAGTGGTCCTCATCGACTGCCCCGACGAAGTAGGGCAGCACGTCCTTGATGTGCTGCGGGATGTACTGGTCGCCCTGCCTATGGAACAGCAGGCGGCGGTTCGCGATCTCGTCCTGCGCCTGCAGGCAGAAGAAGATCGCTTGGCCCGAGGTGGCGGCCAGCGGCTGGCGAGTTGCCCCGGGCTCCGGCACCTGCAGGTTCTCCGGGATGCCTAGGAGGATGGACAGTTGGAGGCGAAGGCCGTCAGCAGTGATGTTCTTAGTGAACCCGTCGTCTCGCTCAGGGAGGTCCTCCGCGTTCCGCTCGAAGTGGATATCGTCGCTCGTTGCCGCCGCCGGTCCGGGGTTGCGGCGTGCGACGAGAATGCCCTCGCCGTCGCGGTCGAAGAGGACAGCAAACCAGGATACCGACCGCCGGATTTCCCCCTGGGCTACGGTGCACTCGCTCCGCCCCCAGCAGTAATCGACGATGTCCAGAAGCGCTGACTTGCCCGTCTTCGACCCGCCCGCGACGATGTTGAGCCTCCCCAACGCAAACCGCACGTCGCGCCGCTCGCCGTCTAGAGAGTAGATCGCGATGGCACGAATCTGCATCGTCATGGTGTCGTCCCAAGGCCCTGCATGATTGCGGCGGGGTCGGCTTGCGCCCCGAACCAACGGCCGACCAGATCCGCCGCGCGGCGAATGTGGGTGGTCTCGTCCGTCGTTTTGGACGGCGACACGCCGAGGCGTAGCGGACGAGGTCCCGGGACGATGCCGTCGCCGTCGAGCGTCACTGCGCCCAACTGCGCCAGAAAAAGCAGCGCCTCGCGCGTTACTGGCCTGAGCCGGAGGATGCGGTCTGGGAGGTCCACAAGGCGGGGCGCGTTTATCGCGGTCCAAGTTCCGAAAGTCGCGTTCGCCCGCTTCGGCAGCAGGGCCCGTATGGCCGGGGGAAGGACAAGTGGCGGGACGAGGAACGCAAGGGGAAGCGGCAACGGACGCTCTCCCGACCGTCGGTAGCCTGTGACGACACGCGCCACGGTCTCCCCGACGAAGGCCGGGTTGAGGAGGGCTGCTTGCTCGCCTGGGCGCTCGCGCCAGGGGCGCTCCCAAGCGCTCCTCGACGCAGAATCAGGCATCGTCGTCCTTGAACATGGTTCGGAAGTCGCGGTGCCATCCCACCCGGAGATGGTCTGCGAGCATGTGGTAGGAGCCTACGCACACGAACCGCGCGTCCGTCCCGCGGAAGGGGAAGCGCGCCTCGCTTTCCACCCATCGGTAAATCGCTGCCCCGGCGGCCTGGAGCGTCGCTGCCTCGCAGGTGGGGTCTGCGTGATCGTCGCACATCGCCTCGAACCGTGCCTCCCACTCCTCCGTCAAGGTCGCCTCGAACAATGCAACCTCGTCGTCTAGGGTGAGGTGGTCGCGCAGCCACTGGGACCGCTGAGCGAACGCGCGATAGTAGTCACGCTTCGCATTCGTGATCCTCTGTCGCCCGATCCCCACGCCCTGCAACTGACGGACGAACCTGAAGGCTTCGTACCCCGCCGCCTCCTCGTCCGACGGTACTGCATCGGCGAAGGATATTGGGAGTGCGTCTCGCCGGAACCACTCCCTGACCTCTTCCAGCTTCGTCTCCAGGTCTGCAATCGCGATGCGCCCCGGAGGCTGCGACATCAAGGCCCGGCACACGCGCGGCCACCACCAGCCCTCCAAGAGTTCGCGGGCCGCGGACGCCTTGCCGCGAGGCACAGCGAGTTGGAGTTGCCTGTCGAGGACCCCCTCAAGGTCGCCCAGGGTCGGCTGATGGTCCAGTACCTCGACCGAGGTGAGGAGCGAGGCACGCATTTCAGGAGTCAGGGAGAGAAACGCCTCGAAAGCGGGTGCAAGGTCGCGGCTACGGGAGGTGCCAGCCACCTCGGTGAGCAGGCGAAGCGCCTCGTCCGGGTTGCGCCGCTGGGCTGAGAGCAGGCCGGAGGTGGGGCGCAGGCAGGATGCTGCCGACCCGGCGGGTGCTGTCCCGGTCGTAATGAGCACGAGCCGACAGCGTGTAGGTAACGACGGGTCTTCGGCTACCTGAGATGCCCAGACCCGTATGGTCTTCCACAAATCGCTGCTTGCGTCCGTCAAGCTCGCAGTCCGACTCAGGTGATGCTTGGTCTGCAGGAGCTCAATAGGGCTCCCCTCTCGTTCGAAAGCCACATCGTCCAGAAGCTCGATAGATATCTCAACGCCTGTACTTGCGTTGACGTGGGGCAAGGCAAGGGCGAGACCAAGGCGCGCTTGGTAAAGGTATCCGGCTGCCGAAGCAGCCGCGCTGAACTGCCCTGGCGAATCCAAGCACGATTCCTTTCGCTTATAGGATCACCATGGATGCCCCGGTTTGCAAGGCTTCGTGGCCCACTGCAGTGGCTGGAGTGGCCGGTAATGAGTCCGGCCTGATGAGCTGCTAGCCGGCAGAGTTCTACCGGCCGCTTTCGGGAGAGCGCAAAGAACTCGTGACCGACCGATCTGGGCGCAGCGCGGAGGCGGATGCAGGCGCCGCGCTAACCGCCCAGCCCGACATCAGCCGGCTGCGGCAACAGCAGGCAGGTTGCATCCTCAGGTGCAAGCTGGGCGCGTAGCCACGCAGCCGCCTCGGCAGAGCCCAGTTGGCGGAGATCGTCGTCGAAGTCGCGGGCGCGTGGGCGAAGCACGAACGGCTCGATGAAATGATAGCCTGCGCGGCCGGCCAGGGACTGCGCAGCATGCATGCCCGCGTCGTCGTTATCCTGGGAGATGTAGATGCGTTTGAGCCCTGCTTGCAGCACCAGGGCTGTGAGATGGCTTGCCGATAGAGCGGCGATCATCGGCATCTTGGGCAGGACACAGCGCAGGGCCAGCACGGTCTCAATACCCTCGCCGATAGCGACGACGTCCTGCACGAGGCCGAACCGTACGCCATTGCCGAGCAGCCGCCCCATCGCGCGCCGAGGCGTCGCGATCGGCGCCTTGCCACTGCCATCGCGGGCGAGCCACGTGCGGTGCACGCCGGTGATCGCGCCGTCGAGATCCGTCACCGCGGCGAGCATCGCGGGCCACGTCTCGACCGGCGCCTTCTCGTCAGCGCGGTAGTAGCAGCGCGGGTGGAACCGCAGCGCGGGCAGATCGTCCAGGTAGGTGATGCCGCGCGCGCGCAGGTAGGTCTCGGCCAGCGTCCCCTTGATTGGCTGTCCGGCGTGGAACAGCCGGCGCGCCGCATCCGGCGAGCCGGCGGCGACAGGCGCGCGCGGCTCGGGCCGCTGGGGAGCGGGCAGGCTCAGGAACCGCCGCCCCTCCTCCAGCACGTCGCGCAGGCTGTCGAGGCCGCATGCCCGGGCGATCAGGTCCAACAGGTCGCCATGCTCGCCCGTCGCGGCGTCGGTCCACTTCCCGGCGGCGCCGCGGCCCGCCTCAGGCCCGTGCAGCCGCACGAACAGGCTGCGCCCCGGCGTATTGGCGACATCGCCCACGGTCCACCAACGGCCCTCGCGCCGGCCGTTGGAGAGGTAGTGGCGGCAGACCGCCTCGGCGTTGCGGGCCAGGCGGCGCGCGAGCGCGGCGGCATCCTCGCGCATCGATCCCTCCATGAAGATGCGGGCCCGCGTTGCGACGGGCCCGCGAGGTGCAGGGAGGCCGGTTACTCGGCGGCGATGGCGGCTGTGGGGATCGCCGCGGCGTCAGTGTCTTCGGCCGGCGGCGCCGAGGCGATGGCCGGTTCGCCGCCGTCGGCCGCCGATTCCGCTTCGCCCTCCGGCGCCGCCTCGGTCTCCGGCTCCACCGCGGCGAAGACCTGGCCCGGCGTGCGCAGCGGCTCGGGCACCCAACCGGTGCCGGCGAGCAGCTCTTCGGCCGCCGTCGCCATCTCCGCCTTCTTCAGACCGGCGATGCGCTCCGCCGTCCGCGCGCCGCGCGCCTCCCGCACGGCGGCGAGGATGCGGCCCTTGGTGACGCGGCCGAGATAGGCCTCCGCTGTCGGGCGCCAGCCGACCGCGGCCATGTCGAGGCTGACCGCCTCGGCGATGCGGTCGGCATGCGCGATCGCCTTGGGCCGGCGGTTGTAGGCCTCGTGCACGGCGTTGATCGTCAGCCCGACACAGTGCGCAAACAGCGCCTCGCGGCTGTCGGCGTCGAAGCCGGCGAGGACCGGCCAGAGCTCACCAGGCTCCGTCGGCATCTGCGCTTGCCAGCGCGCGTGGCGGGCCTCGATGGCGCGTGCCGAGGCGGTGTCGGCGAGGCCGGGCGCCTGGGCCGAGAACAGCGCGCTTTTCGGCTCGATCTCCAGGCAGGAGTCGAGGCCGTAGCGGTAGAACAGTTTTAGGCAGAGGGCGTGCAGCGCCGAAAGATGCGCCACCTGCGGATCGGCGGCGAGCGCGTCGCGCAGCGCGAGGGTGCGGTGCGCGGTGAGCTCGGTCAGCAGGCGGTCGGGCAGTGGGCGGATGCCCTCGTCCTCCTCCGGCGGCTCGGCGGGCGGGATGGCCGTGCCGGTCTCGGGCTCGGCCGTGGTCTCGCCCTCCGGCTCCGGCTCGGCCGGGGGCTGGTCGGTCCCGACCTGTTCGTCCTCGGGCGCCGCGGCGACCGGCGGCTCGTCCTCCGGCAGGACATAGCCGCGCTCGACGCGCAGCGCGCCCGAGCCATCGATGCTGACGAAGACGCCGGCGCGCGCCGTCTCCTCGGGGTCGTAGGCGACGGGCCGGTCCTCGAAGGCGGCCAGCGCCTCCTCGATCTCGGCCAGGCGCCGGTCGGTCTCCTCCGGCACCTCGTCGGCCTCGGCGCAGTCCTGCTCCAGCCGGTCGAACTCGGCCTGAAGCGCATCCCGTCGCGCCGTCTCCTCCTCGGTGAGCGGCTGCGCCTCGCCGGCCAGGCGGCGCAGGCCGTAGGTGTGGCCGTAAGGGAAGTCGGGCGCGGCCTCGACCCAGCGCCAGCCCTCGGCGCGGATCGCCTCGGCCTCGCGCTCAAGCCGCTCGCGCGCGAGGCGGTCGAGCAGCCCGGCATCCTGCCACCAGCCGCCATCGTCCGGCTGGAACAGGTCGCGGAGGATCAGCCCACCCGCCGCCTCGTAGGCCTCGGCGCCGACGAAGCGCGCCCGCTTGTCGGAGGCACGCACGGCGCCCTCGGTCAGAAGGCGGCGGATCTGGTAGGGCTCCTTGGCGTAGGAGCGCTGCAGCGCCTCCCACACCTGCTCCTGGCGCTGGTGGTCGGGGCTGACGGTGAAGGCCATCAGCTGCTCGAGCGTCATCCCGTCCTCGGCGTAGAGGTCGAGGAGGCGCGGCGAGACCGCGGCGAGGCGTAGTCGCTGCCGGACCACGCCGACCGAGACGAAGAAGGCCGCGGCGATCTCCTCCTCCGAGCGGCCGCGCTCGCGCAGCGCCTGGAAGGCGCGGAACTGGTCGAGCGGGTGCAGCGGGGCGCGCTGCACATTCTCGGCCAGGCTGTCCTCCTCGGCGATGCCCTCGGTGCGGATGATGCAGGGGATCGGCACGGTGCGGGCGAGGCGCTTCTGCTTCACGAGCAGTTCGAGCGCGCGGAAGCGCCGGCCGCCGGAGGGCACCTCGAACATGCCGGTCTCGCGACCGTCCTCGTCCAGCACTCGGCGGACGGTGAGGCTCTGCAGCAGGGTGCGCCGGGCGATGTCCTCGGCCAGCTCCTCGACGGCGATGCCGGCCTTGATGCGGCGGACATTCGCCTGGCTGAGGACGAGGCGGTTGAAGGGGATGTCGCGCGAGGCGGAGAGCGCGACCTTCGGGGCGGGCTTCGACATGGGGGTTCTCCATGACGGGCCGGCCGGGAGCCTCTCTCCTGACCTTCAACCCGTCACGAAGACCGCCTCGGCCCTCTCACTCTCTCCGCGCCGCCATTACGACGGGAGGCAGGTTCCACACCTCCGCGCCGGCCGCGCGATAGGCATCCGCGATAGCCGCGAGCGGCGCGTAGGAGAAGGCACCCCAAGGCGGTGCGCTTGCGGGCTCACCGACCGCCACCATTGGGCCGCGTACCGCGAGATCGCAGACGACCTCGAAGGGGAGAGCGCGGCTGTCGATCACCGGCAGGCCAGCGGCGATGCAGGCCGTCTTGATGGTCTCGTAGTCATGCCCGCTGAGAAATGCGCCGCGGGCGAAGTACAGGGTGAAGCCGCCGCGGCCGATAGCGAGGTGGCCCCCCTCCGTGGTCAGTGCTTCGCGGATGTAGTGGCCGTAGCGCTCCTCCGCCTCTGGCAGGATGAGCGGGGCAGTGGCGTTGCGCCCGCGGGTCACGATACCACCTCTGCCGCGTCCGCGTCGGCGTTGACCGCTTCGGTCTCGGGCGCGAAGGCGAGCAGGTAGTCCGCCCCCTTCGATGCCGCGCTCGCCGCGCGGACGATCGCGCGATTGTCCTCGCGCAGCACTTCCAGCCAGGAGCCGACATAGTCGGCGTGCCGCACCGTCGGCACGATGCCGAGCGCGGCGCACGTGAAGGCTGCGGTCATCTCGGCGACCAGCTCCTCCTGCGCGTACTTCTTCGAGCCGAAGCTGTTGGCGATCTCGCGGCCGAGGCGAGATGATTGCCCCGTCCAGTGGCCGAGCTCATGCAGCGCGGTCCGGTGCCAGTCGATCGGCTGGAAATAGGCCTGCGGCGGCGGCACGCGGATGAAGTCGCCTAGCACGTCGTAGTACGCGCGCTCCCCACCGATGCGAAGGTCGGCGCCGGAGGTAGCGATCAGCGCCTGGACCCGCGGCTCGATGAGCGAGGTATCCGCAGGCGGCGCCGTCGCGGCGAGCTCGGGCGGCAGGCCGTCGCACTGCTCGACATTGAAGACGGTGAAGCGCTTGAGGAAGTGGATCGCGCGGGCGTCCGTGCCCGTCTCCTGCGCGCGCTGCCGCTCCTCGCCGGGGATGAAGCGGTCGGCGTAGACGACGGTCGTGCCGCGCTCGCCCTTGCGCACGCTGCCGCCCAACGCGAGCGCCTGGCGAAAGGTGAGCCAGCTCTGGCCGGCGTAGCCGCGCTCGACGACGGCGCCCCAGAGGATCAGCACGTTAATCCCGGAGTAGCGTCGACTGGTCACGGCGTTCTTCGGCAGCGCGATTGGTGCGGCGACACCGGAGGTTCCCCAGGGCTGCACCCAGGGCAAGCGCCCGGCCTCGAGCTCGGCGATGATCCTGTCGGTGATCTCGTCGTAGAGGTTCGCGCGGTCACCCGAGGCTCGGCCGCTCGGGGCCGGCCGTGTCGCGGAGCGGGTCATGGTGGTTCTCCATGACGGGCCGGCCTCGAGCCTCTCTCTCGGCCCCGAAACCCGTCACGGCGATAGCCGCCAAACTCTCACACTCTTCGGCGCGGTCAGACGTTTGCGTTGCCAGCGGATCACCATCCGATTTGCACGCAGCGACGCGACGCGGCACTACGGCGTTCAATCTCGGCTTTTCTCTGCTCGATAGATGCCGCTGCATGGCGATAGCGATCGTCACGGAGCGGCACATGTCCGAGAATCAGCGCAGCTTCCCCGCTCTTCGCCGAACCCTTCGACGGCACGAGCTTCGGGATCTCGTCCCACTATCGGACACGACGATCTACGAGCTGGAGCAGAGGGGCGAGTTTCCACGACGCTTCCATCTGACGCCGCGTTGCGTGGCTTGGGATTACGCAGAAATCGCAGCATGGCTCGCGGAGCGGCGGCACGGCACTGACCGTGGCGCATCAATGCGCGCGCCAATACCCGATGTCAGGATGCGGCGGACACGGCCTGTGAAGGCATGACGTCTGTGGGCCCAAGCTGCATCGCCGGCGGATAGAGCGTGGGCACCCGCTTCTGTCCGCTGCACCATGCGTCGATCATGTCCGCCCACTCCTGGAGCATGTGTCGACGCTGCGGCTCATACTCCGCCTTGTTGTAGACACCGCGCGATGATCGATTGTCCTCATGGGCAAGGCTTTTCTCGATCCAGTCGCTGTTGAAGCCGAGCTCGTTCAGCAACGTCGCGCCAGTGCGCCGCAGGTCGTGCACCGTGAAGGCGCCCAACGGCAGCCCGCTGGTCTTCGCACGCCCGACAACCGCGTAGATGACGCGATTGAAGGTCGCACGGGACATCGGCTGGTCGGCCTCATAGCGAGAGGGCAACACATAGGGTGAATTGCCAGCGCAGGTTTTCAGCGCGACCATGATGTCGAGTGCCTGTCGCGCGAGATAGACGTTGTGCGCGCGCGAGCGCTTCATGCGCTCCTTCGGAATAGTCCAGACAGCGTTCTCAAAATCTAGGTGCCTATATACGTGTATGACCTTGCCGCACCTTACGGCTTGGGTAACCCCTTCTTTAGGCGCCGCCCGACCAGCTTCACGTCTTCGGCCGCCGGAAGGCTCTCAGGCATCACGCCGCCAATGTCCTTGATGGTCTGGCGTACCTTGGCGCCGACTAGGTAATGGGCGCGATTGGCCGCATCTCGCCCCTTGATGCCTTCCCTCCGAAGCTTGTCTTCCGTCTGCGTCGCGCGAAACAGGTTTGCCGCCAGTTCCGTGCTGCCCATGTGGTCGAGAATGGCCTGCCGAGGCGTCAGGCCCTTTCTGCGCCTGATGCCCGGCACGTCGAGCCCGCCATATAGGCCCTTGTAGCCCTCCGTTTGAAATATCGCGAAGTCCATGCCCTCGCGCACGCCAGCATTCCGGGCCGCGCTGGCCAAGTTCTTGTTGTGAACCTTGATCTCGTCCCGAAGGAGGATGCGCCTCTCCTCTTCGGACAATGGGCGGTATTCTTGGGCCTCTTGGTCGGCGATCTCTTGGCGTCGAGTCTGGATAGCGAAATAGGTCTGCGCGAAGGCAACGGGTCGCTTCTTGCTGTCGCCGTTCTGAGCGATGAGATAGCAGGCGTATCGGCTTAGAACGATGTCATCGATCTCCCGCTCGGCCCCGCTGCCAATGGCGACCATTCTCCCGACGCCGGCAAAATGGTCGGCGCAGTCGTGTCCTGCCTGCTGACAGGCTTCGCGTGCCTTGGTGACCACGCCCAGGAAGTTGTCCCATTTGGTGTATCCAAGCAGGGTCTGGATATCGCGGGCGTACCAAAACTCGTTGCCGTCGTCGTCAGTCTGTCCGGCTGCTTCGAACGCCTCAATCAGCTTCTCGATTGTCTCATCGGACGCCCGAAGGGTTTCAGCTGCCCGAACCTCGGCTGGATTGGTGCGCGCAAGGCGTTCCAGGGCCTCGCCGAACGCCATGTTGGCGAGCTTGCGGGATCGGTCTGCGTCGTCGCTCATGCGATCAATGCCTTGTAGGTGAGGCGCCCATCCGCCCCAGCGATCAGGGCGTCCACCCGAGTCCCTTCGACGGCGGCCCGCCGATTATAGCGCCACGTCGCTTCGTCCACATACCGCGAGAGGTGCTTTGCCGAGACGAAGTGATGGATGCCCACGATCTGCCGCTTCAGCAGGGACCATGCGCCTTCAATCGTGTTGGTGTGCAGGGTGTAGTGCCGAACATACTCGCCCTTGGCGTGGTTGACGGTGTGGTGTGTGTAGCGAGCGCCGAGGCCCCGGAAGCCTGTAAACTCATCTGTCATAAGCGTCGCGCCGGGAGCCACGTGGGAAGTGACGATGCCCTGAACCGTGCTGGCCTTGCGGTCAGGCACAACCATCGCCCGAAGCTCGCCGCCCCGTTCCACCATCCCGAACACCACGGCCTTGCCCTTGCCGCCCTGAGTGCCTCCGGTGCGCTTGCTGGCGTGCTTGTTCTTCTCCTTGCCGCCGACGAAGGTTTCGTCAGCCTCAACAGGCCCGGAGCCGCCCAAGGGGCCGTTGAACGACTTGGTTTCAGCAGCGGCCCGCAGCCGGTGCAGCATGAACCAAGCGGTCTTCTGCGTGACGCCGATGTCCCGGGCGAGGGTCGTGCTGGCGACACCCTTCTTGTGCGTGGTCAGCAGCCAAATCGCCGCCAGCCACTTCCGAAGCGGAACCTTGCTGTCTTCGAAGATCGTGCCGACCTTGATGCTGAACCGGCTGCCGCACGCGGCGCACTTGTGCGTCTTCTTGTCGGCGAAGGTGTAGACCTTGAGGCCGCCGCAGTGGGGGCAAAAGGCGCCGCCGCGCCACCGTACGGACGTGAAGTGCGCGATTGCCGCGTCCTCATCCGGGATCGCGTCGAAGAGTTCCAGGAGGGTGCGGAATTCGGCCATGCCTCCTTCTAACCGACCAAGCCGGTTAGGTCAAGCATGTATATAACTACCAAAATCTACCTCGTCCCAGGTCGCATCGAGCAGCTCGCTCTTGCGCACCATGGTCAGAAGAACGAGGCGCAGCCCGAGCCGTATGGTCGGCAGAGTCGCGACGTGTTCGATCTGGTCGAACAGAATGCGGACTTCTAACGGCGAAAGCGCACGATCCTTCGGCACGAAGGTGGCGATTGATGCCGGCCCCACTTCGTCGGCCGGGTTCGCAATCTTCTCGCCATGCAGGATCGCGTGGCCGTAGATCTGCTTGACGATGTCGCGAACATGGATCGCGGTCGCGGGCGCGCCGCGCTCCTTCACTTTGGCGCAGAGCCCGCGCAGGTCGTCGGGCGTGATCTCCGACAGGAGCCGGTTCTTCCACGACGGCAGGATATCTCGGTCGAAGATCGCCTTGCGCATGGACCGTGTACTGTCGGCCATGCGTGCGCCCTCGAACCAGCGCGCTCCGGCGGCCGCGATGGTGAGTGCTTCTGCTGCGCGGCGCTTCGCGCGCTGCTTCTCCTGGGCGGGCGACTGTCCGGCCGAAACAGTCTTCCGAGCAACGAGGCAGCGCTCCCGGGCTTCGGCAAGCGTCAGTCCGCCAGGTCCGTAGGCGCCGAGGGTCAGCGTTTCGCGGCGCCCGTTCAGCCGATAGTCGTAGCGGAACGAGATCGCTCCTGATGGCAGGACCGCGACATACATACCGTCACGGTCGGCAACCTTGTACGATTTGTCTTTTGGTTTCAGCCTCTTGATGGCGATATCGGTGAGCATGGCATCCTCCTCAGCGACTACGATACGCCCCGCGCCAGGGCCATCCATACCGTCAGAGCCGATACCGTCAAGCCAATTGAAATGATCAATAAAATCCGAGCTTTGTCCGTAAAAACTGGATCGAGCTTGATGGATCTCCAGGCGGGCAAGCTTCAACACGCCGACACTACCCGCCAGTTGATACCGTCAATGATGCCGTCAGATCAACTCGCTTGCGCGCGATAGATCGCGAAGCATATCGCAAGGTAATCTCAATAATTTTCGATACTTAGCGCCGTTGGCGCGATAGGTCTCGAACCATGCCGAAACCTATCGCATCACTCCCACTCGATCGTCCCCGGCGGCTTGCTCGTGATGTCATAGGTCACGCGGTTCACGCCGCGCACCTCGTTCACGATCCGGTTCGCCACGCGCCCCAGGAACCCCATGTCGAAGGGGTAGAACTCCGCCGTCATGCCATCGGTGGATGTCACCGCGCGCAGCGCGCAAGCCATGTCATAGGTCCGCCCGTCACCCATCACGCCCACCGTGCGGACCGGCAGCAGCACCGCGAAGGCCTGCCAGATCGCGTCATACAGCCCGGCCGCGCGGATCTCCTCCAGGTAGATGCTGTCCACCTTCCGCAGCAGGTCCGCCTTCTCCCGCGTCACCTCGCCGGGGATGCGGATGGCCAGGCCAGGCCCCGGGAAGGGGTGGCGGCCCACGATCTCCTCCGGGATGCCCAGTTCGCGGCCCAGCGCGCGCACCTCGTCCTTGAACAGGTCGCGCAGCGGTTCGACCAGCTGCATCCGCATGCCCTCGGGCAGCCCGCCGACATTGTGGTGCGACTTGATCGTCACGCTCGGCCCGCCGGTGGCGGAGACGCTTTCGATCACATCCGGATACAGCGTGCCCTGCGCCAGGAAATCCGCGCCACCCAGCTTGTTCTGCTCCTCCTCGAAGACCTCGATGAACAGCCGCCCGATGGTCTTGCGCTTCACCTCCGGGTCCGTGACGCCGGAGAGCTGGCCGAGGAACAGGTCGGACGCGTCGCGATGGATCAGCTTGATGTTGAAGCGGTCGCGGAAGGTCGCCACCACCTGCGCGGATTCATTCGCCCGCATCAGCCCGTGGTCCACGTAGATGCAGGTGAGCTGGTCGCCGATGGCCTCATGGATCAGCACCGCCGCGACGGAGGAATCGACCCCCCCCGACAGCCCGCAGACCACGCGCCCGGACCCCACCAGCGCGCGGATGCGCGCCACCGCCTCGGCCCGGAAGCCCGCCATGGTCCAGTCGCCGGTGCAGCCGCACACGCCATGGGTGAAGTTGCGCAGCAGCGCCGCGCCGTGCGGCGTATGGACGACTTCGGGGTGGAACATCGTGCCGTAGAAGCGGCGCTCGTCATCGGCGATGACCGAGAAGGGCGCGCCCTCGCTGGAGGCCACCGACCGGAAGCCCGGCGGCAGCGCGGTGATGCGGTCGCCATGCGACATCCACACCTGCTCGCGCGCGCCCTTCGCCCAGACGCCCTGGGTGATGGCGCATTCGCCGGTCACGTCCACGAAGGCGCGGCCGAATTCGCGGTGGTCGGATCCCTCGACCACGCCGCCGAGTTGCGCGGCCAGCGTCTGCTGCCCGTAGCAGATGCCCATGACCGGGACGCCCTGCGTGAAGACGGCATCGGGCGCGCGGGGGCTCTCGCCCTCGTTCACGCTGGCCGGGCCGCCGGACAGGATGATGCCCTTGGGCGCGAAGGCGCGGATGCGCTCCTCCGGCGCCTTGTTGAACGGCCAGACCTCGCAATAGACGCCGGATTCGCGCAGGCGGCGCGCGATCAGCTGCGTCACCTGGCTCCCGAAGTCGAGGATCAGGATGTGGTCGTGGCGGGGGGGGGAGGAAGCGGTGGGGTGGGCCATGGCGGCGTGAAGCATACCGCGGCGCGGCGGGCAAGACGCCGCGACGCAACCATCGCCGCGGCCATGCGCTGGACTCCAGGCATCCTGGAGAACCGCCATGACCACGCTGATCGTCCTCATTGTCGTGCTGCTGATGTTCGGCGGCGGCGGGTACTATGGCTACCGGTCGGGTCGCTACGGCGGCACCGGCTTCGGCGGCATCCTCGGCCTGCTGGTGGTGGTGCTGGTGCTCTACCTGGTGTTCGGCGGCGGCTTCGCGGCCGGCCCCGTGATGCGCTGACCGCGCGGCCCGGCGGCGGCGCTACCTATCCTGCGCCGGGGCCGTCGCCGCCAGCAGCGCCTCGATCGGGTCCCACACATAGGCGGATTGCTCGACCGCCTGGCCGCCCACGCGGATGCCTTCGCGCGCCGCTTCGCGCCCGCCCAGATGGCTGTAGAACCACCGCGTCGGGTTGTCGCGCAGCACCCACAGCATGGCCGACCGGCAGCCCATGACGCGCAGATGCGCCCCCATGGCGCGCATCAGCCGCCGGCCGGCGCCGCGTTCGCGCCAATCCTCCAGCAGGTACAGCGTCTCGACCTCGCCATCCGCGATGCCGGGCCGGCGCGACCGCCCGCCCGAGGCGAAGCCGACCACCGCCGACGCGCCCTCCGCCCCGCCGGCGACGGCGACGAACACCGCATGCCCCTCGCGCCGGTCCAGGATGGCGCGCTGGTAGAAGCCCGCCAGCCGCACCGCGCTCAATGACGCCAGGTAGGCCTCGGGCAGGATGCCGGCATAGCTCGACCGCCACACCTGCGCGTGGATCTCCCCGATCGCCGGTGCATCGGCGGGCCGCGCGCGGCGGATGCTGATCACGCCGCGCGCTCCAGCACCGCGCAGAAGAAGCCGTCCGTCCCCTGGGCGCCGGGCGACAACGACAGGAAGGGCCCCGCGCAGGGCGCGGCGACACCCGGCACCAGCGCCGTCCACAGACCATCGATCGGCACCGGCACGAAGCGACCTTCGCCACGCGCCAGGAAGCGTTCCATCTGCTCCTCGTTCTCCTCTGGCAGGAGGGAACAGGTAGCGTAGATCAACCGACCGCCCGGGCGCACCAATTCTGCGGCCCTGGCGAGAATATCATGTTGCACCGCAACAAGTTCGGCCAGGTCCTCCGGCTGCGTCCGCAGCCGCGCATCAGGGTTGCGCCGCCAGGTGCCGGTGCCGGTGCAGGGCGCATCGACCAGCACGCGGTCGAAGCTGCCCGCGCGGCGCTTGGCCCAACGGTCCCCGGGCGCCAGCAGGTGGCGTTCCGCATTGTCCACGCCGGCGCGCTTCAGGCGCTTGGCCGCGCCCTCCAGCCGCGGGGGGGAGGTGTCGCAGGCGGTGATCCGGCCCCGATTGCCCATCGTCGCGGCCATCGCCAGCGTCTTGCCGGCGGCCCCCGCGCAGTAATCCGCCACGCGCATCCCGGGCCGCGCATCGGCCAGCAGGGCGATCAGCTGGCTGCCCTCGTCCTGCACCTCGACCAGCCCTTCGCGATAGGCCGCGCTGCCGGTGATCGGGCGGCGCGCCGGCAGGCGCAGCCCCCAGGGCGAAAACCGCGTCGGCGTGCTGCCGATGCCCTCCGCCGCCAGCAGCGCCGCCGCGCGGCCGCGGTCGCCCTTCAGCAGGTTGGCGCGCAGGTCGACCGGGGCATCGCCTTCCAGCGCGGCCGCCTCGGCCGCCAGGGCGGCGCCGAAGCGCCGGCGCAAGGCGGGCAGCACCCAATCGGGCAGGTTCAGGCGCGGGCCATCCGGCATGGCCGGGTCAACCAGCGCACGCCCGGCCAGCGCCGCGGCGGCGCGCCGTTCCCCGGCATCGAGCACCGGCGGGCCGTAATGCGTGCCGTCGAACACCGCCTCCACCGCCTGGCGGGCGCGGCCGTGGTCGTCGCCCTGCCCGGCCAGGAGCATCTGCGCCAGCAGCAGCAGACGCGGCGTCGATGCCATGCCGATCCGCGCCAGGTGCCACTCCAGCCGCAGCCGCTGGCGCACCACGCCCCAGGCGTGTTCCGCCACCGCGCGCCGGTCGCCGCCGCCGATGAAGCGCCGCTCGCGGAAGAAATCCGCCGCCACCGCATCCGCCGGGCGCCGCCGCGCGCCGGGCGCGAAGCAGTGCTCCTCCAGCGTGCCCAGCAGCGCGATCGCTGCCGCCACTCGTGCCGATGGGGTCACGCGACCAGGTCTTGCAGGCCGGAGAGATCCCGCAGCACCGGCACCCCGGCGGCATCGAGCCCGTATTCGTCCGGCGCCGCGGCCCGCTTCACGCGCACCACGCGCATGTTGAAGGCATGCGCCGCCTGCGCGTCCCAGGCATTGGCCGACACGAACACCAGGCGGTCCGGCGGGCAGCCATATTGCCGCGTGGCCAGGCGATAGACCCGCGGGTCGGGCTTGAACACGCCGACCTCCTCGACCGACAGCACCTCGTCGACCAGCGGCGCGATCCCGGCCGCCTCCAGCGCATCCGCCAGCATCCCCGGCGTGCCGTTGGACAGGATGGCGGTGCCGATGCCCTGTTCGCGCAGCCCCTGCAGCATCGCGGGAACCTCGGGATAGGGCGGCAGGGTGCGATAGGCCTGCATCAGGTCAACCGCCAGGGCGCGGTCGGCGATGCCATGGCGGGCGAAGACGAAATCGAGCGCATCACGCGTGCACAACCAGAAATCCTCGTGATGGGCGGCGCCGGTCAGGCTCCGCACCCAGGTGTATTCGAGCTGCTTCGCCCGCCATTCGGCCGACAGCGCCTCCCAGCGCGGGCCAAGCCGCGCGGCCTGCGCGGCCATCGCGGCATTGATGTCGAGCAGCGTCCCATAGGCATCGAAGATGACCGCTTCCGGCGCGGACATGGCGTGGTTCCCCGGCGTGATCCCGGCCGACCGAAGGGCCGGCCGGCATGCGCGCAGGGTTGGTGTGGCGGCTGCGCGCGAAAGACTGCGCGGCCAGGATGAACCGGATGCCCGCGCCGCGCCAAGGGTCGTGATCGATCCCGGCGCGGTGGCGCCCTACCCCTCGGCGCGGTAGTTCGGTGCCTCGCGCGTCACCGCCACGTCATGCACATGGCTTTCGCGCAGGCCGGCGCCGGTGATGCGGCGGAAGCGCGCATTGGATTGCAGGTCCGGGATGGTCGCGCAGCCGGTATAGCCCATCGCCGCGCGCAGCCCGCCCACCATCTGGTGCAGCACCGCCCCCACCGGTCCCTTGTAGCCGACGCGCCCTTCCACGCCTTCCGGCACCAGCTTCAGGCTGTCCTGCACCTCGGCCTGGAAGTAGCGGTCGGCCGAACCGCGCGCCATCGCCCCCAGCGAGCCCATGCCGCGATAGGATTTGTAGGACCGCCCCTGGTACAGGAAGACCTCGCCGGGGGCTTCGTCGGTGCCGGCGAAGACGCTGCCCATCATCGCGCAATCGGCGCCGGCGGCGAGCGCCTTGGCCAGGTCCCCCGAGGTGCGGATGCCGCCATCGGCAATCGCCGGCACGCCGCGTTCGCGCGCCGCGGCGGCGCTCTCCATCACCGCGGTCAGCTGCGGCACGCCCACGCCGGCCACGATGCGCGTGGTGCAGATGCTGCCCGGCCCGATGCCGACCTTGACCGCATCGGCGCCGGCGTCGATCAGCGCCAGAGCGCCCTCGGGTGTCGCGATATTGCCGGCCACGACCTGCACGTGGTTCGACAGGCGCTTGATGCGCTCGACCGCCTCCATCACGCCGTGGGAGTGGCCATGGGCGGTGTCCACCACCACCACATCGACCTCGGCGGCCACCAGCAACTCGGCGCGCTTCAGCCCGTCCTCGCCGACCCCGGTGGCGGCCGCGACGCGCAGCCGGCCCATCGCGTCCTTCACGGCATTGGGGTTGGCGTGCGCCTTGTCCATGTCCTTCACGGTGACCAGGCCGACGCAACGGAAGGCATCGTCCACCACCAGCAGCTTCTCGATCCGGTGCTTGTGCAGCAGGGCGCGGGCCTGGTCGGGCGTGACCTCGGGGCCGGTGGTGATGAGGTTTTCCCGCGTCATCAGCTCATAGACCCGCAGGTTCGGGTCGGTGGCGAAGCGCACGTCGCGGTTGGTGATGATGCCGACCAGCCGGCCCGACCCACGCTCGACCACCGGGATGCCGCTGATGCGGTGGCGGTCCTGCAGGGCACGCACCTCGGCCAGCGTCTGGTCCGGATGCACGGTCAGCGGGTTCACCACCATGCCCGATTCGTACTTCTTGACCTGGCGCACCTGCGCGGCCTGGTCCTCGGGGGACAGGTTCTTGTGGATCACGCCAAGCCCGCCCGCCTGCGCCATGGCGATCGCCATGTTCGCCTCGGTCACCGTGTCCATCGCGGCCGCGATCAGCGGGATGTTCAGCGTGATCTCCCGCGTGACGCGCGTGCGCGTGTCGGTCTGGGAGGGCAGCACGGTGGAATAGGCCGGCACCAGCAGCACGTCGTCGAAGGCATAGGCCTCCTCGATCCGGCTGAGGCCGCTGCGCGACGAAGGGGGGGTGGTGTCGGGGGCCATGGGGGACCTTTCGGTGTCCGTACCTTGGCGGCCCTCCTTAGTCGTGTGGGGGGGGCGGGGCAAGGGAAGGAAACAAGAAAGGTCGGGGGAGGAGAACCTCCCCCGAATCCCCCTCCCTTCTTTGGGGCGTTGGGCGGGAGCGCCGGGCGGTCAGGAAGCACCCACGTCCTCAGGGCGCCCGGGGTCCTGCATCCAGGCCGGGATGTCACGCTGGGCATGCAGCACCCGCCAGACATCCAGGTGGTCCGCTCCCGCGCGGTAGAACACAAGGTACGGATGGCGCCGCAGCGGCCAGGCGCGCAGCCCGTCCAGGCGCAACTCGTCGGCATACCGCGGCGAGCCGGCGGCCGGATGCCGCGCCATCCGCCGGAAAGCCCGCTCCAGCGCATCGATGAAGGCCAGCGCGACCGAATTGCCGGCCTCTGCGGCATGATAAGCAATCGCCTGGTCGATGTCCTGCCGGGCAGCCTCGCGCAGGATGACCGGCTTGTCGGTCACGCCCGCTTCGGTTGGCGCAGGCCGTCGCGCAGCGCGTCGAAATAGGCGGCATCCGCCGGCGCCGTCGGCGGCGAGGCGGCGCCATCGAGCAACAGGCCGCGCAGGCGTTCACGATCCTGGTCCTTGCGGATGAGGTCGCGGATGTACTCGCTGCTGGTGCCGTAGCCGCGCGCGGTGACCTGGTCGTCCACGAAGGCCTTGAGCGCGTCCGGCAGGGAGACGTTCATGGTGGTCATGCGGTCGGACCTAGCGGGCTTGGCAAAATTTGGCAAGGTTTTTTGGCCTGCGCTGCGGCCTGTCCGCGACGATCCCGTCACGGGGTTCGGCAAGCCGAAACCGCTGAAGGGGCCGCAGGCCGGGTACCATCGGGTCGACCTGATGCAGTGCCGGTACCACGACGAGTGAGCAAGACTCGCTTGGCTTTGCCCGATACGCCGGACTCCGCGGGTCAGCGTCTCTCGGCTTCACCGAGATAGAATCGTGCGGCCGTTGCGCGAAACAGATCATCGATCTGGCGTATATCTACCTGATTTTCCTTTCTGGTAATGTATCTATATCGAAGAACAACACCAGGAAATAGAAAATACCCCTCCCTATCTCCCGCTCCATTGCGGTATTCAAATGTACTTGGCCACGAATTTATTCTGATATACGTGGGATCGCCGGGTTGCGAGCGCTGCTCCTGGTCGGTGAACCAAAAATATCTGATGCCCGGATCTCGTCGATCTACCACGAATCCGCTTGCATCTGCTGCTGCCACGTTGCGAGAGCGGTCCAACATGGTGGCGCAGTATCGGCGTCCGCTCTCGAATTCCTGGCTGTTGCAGTGCGTGCGAGCCCTGTCTCTATATACTTCGAGGGCGAACAGTACTTCTGGTCTCGATACCCGACCCGACGATGCAGGACCGTCGTAGAACCATGACTCGGCCCCAGTTCCCTGAACGAAGATGGACACGGGGCGATCGCTGAACGGCCCGGCCCACCAGAGCTCCGCCGCAGCACGATCGGCGACCACGTCTGCCAGCGAGGCGGACCGGGCAACTGTCTTCAAAGGCTGGATCGGGTCCCGCCGGTAGCCATGCATGAACTGCACTCGCCCCACCGGCATGTCCGGCGGGAACGCAAACCGGTGCCCGTAAATCTCGATCACCACCCGCCCATCCGGCAGGCGTTCCCACGCCCGCGCCGCCTCGGCCCGCGCCGACCCGGCCGCCAGGCCCACGCCCAGCAGCACGCCCAGCATCAGGACCAACCGCCAGACCAGTCCCCGACCTTGTTGCGACATCACCTGCATGGCTGTGAAATTTCAGTCGGCGGCATGCTCTACTCCCTGCCAAGACATTGCAGAAGCGCATCACCAATTTGTCGTCCAGGGCTCCAGTACCCGCGTCACGGCCGCGTCGAGCTTCTCGAACATCCATGCAGTTGCGCCAGAACGGACGACGGTTTCGACCGACACCGAAGGGCCGCTGGGCCACAGGGGCGGTGTCTGGCTGTGTCGCCGGTAGAGGATTACCTCGGTGAGCAGCACCGTCGCGACCCGGGCCGGCGGAGGCACGATCAGATCCTGGCTGATGTCGCGAATGTAGAATTGGATCTCGATGCGCAGGGCATTGTCGCGCTCGGCTCGCGGGAGGAGGACGTCGAACGGCAAAGGCACGGGACGGGGTGCCGAGCGTATGCTTGACGGTGAACGCGGCACCGAAAGCAAGGTTTGACCCAGCGCCCTGGCGCGTTGGTCGATCACGGACGGGCGAGAGAAATCGCCAGCCAGATCGTTGCGGATCAATCCATCGGCCCGGGCCTGTGGCGGATCGCCGCTGACGATCTCTGGTCGCAATCCGTGCCAGCCCCGGTCACCGGCATCCTGTACCTGGACCCGGGCACTGACGCTGATGTGCCGCACGCCATCGAGCCACAGCACAAGGGGTCCGGGCGCCCCCATGATCTGTGCATCGGCTCGACGCGCTGAAAGCGACCCAACGCCGCCAAAGGCCGCCATCGCGAAGGCGCCCAGCAAGCGGCGTGGGACTGCCAGGCGCTCCGTAACCTTCATGGCCCGCGCCTACGGGACGCCAGTGCGTCGCCCCAACGGCGCGCAAGGCACAGCCACGAAGGGCGAAGCAGGAGGATCGACAGCATCCCCGCTCCAGGAAACCTGGGCATCTTGTACACCACAACCTCCGCGCGATCGACGCCGGGCTTTTGACATCTTCTTGGCACCGCCCGGCACCAAACCCTGGACTTTCCAGCGCCAATCGTGTTAGGAAAAAAACCTTAGATCAGTGCCCAACCCGCTCTTTGACCCGACCCCCATCCGCTCCCCCAGGCACCCCGCCCGCTCGGCCCTGGGGAATTTGTCCGAAAGCAACGCGCCTCTGCGCCCGCCTAAAGTCCTAAAACCCTAAAGCCCCACCCCCCGGAACCCGACCCCCACCACATACATCTCCGCGCTGTCCTTCCGGCTCGCCGGCGGCTTCACGTGCTTCACGCCGGCGAAGTCGCGCTTCAGCACCGCCAGCATCTCCGCCTCCGTCCCGCCCTGCAGCACCTTCGCCGCAAACGCCCCGCCCGGCGCCAGCACGCGCCGCGCGAAATCCAGCGCGATCTCCGCCAGCCCCATGATCCGCAGATGGTCGGTCGAGGTATGCCCCGTGGTGTTCGGCGCCATGTCCGACAGCACCAGGTCCGCCCGCCCGCCCATCGCCGCGATCACGCGCGCCTCCGCCTCGGCCTCCTGGAAGTCGCCCAGCAGCACGGTGGCCCCCGCCACAGGGTCCATCGGCAGGATGTCGATCGCGACCACCTGGCCGCGCGGCCCGACCGCCTGCACCGCCACCTGCGTCCACCCGCCCGGCGCGGCACCGAGGTCCACCACCCGCATCCCCGGCTTGAGCAGGTGCAGCTTCTCATCCATCTCCAGCAGCTTGAACGCGGCGCGCGATCGCAGCCCGCGCGCCTTCGCCGCCTTCACATAGGGGTCGTTCAATTGCCGCGTCAGCCAGCGCTGCGACGCGCTGGACCGGCCCTCGGCGGTCTTGAGCCGCGTGGACATGCCCCGGCCGCCGGGCGGTTGCTTCGCCATGTTCACATATCCCCAGCGCGCGCCGGCGCTCGCATCCCGCCGGCCGGCACGCCTGTCTAGCGCGCCTTGCGCCGCAGCGCGCGCTCCGCGCGTATCATCCGCGTCAGCATCCCCTCGCGCAGCCCGCGGTCGGCCACGGTCAGCCGCGGCGTCGGCCAGACCCGGCGGATCGCGGCATAGACCGCGCAGCCCGGCAGCACGAATTCCACCCGCTCCGGCCCCACGCAGGGGTGCTGCGCCAGGCCTTCCCGCCCCAGCGCGAACAGATCGCCCAGGGCGAGGTCCGCCGCCTCGCAATCCAAGGTCTTGCCATCCACCAGCGGCCGCCGGTAGCGCGGCAGCGCCATCGCCACCCCCGCCAGCGTGGTGACAGTGCCCGAGGTTCCCATCAGCCGCACCCCGCCGGCGCGGATTTCCTGCCCGATCCGATGCACCTGGTCGAAGCGCGCCAGGTGTGCCGCGACCTCGTCCACCACTTCGAAGAAGCCGTGTTCGGTGAAGCAGGACTTGCCGGCGCGCTCGGCCAGCGTGACCACGCCAAGCGGCAGCGAGACATAGCCGATGAGTTCCGGCGAGCCCTCGGCGGTCACGCGGATCCAGGCGATCTCGGTCGATCCGCCGCCGATGTCGAACAGCAGCGCGCGCCGGTCGCCGGGCTCGAGCAGCGGCGCGCAGGATTCCATCGCCAGTTCGGCTTCCTCGCGCGGCGAGATGACGCGCAGGCGCAGCCCGGTCTCGGCGGTGATGCGGGACAGGAAGGCGGCGCCATTCTCGGCACGGCGGCAGGCCTCGGTCGCCACCGCTTCCAGCCGCCGCACCGGCCGCCGCGCGAGCTTGTCGGCGCAGGCCCGCAGCGCGGCCGCGGCGCGTTCCATGGGCAGTTCACCCAGCCGCCCGGTATTCGCCAGCCCCTCCCCCAGCCGCACGATGCGGCTGAAGGAATCGACCACGCGGAAGCCGTTCGAGGTGGGCGCGGCCATCAGCAGCCGGCAATTGTTGGTGCCGAGGTCCAGCGCCGCGAAGGGCGGCGGCCCGTGTTCCGCGCGCAGCACCGCCGGCGCCGCCGTCTCGGGCGGGGCGGTGGCGGGGGCGTGGGGCGCGTGCTCGGTCATCTCGGGGTCCGGACCGGCGGGACCGCCGGTCGATCAGGAAGTGTTCCCGGGATGTGGGCCGGCGGGCAAGGTGTTTCCACCCGCCCGGGCGGTCACGGCAGGGCGGCGGCCAGTTCCAGCACGCGCCGGTCGGCATTCGCGGGGTCGCGGCATTGGCGGGGCAGGCCCTCGCCGACCCGGTCGAAGGCGGCGCGGGAGATGCGCCCGCCAGGCCCGGCGAGGAAGACGACGATCGCCGGCACGATCGCCCGGGCCTCCTGCCGCCAGCGCGGGGCGAGGGCGGCACAGGTCAGCGTGGCCAGGTCGATGGTGGGGCCATCCGCGGGTGCCGGCACGGCGGCGGCCAGGTCGATCAGGGTGCGCTGGGCATTGGCTGGTTGCGGGCAGGCCTCGCGCAGCGGTTCGCGCAGGGCCGGGCCGAGGCCGAGATTGACCTCGGTCCGCCCGGCCCGCAGGGCGATGGCGCCGGCCAGAGCGGCGGGAAGGTGCATCCCCGGCAGGGCGGCGCCCTCGGCCATGGCTTCGGCGCAGGTGAGCGTGGCGATGTTGGCCTCCTGCGCCAGGGCGGGCGCGGCGGCGGCCAGGGCGGCGAGGAGGAACGCCGTGCGCGGCAGCGACATGTGTGGGTCTCCGGGGTTCGTCACGGGCAATATTGCCGAGGTCGGGCAGCGGTGCTACATGCGCGCCCCCGGCCAGTGCCGGTCCCGCTTGGGGGATAGTTTAACGGTAAAACTCCCGACTCTGACTCGGGCATTCTTGGTTCGAATCCAGGTCCCCCAGCCAAGCTCCCGCGGTCTTACGCGGGCCGGAACGTGATCGGCTTCGCGCCATCCCACAGCACCGAGCGCCCGATCACCGCGAGGCGATCCAGACCGCCCGTGATGGTCAGCACGTGGTTGCCCGCGAGCGGACCGGCCTTGGAGGCGAAGGCCGTCGGGCCGTAGGCGATCAGGATCTCGGTCTCGCTGACCCCGCCCGGATAGACGATGACGTGGCCGGGCGCGGGGTGCGACGTGGCGTTCTCGAAGGACAGGCCCAGGTCGTAGTCGCCCATGGGAATCCAGCAGGCCTCGCCGGACCAGCGCACATGGATGATGCGGTTGCTGTAGGGGATGAAGTCGCGGAAGCGTGCGACGGTCTTGGGCGCGTCCTTGGTCTCGTAGGTGGCTTCGAAGATCTCGCCCGCGATGTCGATGATAACGTCGGCCATGATGCGCCTTTCGTGCGTGGTGCCGTCCGCGGTTAGGCGACGGTGTGGCTTCGCGCAAGACGCCAGGTGACGGGATCCAAGGGCCTTTCGGCCCTTGGCGGGGTGGTCCGGAGGGGCGGCGCCCCTGCGCCTTACGAGTTCGGCCCGCGTTCCATCGAATACGGCTGCCAGCGCCGCAGCGTGGATTTCTCCAGCACGGTCGGGTTCACGCAGGACATCGGCCACTTCCCCTGCATGGTCAGAGCCAGTTCCTGCCCGACGCGCCGCTTGCGTGCGGGATCGAAGCGCGACGACGCCGAGGCGTTGTGCGGCGACAGGATGATGTGCGGCATCCGGTGCAGCGGGTTGTCCTGGCGCGTGGGTTCGACCTCGAAGACATCGAGGCCGGCGCCGGCGATCCACTTTTCTTCCAGCGCGCGGATCAGCGCGGCCTCGTTCACCGTCGGCCCGCGGCCGGTGGTGACGAAGATCGCGGTCTTCTTCATCTGGCGGAAGTGGTGTTCCTTGAGGAAGCCGCGCGTCTCGGGCGTGTCGGGCAGGTGCATCGAGACGAAGTCCGACGTGGACAGCACTTCGGACAGCGATGCCGGTTCGACGCCGAGGGCGGAGAGAGTCAGCTCCTCCACATACGGGTCGAAGGCCTTCATGTGCAGGCCGAAGGCGCGGGCGCGGCGCGCGGTGGCGCGGGCGACGCGGCCGAAGCCGATGAAGCCGAGCGTCTGGCCCATCAGGCGCGGGATCTGCAGCAGCTGCGGGCGGCCTTCGGACCAGCGGCCCTCGCGCACCATGCGGTCCTGCTCGATGCAGCGGCGGTGGGCGGCCAGCAGCAGCATCATCGCGTGGTCGGCGACTTCCTCGATGAAGGTGTCGGGGCAGTTGGTGACCGGGATGCCCTTCGCGGTGGCGGCCGCGACATCCACGTAGTCCACGCCCACCGTGCCGAGCGCGATGTGGCGGCACCTGGTCAGCGCGTTGATCATCGCCGCGGTGAACTTCATGCCCTTGGCATAGACGGCATCCGCGGTGGGCGCGGCTTCGATGAAGCCGGCTTCAGTGGCGGGGCATTCCACGATCTCGGCGCCGGTGCCTTCCAGCGCCTCCATCTCGTGGTCGTAGCCGCCGCCCTGCGTGGTGAACGACGCGCCCGCGGGCGTGAGGATGGTGTACTTCGCCAAGACTCTCTCTCCTGATGTGCGGACGCCCCTATTCCTTCACCGCGCCGGTGAGGGAGGAGACGTAGTAGTCCACGAAAAACGAATAGAAGATCGCGACCGGAAGCGAGCCCAGCAGCGAGCCCGCCATCAGCGCGCCCCACTGGTAGACGTCGCCGGTCACCAGCTCGGTGAGGATCGCGACCGGGACGGTCTTGTTCTCGCTGCTCTGGATGAAGGCGAGCGCGTAGATGAACTCGTTCCAGGACAGCGTGAAGGAGAAGATGCCCGCGCTGATCAGCCCCGGCACCGCCAGCGGCAGCGTGATCTGCCACAGGATCTGCAGGCGCGTCGCGCCATCGATCAGCGCGCATTCCTCCAGCTCGAACGGGATCGACTTGAAGTAGCCGATCAGCAGCCAGGTGCAGAACGGGATCAGGAAGGTCGGATAGACCAGGATCAGCGCCAGCGGGCTGTCGAACAGGCCGAGCTGGAACACCATGGTGGCCAGCGGGATGAACAGGATCGACGGTGGCACCAGGTAGGCCAGGTAGATCGCCAGGCCCACATACTGGCTGCCCTTGTAGCGCAGCCGCTGGATCGCATAGGCCGCGAGCGTGGAGGACAGCAGCGACAGGACAGTGGCGCAGACCGACACGATCATGGTCGTCATCAGCCAGCGCGGATAGGCGGTGCCGAACAGCAGCAGCCGGATATGATCGAGCGTCGGCGAGGTGATCCAGAACGGGTTGTGCGTGTTGTAGTCGTAAAGCTCGGCGTTTGGCTTGAAGGCCGTGATCGTCATCCAATAGAACGGGAACAACAGGATGATCAGGAAGCATGCCAGCGGCACGTAGATCGTGACCATGCGCCGGGTCTTGCTGTCCCAGGTCATGGTCTCGGGCTGGGCGGTGGCGGCGTTGGTCTGCTGCGGTTCGGTGGTCGCGCTCATGGCCGGCCCCTCAGTCGTTCGACTCGCCCTGCTGCCACTTCCGGCGCGCCAGGGCGAAGTAGGAAAACAGCGTCGCGAACACCAGGAAGGGGATCATCGACACCGCGATCGCGGCACCCTCCCCCAATTGCCCGCCAGGGATGCCGCGCTGGAAGGCCAGCGTCGCCAACAGGTGCGTCGAGTTCACCGGCCCGCCGCGCGTGATGGCATAGACCAGCTGGAAGTCGGTGAAGGTGAAGATGATGCTGAAGGTCATCACGATCGCCAGGATCGGCAGCAGCATCGGGAAGGTGATGTAGCGGAAGCGCTGCCAGCCGGTGGAGCCATCCAGCAGCGCAGCCTCGTACAGGCTGGGCGAGATGGTCTGCAGCCCCGCCAGCAGCGAGATCGCCACGAAGGGAATGCCGCGCCAGATATTGGCGCCGATCAGCGACCAGCGCGCCGGCCAGGCGGTGTTGATGAAGTCGATATTGGTGGTCCGCAGCCCGAGTTCGATGAAGATCCACGATATGATCGAGAATTGCGGGTTGTAGATCCACCAGAAGGCGATCGCGGTCAGCACCGTCGGCACGATCCAGGGCAGCAGGATGATCGCGCGCAGCATCGACTTGAACGGCAGGTGGTTGTTCAGCAGCAGCGCCAGCCACAGCCCCAGGCCGAATTTCCCGATGGTGGCGACACCCGTGTAGAACACGCTGAAGAAGACCGCGTTCCACCAGATCGGGTCTTCCAGCATGTATTCGAAATTCTCGAGCCCGACCCAGCGCCCGGATCGCCCGATCGTGGTGTCGGTGAAGGCGAGCCAGATGCCCAGGCCGAGAGGGTAGGTCAGGAAGACGAACAGCAGGCCGAGTGCCGGCAGCATGCACATCGCGACCAGGAAGGGCTTCCAGTCGAACAGCTTCGACAGCGCGGATTGCGCCTTTGCCTGGCGGACCCAGACCTTGTCTTCGGCGACGGCGGACATCGGCGATCCCTCCTGGGGCAATCGGCGGCGCCTGCGCGGCGCCGCCGGTCGCAGTCACGTCAGCGGCGGAAGATGCGCCGCGCGCGGCGTTCGGCCTCGCGCATCGCCGCTTCGGGCGTCGCCTGGCCGGCGGCGACCGAGGCGAACATCTGCACCAGCACGTATTCCGCATTGGCCTGGCCGGAGGCCTCGGAGATCGGCCCCTTGTAGCCGTTCCAGAAGCGGTTGTTCATGGTGTCGCGGAAGATCGCGATCTTCGGATCGCTGCCCCAGACGCCCGCATCGCGATAGGCGTTCAGCGGCTGCGCCCAATAGCCGAGGTTGGCGTTCAGCCAGGGTTCGTATTGCGGCTGCTCCATCAGGAAGGCCAGCAGCGCCTTCGCCGCATTCGGGAAGCGCGAATGGCGGAACAGCATGGCATTGAGCGTGAGCGGCGCCGAGGGCCAGGACGGCGCGGCGCCGAAGGGCAGGAAGGAGTGTTCCGTATCATCGGCGATCGGCCGCGTCGCCGGGTCGTTCTTCAGCGCGAAATACAGCGACACGCCATTCGACGTCAGCCAGCAGTTGTTCGCCGCATAGGCCTGGTTGTTCGAGATGTCGCCCCACGAGATGGTCCCGCCATCGACGAAGGTCGGGTACAGTTCCTTCAGGTAGTTCAGCGCGGCGAGCGTCTGCGGGCTGTTCACCGCCACGCCGCCGGCCTCGTCGGTGATGGACGCGCCGTGCGACCACATCAGCCAGTTGGCGAAGCCGTTGCCGTCGCCCACCGCATTGCCCAGCGCGAAGCCGGCCGGCTTGCCCGCCTGGCGCAGCTTGCGGCACAGGTCCAGGAAGCCCGGCAGGTCGTTCGGCGGCGTCTGGAAGCCCACCTGGTTGACCGCCGACTTGCGCCACACCAACGGCCCCGCCGTGCCGCCGAAGGGCAGCCCGATCCAGTTGTTGCTGCCGTGCCGCTTGCCCAGCTTGTCCGCGGCGAACATCCAGCCGCCATACTTGCGGCCGAGGTATTCCGCGATGTCGCTCAGTTCGACCAGCTTGCCGGCGTAGATGTGCGGCGCATCGCCGAAGCCCACGATCACGTCGGGCCCGGCACCGGTATTCGCGGTGACCGCGGTCTGCTGGTTGATGTCCTCCCAGCCCACGAAGTCCACGCGCACCTGCACGCCGGTCTGCTGCGTGAAGCGCGCGCAGTTGGCGCGGAACACTTCCTCGTCCGGCGCCACGAAGCGCACCGGGCGCAGCATGCGCAGCGTGGCGCCGCTTTCGATCGGCAGGTTCGGCGCGGCGACGCCGGAGGCCACCTGCACCGCCGACTGCGCCAGGGCATTGCCGCCCGCGGCCAGCGCCGCGCCTGCGCCCAGGATGCTGCGCCGCGTGATGATGTTCGCCATGGTCGTTCCCTCTCCCTTGTTGATGGCCCGGGTCAGCTAGAGGCGCTGCCCGGTGGCCTTGTCGAACAGATGGATCAGCGCCGGGTCGGGGCTGACGCGCAGCACCTCCCCGTGGCGGGTCAGGATGCGTTCGCGGAAGGCGCCGAGCAGATGCGCACCCCCCACATGCATCACGACCTGCGTCTCGGACCCGGTCGGCTCCACCACGTTCACCACGCCCTCGAGCCCATCGGGATCAAGGCGCAGGTGCTCGGGGCGGATGCCGTAGATCACGTCGCCCGAAGCGGGCGCGCCAGGCGGCAGCGGCCAGGCCACGCCGCCGGGCCCGTGGAAGGCGCCGCCCTCGATCCGCCCGTCGATCATGTTCATCGCGGGCGATCCGATGAAGCCGGCGACGAACAGGTTGGCCGGCCGGTCGTACAGTTCGAGCGGCGCGCCGGCCTGCTCGATGCGGCCATGGTTCATCACCACGATCAGGTCGGCCATGGTCATCGCCTCGATCTGGTCGTGCGTGACATAGACGGTCGTGACCTTGAGGCGCTGGTGCAGTTCCTTGATTTCGGAGCGCATCTGCACGCGCAGCTTGGCATCGAGGTTCGACAGCGGCTCGTCGAACAGGAACACCTGCGGGTTGCGCACGATGGCGCGGCCCATCGCCACACGCTGGCGCTGCCCGCCCGAGAGCTGCCGCGGAAAGCGATGCAGCAATTCGCCGAGGCCCAGGATCTTTGCCGCCTTCTGCACCTCGCTCTCCATGTGCTCGCGCGGCGCGCCGGCGAGCTTCATGGAAAACGCCATGTTCTGGAACACGGTCATGTGCGGATAGAGCGCGTAGTTCTGGAACACCATGGCGATGTCCCGGTCCTTGGGCGGGACGTTGTTGACCACCCGCCCGCCGATGGAAATGTCCCCGCCGGTGATGTTCTCGAGCCCCGCCAGCATGCGCAGCAGCGTGGACTTGCCGCAGCCCGACGGGCCGACCAGCACGACGAACTGCCCATCCTCGATCGCGACGGAGACCCCGTGCAGGATCTTCGTGGTGCCGAAATTCTTCCGCACGTCGCGGATGTCGACCGTCGCCATTCAGCCTCCCCTTCGTCGCGGGCGGGTTATGCGTCCCGCCTCCTGGCCGTGCTACGCGCTACAGGCGCGAGACGGAAGTTTCCTTGGACGTGATGAACTCCAGCAGCGCCGGGGTCCCATTGCGTGTCTGCTCGATGCCGCGCCGGATGGCGGGGATGATGTCCGCGATCCTGGTCACGCGCTCGCCATAGCCGCCGAAGGCGCGCGCCATCGCGGCATAGTCGCCCGAAATGTCGGTCGAGCGATACTTTTCCGTACTGACCGGCATGACCTTCAGCTCGATCGCCATGGAGAAGTTGTTCAGCAGGATCGACAGGATCGGGATGCGCTCGCGCACCGCGGTCTCGAAATCCATGCCCGTGAAGCCGATCGCCGCATCGCCCCAGACGTTGATGCAGAGCTTGTCGGGGGCGGCGAGCTTCGCCCCCATCGCGAGGCCCAGCCCATAGCCGAGCTGCGTGGTCTTGCCCCAGCCCAGGTACGACAGCGGCGTGCGCGCCACCCAGAACGGCGAGAGCTGGTCGCGCGGCGACCCCGCATCATGCGTGATGATGGTGTTGTCCACATCGACCGTGCGCCACAGGTCGCGCAGCACGCGGTACGGGTTGAGCGGCTCGGCGTCGCTGTCGGTCTTGGGCGCCCAGGCGGCGAGCCATTCCGCGCGGTGCTGCGCGATCTCGGCGGCGACCGGCGCGTGGTCGCGCGGCGCCTTCACCCGCCCCGCGAGGTCCGCCAGCAGCGCATCGAGCGTGAGCGCGGCATCGCCCACCAGCCCGACCTCGCAGACCACATCCTTGTTGAGGTGGTCGGGGTCCAGCGTGGCGTGGATGATTGTCTTCCCCGCCGGCATCTTCACGCCGAAATTGGTCTCGGTGAAGGAGCAGCCGATGCCGAAAATAAGGTCGGCATTGTCGAGGAAATGCCGCACCGGCTTCGGGATCGCGAGGCCACCCGACCCGAGCGCCAGCGGATGATCCTCCGGGAAGGACGACTTGCCGCCCAGGCTGGATGTCACCGGCGCGGCGAGCAGTTCCGCCAGCGCCTTCAACTGCGGCCAGGCGCGCGCCCAATGCACGCCGGTGCCGGCATAGATGACGGGACGCTTGGCCTTCGCCAGCATCTCCGCCGCGCGCGCCACGTCGGACGGGTCCGGCCCGTAGCGCGTGGCGATCACCGGCGTATAGGCCAGCGGCTCGGGCACTTCCTCGTTCCACATGTCGGTCGGGATCTCGACCAGCACGGGACCGCCGCGGCCGTTGCGCAGCTTGCTGAACGCGCGGCGCAGGATGTTCGGCACCTCGGCCGCCGACATGATCGGTTCGGCGGATTTCGTGATGCCGCGCATCTGCACGGATGAATTGAAGTTCGGGTCGATATGCGCGAGCCGCCGCGGATAGCCCATCGGCAGCACCAGCACGGGAATGCTCTCCCCGTAGCACTGCGCCACGCCGCCATAGGCGTTCTCGGAACCCGGCCCATGCTGCATGCAGAAGGCGCCGATGATGCGCCCCGAGGTCACGCGGCTGATCGCATCGGCCATGTGCAGCCCGATGCGTTCCTGGCGCACCATGATCGGGCGGATGTCGATCTCGGCGGCGTATTCGATCAGGTGGTTCACCGGATAGCCCGTGAGGATCTGGATTCCCTCACGCTTCATGATCTCGGCGATGGCCGCGCCAAGCTTCATCGTGCCGTTTCCTCATTCGCCGGCATTCACGAGGCCCGGCTTGCTATAGCAGCCTAGACACCGCGACGCGGCGCGGGCAACCCCCCGCTTGCGACTTGACGCCCGCAAGGCGTCAGGTGTCGCGCGCGCTCGGGCGCGGCGCGCAGCGCCTGGTTCAGCCACTGCCGCTTCAGCCACTGCCGCGCCTGCGCCCATGCGCCGCGCTCCGCCCGCTGCCGCCGGTTGGCAGCCGCAGCGGCGTCGCCCAGCCGCTGCGCCGCCACCGCCGCCAGCGCACACCCCGGGCCGCGACCATGGTCGCGCCACGCCGGCAGCGCGACCGCGCGCCCGACGCCGGCATCCGCGATGGCGCGGGGCTGGTGCCAAGCCCGCCCGGAATGGTCTAGCGTCGCGCCCGCGGCAACGTCCGCGCAGGGGGAGAAGCGGCGCATGCATCTGTCGGACCGGATCACGGGCGGGTTCCTGGTGCTGCTGGGCGCGCTGGCCTTCTGGGGCGGGTCGCGCCTGCCCGGCGTGCCGGGGCAGGATGTCGGGCCGGCAGTGTTTCCCATGGTGATCGGCGGCGGCCTGGTGCTGTGCGGCGCGCTGATCGCGCTGGGCATCGGCCGGTCGTTCGAGGCGCCGGAGGACGACGCCACCGAGGCCCTGCCCGGCCTGGCCGGACGCCTCGGGCGCTACGGCACGCTGGCCGCGCTGCTGCCGCCGGCCCTGCTGCTGTTCTATGTCGTCGCAGTCGAACCGCTCGGCTTCCTGCTGACCGGCGCGGCCATGGTGCTGGTCGCCACGCTGGCGCTCGGCGCGTCCTGGCGGCTGGCGATCGGCGTCGCGGTCTGCGCGCCGCCCGTGATCCACCTGGTGTTCTACAAGCTGCTGCGGGTGCCCTTGCCCGAAGGCCTGCTGGCGGCGCCGTGGTGATCCGATGACCGCGCTGCTCGACGGCCTCCTGATGGTGGCGACCTTCGAGGTCGCCGTCGCCATCCTCGCCTCCGCGGTCTATGGCATGGTGATCGGCGCCCTGCCCGGCCTGACCGCCACCATGGCCATCGCGCTGCTGGTGCCCATCACCTTCTACCTGTCGCCGATCGCGGCGGTGGCGACCATCATCACATCCTCGGCCATGGCGATCTTCGCCGGCGACATCCCCGGCTGCCTGATGCGCATCCCGGGCACGCCGGCCTCGGCCGCCTATACCGACGAAGCCTATGCGCTGACGCGCAAGGGGCAGGCGGAACTCGCCCTCGGCGCGTCGCTGTGGTTCAGCGCCATCGGCGGCATCGTCGGCACCGTCGCGCTGATGATCCTGGCACCCGCGCTGGCCGAGGTCGCGCTGTCCTTCTCGACCTACGAATATTTCTGGCTGTCGCTGCTCGGGCTGATGTGCGCGACGCTGGTGGCGCGATCGTCGCCGATCAAGGCGATCGCGGCGGCGCTGCTCGGGCTGCTGGTCGCCTGCGTCGGCATCGAGAATCCGGGCGGCGTGCCGCGCTTCACCTTCGGCAGCACCGACCTGCTGGGCGGGATCGAGGCGCTGCCCGCGCTGATCGGCGTGTTTGCCGTGTCGGAGGTGATGCGCGCGGTGGCCAGCGCGCCGCCGCCGCCCATCCCGAACCGCCGGCTGGGGTCGATCCTGGGCGGGCAATGGGCGCTCACGAAGCGCTACCAGAAGCAGATGTGGCGCGGGAACCTGATCGGCATCCTGATCGGCGCGCTGCCGGGCGCGGGGGCGGACATGGCGGCCTGGGTCGCCTATGCGACGTCGAAGCGCTTTTCCCAGGAACGCGAGAAATTCGGCACCGGCCATCCCGAGGGGCTGGTCGAATCGGGTGCGGCGAACAATTCGGCGCTGGCCGGCGGCTGGGTGCCGGCGCTGCTGTTCGGCATTCCGGGCGACACCATCACCGCGATCGCCATCGGCGTGCTCTACATGAAGGGCCTGAACCCGGGCCCGACGCTGTTCACCGAGAAGGCGAGCAGCATGTACGCGCTGTACATCGTCTTCCTCGTCGCCAACGTGCTGATGATCCCGCTGGGCATCGCGATGATCCGGCTGTCGAAGAACATCCTGCGCGCGCCGCGGTCGGCGGCCATGCCGGTGATCCTGCTGCTGTGCGCCGTGGGCGCCTTCGCGATCGGCAACAACCTGTTCGCCGTGGTGATCGTCGCGGCCTTCGGGGTCATCGGCTTCGTGATGGAGCGCAACGGCTACCCGGTGGCGGCCATGGTGCTCGGCATCGTCATGGGCACCATGGTCGAGCAGAACCTGGTCAGTTCCCTCATCAAGTCGGATGGCGAGGTGCTGCCGTTCTTCGAGCGGCCGGTCGCCTCGGGCCTGGCGGCGCTGACCATCACCGCGCTGCTGTGGCCCGCCGGCGTGTGGGTGCTGCGGCGCTTGCGCCGGGCGCAGGCCGCAATATAGCGTCGATCAACCACCAGGAGGAAACAACCATGCCGATCATCACCCGCCGCGGCGCGCTCGCCGCCGGTGCGCTTGCCACGGTCGCCCGCCCCGCGCTGGCACAGCCGCGCTATCCGGCGCGCCCGGTGCAGGTGGTGGTGCCCTGGGGTGCCGGCGGCGGCACCGACGCGACCGCGCGCATCGTCGCCTCGCTGCTCGAGAAGGAGCTGGGCCAGCCCTTCAACGTGGTGAACCGCACCGGCGGGTCGGGCGTGGTGGGCCATTCCGCGATCGCGAGCGCGGCGGCCGATGGCTACACGATCGGCATGATCACGGTCGAGATCTGCATGATGCACTGGCAGGGCCTGACCGAGCTCAAGCGCACCTCCTACACGCCGCTTGCGCTGATGAACGAGGACCCGCCGGGCGTGCAGGTGAATGCCAGTTCGCCCTATCGCGACATCAAGGCGCTGGCGGATGCGATCAAGGCGTCGCGGCCGGGGCAGTTCAAGGCTTCGGGCACCGGCCAGGGCGGCATCTGGCACCTAGCGCTGGCCGGCTGGCTGGGCGCGATGGGCCTTGCCGCCGACCATGTGCGCTGGGTGCCGTCGAACGGCGCGGCGCCGGCGATGCAGGACCTCGCGGCCGGCGGCGTGGACATCGTGACCTGCTCGGTGCCCGAGGCGCGCGCCATCATCGAGGCCGGGCGCGCGCGCTCGCTGGCGATCATGGCGCCCGCGCGCAACCCGCAATTCGCCCAGGTGCCGACGCTGAACGAAACGCTCGGCATCAACTACAGCGTCGGCGCCTGGCGCGGCATCGCGGCGCCGCTGAACCTGCCGGCGCCGATCGCGCAGCAGCTCACGGCCGCGCTGCAGAAGATCTGGAACGGGCAGGAGTTCAAGGACTTCATGAACGCCCGCGGCTTCGGGATGGTGTGGGGCGATGCGGCCGGCTTCGCGCAGCACATGGAGCGCACCGATGCGACGCTGGGTGCGGCCATGCGCGCGGCGGGCCTGGTGCGCGGGTAGCGCAGCGCCCGGGCGAAGGGGACCGCTGGCGCGCGAAACCCGCCCGCGGCCGCGCAGCGACCCAGGGTCGGTGTGGCGCGCCGCGGCGGGCGCAGGCGGCTGTCGGGCAGCACGGCATCGGATCGGCATATCCGATCGGCAGAGGCAATGAATGGCAGCGTCCCGCGGCGCGGGGCGCAGGGCGCAGGGCGCAGGGCGCAGGGCGCAGGGCGGACCGGCCTGCGGCATGGCACGGCGATTGCTAAATTTTCGCGTCGCGCGTGATTACCGTGCCTTCTTCCGCTATCGAGGAGGGAAGGATCATGCATCCGGCCGGAGTGGTGAGCGCAACGATGCAGGCGAGTCTCGGGAACGGCGTTCACTTGGCGCTGGACTGCCTGCAGCGTGTCGGATCCAACCTTTTCGTGCAGGGCTGGCTGACCTGGCCGCAGGCGCGCCCCGCCCCCGACCTGGCAGTGGCATGCGGCGGCGCCACGCTCGCGACGCGGCTGGCCTCGTTGCACGAACGGCCCGACATTCAGGGCGCCGCGCGCAATGCGCTGGTGGCGAAGGGCTTCCTGCTGATCGCCGCGCTGGACGAAGCGCGGGCGGCAACCGCGCTCGATCTGGTGGTGCAGTCGGGCCGCGAGACCTGCGCCCAGCCGCTGCCCGAGGCGAATCTCGGCCCCTCGGTCGCCGACATGCTCGGCCAGTCGCATTGGCGCATCGTGTTCGACCTGCTGGAAGCGGCGGCCGACGCGCCGGGGCTCGACTGGCTGCTGCGCGCGGGCTGCTTCGGCCGCTGGCTGGACACCGTGCCGCTGGTGCCGCATGGCGCCGATGACCAGCACGGGCTGCGCCGCATCGACGCCATCGCCGCGCCCTCGGGCGAATGCGCCGTGGCCGTGACGCTGCCCGGCCCGATGCCCGAGGGCACCGAGCTGCGCGCGGTGGCGGTGCTGCCCGGCGAGGGCGGCAGCATCCGGCTGCACCGCCTGCAAGGCCCCGCCGCGCTGCGCGGCGAGAGCCTGCTCGCGCTGTATGGCCGGCTGCCGCCCGAGGTCGCCCTGCCCATGACAGTGCCCAAGCTGGTGGTCGAGCTGCGCCAGCCCGGCGGCGGGTCGTGGTTCCGCACCCGCCCGCGCGCCCTGCCCGCGCCCGCCTTCCTGACCACGCTGCGCCAGCTGGCCGGCGCGGCTGCGGCCGGCGACACCATGCACAGCTTCGGCTGGCTTCGCGCCGTGCTCGAGGACCGCCAGGACGGCCTGGCGCCACTGGCCTGCCCGGCGCCGCGGGCCCTGGCGGCCGACACCCCGGTGGTCGCGGTGCTGCATGCCATCGACGACCCCTTCGCCGCCCGGCTGGTGCTGCTGGCGGCGGCACAGATCGAACGCCATGCCGCCGAGATCCTGGTGGTCGGCCCGCGCCCGGCGGCCGAGGCGGTGGCGGACATCTTCCTCCAGCGCGGGCGCGTTCCCGCGCGCACCAGCCTGGACCTGGCCGCGGCGGCGCGGCGCGGCACCTATGCCCGCGCCGCGCTGGTGCCGATCGACACGCTGGCGCTGGGCGATGCCCTGGTCGCCGGCAGCGTGGACGCGCTGTTCGACCGGCGGATCGACGGGGCCGCGCTGCCGGCGCTGCTGCGCCTGGCGGCGGTGGCCGGCACCATGGACGGGGCGGAGACGCTGGCGCGGCTGGCGCAGTTGCTCGACGGCGGCGCGGAGGCCTTGCGCTTCGGGCGGGCGGAGGGCGCCTTCGGGCAATTGCTGGGCGACCACCTGGCCGGCTTCTGGCGCGATGCCGCGCCGGGTTTCGTCGCCACCGCCGCCCATGCTCCGGCCTGACCGCGCCATGACCGAGGCGGTCTGCATCGTCGCGCACGCGCATCCCGATTTCTCGAAGGGCGGCGGCGAGACCGCGGCGTATCGCGAATTCGCCACGCTGCGCGGGGCCGGGCGCCCGGCCGCGCTGGTGACGGCGGCGGAAACCGGGGCGGGCAGCGAGTTCATCCTGCGCCACGCCGCCGACGAATACCTGTTCGCGATCGGCGGCATGAGCGAGGACCGGCTGTGGTGGTCCGACATCGCGGACCGCCGCGCGCTGGTGCGCTTCCTGGCGGCGCAGCCGGTCGGCGTGTTCCATTTCCACCACCTGTGGCGGGTGGGCATCGACCTGGTGACGGAGCTGATGGAGGCGCGCCCGGATGCGCGCTTCGTGGTGACGCTGCACGAGATGCTGGCGATCTGCGCGCATCACGGGCAGATGATCCGCACGCGCGGGCGCGAGCTGTGCCGCGCCTTCGCCCCCACGCAATGCGCCGGCTGCTTCCCCGAACGCACCGCGCGGCATTTCGCGCTTCGCCGGGCGGCCTTCCTGGCGGTGCTGCGGCGCTTCGACGCGGTGGTGTATCCGTCCGACTTCGTGCGGGGGCGCTTTCGCGACTGGGGGCTGGTGGGCCCGCACGAGGTGGTGCTGGAGAACTACCTGGGCGACGCGCTGGCGGCCTTCCCGCGGCGGGTGGCGGCGGATGCATCGCTGGCGGGCAGCTTCGCCTTCTTCGGGCAGCCCACGCCGTTCAAGGGGCTGGACGTGCTGGTGCGGGGCTTCGCGCTGGCGCTGGCGGCGATGCCGGGCTTGTCATTGGCGGTGTTCGGCTGCGAACGGGAGGATGTGATACGCATGTTCCCAGAGGTGGCCGGCGCGCTGGACCAGGCGGGGGCGGCGGTGTCGTTCTTCGGGCGCTACGACCAGGCGGAGGTGCTGGACCTGATGCAGACGGTGGGCTGGGTGGTGGTGCCGTCGATCTGGTGGGAGAATTCGCCGGTGGTGATCCAGGAGGCGAAGCGGGCGGGGACGCCGCTGGTGGTCTCGGACATCGGGGGGATGGCGGAGAAGGTGCGGCCGGGAGTGGATGGGCTGCATTTCAAGCGAGGGTCGGTGCAGGATTTGGCGCGGGTGTTGAGGGTGGCGGCGGGGGTGGAGGTGTTTGAGAGAGTTGTTGGGACGATCGGGGACAGTTTGGGGCAGAAAGCATTTTTAGAGCGGCTAGGTTCGACGCTCGAACGATAGAGGCCTCTTTTTCGATTATGAATATTTTGGAAATTTTTATACAAAATTGGTTTCGAACGAACTGCAATGAAGGGACCGCATCATTGCATAATTTCATTAGATGGAGACATCTAAGCGGCATCTGTTGTCGCTAGGCGCATCGGTTTTGGCTCAACGATATGCAATTTTTATAAGTCGGACTTCGCGTCGAATAGCCTTGTTCCAATCCGAAAGCCAAGCGCGCGCCGGGACAGCTAAGTGCTACCCACCTGCGGGAGACTAATGACCGCTCGGCTAAAATCTTCATCTTCAACTCGCCCAGTTAACCTAACACGACTTGCACGGACTGGAAGGCCAAGCACTTTCGTGTTTGATCTTGTTAGCGCATGACGGAGCAGTGACTCTGAATGCAGCCCACCGCGTATTCGGCAACTTTCCTCGAGAATGCTTCCCCGCGTTGCATAGGCTTGGGCACCTAAGCGGCTCGCTACCGCAAAACGATCGTTGAATCCGCCGTAACTATGCCAAACCGGCAGCGCCACTACGTTTGCGTCCCCCAGGAGAGCCGGAGCCAAATCCGCAAACGGAAACTGATCTAAATACAATAAATCTGGCCGCGCAAATACAAAGAAATCGAATTCATCTCCACAAAATAGAGGATATAGACGCCAAGCTGTCTCTATTGTCTGAAGTTGATTTAACAATGCGCGCGTTGAATACCAATTATTGTCGAATATATCAGAAAATTTTTGGGCGCACGTAAGCTTCTTTTCGATTTGCCCCCCGAAATCGCGGCAGGTTATTAACGCGTCTGCCTCCGTTGGCAAGTCCGAATAAATTTGGTTATCGTTCACCAACTCCCCAGTCCTAGGATTTTTTACGCTCGTCGGAGCATGAAGACAGTATATTATTTTGTGCGAACTTACGACACTCCTCAATGGTGCCATCAAATTTTCCTCTATAGATCTCTGAGTTTTTGCTGCGCAACGGTTCATGCCGAACAGCACTACTAGAGCCTTCACGGTTCGCGCCCCAAAACCGCACTCACAAACTGCGCGAGGCAATCAGCGTCTATTTTGATATCTTCATTGCCGATCCCCCGCTCGGGCGTCTGGCCAGCATCGTAATAGCTTGCAACATAAGGCGCGTAAAAGGCACCAGAGAAAGACGTCAAAACACGGTGGGTGGGCCAAACTCGCTGCACGCCCAGTATTTCAATCAAAGAGGATTTCTTGTCTGAAAAAATTATATTGGATAGACCCGCCCCATGCGGACCAATTATAATTTCTGCGTCACAAAATAGTCTAATTTGTTGAGGTACTGACATTCCGTCCAGGCGAATATTCTGGAAATCTAACTTTTCTAGCAAATTCATAACATAATTTTCATTTGCTATTTTTCTCATTGGCGCATCGTTTCGTGAGATATACGCGCGCTTGATCACTTGCGAGTCGGTCTCTGCATGTCTACGCAGCTTAGCAAGCACATTTTCTCTAAATATTTCAATCAAATACTTGTTTCTTGTAAAGTGCGATGATCCAATTTGCGCTGGCAGGGGATAGTGTAGCCGCCTAACAAAAAGGGCTCGTCCGGCCGAGCGCTGCACACGAAAATCCGGAAATGCAAACGCCAACCAATCAGCCGCAAACTCCTTCCACGCCTCAACCAAATACGGTATCGAAGCATCCGGAATTATAGTTCGCGCCAAATTCATTCTCGGCATTACAGCGGTCAGCCAATGATAATAGCCACCCTCTCCAATCTCACGACAATGAATCGCCTGATCCAACTCAACAATTTTATCTCGTCTCTGTTCTTTGATGTCGCTAATTGCTTCTTGATCGGGCACGTGAATTCGATCACTGAATTCAGTTACGCTCATAGGATAAATTGACTCGACAATGACCTTTCTATCACCAGTCAAGATCACTCCGGACGGAAGTACGTAACAATCTCTTAGCAACGCCATACCAACCGGGGCAATATCAGCTATTCTTGGCTTTAGTTGAAGCATCGCATACGCTGGGATCAGCCCCGCCGGCTCTAGAAATCCAGTTAAAACAGATGGGATATTCTTTTTTTCTTTATTTTTTAAAATTGTAATGTCGCACTCATAAGTCGGAATATTAACATCTCCGAGAATAGAAACGAATAACTCGTTCATCTGAATCCTCGTGTTCTTTCAAAATCACTACCACAATCGCCGACTACCCCAGCGATGGCGTCAATGATGTTAGCAGGCGCTTAGCCTCGAACATCCAAGAGCGCGCATTCGCGCGCAAGATGCAGCCTTCCGCAAGGTCCAACGTATCTTCCTGCCTGAGCCTCAGCAATTCGCACACGACTGCCCGTTGCACCTCCCCATCCCCCCCATCCCGCACCACCACCCCATCCACCCCATCCTCCACCGCCTCCCGCACCCCGCCCACATCCGTCACCACCGGGATGCACCCCATCCGCTGCGCCTCCAGCACCGTCAGCGGCACCCCTTCGAAGCGCGAGGGCATCACCAGCACATCCGCCCAGGCATACAGCGCATCCAGCGCCGCCGGCGTGCTCACCGGCGGTTCCACCGGCACCGGCAGCACCGGCGGTTCGTCCAGCACCGCGCGCCCCACCACCCGCCATTCCACCGCCGCCCCGGTCGCCGCCATGATCGCCGGCAGCCGGTCCGGCCCCTTCTGCCGGTCCAGCCGCCCCAGGAACAGCGCGCGCAGCGGCCCCGGCGCGCGCGCCTGCCGCGCCGCGCGCGCCGCCGCGATCCGTTCGGCATCGCCCGGGTAGCCCGGCGCGTTCTCCAGCGTCACGACCTTCTCGGCCGGCACGCCCGCCGCCGCGCACCAGGTCGCGAGCCGGCGCGAATGCGCGATGAACAGGTCATAGGCATGTTCATAGGCCAGCGCGCTGTGCGGGTTGCCGATCGGCTCGCCGAAGCGCCCGCGCTCGGCCAGGTGCAGCGCGCAGGCGGTGCGCACGCCCATCCGCCGCAGCCGCCCGGCCAGCGCGTGGCCGGCGAAGGCATGCGTCGTCACCACCGCCTGCATCGGCGCCAGCAGGCCCATCAGCGCGTCGGCTTCCTCGGAATCCTCCGCCAGCAGCGACGTCGCGGCGCCGGCATAGGCGTTGCGCCCGCCGCCATGGCGTTCGCTGTCGAAGGCGGGCAGCAGCACCACCCCGTCGAAGGCGCCGGCGGGCGGGCGGGCAATGCGCTCCGCCCCGGTCACCACCAGGTGGGTCCGGCAGCCCAGCGCGCGCAATTCGGTCGCCAGGCAGGCCAGCACGCGCTCCACCCCGCCCAGGTCGAAGACCGGCGTGACGAAGGCGATGTCGCGCCGCACCGGGTCGGGCTCCAGGGGCAGCAGCGGCCAGGCGCGCAGCGCCGACCGCGCGACGCGCCGGGCCGCCTGGTCGCGCCCCACCCGCCCATCGGGGCGCCAGATGCGCGATGGCGGCTGGCCGGCCAGGGCCTGCGCGAAGCCGGCCGCGATCGCCTCGCCGATCGCCAGCGCGCCGCCGGGTGGCGGCACCGCCGCCGGGATCGATGCCGCCAGGCCGCGCATCGCCATCGCCGCCAGCGGTGCGTCGTTCACGCGCGCCGGCAGGGCGGCGCTGCGCGCGACGATCAGTTGCGCCGCGTCGATCGCCGGCCCGATCTCGGGCTCGAGCCCCAGGCGCCCGTCCGCGGCGGGATAGAGCGTCACGCTGCACAGCGGCGCCGCCTCGGTCAGGCGTTCGGCATGCGCGAGGGTCGCGCGCAGCAGTCCGGCATCGCGCAGCGCCTCGATCGCGCCCTGCGCGGCGAAGACGCACAGTGCCGGCGCGTGTTCGCGCCCCGGCGCGCGGCGTGCCGCGGCCAGGCGGTCCAGCAGCGGTTGCGGCGGCCCCGGCGCGTCCATCGCCACCGGATCCAGGCAGGCCAGCGCGCCCTGCGCGGTGAAGACCGCGAAGCGCGGAGCCTCGGCGGCTTCGAGTTCCAGCACGCGGCGTGGCGCATACAGGGCCGGATGGCGCGCCTGCAACGCGGCGAACAGGGCGGCGCCGTCGCGCCGCGCGTCGCGCAGCATGCTCTCGGGCCGGCGGCGGTACTGGAAGCCGGCCTGCGGCAGGTGGGCGCCGCGGAAGCCGGCGCCGGCGGCGCGCAGGAAGAAGTCCCAATCCTCGAAGCCGGCCTTCAGCGTCTCGTCGAAGGCGATGCCGGCCGCGCAGACATCGCGGCGCACCAGCACCGCGGCGTCGCAGACATTTTCGCTGAGGTGCTGGAGCAGGTGGTGCCGCCCGGCGGTCGACCAGGCGCCGGCGATGCCGAACAGGTCGAAATCCGGATAGACCCAGCCGACCTCGGGCGGTGCGTCCGCCAGCGCGTCCCAGGCGCGGCGCAGCATGTGCGGCCCGATGCGGTTGTCGGCGTCCAGGAAGAACAGCGCGCGGCAGTCCGGCCAGGCTTCGAGCGCGAAGCGCGTCCCGGCGTTGCGCGCGGCCGCCACGCCGCCATTCGCCTGCGGCAGGATGACGATGCGCGATGGGTTGGCCCGCGCCCAGGCCGTTGCGACTTCCAGCGACTGCCGATAAACACAGCCATCGAGCACGATGACGATGCGAAGTATCGGAGGCGATATTTGGCCCAGGACCGACGCGATTGCCTCCGAAAACAGCGCGGGCTGCCGAAAAAGCGGAACAATAACGGCAATATCACAGTCCATCGTGTCGGCGAAACGAGTTCCGTCCATTCCGGCGTCTCCGGCTTGCGCAAACCCGGCGCAGCATCGGCAGTGGGGGCAGAAGTGGCAACAATTGCTGTGGCAAACAATAGCATGTGGTTAGCACGTGTGTTGAACGCGCTTCATGCAACCGCAGCGCGGCGGCGCAGCGCCGTGGCAGCGCCGTGATCGCCCTGCCCGAGCTGCGGGCGCCGCGGCACGAGCTCGCTGCGCTGTTCGACGGCCGGCCGCTGATCATCGCCGACAGCAGGCTGCCCGACGGCGTGGCGCTGCACGATGTCGGGGCCCGGCTGTGCCGTGCCGAATTCAGCGCCGATGGCATCACGCTGCGGCTGGGCCGCCCGGCCGCCGACGAGGCGCTGGTGACGATCGACCATGCCCCGGCCACGGTGATCGGCCTGGTCACGCCAACCCCGCGCGGCATGGCGACCCTGGTCGAATGGTGGCCGCGCCATGGCATGCCCGCCCCGCTGGTGGTGGTGGCCGAAAGTGGGCTGGCCGCCCTGCCGGGGCTGCTGGCGGCCGTGCTGGGCACCGCGGACCACGCCGCGCGCCAGGTCTGCGCGCTGGAACAGCAGGTCGCGGCCCTGCGGGCCGAGGCCGAGGACCTGCGCGGCGCGGTCGCGGCGTTGCTGACCACGCTGGGCGGCCACCCGCCGCCCACGCCGGAGCACCGCCTCGAAGCCCTGCCTGATACGCAGGGGCCCGCGCTGCCGCTCGCCTCCGGCGACAGCCCGCTGCTGGTCGAGCCTGGGCTCAGGACCGCCGGCATCGCGAGCCTGTCGCTCCACCTGGCCGGCGGCGCGACGGCGGACCTGGCGGTCCAGGTGATCGGCGCCGAATCCGGCCGGATCCTGGCCGCCTGGCGGGTGCCGGCCGGGGCCCTGGCGGAGGGCTGGCTGCAGCTCGAGACGCCCGAACCCCTGCCCGGCCGGCCCGAGACCCTGCTGCTGCGACTGGCCGCGCGCGAAGCCGCGACCGGGGCGCCCGGCGTGGTGCCGTTGTCGCGGGCGGTTTCGCTGCCCGGCGAGCCTGCGCTCATCGTCGCGACGCTGCCGCCCGGCGCGCGGCTGGTGCAGCCGCTGCATATCGACTGGGCGGCCTGGCAGGACGATGCGCCGCCGGGCATTCCGCGCCTCGCGCCGTGCCAGGCGCTGGCGGAGGCCCGGCTGGACGGGCCCGGCAGCCTTGGCCCGGCGGGCGATCACGCATTGCGGATCGACCTGCCCGAGGCCTGGGGCGCCACGCGCATCGCCCTGGGCGCGCTGCCGGCAGATGGCGCCGCGGTGCGCTGCGACATCGCGCTGGAAGGCGCGGCGCTCGAGGCGCGGCTGGTGCTGGAGGGCGCCGATGCGGCGACCGGATGGCGCGTGCTGGTGCCTGGCGAGGCCCGCCCGATCGCGCTGCATGTCCCGCAGGGCGCGCCCGTGCTCGCACTGGAGTTTCGCGGCACCGGTGCGGCCACGCTGACCCTGCTGCCGCCGGTCATCTTCCCGCGTCTGCCGGGCGCTGCCGCGCCATCCGCGCTGCCGCCCGCCGCCGCGCCGGTGGCCCGGGTGATCACCGCCCCGCCGCTGCGCGCCTTCGAAGGCGCCTACCCGCGCGAGACCTCTCTGCCTGCCCAGCCGCGCGCGCCTGCCGAGGCGCCGGGCGGCGGCGGTGCCGGGCTGCTGACCGCGCCCGCCCAGGACATGGAGCGCGTCGCGGGCTTCGCCGAGGTGGTGCTCGATGCGCGCCAGAGCGGCAGCGGGTGGGAGCTGCTCGACCTGCGCCTGCGCGGCCTTGCCTTCCGCGGCGAGCGCTGGCGCGAATTGAAGTTCAAGTTCGGCATCGCGGGCCCGAACGTCATCCTGGAATTCCGCCGCGCGCCATCCTGGCCGCGCGCCTTCGAAACCTGGCCGGGCACCGAGAGCGACGCCTATGGCGACAAGTTCGTGCTGGTCGTGACGGATGGCGCGGTGATCGGCCTGGACCTGGTGGCGCCGGGCCGCGATGGCACGCTGGTCGCGGCGCTGGCCGGCAGCATGCCGCGCATCGTGCAGGAGGTGCTGGAGGCCGACGAGGCCGGTGCCTGCGCCTCGGCGGCGGCCCGGCTGGCGGAGCGGTTGGCCGCGGATCCGATGGCGGGTGGTTGAGCCGCACCGCCGCGACCTTGGATGCGCCGCACCACAGCCCGCGATGTGCCGCACGGCGCATTTGACCCTCGCTGCCGCGTTCCGTAACGTTTTCGCACCGGGTTCGCGCAGCTTGCCTGCGCCACCGCAGGGCAGTGCCGAACGTATCGAGGAGACGCCCCTGTGCCCGTCCCCACCGCGGCGGCGCCGCAGATCGCGCCAGGCTGCGGCGACCCGACGCCCCGCCCGGCCCGCACCGGCCGTGGCGCAGCCTGACGCATCACCGGACGCCGCAGGCCTGCGAGACCGTTCGCGTATGCCGGCCCGCACCGCCATCCGGCAACCCGCACCGGTATCCTGGACGGCGCCTCGGGGCGGGAACGATCGTCGGCGGCGCGCCTCCATGCGCGTCCGGGAGCGCCTCCGCGGACGGTCGATGAAAAACACGGCGGCCCGGACATGAGCCAGTCCCTCGATGACATCATGGCCGCAGCGCGCGACGCGCGGCGCGAACGCCGTTTCGACGATGCCCTCGGGTTGTTCGAACAGGCCATGGCGATGGCGCCCGGCCGGCTCCAGCCGCAACTCGAACACACCGGCACGCTGACGCAGTCCGGCCGGATCGATGCCGCGATCGCGGCGGTGACGGCCATCCTGGAAGCCGCGCCCACCAATCACTCCGCGCATATGGAAGCCGGCTGGGCCAAGGCGGCCAAGGGGCAGCATGCCGCGGCACTGGCGCATTTCGAGACCGCGGCGCCGCATCTGCGCGACCCTCTGCGGGCGCTGGTCGCGATCTCCCAGCAGGCCCGCCTGGCCGGCAACCTCGCCCGTGCGATCGAGGCCGCCCGCAGCGCGACCGAACGTGACCCCGGCTTCGCACCGGCCTGGATGGCCCTGGCGCAGGCCGCCGCGGCGGCGGGCGACCGGCGCACCGAAGGCGCCGCCCTGCGCAGCGCCGCCGACCACGACCCGGGGAACGCCGCGCCGCTGCTGGCGCTGACGCAGGCGGCGCTGGCGGCCCAGGACCACGCCGCGGCGCAGCGCCTGCTCGACGAGGCGCAGGCGCGCGACCCGCAGGCGCGCGGCATCGCGGTGCTGCGCGGCTACCTGCTGCTCGCGACCGATACCCCTGAGGCGGCAGCCGAGAGTTTCCGGCACGCCATCGCGACGGATCCGGCCTCGATGAGCGCCGTCACGGGCCTGGTGCAGTGCCAGCTGCGCCTGCACCAGGTGGCCGAGGCCGCCGCGACCCTCGATGCCGCCGAGGCGCGCTTCGGGCGGCACGTCGACCTGCTCGGCGCGTGCGCCGCGGTGCTGCGCGCGCAGGCCCGCCCGGACGCCGCACGCGACCTGCTGCGCGGGAGCCTTGTCGCCGAAGACCCTGGCCGCTTCGGGCGATGGGAAGCCTGGTGCCGGCTGGAACTGCAATTCGGCACCCCGGCCGAGCGCGCCGTCGCACTGGATGCCGCCGCGCCCGCCACGCCGGCGCAGCAGGCCACGCTGCATCGCCTGTCGGCGCTGTCGGCCGAATCCGACTACAACGCGGCCGCCGCCGAGGCCGCGCATGGGGCGCTGCTGGGCCTGCTGCCCGAGGACAGCGGCGCGCTGGACGGGCTGGCCCGCATCGCCGCGATGCGCATGGACCACGACGGTGCGCGCGCCTGGCTGGCGCGGCAGGCGCGCGCGGAAGCGCCGCTGCGCGCCAGCCAGGGCCGATCCCGCAATCCGAGCCAGACCGAGACCGGCCAGATCGCACTGGAGTTCAGGCTCGACCGTGTCGGGAGCGCCGCGTTGCGCGACATCCTGCCCCTGCCGCCGGCGGCGCGGATCCTGCCGCTGCTGATGCTGGTCCGCGAGCAACCCGATTCGACGGCAGCGGCACTGGCCCTGCTGATCGCGCTGCGCCAGTCGGGCGCGCTCGATGCGTCGCCGCCGCCAGGGCCCGACGCCATCCCGGCGCGCCTGCTGTGGCTGCGCCCGCGCGGCCCGGCGCCCTGCGAAGCCGCGGCCGATACCTGGCAGGCCGCCAATCCCGGGCTTGAACGGGTCGAGCTGGACCTGATCGGCGGCGCCGCGCTGGTCGAGGCGCAGTTCGGCGCCCTAGGTCGGCAGGCCTGGCGCCGCGCGGCGCCCGGCGTGGTGCGCGCCGACCTGGCCCGGCTGTGCTGGCTCGCCGCGGTCGGCGGCTGGTCGGTGCCGCCAGGCGCGCGCGCGCTGGCGCCGCTCGGCACCACCGAGGGCGCGGGTGCCGGGTTCTTCGCGACGCTCGGCGCCTGGGGTGCCCCCGACACCACGCTGCTGGGCGCGGTGGCCGGGCAGGCCGTTGTCGTGCGGGCCGCGAGCCTGGTGGTGACTGCGCTCGCCCGGGGTGACGAGGAGCATCCGTGGCTGCTGTCCGGCCCCGGGCTGCTCGCGCGCGCCACCGCGTCGGCGATCGCCGAGGCGCCCGCGATCGTGCGGCGCCTGTGCCTGGCGCGGGCGCCGGCGGCGCACCGCGTCATGGCGCGCGACCCGGCGGAGGCCGCGGCGCTGCGCCGGTTCTGACGCCCGGCGCCGGCGCTCAGCGACCCTTCGGGGACGCGCCGAACGGCAGCTTCCGCAACACGCCCTCAGCGCCCCTTGAACACCGGCTTGCGCTTCTGCGCGAAGGCCGCCAGCGCCTCCTGCGTGTCCTCGGTCTTGGCCAGCAGCGCGGTCTGCGTCTGCTCGTAGACGTAGCCTTCGCGCAGCGGCATGTATTCGTTCAGCGTGAAGGCACGCTTCGCCGCCTCGACCGCCAGCGGCACCTTGCCCGCGATCTCGCGCGCCATGGCCTGCGCCGCGGGCAGCAGATCGGCCTTCGGGAAGCAGCCGGAGGCCACGTTCATGCGGACCAGCTCGGTGCCCGACAGCCGCCGCGCGGTCAGCAGGAACATCCGCGCATCGGACTGGCCGAAATGGCGCAGCACATGCGCCACGCCGCCGGCCAGGCCGACATCGACCTCGGTCATCGACATGAAGGCATCATCGGCCACCAGGATGATGTCGCAGACCAGCGCCAGCACGCAGCCGGCACCGATCGCGGCACCATTCACCGCCGCGATCACCGGCTTGGAGCATTCCATCACGCAGTCGAAGCCGGCGCGCACCGCGCGGGAATGGCGCGGGAAGGCACCGGGGCGCGACGCATCCGGACGGTCCTTGAGGTCCGCGCCGGCCGAGAAGGTCTTGCCCGCGCCGGTCAGCACGATGGCGCGCACCGCATCGCTGCCGTGCAGCACGTCGAAGACGCGCACGATCTCCTCGCGGAAGACGCCGTTCTGCGCGTTCACCGGCGCGCGGTCGATGGTGACGGTCGCGACGCCCTCGGCGACATCGACGCGCAGGACGGTCAGGTCCTCGATCCCGGGCAGCGCGGTCATGCCGTGAAGGCCTTGCCGATCTCGGGCACCAGCACGCGGGCATTGGCGCCTTCCATCTCCCGCACGAAGCCGGTGGCATCGGGCAGCAGCATCCCGAAGGTCGCGTAGTGGCACGGGATCGCGACACGCACCGACGGCAGGAAGCGCTTCACCGCCATCGCCGCGCCGCGCGGGCCCATGGTGAAGCGGTCCCCGCAGCACACCATGGCGACCGAGGGGCGATACATCTCGTCGATCAGCGCCATGTCGGAGAACAGGTCGGTATCGCCCAGGTGATAGACCACGGGCTCCGCCTTGTCCTTCGGGCTGACCACGATGCCGTTGGGCAGCCCCAGCGCATGCGAGACGCCATTGGCATCGAGTTCGCCCGAGGAATGCAGCGCCGGGGTGAGCGAGACGGTGAAGTCCCCCTGGTCCGTGGTGCCGCCGGTGTTCATCGGGTCGAGCGCCGTGAGCCCCTGCCGCGCCAGATACATCGCCAGGTCGAAGTTGGTGACCAGCTTGGCGCCGGTGCGCTTGCAGATCGCCACCGTGTCGCCGATGTGGTCGCCATGGCCGTGCGTCAGCAGCACGTGCGTGGCGCCCGCGCTGGCGGCCTCGGCATCGCCGCCGAAGGACGGGTTGCCGGTCAGGAAGGGGTCGATCATCACGACCGAGGTGCCGAATTCCAGCCGGAAGGCGGAATGGCCGAACCAGGTGATCTTCATCGCGTGGGGTTCCGTCTGCTTGGGAAGGCCCGCTCCGCCGCCCGGCCAGCCTTTCGAGGATACTGACGTGGGTGGCCGGGCGGGGGAGCGGGCCGGTGCCGGACTTCAGGATGCGCCGACAGGCGCGTTCCCGAGGAAGGCTCTCAGGGGAAGGTCATGCGAATGGTGTCGGCGACCAGGGCCGGCTTCTCCTTGCCCTCGATCTCCATGGTCTGGCGCACCACGATGCGGTGGGTGCCACTGGCGCCGTCCTCGACATTGACCAGCGCCTGGCGCAGCCGCACGCGGTCGCCGGCCTGCACCGGGTTCACGATGCGCACCTTGTCCGACCCGTAGTTCAGCGTGCGCGACGGCCAGGCCACCTTGTAGACCCCCGCCCCGAGCTTCGGCAGCAGCGACAGCAGCAGGTAGCCATGCGCGATGGTCTTGCCGCCGGGCATCTGCGTGCGCGCGCGCTCCACATCCACATGGATCCACTGGTGGTCGCCGGTGACATCGGCGAAGCGGTCGATCATCTCCTGCGTCACCTCCAGCCACTCGCCGACGCCGAGTTCCTGGCCGGCCAGCGCCTTCAGCGCCTCGGGCGTCTCCACCACGCGCATCCGTTTCCTCCTGCATGTGCGGGCGGAGTGTCGGGCGCGGCGCGGCGGGGATCAACCCCGCTTCCGGCCCGCGCGCGGGCGCCGTAGCGTCGCGCATGGCCCTTGCCCCCGGCACGCCACGCTTCATCGCCGCCATGGTCACCGCGCAGGTGCTGACGCAGATCGGCGCCTTCACGCTGCCCGCGCTGCTGCCGGGCTACATCGACGCCTGGTCGCTGAGCGGGACCGAGGCAGGCTGGCTGATCGGCATTTTCTTCGCCGCCTATGTGCCGGCGGTGCCGGTGCTGCTGGCGCTGACCGACCGCGTGCCGGCGCGGCGCATCTACCTGGTGGGCACGGGGGCGACGGCGCTCGCGCATCTGGGCTTCGGGTTGCTGGCCGACGGGTTCTGGAGCGCGCTGGCCTTCCGCGCCCTCGCCGGCATCGGCTGGGCCGGCGCCTATATGCCGGGGTTGAAGGCGATCGCCGATCCCTTGTCCGGCGCCGCGCAGTCGCGCGCGGTGGGCTGGCATGCGGCGGGGGTGGGCGTTGCGGGCGCGATGTCCTTTGCGTTGGCGGGCGCCGCCGCCGCGCTGGCGGGACCGGCTGCGGCCTTCCTGCTGGGCGGCGTGCTGGCCGCCGGCGCCTTCGCCATCGCGCTGCTGATCCTGCCCGACACGCCGCCCCCGCCGCGCGCCGGCGGCGGCCGGCTGCTGGATTTCCGCCCCGTGCTGGCGAATCGCCGCGCCATGGCCTGGATCGCCGGCTATTGCGTGCACACGCTGGAGATGGCGGTGCTGCGCGCCTGGGCCGTCGCCTTCCTGGCCGCGTCCTTCGCCATCCACGCGCCGCCGGCCTGGCTGCCAGGGCCGACCATGCTGTTCACCCTGGCCGGGCTGCTCGGCATCGCGGTGTCGCTATGGGGCAACGAGGCATCGGTGCGGCTCGGCCGCGGGCGCGTCGTGGCGGTCGCCATGCTGGGCGGCGCCGGCTTCGCGGCCGTCACGGGCTTCGCGATGGGATCGTCGCCGCTGGTCGTGGTGGGCTTCGTCCTCGCCTGGAACGCGGCGATCTACCTCGACAGTTCGGCGCTGACCGCGGGCACGGTGCAGGCCGCCGACCCGGCGATCCGCGGCGCCACCATGGGGCTGCATTCCATGGCCGGGTATGCCGGCGGCTTCGCCGGGCCGTTGCTCACCGGCGTGGTGCTGGATGCCGCCGGCGGCACCGGCGCGCTGGCCTGGGGGCTCGCCTTCGGCCAGGTCGCGCTGGTCGTGCTGGCGGGCTTCGCCGCCGTGCGGTGGTTCGGCCGGGCCGCGTGATGTGGCGTGACGCGGGCGGCCGAGGCTCTCGACCGCCCGCCTCAGTCGATCGCGAAGCCCATGAACGGGCCGGCGCCGCCGGTGCTCACCAGCGCCTCCTGCGTGCAGCCGCGCGAGGGGTGCGCGCTGTTCCACGCCCGCGAGGGCGCATCGTCGCGCCGCCCGACGCGGTCGCGGGCGTCCCCCTCCGGCGCGCCGGGCGCACGGCCTGGCGCGAGGCTGCCGAGCGACGCATTCCCAAACGGTCCTTCAGGCCGCCAGCGCGCCGGCCAGGAAGACCAGCCCGGCGACGGTCGCGACCGCGCCGACCGGCAGGCGCAGCCGCGGCGCATCGGCGCCGATCCGCCGCGCCACCAGCATCGCGCCGAGCCCGATCGCCGCCTGCGTCAGCGCCAGCGCCAGCAGGTAGGCCACCAGCGGGCCCTGCTCGGCACCGATGATCGCCTCCGCGAAGGCATGGCCATGCGCCAGGCCGGCCAGCGCGAAGCCGGCCGGCACCAGCGCCGCCGGCACGCCGCGCCACAGCAGCGCCAGGCCCACCGCGACGACGCTCAGCCCCACCAGCGCCTCGACCGGGCCGAAGCCGATGCCGGCGACATGCGCCAGGCTGCCGCCCAGGCCGCCCAGCACGAAGGCCAGCACCGCCAGCGAGCCGCGACGCGCGCCGAGCGTGGCCGCCAGCACCCCCGCCGCGAGCAGGAAGGCCAGGTGGTCCAGCCCGATCACCGGATGCCCGATGCCCGAGGCGAAGCCCTGCCACAGCGTGGAGGGCACCTCCCCGCCCATCGGGTGGTGCGCGAGCGCGGGCAGCGGCGCGAGGGCAAGGACCAGGGCGAGGCGATAGGGCATGGCGGTCTCCTTTGCCGCATCGTCCCCCCGCGCGGGCGGTGCGGCAAGAGCCGGTTCGCCGCGCGCCGGCGCGCCGCAGGCGGGCGATGCGCGCGCAGGAACCGCTGCGCCGGCCTGTCGCCTTCGCCATGGTGCGGCCGGCCCTGGCGGCGCTGAAGCGGCTGCCGACCGGCGGGGAACATCCGATCGGCAATCGGCTTCAGATCGGGCAGACCCCAGCCTCGCATTGCAGCCGCGCGAGGTCGACCGCCTCGGCCACGCCGGGATCGTCGATGGCGGCCGCGATGGCGCGGAAGCGGTCGGCATCGACCTCCTCCTCGGGCAGGTATTCGTAGCCGAGGTCGCGGTCGGGCCGCGACGGCAGCACGGCGCAGCAGCGCAGATGCGGCTGGTGGGCACGCAGGATGGCGCGGAACTCCTCCAGCCCGACGCGATCGGTCGCGATCTTCAGCGTGTAGGAGACCTGGTTGCCGCGCTGCGTGCCGATCCAGTGGCGTTCCAGCAGCATCAGCCAGCGATACTGTTCGGCGGGCGTGGCTTCCGGTGCGGTGACCAGGCGATCGCCGATGCCCAGGCGCTGGATCAGCGGCAGCGTCGGGAAGCCGACGATCGAGACACCCGGGAAGGTCTCCAGCGCACGCACCGGATAGCCGCGCGCGGCATAGTCCGCGATCAGCGGATCGCCGCCGGGCAGCCAGCCGCCCTGGCCGTCCGGCCCGCCGCGGAACTGCACCCAGCGCAGGTATTGCCGCCGCGCCGGCAGGTGCGCGCCCTCGGTCAGGCCGAACAGTTTGCTGGTGGTGCCGGCCGGCTTGATGGTGGTGACCGTCGCGGGCGCGGCCATGCCGAGCGCCGCGGCATAGGACGTCGCCTCCTGCTTCGCGGCATCCGACAGATGCGCCAGCGCGTCCCAGAAGGGTTGCGCGCGCGCGTCGTCGAGCAGGTCGCGGAAGGCCAGGCCGAAGCGCGCCCAGGCCCATTCATGCAGCCCGGTCGGGCCGATGCCGATGCGGTTGGTGCGCGCGACCTCGGCGGCATAGAGCGCATCCATCCGGTTCACCCGGATCAGGAGGCGCACGCCGAGGCGGATCGCGGCTTCCACCCGCGCATCCCAGTCGCGCGCGACATCCGGCGGCACGGCGCCGGGCGCCAGCGTGTCGAGCGCCACCGGGCAGGCCAGCAGCGGTGCGAAGTCCGCGATCACGCAATAGCCGCCGGTGACGTGCAGCACGACCTCGCCGCAGGGGTTGGTGGTCACCGGGAAATGCGCGGTGGCGGCGCGGCGCGCCACATCGGCCAGCAAGGGCGCGCCGTCCTGCACGCGATAGCGCGACGAACCGGCCTCGGCCGTGGCGGGCTTCTGCCGCGCGAAGCCGGTGCGCGCATCCTCCAGCCGGTCGCCGTTGATGAAGCCCGGTTCGCCATTCACGTAGGCACAGGCCGTGGCGGCATCGAACAGCGCGCGCGCATGGCGGGTCAGCGGTTCGTCATCCGTGCGCGCGGCGCGGTCCCAGAATTCCGCATCGACCATCAGCGAGTGGTTCGCGGTCCAGAGCCCGCCCTCCGCCTTCAGCCGCACGAAGCGCAGCGCGCCGGGGTCGCGCCAGGATTTCGTCGCCATGCGGGCGGCACGGCGGGCGCCGCCGACCTGCACCTCGGTGGACAGGATGTGGTCGGCGCGCAACGCCTGTTCCCAGGGGTGCATCGCCTGGCTGTCGCGCGCCGCCTCGATGACGTCGCGGCGCAGCATGATGAAGGCGCGCAGCAACGCAAGCGGGCCGGAGGCAGGCCGCCCCTGCATCCCCTGGATCGGCTGGCCGAGCGGGCGGATCTCCGACAGGTCGAGCAGCAGCGTGCGCCCGCGTGCGCCCTGGTGGGCCATCCCTTCCAGGATCTCGACCGCGCGCGCCCAGCCCTCGCGCGTGTCGGCGATGCGGTGGCGCACCGCATCCGCCGGCACGCGCGCCAGGTCGTGCACCAATTCGCGCGCCAGGAAGCCGCGCACGTCGGCTTCCTCGATGTCGCCGAAGGCGTCGGGGCCCATGCCCCAGCGCAGCAGGCCGAATTCGACGCCGAAGCGGTGCAGCGCGGCGCGCCCCTGCGGCCAGTCGGGGTGGGTGGGCGCGAGATACAGCAGCACGTCCGGCGCCTGCGCCCAATCCACCGGGCACAACGCATCGTCATAGGCGCGCCCCACCCCGGCGCCGTTCAGCAGCAGGTAGAACTTGGTGAACGACGCGCCGGCGGTGGCGCAGTTGGTGAAGACCTCCATGTTGCGCCGCGGCTGGCTGGTGTCGCCGTGCTGCAGGTGCCGCCCCGAGGTGACCAGCGCGCCGGCGGCGATGGCATTGCGAAGCTGCGCCTGCTCGGCCAGGTCGGCGGCGGTCAGGGCGCGCCCCAGCAGGCCCATGTTGCCGGCGGCGACGCGCGCGGCGACACGGCCGAAATCCTCCTGGTCCTCGGCGCGCAGCACGGTGCGCCGCGCGACCGCCAGGCCCATGCCGGGATCGAAACCGCGTGCCGGCACCGGCGCGATGCCGAAGGCGCCGCCCGGCGGGGGCGCGAGCGTGGCGGGCGCCGGCGGCGGTGCCGGCGCGGGGGCGAAACCGTCCATCATCTCCTCGGCCACCAGCCGGCGGATCGGCCGGGGCACCCCATTATATGGACATCCGAAGGCCGATCCTGCACTACATCTTGGCGACGCTGCCTCATGGGCAGCGCATGCCCGGCAATCCGGGCCGCCCCCCACGCCCGCCGAGGCCCCGCATGACCGCCGTCCCGCCCACCGTTTCGCCCATCAGCGGCACACCCGGGGCGCCGGACGCATGCCGCTGGCGGGCCTGACCATGACCCAGGCCCGCGCGCTGCTGCTCGGCGAACGCCTCGATCATCGCGGCCTGCCGCGCGAGGGCGCGCCGCTCGCCGACCCGGTCCCGCTTGCCACGCCCGAGGGCTTCACCGCCTTCGCCTTCCGCTGGGGCGCGGTGGTCTTCTTCGGCGCCACCGCCGCGCAGGAGGCCGCGGTGATCGACATGCTCAAGCCGCGCCTGACGGCGCCGCTGCCCGCCCCGATCGAGGAAAAGGCGACGATCGAGGCCGGCGCCGAGCAGGATGGCATCGACGCCGACGGCGTGATCCGCCTGCGCGACCTGTCCGTGCCGCGGCTGGCGGTGGTGGCGGATGCGCTGGCCAAGTCGGCGGCGCTGGCGCACCAGGAGGCGCTGCTGGCGGCCGCGCTGGACCGGCTGGAGCCGGTGGTGACCACGCTTAAGACCGAGGGGCGGCTGGCCGCCTCCTCGCGCGCGCTGCACCGGCAGATCGGCCATGCGCTGGCCGCGCGCAGCCGCACCACCGCGCGCGTCGAGGCCGAGGACAAGCCCGAACTGCTGTGGGACCACCCCACGCTGGAGCGCCTGCATGCGCGCCTGGCGGACGAGTATGAATTGAAGGAACGCTCGGCCGCGCTGGACCGGAAGCTGTCGCTGATCGGCGACACCACCGAGGGCGTGCTGTCGCTGATCCACGGCCGCCGTGCCCTGGGGCTGGAGGCGGCCGTGGTGATCCTGGTGGCGATCGAGGTGGTCTTCACCCTGTGGGAATACGCGGTGAAGCCGATCTTCCTGCGCTGATCACCCCGCCATGGCGGGCCGGCGCGACCGCCATGTCGTGGCGCTCTCGTAGGCATGGCCGGCGCGCAGCACCGTCGCATCCTCGAAGGGCCGGCCGACCAGCTGCGCGCCGACCGGCAGGCCGTGTTCGCCGAAGCCGGCGCAGACCGTCAGCGCCGGCTGGCCGGTCAGGTTGAAGGGGATGGTGAAGTTGGCGACCTCGAAGGACGTCCACTTGCCGGGCACGGTGATGAGCGGCGCCTCGGACGGCTGCGCCGCGGTCAGCAGCAGGTCGCAGCCTTCCATCGCCGTCGCCACGGCATCGCACAATTCCCGCCGGCGGCGTTGCGCCTGCAGGTAGTCGGCGGCGGTGATGGTGCCGGCCAGCGCCAGGCGCTCGCGCAGGTATTCGCCATAGTCGCGGAACCGCGTGCGAAGCCAGGGCTCGTGCACGGCGAAGGCATCGGCGGCCAGGATCAGCCAGCCGGCGGCGTTGAAATCCTGCAGCGGCGGCAGCGTCACGGTGCTGACGGTGGCGCCCTGCGCTTCCAGCACCCGCGCCACATCGGCGATGCCGGCGGCGACACCCGCGCTGACCGGGAAATCGGCTTCGTGGAAATGCCGGATCACGCCGATCCGCAGCCCCTTCACGCCGCCATTCAGCCCCGACAGCAGGTCGGGCTTCGGCCGCTTCGCGCTGGATGGGTCGGCCGGGTCATGGCCGGTCAGGGCATCGAGCAGGATGGCGCAATCCTCGACCGTCCAGGCCAGCGGCCCGACCGTGTCCAGGCTGTGCGACAGCGGCAGCACGCCGGTGCGCGAGCACAGCCCATAGGTCGGCTTGATGCCGGCCGTGCCGCACAGCGCGGCCGGGCCGCGGATCGACCCGCCGGTATCCGAGCCCGTGCCGCCCAGGATCACGCCGGCGGCCACCGCCGCCCCGGTGCCGGACGACGAGCCCGAGGTGAAGCGCGCCGTATCCCAGGGGTTGCGCGCCGGCGGCCACGGCAGGTCGAAGGACGGCCCGCCCCAGGCGAATTCGTGCGTCGCGAGCTTGCCGAGCGACACCGCCCCGGCATCCGCCCAGGCGCGCACCGCGGCGGCATCCTGCGCGGGCACGTGGTGTTCCAGCACGCGCGAATGCGCCGTGGTGGGGATGCCGGCGGTCTCGTAGATGTCCTTGTGCGCGATCGGGATGCCATCGAGGGGACCGCGCAGCGCACCGGCCATCTGCCGTGCCTCGGCGGCCTTGGCCTGCGCCAGCGCGACGTCGGGCGTGAAGCGGATGAAGGCGTGGATCTGCGGGTTCAGCGCCTGCGCGCGCGCGAGGCGGTCCTTCATGAACTCGACCGGCGAGAGCTGCCTCGCCGCGATCTGCCGCGCGGCCTCGGCGATGGTCGGGATCATGGCGTGGCCGCCCGCGGCGCGAAGGTCACGGCCATCTCGGCGCCGGCCTCGCGCGGGGTGCGCACGCGCGCGGCCATGGCCAGGATGTGGCCGGAGACGGCGCGGATGCCCTCGCGCTCGGCCGCGGTCAGCGGGATGCCGTGGCGCGCCATCAGCGCGTCGAATTGCGGCTTGTCCATCGGGTCGGGCATGGCGGCGGGCTCCTGCACGGGGAGCCCGCAGTATGGACGCCCCCGCGCGCGGGGGAAGCCCGGTGGTCAGAGGAAGAACACGTAGTCCGTCAGCGCCGTCGCCGCCGTGCCCTGCAGCGTCGCGACCAGCGACAGCTCGCCAGCCGAGACCGCGGCATTCGCATCCGCCGCGGTGAACAGGAACAGCGCGCTCGACACGCCATCGTCGATCGCGAACAGCCTGCTGTCACCGACCGCATAGGCGCCGGTGGCCGACCCGATGCGCGCCGCGGCGCCGGCAGCGTCCAGCGCGCCGCCATTGGCGGTGAAGACCACCACTTCCGCCCCCACGCCGAAGCCCCCCGGCGCGCCCCTCACCACCGTGCCTTCGACCAAGGTATCGCCATCGCCGATCGCGATGGCGGCCATCCTGACCGAGAGGCGGTCGGCCCCCGAGACGAAGTCGGTCACGATGTCGCTGCCGATACGGCTGTCGAAGGTGAACCTGTCCACGCCCGTGCCACCGGTCAGCCGGTCCGAACCCGCGCCGCCGGTCAGGAAATCGCCGCCGCCGCCGCCCTCGATGGTGTCGTTGCCGGCGTCGCCGACCAGCGAATTGGTCAAGGCCGTGCCGGTGATGATGTTGGCGGCCTGGTTTCCGCGACCGAAACTCGCAATCCCGGTCAGCGTGAGGTGCTCGAAATTGGCCTGCAGCACCCAGTTCACGGAGGACTGGATGGTGTCGATCCCGCCCGCGGGGCCGGCCAGTTCTATCGTGATGTCGATGCTGTCGTCGGCGATGTAGAGGTCGTTGCCATTGCCCCCGGCCATGGAATCGCCGCCGGCGCCGCCATCCAGCACGTCATCCGCGTTGCCGCCCACCAGCGTGTCGATGCCGCCCTCGCCGCGCAGCGTATCGTTGCCGTCGGCGCCGCTGAGTTCGTTGGCACCCGCATTGCCGATGATGATATTGGCCACCGCATTGCCGGCGCCGCCGAGGCCGGCCGTGCCGGTCAGGACCAGGTGTTCGATCGTCGGCGCGAATTCGAGCGTCCAGCTCACCGAGGATTGGATGGTGTCGCTGCCGTTGCTCGCGGCGCCCGCCTCGCTGACGATGTCGGTGACGTCATCGACCACGTACAGGTCATTTCCCGTCCCGCCGAACGCGGTATCGGTGCCGGTGCCGCCATCGAGCGTGTCGTTGTCATTGCCGCCCACCAGGCTGTCCGTGCCGCCGTCGCCCTGCAGCCGGTCGTTGCCGATGCTGCCTTCCAGCGTATCGTTGCCCAGCCCGCCATTCAGCGTGTCGTTGCCAGCCTGCCCGAGCAGGCGGTTGTTGCCGGCATTGCCGGCGATGATGTTGTTGGCGCCATTGCCGATGCCCAGCAGGTTGGCGCGCCCGGTCAGCGTCAGGTTCTCGATATTGGCACCCAGCGTGTAGTTGATCGAGCTCTCGACCTTGTCGATGCCGCCATTGGCAAGTTCGACGATCACGTCCTTGCGGTTGATCACATAGGTATCGTCGCCCGCCGCGCCGCGCAGCGTGTCGAACAGCAGCGGGTTCGACACGCGGTAGATGTCGCTCAGCGTGCCGTTGCCGTCGGTGCCGGCCAGGCTGGACGCGCCGGATTCAAAGACGATCCAGTCGCCACCCAATGAGATCTGCGGCGCGCCGCTCGCCTGGTTCGCCTGCGTGGTGGCGGTGCGCGAGACCAGCGCGATCGCGCCGGTGAACAGGTCCTTCACGAACACGTCGGCGAAGCCGTTGGTGTCGCCCGGCACCAGCCCGTCCGAGAAGGACCGGAACACCACGAAGCGCCCATCGCCCGAGACCGAGGCATCCTGGCTGCCGAGCGCCACCTGCCCGCCCGAGGCGGTCTCGGACACGCGCGTGAAGACGCCGGTCGCGATGTCGTAGGCATAGACGTCGTTCGCGTTGTTGGTGTCGCCGGCCTCCAGCGCCTTGGTGGTGTCGAACACCACGACGCCGCCATAGCCGTCGGAGAAGGCCACGTCGGGGCGCAGGCTGTCGAACTGCCCGGCGGTCGCCTCGGTCAGGTTGGTGCGCGTGCCGGTCGTGCGGTCGAACAGGAAGATGTCGATCCGTGCGTTCGTATCGCCGGCGGTGAGGTTGCTCGCGGCGCTCTGGAACACGACGTAGCGGCCATCGACGGAGATCTTGGCGAAGCGGCTCTCGCCATTGCCGTCGGTGCCGGCCAGGCTGGTCGAGACGCGCGTGATCGCCCCCGTGTCGCGGTCCTTGAGGAAGATGTCCTCGAAGCTGCTGTTGCCGCCGGCGACCAGGTTGGACGACCGGCTTTCGAACACCACGAAGCGCCCGTCGCCCGACAGGTCCGGCGCGGCGCCACCCAGGTTGCCCAGCACGCCGCCCGCGCTGCGCGAGACCGCCTCGATCGCGGCGGAGGTGGTGCTCGCGACGAACACCGTGTTGCTCGGCGTGCCGGCCGGCGAAAGCAGCTGCGACGTGCTGACGAAGGCGAGCGAGCCGCCATCCGCGGAGATCACCGCATCGCCCGAACCCGACAGCCCCGCCACGCCGGCGGCGGATTTGTGTTCGTTCGTGACCGTGCCGGTGGTCATGTCCTTGACCAGCACGTCGGTCGCGCTGTTGCTGGTGCTGCCGAACCCGGTCCAGCCGCCCTCGAAGGCCACGAAGCGGCCATCGGCGGAGATGGTGGGCGCGAAGCTCGCGGTCGGCGCGCCGGTGGTCCCGACACGCGACACATGCGTCAGCAGCGTCATCGCGCCATTGCCGACCAGCAGGTCGCCCAGGGCACCGCCGGCGATCAGGTCGGCGCCCTCCAGCCCCTGGATCTGCAGGATGCCGCCGGCCAGCGCCGGCACGCCGCTGTAGTCGGCGCCGAGGAAATCATCGAAGCGCCCCGGCTGCCCATCGCCCACCAGCAGGTCGCCCCCACCGGCGAAGGCGAACAGGTCGGAATCGAGCTGTGCCAGGCTGACACCATCAAGGTAGATCGTCTTTGCCCCGAAGGTGACGGCGATATTGGCGCCGACCTGCACGAAGCGCACCTTGGCGGCGGTCGCGCCCACCACGTCGATGTTCAGCACATCGACCGCGGGGTCATACGCGATGTGCTGCCGGTTGGTCAGCGCGCTGAAGGCGAACACGGCCATGGAGACGCTCCGTCCTGCGTGATGAGGGCGCCCGATACGCCATCGTCACGGTGCAGGATGCCCGTTGCAGGGCCGGCGTGTCATGAATGATTTCACGCTGCCGTGATGTGGCGCACACAAGGTGTGCAGGCGCCGTCAGCCCGGCCGCAGCGCCTGCGCCAGGCGCGTGCAGGCGGTGCGCAGGCGGTCCTCGCTCTGCGCGAAGCACAGGCGCAGATGGCCCTCCCCGCCCGCGCCGAAGGCCGCGCCGGGGGCCAGGCCGACGCCCGCCGACCGCAGCAGGGATGTCGCCAGCGCGACGCTGTCGGTGCAGCCCGCCACGCGCAGGAACAGGTACATCGCGCCATCCGGCCGCGGCGCGGTCACGCCCGGCACGGCGGACAGGATGGCATGCGCCAGGTCCCGCGCCGCCCGGTAGCGCGCCTGCGTCTGCGCCACGAAGCCATCGCCCTGGTCCAGCGCCACGACACCCGCATGCTGCACGAAGGTGGGGGCCGAGGACATGTTGAACTCGTTCAGCTTGGCGATCGCGTCCATCAGCGCCGGCGGGGCGACGATCCAGCCCAGCCGCCAGCCGGTCATCGACCACGACTTGCTGAAGGAATTGACCGACACCACCCGGTCCTGGTCGGTCGCGATCGACAGGAAGGACGGCGCGGCATCGCCGGCGAAATACAGGCGTTCATAGACGTCATCGGCCAGGATCCAGGTGCCGGTGCGCCGGCAATGATCGAGGATGATGCGCTGTTCCTCGGCGGTCAGCGTCCAGCCCGTCGGGTTGCCCGGGCTGTTGAGGAAGACCATGCGCGTGGCCGGCGTGATCGCCACCAGCAGTTCATCGAGGTCGGCGCGCCAGACGCCGTTTTCGATCCGCAGTTCGACCGGCGCGACCTGCGCGCCCAGCACGCGGGCGATGCCGTCCATGTTCGGCCAGGCCGGCATCGGGATGACCACGCGGTCGCCGGGGTCGAGCAGCGCCTGCGCCACCAGCATCAGCGCATTGACGCCGGAGGCGGTGATGGCGACGCGATCCGCGCCCACCGGGCGGCCATGGCGCGTGAGGTAGCGCGCCACCGCCTCGCGCAGCGGCGCGATGCCGGCATTGGGGGCGTAGAAGGTCTCCCCGGCATCCAGCGCGGCCTTGGCGGCGTCGCGGATGAAATCCGGCGTCACCGTGTCGGGCTCGCCGAAGAACAGGCGGATCAGGCCGGGGATGCCGCGCCCGGCCTCCGAGACCTCGCGGATCAATGATCCCTCGATGGCATCGAGGGCGGGGCGCGGGGCGGGGGCGAAGGGCGTCATGGGGCGCATCTAGCCGGCGCAGAGCCCGCTGGACAGGCCGCCCCGCCGGCGGGCATGGAGCGCGCCATGAACACGCCCATCACCTTCGCCGCCCCCCATGCCTTCCTCGGTGCGCGGGCGGGCGACCGCGGCGCGGCGGTCTGCGTCGCCGGCATCCCGCTGGATATCGGCACCACCAACCGCGCCGGCACGCGCGACGGCCCGCGCGCCATCCGCGCCGCGGCGCGCATGCTGACTGACGGGCGCCACCCGGTCACCGGCGTCGACCCCGCCGGGCTCGACCTGTCGGACCTCGGCGAATTCGAGATCGCGCTGGGCGACATCCCGGCCAGCCTGGCGCGCATCGAGGCGCAGGCCGCCGGGCTGAACCACCTGCTGGCCTTCGGCGGCGAACACGGCGTGACCCTGCCGCTGCTGCGCGCCCTGGTGAAGCGCATCGGCCAGCCGGTCGGCCTGGTGCATATCGACGCGCATCTGGACACGTCGGAGGACAATTTCGGCCAGTCCTTCGCGCATGGTTCGGTGTTCTGGCACGCCATCACCGAGGGCCTCGTGGCGCCGAAGCGCATGATCCAGATCGGCATCCGCGCGCCCGCCTGGCCCGAGATGTTCGACTGGACGCGCGGCCAGGGGGTGACGATCGTGCCGGCGCAGGACGTGCACGAGAGCACGCCGGCCGCCATCGCCGCGCAGGTGCGCGCGGTGGTGGGCGACGGGCCGGCCTACCTGTCCTTCGACATCGACGGGCTCGACCCCGCCTTCGCGCCGGGCACCGGCACGCCGGAGGTCGGCGGGCTGGCGACCTGGCAGGCGCAGGGCATCCTGCGGCGCCTGGCCGGCATCGACTTCCGCGGTGCCGATGTGGTCGAGGTCGCGCCGGCCTATGACGTGGCCGAGATCACCGCGCTGGCGGCGGCGACGATGGGGTGGGAATACCTGGCGCTGCTCGCGGCACGGGGTTGAGGGCAGGCCAACCGCCGGCCAGGCCGATCTGTGCAGGCCGGTTCACGATGCGGCCATGGCTGGCGCCGCGGCTGGCGCATGGGCGCCGGGCACACTGCCGCCGTTGGCGCGCTACGGGCCCACGGACGGCCAGCGGCGCCTGCCATCGCCTGGCCGTACCGCCACCACAGGCCGCCCGCGCCGCGCGAACGACGCCGCCATCGGAATGCCATCGGCACGCCGTGCGTTACCGGCGCATGAGGCGTCGATCGAGGAACCGGGCGTGAAGGCGATCATCCTGCTTGTCGCGATGCTGCTGGCGCTGCCCGCGCAGGCTGCCGACCCGGCGCTGCAACAGGCCATGCTGGCGGAGGTCAATGCCATCCGCGCCCGCGCCGGCCGCGCGCCGCTGACGCTCGATGCGCGACTGTCGCGCGCGGCGCTGGCGCATGCCATCGACATGCTGCGGCGCGACCAGCTGACGCATCGCGGCGGCGACGGATCCGACCCGGCGGCGCGCGTGACGCGGGCGGGCTATGCCTGGCGCAGCACGCGGGAGAATGTCGGCGCCGGCTACCCTGACCTGCGCCAGGCGATGGCCGGCTGGATGGGCAGCGCGGGGCATCGCGACAACATCCTGGCCGCCGATGTCACGCAGGTCGGGCTCGGCTTCGCGGCGGGGCCGGGGATGATGGCGGGCAATATCCCGCGGTATTTCTGGACCATGGTGCTGGCCGCGCCGCGCTGATCAGGCCAGGCCGCGGTCACGGATGGCGGCCACGACGCGCCCGGTCTCGTCCAGCGCGGCGCGTGCGAAGGGCGCGGGGGCATCGGCCAGCAGCCGCGCCTGGCCGGCGGCCAGCAGGCTGCCGTGCAGGCGCCGGTGCCGCGGCCCCAGCCCACCCGGATCGGCGATGAACACCGGCACGGCGGTGGCGAGCGATTCCGACAGCATCGAGACGGAATCCCCCGTCACCACCACCGCATCGGCCCAGGCGAGCATCCCGGCATAGGGGTTCGCCCCGGCATCCCCCCAGCGATGCAGGCGATACGGCACGGGCGCCAGCGCGGCCGCCACGGCGTCCTCGGCCGCGCGGCCGGTGCGGCGCGACCCGGTGGCCAGCACGCTGCCCGCGAAGCCGGCGACGGAGGCGGCGATGGCGGCGGCGGTGGCGGGCGCCATGCCCTCGGCGCGCGGCGGGCCGCCCAGCAGCAAGGCCACGCGCGGGCGGGGCTGATCGGCGAAGGTGGAGAATTCCGCCCGCGCGGCAGCCAGGCGGGTGGGCGACATGCGGTGCGTGGCGCCCAGGATGGGCAGGATGTTCGCCGCCGCCGGCGGGGTGTCGTGGCGCCCGGCGACCAGCAGGTCGAAGCGCGCCTCGCCGAAGCGCGGGCGCATGCAGTGGACGGTGCGCACGCCGCGCGCGGCCAGCCACAGGGCCACCGGGGCGGAGCGCCGGCCGGCCGAGACCACCAGTTCCGGCCATGGCCCCGCAAAGGCCGCGCGCGCCGCCGGCGCCAGCCCCGCCAGCGTGCCCCAGCGCAATGGCAGGCGCGCCAGCGGCCCCCATGCCAGCGGCACCGTGCGGAAGGGCTCGCCCAGCCGTTCGGCGATGCCCAGCGCCTGCGCCGCCGTGCCCGCCCGCGGGTCGGCCAGCACCCAGACCCGTTCCGTCATGGACGCGGCGCGCCCCGCCGATTACGACGGTGCGACACAGGACCACCACCAGGACGAACCGCCATGACCGCGCTGCACGCCTCCGACTGGGACCGCGACGCCGCCTTGACCACCGCGCGCATCCTGCTCGAGATCAAGGCCGTGAACTTCCGGCCCGAGGAGCCCTATACCTTCACCAGCGGCTGGGCCTCGCCGGTCTATATCGACTGCCGGAAGATCATCTCCTTCCCGCGCGCGCGCAACCGCATCATGGAACTGGGCGTCGAGAAGATCGGCCGGCATGTCGGCTACGAATCGATCGACGTGGTGGTGGGCGGCGAGACGGCCGGCATTCCCTTCGGTGCCTGGATCGCCGACCGGATGATGGCGCCGATGGCCTATGTGCGGAAGAAGCCGAAGGGGTTCGGCCGCAACGCGCTGATCGAGGGCGAGGTGCCGGTCGGCCAGCGCACGCTGCTGGTCGAAGACCTGACGACGGATGGTGGTTCAAAGATCCGCTTCGCCAATGCGCTGCGCGAGGCCGGGGCGGTCTGCGACCATACCTTCGTGGTGTTCTACTACGGCGTCTTCCCGGGGTCCTTCGAGAAGCTGAAGGAGATGGGGCTGAACCTGCATCATTTGTGCACCTGGTGGGACGTGCTCGAAGTGTGCCGGGAGAAGCCGTATTTCTCCGACGCCGCGCTGAAGGAAGTGCGGAAGTTCCTGGAGAACCCGGTGGCGTGGTCGGTGGCGCATGGGGGCGTGGGGGAGGCGCGGGCGAAGGAGGGGGCGGAGTAGGGCAGCTATGCGGAGCGACCATCGTTCAGACAGCGCGGTCGGCTACATAACAGCTGACGGAAGTCGCTAGACCGTGAGCGGCACCACGCTTCCGTTCAGGCGCGAATGGATGCTCTCGTTGCGTTCGACCTATCGGGTTGTCGGCGGCGAAGAAGGTGTATCCGCGCTTCAGGCGTTTCCTCGCGAAGTTCCCGATCGCCAATGCGGTCGCGAGAACTGGCATCGAGAGCGTGTCGGCATCCTGGCCCTGCTAGAGCATTTAGTCATTCACCAGCCGTCACTCTTTCCCGCGATGCTTGTCCGCCAGCAGGCTCCAGACTTCCTATTGTGCTCAGAGAGCGGGGCATTGACGGTCGCGATCGAGCATACCGAGGTCGGTGCCGAAGACTTCCAACGAACATTGGATCACGAGGCATGTAGCGACCCCTCGGCCATCACACCGATCGGTGCACGCTATGGTGCCAACGGCGAAATGACCGGCCTCCGCGAATGGAACGGTGATGCCGCTGAGAGGCTGTGGCAGTCGGACGTCCAGGACGCCTTAATGCGGAAGCGCCCCCAGAAATTCTGGCGTAACGCTGATGCGTCTTGCCCTCGCTGGATCCTAGCCTACGACAATTCTGAAGGCTCGATCTTCGTTAGTGACGACACTGCCCTTTGCACATTGCGCCAGATAGCAGAACTCTCCGCATCTCGAAGCGACCAGATCAGCGCACTCGCAATGGTGAGGGGTGCTCAGCGCGTTCTCGTCGAGCATATTGCGGATCGAGCGCGATGAGCGTGTTTCGCTGCTTGATGATGTTCTGCGCGTTCGCCGCGGCGACAGTGATGCCCGCTGCGGCACAGCCCGCGCGCGACACGCTCACCATCGGCCTCACGCAATACCCCTCGACCTTCCACCCCAACATCGAGAACATGGCCGCGAAGTCCTACGTGCTGGGCTTCGCGCGCCGCCCGCTGACTGCTTACGGCGCCGATTGGCGGCTGGCGTGCCTGTCCTGCGAAACGCTGCCCAGCCTGGAGAACGGCGGCGCGCAACGTGAAACCACCCCCGACGGCAAGCCCGGCATCCGCGTCACCTACCGCCTGCGCGAGGGCCTGCGCTGGGGCGACGGCACGCCGGTTTCCGCCGAGGACCTCCGCTTCGCCTGGGAGGCCGGGCGCGACGCCGCCACCGGCTTCGGCCCCGCCGAATTCTACCGCAGCGCCTACGAACTGATCGTTGTGGACCCGCGCACCGTGACGCTGCGCTTCGACCGCGTGACCTTCGAATACGCCTCGATGGGCGATTTCCAGCCCCTGCCGGCACACATCGAGCGCGCACGCTGGCAGGCCGACCCGCGCGCCTATCGCACCCGCACCGCCTACGACACCGAGACCACCAACCCCGCGCTGTGGAACGGCCCCTATCGCATCACCGGCGTGCAGCCCGGCGCCTCCGTCACGCTGGACCGCAACCCGGCCTGGTCCGGCACCGTGCCGCACTTCCGGCGCATCACCATCCGCACGGTCGAGAACACGCCGGCGCTGGAGGCGCAGCTGCTCGCCGGCCAGGTGGACATGATCGCGGGCGAGCTCGGCCTGCCGATCGAACAGGCCATTGCGCTGGAACGGCGCACCGGCAACCGCTTCCGCTTCACCTACCAGCCTGGCCTGATCTACGAGCACATGGATCTGCGCCACGACCATGTCGCGCTGTCGGACCGCCGCGTGCGCGTGGCACTGCTGCTCGCGACCGACCGCGCGACCATCACCGAGCGCCTGTTCGGTGGCCGCCAGCCGGTGGCGCATACATCGGTGAATCCGCTCGACCCGATGCACGACCCGGACGTGCTGCGCCACCCCTTCGACCTCGCCCGCGCGCGTGCCTTGCTCGACGAGGCCGGCTGGACCCCCGGCCCCGACGGCATCCGCCGCAACGCTGCCGGCGAGCGCCTGTCGCTGGAATTCATGACCACCGCCGGCAACCGCGCGCGTGAACAGGTGCAGCAGGTGCTGCAAGGGATGTGGCGCGCCGCGGGCATCGAGGCGCGCATCCGCAACGAACCCCCGCGCGTGTTCTTCGCCGAGACCCTGTCGCGCCGCCGCTTCCAGGGACTCGCGTTGTTCGCCTGGATCAGCGCGCCGGAATCCGTGCCGCGGTCGTCGCTGCACTCGGATGAAATCCCGCGCGAGGAGCGCAACTGGTCCGGCCAGAACTACGGCGGCTTCCGCAATGCCGAGATGGATGTGCTGACCCACACCATCCCCGAACAGCTCGACGCAGCACGGCGCCGCGAGATGTGGCGCCGCCTGCAGGCGATCTACGCCGAGGAACTGCCCTCCATCCCGCTGTGGTTCCGTGCGGACGCGCATGTCTGGCCGCAATGGCTCGATGGCGTGCGCCCGACCGGGCACCTCAACGCCTCGCCGCTCTGGGCGGAGGAATGGCGGGTGCGCTGATGCTCGACCATGTCTCCATCACCGTGAGCGACCTGGCGCGCGCGGCACGCTTCTACGATTCGGTGATGGCGGCGCTGCGCGTGCCCTGCGTGTGGCGCGAACCCGACGCCATCGGGTACGGCACACGCAACAGCGCCGAGGACGACAGCCACACCTACCTGACCATCCGTGCGACCGGAGCGCCGATCCACGCCGACCGCCGCCACTGGTGCTTCCGCGCGCCGGACCGCGCGGCGGTGGATGCCTTCCATACGACAGGCCTCGCGCATGGTGGCGCAGATGACGGCGCGCCGGGGCTTCGGGCGCACTACCACAACCACTACTACGCGGCGTTCCTGTGCGATCCGGATGGCAATCGAATTGAGGCCGTCTATCATCGTGCGCGATGACACGCATCGAGCCATCGCCGCGTGAATCGCGCCGGCGGACCGGGACCCGCGGATCGATAGGAACGCGCCGGTGACGTTCTTCTTCGGCTATGTCCTCGCGAACATGCTGCTGCAGGCAGTGTTTGGCTTTCTTGTCACGCTTCATGTCTGGCGCCGCACTGACCGATCCGTCCCCGTCATCGAATTCGCGTCGGTTGCCAGCAACCCGATTTCGCGAATTTGGAGCGGCGCATATCAGTGGCCCGGAACTTTCGATCCGGCAGTGGCCAATTCTTGGCGGCAACTGACCGTGGAGACGCACATGAAGATGCTGGCATGTGCGGCTCTCCATCTTCTGGCCGCTTCGGGCGGCTGGATGATCCTCGGATGGGTCATCCAGCCAGCGACGCCATGACCCGCATCCTCGCCACCCGCCTCGCGCAGATCGCGGTGACGCTGGCCATCCTTTCCTTCTGCGCCTTCGCGCTCATCGCGCTGATGCCCGGCGACCCGATCGAGGTCGCCATCGCCGGCGACCCGCGCCTGACCAGCGAGGACGCCGCGCGGATGCGCGCGCTGCACGGCCTGGATCGCCCCTTCCCGGAACGCTACCTGGCCTGGGCCTCCGGCCTGGTCCGGGGCGAGTTCGGCTATTCGCGCCTGTTCGCCCAGCCGGTCGCATCGCTGCTCGGCCCGGCGCTGCTCTCCACGCTGGCGCTCGCCGGCTCCGCGCTGCTGATCGCGCTGACGCTTGGCGTGGCGCTGGGCGCCCTCGCCGCCTCGCGCCCGCGCGCAGCACCCGGCGTCGACGCCATCGCCGTCATGGGCCAGGCGATGCCGACCTTCTGGCTCGGCATCCTGCTCATCATCCTGTTTGCCGTGACGCTCGGCTGGCTGCCGGCGGGTGGCGCGCCCGAGGCTGGCGCCGGGCTGGCCTACCTGGTGCTGCCGGTCGCCACCCTCGCCGTCGCGCACCTTGCCGCCTATGCGCGCCATTCGGCGGCAAGCCTGGAAGCAACGCTGACCGAGCCCTGGATCCGCACGGCGCGCGCGCGTGGTGCGTCTGAAGCGCGCGTGCTGGTCCGCCACGCCTTCCCCAACGCCGCCCTGCCGGTGCTTCAGATCGCCGCACTCGATGTCGGCGCGCTGGCCGGTGGCGCGCTGGTCACCGAGACGGTCTTCGCGCGCCCGGGCATGGGCAAGCTGCTCTACGACGCGGTGATGGGCAACGACACCAACCTGGCACTGGTCGCGCTGCTGCTGGTGGCGCTGACCACCATGCTCGCCACGCTCGGCGCCGATCTCGCGCAGCGCGCGCTCGACCCGCGGCTGCGCGAGCGATGACGCGCCTGCATCTGGGCTTGGCACTGCTCGGCACGCTGGCACTGGGCGCCATCGCCGCACCCTTCGTCGCCGCCACGCTCGGCCACGACCCCTTCGCACCCGACCTCATGGCGCGCTTCGAACCGCCATCTTCCACGCATCCGCTCGGCACCGACGATCTCGGGCGGGATATCCTGTTGCGGCTGCTCTACGGGGCGCGTGTCTCGCTCGCGGTGGGGCTCGCGGCGGCGCTGGCGGCCACGCTGATCGGCACCACCGCCGGGCTGCTCGCCGCCTGGCGCGGCGGCGCGGCCGATGCGCTCATCATGCGCCTGGCCGACTTCATGCTCGCCTTGCCCGCCCTGCCGCTGCTGGTGCTGCTGGCGGCCGCCGACCCGTCGCGCCTCGGCCTGCCGGCCCGCGGCGAGGCCGCCGGCGACGTGCTGCGGATCGTCGTCATCCTCGCGGTCTTCGGCTGGGTGGGCGTCGCACGCCTCGCCCGCGCGGCCGCGCTCGCGACCCTCTCGCGCGACCATGTGCGCGCCGCGCGCGCGCTGGGCGCATCGGAAGCCCGCATCCTGCGCCGCCATGTGCTGCCGGCGTTGGTCCCGCCCATCGCCGTCGCGACCGCGCTGGCCGTCGCCGGCGCCATCCTGGCGGAATCCACCCTGTCCTTCCTCGGCCTTGGCATCTCCCCGCCGGCGCCCTCCTGGGGGAACATGCTGGCCAATGCGCAGGAGCTGGTCTTCTCCGCCCCCTGGGCCGCGGTCTGGCCGGGCCTCGCCATCATGGCGACGGTCGCCGGCTGCACCCTCGTCGCGGATGGTGTGCGCCGGCGGGGCCACGGGCTATAGAAGGCGCCGAGGCCAGGGCCGCAGGCCCACGGCCCACCGCGACAGTGGGGCGACCGCCCCGGACCAGCAGCCAGGGACAGCCGTAGGGACCATGCCGAATACGCCGCTTGCCAAGTCGATCTTCGACCTCCTGTCGCACATCAGCCTCCCGGCCTCGGAGGCGAAGCTGCCGGAGATCGACCCCTACGACCCGACGCGCCGGCTGCCGACCCGCGTCGAGGGCCCGCATGGCCTGCTCGATGGCCTGCTGGCCGAGGTCGAGGAGGACCTGCTCGAGGGCCGCAACGCCGCCGCCGGCACCGCGCTCGGCCTGGTCGGCACGCGCATGAGCCTCGATGCCATGCGCGGCGCGCCGCAGCCCTCCCATGTCGAATGGCTCGCCGCCCACCTGCGCGAAGCGGCGCATGACCTGGGCGACGGCCATCCCGGCAAGGCGCTGAAGTCGGTGCGCCAGGCGCGGATGGCGCTGCGGCAATAGACCAGGTCCCGACCGGGTAACCCCACCCGGTCGGGTCGCGATGGTCGCGAAAACAGGCACCTGGCGGCGCGGCCGCCGTCCGGGCGCGGCCGGCGCCCGGGGTTCGCGCGCCAGGCGGTCGGCTTTCGCCAACCCGCATGCGACAGAACCGCTACGCACCAAACATGGCGAATCAGTCATTTGGCGGCGAAGGCTGAGACAGGACAACAGGCGTAATAGCCCGCCCAGGAAGCTGCGGGCCCCCGACCGAGTCGTCCTGTCATCCGCCTCGCCGAAAGGACCTCGTCGCCATGTTCCGCACCATCGTGCTCGCCGCGGGGCTGCTGCTCGCCCTCGGCAGCTTCAGCACCGCCGACGCCACGCGCAGCCGTACCCGCGCACCCGCCACCACCGAGGCCACCTCCGGCGCCGCCGAGGCGCCACGCGCGACCTCCAGCCGCCGCACGCGCCGCACCGAGGCGCAGCGCCAGCGCCGCAACCGCGGCGAGGCGAACTCGACCCGCCGCCAGCGCACCGAGGCCAGCACGCGCCGCCGCGGCACGCAGACGGCGTCGGCTTCCGGCCGGACCCGCGGCG
>NZ_CAKKLX010000008.1 GCF_918698155.1 Roseomonas sp. CECT 9278
ACGCCACCCCGGCACCGGCCGCGCCGCCGCCGGCATCCGGCACGGGCTTGCCGGATGCCTTCCCCCTCATCCCTGCCATACCGCGCTGAACGGCACGCCTCCGTGGACGACAGCCTGATCGCCACCACGCTGAACCGGGACCTGCTGGCGCAGGGCGTCGGCGGGCAGCTCGCGGTGCAGCACTGGGAACAGCTGACGCAGTATCTGCGCCGCGCGCTGTCCCCCCGCCACGCGGCATTGTTCGCCGAACCCAACCCGGACCCCGAGAAGGGCAGCATCGACTGGTATGCGCCCGGCGCCGGCCCAGCCGTGCCGCTGCCGCTTCTCGACCCCGCCGCGGCCGAGGCGGCGCGCGCGCTGCTGATGCCCATGGTCGCCGAGATCCAGGCGGCGGCCGAGAAACTGCGCGGATCGGCCAGCGAGGGCGAACGCTTCCTGGGCGAATTGCTGCGCCTGGCGCTGGAAATCCCGGACCAGGGCGCGATCCGCATGCGCGACGGCGTGCCGGTGCTGGCGCCCTGGGGCCACACCGCGGCCGGCCCCGGCGGCATGCGCGAATTGCTGGTGAAGATGGTGCCGACGCCGGTGGCGCCGATGGCGATGGTCGGCGCGCCGGCCGCCGTGGTCGCAGCGCGCGCGCGCATCTGGCCCTGGCTGCTGGCGGCGCTGCTGCTGCTGCTGGCATTGCTGCTGGCGCTGTGGCTGCTGTGGCGCGATCCCTTCGGCTGGTTCGCGACCCCGCAGGCGCAATGCGTCGCGCCACCAACGCAGGTCGGCACGCTGGACCGGTTGCGCGAGGAGGAAGCGCGCGAGGGCGCGCTGCGCGCCGAGCTCGCCCGCATCTACGCCGAGGCCGGTGAGCGCCGCCTGCTGTGCCGCCCGCCACCCCCGCCGCCGCGCCCGCCCGAACCACCCCGCCCGCCGGAACCCCCGCCGCGCCAGCCCGACCCGCCGCCGCCGCCGCCCGAGCCGCCGCGCAACACCGACCTCGACCGTGCCGACCGACAGGGCGCGCGGCGCGGGCGCACGCAGGTGATCCTGGCCTGGGATGACCGCAACGACCTCGACCTGGCGGTGATCTGCCCGGGCGGCCAGCGGATCGACTTCCGCAATCGCCAGGCCTGCGGGGGGTCGCTCGACATCGACCGCAACGCCGCGGGCGGGCCGACCACGCGCACGCCGGTCGAGAACGTGGTGTTCGAACGCGACCCGCAGCCCGGCACCTACCGGGTGGTGGTGGATTATTTCGACCGCGCCGATGGGCCGACCACGCCCTATCGCGTGACCGTGCGGCGCGAGGGGCGGCCCGACCAGGTGTTCACCGGCACCGCGCGGCAGGGCATGCGCGACCAGGTGGTCGGGGAGTTCACGGTGCCATGAGTATGGGCCCTCTGGCGCCGGGCGCCCGCCTCCGCGGGCTTGGCTGGCACGCCATGCACTGTGGCACCGTGCGTGAAGGGCGGGATGGGCGCGGTCGCGCTGTGTGTTCCCGGCCCGATGCAGGGCATCTGGCCGGCGTTCTGGAGGGCGGACGATGATCCGCCTGACCGCCACGCGCGCGCAGGATTTGCGGCCGCTGCTGCCGATGCCGCCCGACCAGGCCTTCGCGCTGCTGCAGGCCGAGGCGGGTCGACTCTCGCCGGCCCATGCCGCGCTGTTCGCGCAACCAATCGCCGAGGATGGCGGCATCGCCTGGGGCGCGCCGGGGCAGCGGTCCGCGCGCTATGCCGATATCGACGCCGCATCCCGCGCTGCGCTGACCACCGAGGCCGGGCGCATCCTGTCCGACCTGCGGCGCGAGGCCGAGCGCCAGGCGGCAACCGGTGGCGGCCCGCTGGTCGCGCTGTGGCCGGCGCTGGCGGAAATCCCGTCCTTCGACATGGTCTTCGCCGTCGATGGCCGGCCGGTGCTGGCCGGCTGGGGGCATGTGGGCGGCGCGGCACCCGGGCCGCTCGGCCTGCTGGCGCGCTTCGACGATGGCGTGCACTGGCAGCCGCCGGCGCGGCGGCCCTGGGGTGTCTGGGCGGTCACGCTCGGCGCGCTGGCGCTGCTGGCGTTGCTGGCGGGGCTGATCGGCCCGCTGCTGGCCTGGCGCTTCTTCACCCCGCCGCAGGCGCAATGCGTCGCGGCGCCCGGCGACATGGAGGCGCTGGCGCGCCTGGTCGAGGCCGAGCGCGGCGAACGCGACCTGCGCACCGAACTCGCGCGGCTGGAGGAGGAGCTGGGTCGCCGGCGCCTGGCCTGCCCGCTGCCGCGCGCGCCCGAACCCCCGCCGCCGCCGCGCCCGCCCGAGCCCACGCCGCCCCCCGCGCCCGAGCCCCCGCGCGAGGACCCCTTGCCGCTGCCCCCGCCCGAACCGCCCCCGCCACCGCCCGAGCCGCCGCAGCCGCCGCCTGGCCCGCCGCCCGGCACACAGCCCTGCAACGTGGACACGCAATCCGGCGGCGCCGGGGAGACGCGCACGCGCCATTATGTCGGCCCGACGCCGGGGCCGGTGACGCTCGACTACGACACCCAGACCGTGCCGGACCGGATCGAGGTGCGCTATCGCGGGCGGGTCATCGCGCAGACCCCCGGCATGGTCAGCGGTCGCGGGCGGATCGGCTTCGACTGGCAGCCCCAGGGCGGCGACAATGTGGTGGAGGTGGTGGTGATCGGGCCGTTCTCGAACACGCGCTGGCGCTACCGGCTGAATTGCCCGTGAGCCGCGCTGGCTTCGCCACGTTGGCGCCCGGGCGCGCGCTGCGGCACACTCGCGGGCGCGAGATGGGATGCCCATGAGCAGTTCTGCGACCCCTGCCGGTCTGATCAGCCTGGTGCCGTCCTCCGGCATCCAGTTCCTCGACCTCGACTTCGACATGGACCGGCTGCCGCGCGGGTCGCGGTCCTTCTGGGAGGAACAACTGCGCGAGCAGGTGGACCACGAAGGCAAGTCGCCCACCATCCTGCGCGTGCTGGAACAGGATGCCGACGGCAACCTGGCCGATCCCGTGACGCGGCAGGTGCCGCCGGCCGAGGAGACCTACGCCGTCTCCCGCGCGCAGGCGCTGGAGCCGTTCCTGAACAAGTGGGTGCCGCTGCCCTATTTCCGCGTCCATGCGCGCGGCGCTGACGGCAAGGAAGTGTACGACCGCGGGCCGTCCAACTGGGCGCGCGCCTACATCGCCGAGAAGCCGGTCCGCGACCCGGATGGCAAGTCGCATCGCCTGGTGCTGGCCTTCGACACGGCGCTGATGCCGCGCAGCGCGGAGCGCCCGTATGTTGCGCCGGCGCCCGAGGATTCCGCGCGCCAGCAGGAATTCGCACCGGTCTTCGCGCATGGCGAGAATGCCTGGTTCCTGAACGAATCCTGGGTCGGGCAATGGCTGGAGGAAGGGTTCCGCGAGTTGCGCCAGGCGCAGCGCGGCGGGCGCGCGCTGCGGCCCGAAGACTTTCCCCATGCCTGCGAGCATTGGGCGCGCTACCTCGGCTTCCTCGGGCTGCTGGAGGGCATCGGCATCCTGCCGCGCATCCGCCTGGTGGATGTGGTCTCCGACAATCGCGGCTATGCGCCGATCAACGTGGATCTGGTGCTGGATATCGGCAATGCGCGCACCTGCGGCGTGCTGGTCGAGGAAAGCCAGGACGCGCCGTCGCTGAACAATTCGCAGGTGCTGGCCCTGCGCGACCTGTCGCACCCGGAGGACGTCTATGCGCGGCCCTTCGAAAGCCGGGTGGAATTCGCGGTCGGGTCGTTCGGGCGCGATGCGATTTCGCGCCGGTCGGGGCGGGCGAATGCCTTCCGCTGGCCCTCGCCGGTGCGTGTCGGGCCAGAGGCTATGCGCCTGGCCGCCGCGACGCAGGGCAATGAGGGTGCCACCGGCATTTCCAGCCCGAAGCGATACCTGTGGGACCGCCGGCCGAACGTGCAGGGCTGGCGCTTCAACGGCCGTGCGTCCGACGGCGTGACGACGGAACCGCCGGTGTCCGGCCCCTTCATGGCGCATGTCACCGAGACCGGCGAGGCGCTGCGGATGCTGCGCGGGCGCGGGCAACCCGCCGTGCGTGCGCGCTTCTCGCGGTCGGCGATGTATACCTTCCTGCTCGCCGAATTGCTGATGCAGGCGATCACCCAGATCAACGCGCCGGCCACGCGCGCGGCGCGCCGCTTCGCCGACGTGCCGCGCCGGCTGCGCCGGGTGATCCTGACGCTGCCGCCCGCCATGCCGCTGGCCGAGCAGAAAATCCTGCGCGAACGCGCCGAGGGTGCGATCAAGCTCGCCTGGGACATGCTGGGCTGGACCGAGGCCGGACCGACCGCGCCGCCCGAACCGCGCGTGCTGCTGAACCTCGATGAAGCCACCGCGACGCAGGTGGTCTGGCTCTACACCGAGATCACCCAGCGCCTGCAGGGCGACGCGCAGGGGATGTTCGAACTGTCCGGTCGCGTGCGTCCGGAGCGCGGGCCGAACCCCTGCCTGCGGGTGGCTTCGATCGATATCGGCGGTGGCACGACGGACCTCATGGTGGTGACCTGGAGCGTGGAGAACCGCGACACCATCGTGCCGCGCCAGGAATTCCGCGAGGGCTTCAAGATCGCCGGCGACGAGGTGCTGGAAGGGCTGATCACGCACCTGGTCCTGCCGCAAGTCGCCGATGCTTTGCACGCCGCCGGCCTGTCGGACCCGCAGGCCTTCCTGCGCCAGACGCTGGGCGGGGATCGCGGCGGGCAGAGCGAGGTGGAGCGCCATCTGCGCCGGCAATTCGTGGCCCAGGTGCTGGAACCGGTCGGGCTCGCGGTGCTGCACGCCTATGAGCGCATCGAGGGCCGCGCGATGGGCGAGGTGTTCCGCGCCAGGGTCGCGGAGGTGCTGGCGTTGCAGGCACAGCCGGCGAATGCGCGCGCGGTGGCGTTCTTCGAAACGGCCGCACGCCAGGCCGGCGCGCGCGGCTTCGCCATCGCCGATGTCGAGGTCGCCGCCGATGCGCGGCGCGTCGAGGCGGTGATCCAGGCCACGCTCGGCCCCGTCCTGGCCGATCTGTGCGAGGTGGTCTGGCACTACGATTGCGACGTGCTGCTGCTGTCGGGCCGCCCGTCGCGGCTGCGCGCGGTGACCGACATCGTGCTGGCGAAGTCGCCGGTGCCGCCGCATCGGATGATCGGCATGCATCGCTATGCGGTGGGCGGCTGGTATCCCTTCCGCGACGCCAATGCGCGCATCGAGGACCCCAAGACCAGTGCGGCGGTGGGTGCGATGCTGTGCGCGCTTGCGGAAGGGCGGCTGGAATCCTTCCTGATGCGGACGTCGCAACTGGCGATGAAATCCACCGCGCGGTTCATCGGGCGGATGGAGATTTCCGGGCAGATCCGCGACCAGGGGGTGTTGCTATCCGAAGTGGACCTGGAAAAGCGCCCGGCCGGTTCGGACGGCGTCGAATTCACCATGACCTTCGCGGCACCGACCTTCCTGGGCTTCCGGCAATTGCCGATCGAACGCTGGCCCGCCACGCCGCTCTACGCGCTGGAATTCGCCAATCCTGAGAGCGTTCCGCGCATGGCGCTGCCGCTGCGGGTGAAGATCCGCCGCGCCGACATGGACCCGGATGCGCCAGGCCAGGAGGAGAAGCGCGAGGATTTCCGCGTCGAGGAGATCGAGGATTCGGAAGGCACCGCGCTCAGGCGTTCCGATGTGGAGATACGGCTGCAGACCATGAAGAACGAGGCCGGCTACTGGCGCGACACCGGCGTGGTGGGGCTGTCGTGAGGCTGCAGGTCACCACCGACGCCGCACTCGCCGCCGCCGCGCGTGGCACGGCCGAGGCTGCAGCAGAAGCGATCGACTGGCTCGGCGACAACCGCGCCAAGGTGCGCGAGGAAGCCCAGGCCGTCGCGCGCGACTTCCGCAAATTCGCGCGGCGTGCGCGCAAGCTGGAAGTGGCGGCCGAACGGCCGATGTGCGTGTCGGTGTTCGGGCCGTCGCAATCGGGCAAGTCCTACCTGATTTCCGCGCTCGCACGGCGCGGGCAGGACAGCGTGACCGCGATGTTCGACGGCACCGCGCTCGACTTCGTGCGCGACATCAACCCCGAGGGCGGGCAGGAAGCCACCGGCCTGGTCACCCGCTTCACGCTGCGCCCGCCTGCGGCGATTCCGGGGCATCCGGTGGTGCTGCGGCTGCTGTCGCAGACCGATGTCATCAAGATCCTGGGCAATACCTTCCTGGAGGATTTCGACCCGGCGGAGGTGGACATTCCCTCGCCGGAGCTCGTGCAGTCGCATTGCGCGAAATTCGCATCGCGCGTTGCGGCCGAACCGACCGATCGGCTGACCGATGACGACGTGGACGACCTGCGCGAATATTTCGAGGGGCTGTTCCGCGGACATCCGCTGGTGCCGGGGCTTGGGTCGGCCTTCTGGGTGCAGGCGGCCTCCATCGCGCCGCGGCTGGCGGTGGCGGAGCGCGCGGCGTTCTTCTCCATCCTGTGGAACGGGCATGAAGCCGTCACTGCCGCCGCGCGGGAATTGCTGACGGCGCTGGCGGCGCTGGACTTCCCAGATGAGGCCTTTGCGCCGCTCGATGCGCTGTCGCCGCGCGAGACGTCGATCATCGATGTCCGCACGTTGTCGGGACTAGGCGATCCGTCCGACGGCAAGCTGGCGCTACGCACACGCGCCGGGCGCCAGGCGGTGCTGCCGCGCGCGGCGGTCGCGGCGCTGGTTGCGGAACTCACCATCGCGCTGCGCGACAAGCCCTGGGATTTCTTCGAGGTCACCGACCTGCTCGACTTCCCCGGCGCACGCTCGCGCGAGAAGCTGACCCAGCCGGGGCGGTTCCTCAGCGAGAAGGGCAAGCTCCCCGGCTTGTTCCTGCGCGGCAAGGTCGCCTACCTGTACCAGCGGTATTGCGCGGAGCAGGAAATCACCTCGATGCTGCTGTGCATCGGGCCGTCCAACCAGGAAGTCCGCACGCTGCCGCGGATGATCAAGGATTGGGTGGACGGCACGCTCGGCACCACGCCCGAGGAACGCGCGCGCCATCGCAATGCGCTGTTCCTGGTGCTGACCAAGTTCGACACGGAGTTCGAGGAAAAGAAGGGCGCGACGGAAGGCACCGGCAGCCGCTGGACCATCCGGCTGAACGCCTCGCTGCTGGATTTCTTCGGCAAGGAATACGACTGGCCGCGCAACTGGGCGGCGGGCGCGCCGTTTGCGAATTCCTACTGGCTGCGCAATCCCAACGTCGCGGCGAAGCATATCCTCGACTACGACGAGCAGGGACGCGAGGCATCGCCGCGCGCCTCCGAAGCGCCGCGCATCGCGCGGCTGCGCGAGGAATTCCTGTCGAACGACGATGCGCGCCGCCACTTCGCCGATCCGGAACGCGCCTGGGATGCGGCGATGACGCTGAATGATGGCGGCATCTCCTACCTCGCGGAGAGCCTGCGCCCGGTCTGCGACCCTGCCATCAAGCGCAACCAGATCGCCGCAAGGCTGGACTCGCTGCGCATCGACATGGCCGCACGGCTGTCGCCCTATTGGCATTCGGGCGACCTGACGGCGGAACTGGCCAAGCGGCGCGAGGAAGCGCGCGTGGTCAGCCGCGCGCTGGTCGCGTGTGCGTCCGCGCAGGCCTTCGGCCGGCTGATCCGCAGCCTGCAGGTCACGCATGAGGAACTGACCTCCGCCTGGTGGCGCATGCAGACCGAACCGGCCGAGGAAGCCCCCGTCGGCGCGCGGGCCGGGGAGGAGGACTACCTGGCCGAACTCGGCGACCTGGTCGCCCCCGCCGCGGCCGGCGAGCACCGGGCGCGCGACGCCTTCGAACGCTACGCCGACATGGCGGTGGTCGAATGGCTGGAGAAGATGCACCGCGTCGCCGCGGAGCCCGAGACCGCCGACCAGTTGAAGTTGCCGCGCGAGGCGGCCTCCGCGCTGGTCGCGCAGATCGGTGCCGGTGCGCGGCGCACGGGGCTGTCCGCGCGCATCGCGCAGCGCCTGCGCGAAGCGGCGTCCTATCGCCAGAAGCTGTCCGAAAGCGCGGCCAAGCCGGTGATGGTCGCCGAGGGCGTGGTCAACCGCTATGTCCATTCGCTGGGCTACGCCGACGTGCCGGTCGACCAGCGCCCACGCGCCGGGCGTACCGAACGGCCGGTCTTCGCGCCGCGCGCGCCGGTGAATGGCGCGCCGCTGCTGGGCGCCCAGCCGGAGCCCTACGACAAGCAGTATCACGTCGACTGGATCAGTGCCTTCTCGCGCCTCGCGGAGGAGAACGTGACCGCGCCTGGCGGGCTCGAGATCGACGTCGCGCAGAATGCGCGCCTGGGCTCCATCCTGGGCGCGCTCGGCGCCGCCGCATGAGCGTGGTGCGCGCCGCCGCCGACCCGGCGCATCCCGAGGGCGGGCACGCCATCATCCTGTTGCAGGGCGTGATGGACATCCCCGCCGACCCGCGCTTCCGCATCCTGCGCGAAGGCTGGGGCAAGGGCACGCTCGGCCCCGAGGGCTGGCAGGTGAGCGATGCGCTGATCGCACCCGATCGCGCGGAGGCCTCGCCGCAGGGCGTGCGGTTGTATCTCGGCCCGCAGGTGGTGGATTGGCTGGAAGCCGGACCGGTGATCTTCCGCCTGCCGGAGGCGCGCATCGACGCGCCGCTGTTCTGGCCGGACGTGCCGCCGCTGCATGGCGGGTCGGGGCATACCATCGCCGTGCCGCCGCCGCCCGCGCCGCGCGCCGCACCGACGCCGCCAGCGCCGCCGCCGCTGCCGGGGGGCGAGGACCCGGACGCGACCATCATGCTGCCGCGCGCGATACCGGCGCCGGCGCCCGCGCTGTCCGTGCCGCAGCCCGCGGCGATGGCCAGGCGTGGTTCGGCGCTGCCCTGGATACTTCTCGCCTTGCTGCTGCTCGCCGCGGCGGCGGGTGGCGCCTATTGGTGGTTCGTCCTGCGCGAACCGCCGGCGCCGCCGCCCGAGCAGCCGCCGACCAGCGAACCGGTGATCATCGCCCCCGAACCCCTGCCGCGTCCCGAACGCCCGATCGAACCGCCGCCCATCCTGCCGCCGGTGCGCCCGCAGGCCGAACCGCAGGCGCCGGTCACGCTCGATGGCCTGTCGGTGCCCGAGGTCGTCGCGCGCGCCGCATCGCCGGCCGCGATCGCCGCGGAAGCCGCGCGCCGCTATGAATCCGGCCGCTACGACGACGCGCTGCTGCTATGGGAGGCCGCCGCGCGGGCCGGACATGCTGCGTCGCTGACGCGCCTGGCGGGGCTGTACGATCCTGTCGGCTTCACCCCGGGCCGGCCCTTCCGCGACCCCGACCCGCGCCAGGCCGCGCGCCACTACCGCGAGGCGGTGACCGCCGGCGACCAGGCCGCCGCCGAACCGCGGGCGCGGCTGCGCCAATGGCTCGATGACCGCGCGCGGGAGGGCGACATCAACGCGCCGCTGACCATCAGGGATTTCTGGCAATGACGCCGCGACGCATCCTGCTGCTGGCCTCCGCCGCCCTGCTGCCGCAGATGGCCCAGGCACAGCAACGCGGCATCCGCACCGCGCCGCGCGCACCGCTGCTGATCCCGGGCAAGACCACGCTGTTCCAGCGCGTCATCATGCGCCCTGGCGCCACCCTGCACGCCCAGCCCACCGCGCCGCAGGGCCAGCCGATCGCCGGCTTCACCGTCGCGCATGTCTATGCCCGCCGCGATGGCTGGATCGAGATCGGCCGCGAGGCCGATGGCCAGGTGCAGGGCTGGGTGCGCGAGGACCGCGCGATCGATTGGCGCCACACCATGGTCGGCGCCTTCACCAACCCCGCGGGGCGCGAGCGCACCATGTTCCTGCGCGATGCCGACAGCCTGCGCGGGCTGCTGGCCTCGCCGTCCATGACGCAGGATGCCGTCGCGCTGCGTGCCGCGGCGGGGCAGCCCGGCAGCCCGGTGCTGGCGCTGGAGCCGGAGACCTTCATCGATATCCAACGCAATTTCTACCTGCTGCCGATCCTGGAGGCGGAGACCATCCAGCGCCGCGACGGCACGCAGATGCGCGCGCTGGAAGTGATCTCCGCCCCCGCCGAGCTGCGCCAGGCGCCGACCCAGGCCGACCCGTCGCGCCTGCGCGACTTCCGCGGCGGCATCGTCTTCGTCATCGACAGCACGGTGTCGATGCAGCCCTATATCGACCGCACGCGGGAGGCGATCCGCCGCATCGTCGGCCGCATCGGCGACAGCGCCGTGCGTGACAATTTCCGCTTCGGCATGGTGGCCTATCGCGCCGACATCTCCGCGCGTCCGCAGTTGGAATACGTCACGCGCCTGGTCGCGGCCCCCGACCTGTCGCAGCCGCCCGCCGCCATCCTGCCGGCGATCGAGAGCGTGCAGGCCGCCACCGTCTCGACCGAACAATTCGACGAGGACGCCATCGCCGGGCTGCGCGTGGCGATCGACCAGGTGGACTGGTCGCAATTCGGTGGGCGCTATGTGGTGCTCATCACCGATGCCGGTGCGCTGGATGCGACCGACCCGAAGTCGCAGACGCGGCTCGGCATCCCTGAGATCAAGGCGCTGGCGGAAGCGCGCGGCGTGGCGCTCTTCGCCATCCATCTCCAGACGCCCGAAGGCCGGTCCAACCACGCCGGCGCGCGCGCGCAATACACGGAACTCACGCGCTACGGTGCCGCCGGGTCGCTGTATTTCCCGGTTCCCGGCGGCAGTCCGCAGGCCTTCGAGCAGGTGGTGAACGGCCTGACCAACGCGCTGTTCCGCCAGGTGGCGGACACCGTCGGCCGCCCGGTCGGCGGCGTCGAGCCCGTGCGCACGCCCGCCGCCGAACGCATGGCGCAGCAGGTCGAGATCGTCGCGACGGCGATGCGCCTCGCCTATCTCGGGCGCGAGGGCGGCACCACGGCGCCCGATGTCGTGCGGTCCTTCACCACCGATCGCGACCTGCGCGACCCGACCCTCGCCGCGCTGGATGTGCGCGTGCTGCTCACGCGCAACCAGCTGTCCGACCTGTCGCAGGCGCTGACGCGCATCCTCGATGCCGGGCTGGCCGGGCGCACCGACCCGCGGTCCTTCTTCGGGCAGTTGCGCGCGGCCTTCGCGGCCACCGCGCGCGACCCGGCGCGGCTGGGCAACCTGGCGCGCGTCGGCCAGGCGCTCGGCGAATACCTCGATGGGCTGCCCTACCAGTCGCAGGTGATGGAACTGACCGAGCAGGAATGGCTCGCCATGGGGGCCGCCGCGCAGCGCGAACTGATCAACGGCATCGAGGCCAAGCTGCGCCTGTACCAGGAATTCGCGGCGCGGCCCGACCTGTGGGTGACGCTGGATGGGCGGCCCGGCGGCGAGGCGTTCTTCCCGGTGCCACTGGAGGCGCTGCCATGACGGGCGCCCGCGAGCGCCGCGCAGCGACCGCCGCGCCGCGCGATCCGCCGGGCTGCCGGCGATGACCGCGCTGCTGTCCCTGCGCGGCGTCGCGCGCGCCTATCGCGGGGATGCGGCGCCCTTCGCCCTCGATGTCCCGGCATTCGACCTGCTGGAGGGCGAGGCGCTGGCGCTCGCCGGCCCCTCGGGCAGCGGCAAGTCCACGCTGCTGATGATGCTGGCCCTGGCGGCACCTCCCGACGCGGCGGACCGCTTCACCTTTGCCGGCCAGGACATCGCGCGCCACTGGCGCGCCGGGCGCCGCGATGCGTTGGCGGACCTTCGCGCGCGGCGCATCGGCGTCGTGCCGCAGACCGGCGGGCTGCTCGGCTACCTGACGGTCGAGGGCAATATCGCGCTGACGCAGCGCATCGCCGGGCGGCCCGATCCGCGCCGCGTGCGGGCATTGGCGGAGGAGCTCGGCATCCGCGCGCAAGTGTCCCGGCGCCCGGCCGAGCTCTCGGTCGGGCAGCGCCAGCGCGTGGCGATCGCGCGCGCGCTGGCGCACCGCCCGGCGCTGGTGCTGGCGGACGAACCCACCGCCTCGGTGCATCCCGAACTGGCCGATGCGGTGCTCGCGCTGCTGAAGCGCGAATGTGCGGCGGCCGGCGCCGCGCTGCTGGTCGCGACGCATGACCCGGACCGCGCCGCGCGGGCGGGCTATCCGGTGCTGGCCTGCGAAACGCGCGCGCCCGGGGCCGATGGCATCGCGCGATCGATCTTCGCGCGCGCGCCGATGCTGCAGGCGGCCTGACCATGCTGCGCCTGGCGCTTGCCGACCTCTGGCATGAACGGGTGATGTTCGTGTGCTCGGTGCTCGGCTGCGCGGCGGTGCTGGCACCGCTGATCGTGCTGTTCGGGCTGCGCCAGGGCGTGGTCGCCGGCCTGCGCGCGGAACTGCTGGAGGACCCGCGTGCGCGGGAGGTCGTCTCGGTCGTCAATCGCACGCTGGAACCCGCGCTGTTCGAACGCCTCGCCGCCGATCCGCGGATCGCCTTCGTGGTGCCGCGCACGCGCGCCCTGTCGGCCACCATCGTGGTCGAGAATCCGGCGCGCGGCGGGCGCGGCCTGCGGATCGAATTGCTGCCGACCGCGGATCGCGATCCCCTGCTGCCCGGCATCGCCGCGGGCGATGGCCTGGTGCTGTCGCCCACCGCGGCGGAGCGGCTGGGCCTCGCGCCCGGCGACGAGGCGCTGGCCTCCGTCGCCCGGACCCGTGGTGCGGAACGCGAGGTGCTGTCGCTGCCGCTGCGCGTCGCCGCCATCGCGCCGGTTGCCGCCTCGTTGCGCGACGCCGCCTTCGGCGCGGTGCCGCTGCTGCTGCTGGTGGAGGACTTCCTCGATGGCAGCGCCGCGACCGATGCGCGGCCGGGCGCCGCCGAGGCCGCCCGCACGCGCGCCTTCGCCGGCTTCCGCCTGCACGCGGCGCGGATCGAGGACGTGCCCGACCTCGACCGCGAGTTCCGCCTGGCCGGCATCGACGTCGCCTCGCGCGCCGAGGCGGTGGCCGGGCTGCTGCGGCTCGATCGCAACCTGGCGCTGCTGTTCCTGGCGCTGGCCGGGGCAGGGGGGGCGGGCTACCTGGTCAGCCTCGGCGTCGGGCTCTGGGCGCAGGTGGAGCGCAAGCGGCGCGACATCGCGCTGCTCTCGCTGCTCGGGATGAAGCGCCGCGCGCTGCTGATGCTGCCGGTGGTGCAGGCGGCGGCGGTGGCGCTGGTGGGCGCGCTCTGCGCCTTCGCGGTGGCGGCGGCGGTGGCGGGCGTGCTGAACCGCGCCTTCGCGGGCACGGTCGCCGGGGACCGCGCGGTCTGCCTGCTGACGGCGGCGATGGGCTTGGGAGCGGCAGCCGTGACGCTGGCGGGGGCGATGGTCGCGGCACTGCTGGCGGGCGTTCGCGCGGCGGGCATCGCACCCGCGGAAGGGCTGGCGGAGGGGTGATGCAGGGCAACGGACAGAATTGGAGGGGCGCTGCCCCGCCAAGCCACCCCGCCACAGGCCGAAAGGCCTTTGGAAACCGGTTGTTGGCGCTGGTCCTGGTGGGGGGGGTGCTTGGCACGGCGGCACGGGCGCAAGGGCCGTGGCCTGAGGAGTTCACCAACCCCCGAACCGCGGAGCGTGACCTGCTGCTGCCCATGCCTTGCGGCGGCGCCATGGCGTTTCGGCCGGTCGAGACGCCGGCGGGGCCAGGGGCGCTCGAGGACCGGCCGGTCACCCTGGGCACCACCGACCCGGCGGGCGGCATCGCCGAATTCGCGCGGCGCGAATCCGTCGCCGGGGCCTTCACGGCCGCCGGCCGCGACGTCGCGCAATTCTGGATCGGCAAGTACGAAGTCACGCGCGACCAATACGCCGCGGTGATGGAGGAACGCTGCCCGACAGCCTCCGCGGCCGGGCGGCTGCCGGCGGCCAGCCTGTCCTGGTTCGACGCGGTGGCCTTCACCCAGCGCTACACCACCTGGCTGATGGCCAATGCGCGCACGCGCCTGCCGCAGGCCGACGGCACCCCCGCCTTCGTGCGCCTGCCGACCGAGGAGGAATGGGAATACGCCGCGCGCGGCGGCGCGGCGGTCAGCGAACTGGATTTCCTCGGCCGCACCTTCCCGATGCCCGAGGGCACGTCGCGCTATGCCTGGTTCCAGGGGCCGCGATCGGCCTCGGGCCGCGCGCAGCCGATCGGCATGCTGGAGGCGAACCCGCTCGGCCTGCACGACATGCTGGGCAATGTCGGCGAACTGGTGCTGGAACCCTTCCGCGCGGTGCGCGTCGGCCGCCTGCACGGCCAGGCCGGCGGCGTGGTGGTGAAGGGCGGCGACTACCGCACGCCCGAGGCCGCGCTGCGGTCCTCCCTGCGCATCGAGGTGCCGCCCTATGACGCGACGGATGGACAGCCGACGCGCCTCGCCTCGGTCGGCTTCCGTGTCGCGCTGGCGGCGCATGTCACCACCAGCCTGCGCCGTGCCGAGGCCCTGAACCGCGCCTTCGAGGCCGAGAGCCGCGCGTCCGGCACCGAGGCCGAGAACGCTCGCCGGCAGATCGCGGCGCTGCGCGAGGGTGCCTCGCCGCAGTTGCGCCAGGGGCTGGATCGGCTGGAGGCGGGGCTGATGGCGGCGGAACGCCAGCGCCTGGAGCAGGAACGCGCAGGCATCCGCGCGCAGCTGGAGGGCGCGGCCGTGCTGGCGCGCGCCGCCGGCCAGTCGCAGCGGCGCATGGATGGCATCGAGCCGCTGCTGGCCGGTGCGGATGTGGTGCAGGCGAGCCCGGAGATGCGCGCCGGCTGGGCGCGCGCGCTGGAGCAACTGCGCATCGAGCGCGAGCTGTCGCTGGATGGCTATGCGCGTATCGTCGCCGATCTCGGCCGCAGCGCGGATCGCGCGACGCTCGCCACCGAGGGCGGCGTGGTGGTGCGCGAGACCGAGGCGCGCGGCGTGCCGGACCTGCGCCCCTACCTGGATGTGGCGGCGCGCCATGCGGCGGATTCGCGCGACCGTGGGCTGCCGCCGCGCGACCGGCTGCGCGAGGAAGTGTTGGCCGCGGGCCGCGGCGCGGTGCCGCCGCAGGCCGTGGCGGCGCCACCGCCGGCCACGCCGCAGCGCCCGGTGCAGCCGGTGGTGACGCGCCCACAGCCGCAACCCCAGCCGCCGCCCGCGCCGCCGGTTGCCGTGTTGCCGCCACCGCCGCCGCCCCTGCCGCCCGTGACGGCGGAGCCCGAGCCACCGGCGGCCTCGCGCCCGTCCCAGGCCTCGCAATCGCCGCGCCCACCCGTCACGCCGCCGCGGCCGCCGGCGGCCCCGCCGCCGCGCGAGGGGCCGGGCATCAGCGTGAAGCCGCCGATCCAGCGCGGCGGGCCGTCCTCGCGCTTCGATCCGACCGGCAAGCCGCTCTGAAGGGGCGGCGGACTGCGCACGCGGTTGGCGGGCACCCATCGAAGCGCGCTTCGGCGGGGCCCGGTGTGACGGCGGCGCGCGCGGCGAGGATCAGTCGTCGTCCGAGCGCGAGGGCGGGCCGGCCAGCACGCCGCCATCGATGGTGATGGTCTGCCCGGTCATGAAGGACCCGGCCGCGGAGGCAAGGAACACGGCCGCGCCGGCGATCTCGTCAGGCTCGCCGATGCGCTTCAGCGGCGTGTCCTTGGTGCGCTTCTTGTAGATGCCGGGGTCCTCCCACAGCGCGCGGGCGAAGTCGGTGCGGATCAGGCCGGGCGCGATGGCATTGGCGCGCACGTTCTTCGGACCCCATTCGACGGCCAGGTTGCGCACCAGTTGCATGTCGGCCGCCTTGGAAATCGCATAGGCGCCCAGCACCGGCGAGCCGCGGAAGCCGCCGATGGAACTGACGATGATGACCGACCCGCCGCCGCGTTCCGCCATGCCCGGCGCGGTCATGTGCGCCAGCCAGAGGTTCGACTTGATGTTGGAGGCCATGATCTTGTCGAAGATCTCGTCCGGCATGGTGATGGCCGGGCCGAAATGCGGGTTGATCGCGGCGTTGCAGACCATGATGTCCACCTGGCCCCAGGCGGCGATGGTCTGGTCGATCAGCGCCTGGCATTCGTTCTTGCGGCCGATGTTGCAGGCCAGCGCCATGGCGGTGCCGCCCTTGGCGGTGATGGCGTCCACCACCTCCTGGCAGGCATCGAGCTTGCGGGAGGAGACCACCACCTTGGCGCCGTGTTCGGCCATGCGTTCGCAGATGGCGCGGCCGATGCCTCGGCTGCCGCCGGTGACGACGGCGACCTTTCCGGTCAGGTCAAACAGGGTCATGCGTTTCGCTCCCGTGATCGTGCGTGCAGGGCAGCGCAGCATGGGCGGCGCGTGCCGGCAACCATGCTTGCGGGCGGCGCGGTTCTGCCGGACACTCCGCCGCCGAACAGGGCCGGTCAGGTCCGCATGAGCTTGAGGGAGTGACGGCCTTGTCCGACTTCGTGCAGCACGCGCAGCATGGCGATGTCCATGTGTTGCGCCTGGCCAACCCGCCGGTGAACACGCTGCGGACGGAAATCCGCGCCGGGCTGCATGCCGGCCTGGCGGCCGCGCAGGCGGTTGGCGCCAAGGCCGTGGTGCTGATCGGGTCGGGCCGCATGTTCTGCGCTGGTGCCGAGATGACCGAATTCGGCAAGCCGCGGCAGCCGCCCTCGCTCACCGAGGTGTTCGACGCGATCGAGGGCTTCCCGGGTGTCGTGGTGGCGGCGATCCATGGCTCGGCGCTGGGCGGCGGGCTGGAACTGGCGCTGGCCTGCCATGCGCGCGTGGCCGCGCCGGGCGCGATGGTCGGGCTGCCGGAAGTCAAGCGCGGCTTCGTCCCCGGCGCGGGCGGGACGCAGCGCCTGCCGCGGCTGATCGGGCCGGAGGAAGCGGCGAAGATCATCATCAGCGGCGACCCCGTGCCCGCCGAGAAGGCGGTGAAGCTCGGCTTCGTCGATGCGGTGATCGAGGGCGACCTCGAAGCCGGCGCGGTGGCCTGGGCGAAGGCGGCGATCGGCAAGACCTTCACCCTGGCGCGCAACCGCACCGACAAGGTCGGCGGCCAGGACCCGGCGGCGTTCGAGGCGGTGGTGGCCGGGTTGCTGAAGCGCTCGCGCGGGCAGGAAAGCCCGAAGGGATGCGCGGAGGCCGTGCGCGCGTCCTTCACGCTGCCTTTCGAGGAAGGGCTCGCGAAGGAACGCGACCTGTTCGCGACGCTGGTGGCGGGCGAGCAGTCCAAGGCGCTGCGCCACATCTTCTTCGGCGAGCGCGAGGTGCTGCGCATCCTCGGCATGCCGGCCGAGGCGAAATCGCTGCCGGTGGAACGCCTGGTGGTGATCGGTGGCGGCACCATGGGCGGCGGCATCGCGATGTCGGCGGCGAATAACGGCGTGCCGGTGACGATCGTGGAGACCAGCGAGGAGGCGCTGCAGAAGGGCCTCGCGCGCTGCCATGCGAATTGGGAACGCACCGTCGCGTCCGGGCGGCTGTCGCAGGCCGACTACGAAACGCGCAAGGCCCTGCTGACCGGCAGCACCGATTTCGAGGGCACCGTGGCGAAGGCCGACCTGGTGATCGAGGCGGTGTTCGAGAACATGGCCGTGAAGAAGGAGGTCTTCGCGCGGCTGGACAAGGCGGCGCGGCCGGGCGTGGTGCTGGCGTCGAATACCTCGACGCTGTCGATCGACGAGATCGCGTCCGCCACGTCGCGGCCGGAGCTGGTGGTGGGGATGCATTTCTTCTCCCCGGCGAACGTGATGCGGCTGCTGGAGAATGTGCGCGGCGCGGCATCGTCCTGGGCGACCATCGCGACGGCGACGGAATTCGGCAAGCGCATCGGCAAGCTGCCGGTGCTGGTCGGCAATTGCGACGGCTTCGTAGGCAATCGCATGACCGGCAAGCGCGGCCCGCAGGTCGAGAAACTGCTGCTGGAAGGCTGCCTGCCGGCCGACATCGACAAGGTGATGGAAGGCTACGGCATGGCGATGGGGCCGCTGGCCACGGGCGACCTCGCGGGCCTCGATATCGGCGCCGCCGTTCGCAAGGCGCGCGGGACGGTGGCACCGGTGGCGGATGCGGTGGTCGCACTCGGGCGCTACGGGCAGAAGACCGGCAAGGGCTGGTACATGTACGACGAAAAGCGCAACCGCCTGCCGGACCCGGAGGTCGAGAAGATCATCCTCGACGTGGCGGAGAAGATGCAGGTGCGCCGGCGCAGGATTTCGGACGAGGAGATCCTCGACCGCATGCTGCTGCCGATGGTCAACGAGGGCGCGCGCATCCTCGAGGAAGGCATCGCGTATCGTTCGATCGATATCGACGTGATCTTCATCAACGGCTTCGGCTGGCCTGCCTTCCGCGGCGGGCCGATGTTCTGGGCCGATACCCAGGGGCTGAAGACGGTGCGCGACAAGCTGGCGCGCTATGCCGAGGCGACCAACGACGCCAACCTGAAGCCGACGGCGCTGATCGAGAAGCTCGCGGCCGAGGGCGGGACCTTCGCCGGCATGGGCCGCTGACCGAATTTCGAACGGGGAGAGACGAGGATGGAACTCCGCTTCACCGATGAGGAGCGCGCCTTCCGCGAGGAAGTCCGCACCTGGATCGACGCGAACCTGCCGGCCGAGACGCGCGAGCGCATGGCATCCGGCCGCACGCCCACCAAGGCGATGCAGGTGGATTGGCAGAAGCGCCTGTATGCCAAGGGCTGGGCGGTGCCGCATTGGCCGGTCGAATGGGGCGGGCAGCCCTGGAGCGCCATCAAGCGCTTCATCCTGAGCGAGGAAATCCAGTCGACGCCGGCACCCACGCCGCTCGGCTTCAACGCCAACATGCTGGGGCCGGTGCTGATCGCCTTCGGCACGGATGAGCAGAAGAAGCACTTCCTGCCCAAGATCGCGAACCTCGACCTGTGGTTCTGCCAGGGCTTCTCGGAGCCCGGCGCGGGGTCGGACCTGGCGTCGCTGAAGTGCGCGGCGAAGCGCGACGGCGACCACTACATCGTCAATGGCCAGAAGACCTGGACGACGCTGGCGCAGCATGCCGACTGGATCTTCCTGCTGGTCCGCACCGATCCGGGTGCGGCGAAGCAGCAGGAAGGCATCTCCTTCCTGCTGGTCGACATGACGACGCCGGGCATCACGGTGCGCCCGATCATCACCATCGACGGCGCACATGAGGTCAACGAGGTCTTCTTCGACGACGTGAAGGTGCCGGTGGCGAACCTGGTAGGCACCGAGAACCGCGGCTGGGATTGCGCGAAGTTCCTGCTGTCGAACGAGCGCACCGGCCAGGCGCGCGTGGGCGCGTCCAAGGAACGCATCCGCCGCCTCAAGCTGATCGCGAAGCAGACGCCCGGTGGCGCGAAGCCTGTCATGGAAGACCCGCGCTTCCGCTCGCGCCTCACGGATGTCGAGGTGCAGTTGAAGGCGCTGGAGATGACCACGCTGCGCGTGCTGGCGGATGAGAACCGCGCGCTGTCTCAGCGCAAGCCGAACCCGGCTTCGTCGGTGCTGAAGATCCGCGGCACCGAGCTGCAGCAGGCGATCAGCGAGCTGTATGTCATGGCCGCCGGCCCCTATGGCCTGGCCGCGCCGCACGACCCGGAGGCCGATGGCCGCAACGAACCGGATGTCGCGGCGGATTGGCAGACGCTGGCGCAGGCGACCTACTTCAACTGGCGCAAGCAGTCGATCTACGGCGGGTCCACCGAGATCCAGAAGAACATCATGGCCAAAGCGTTTTTGGGGCTCTGAGACACCATGGATTTCGATCTTTCCGACGACCAGCGGCTTCTGCAGGACAGCCTGGCGAAGCTGCTGAAGGACAAGTACGGCTTCGAGCAGCGCAAGGCCTACCTGAAGTCCGAGACCGGCTGGTCGCGCGAGGTCTGGGCGGCGTTTGCCGAACTCGGACTGCTCGGCATGCCCTTCGCGGAAGACGATGGCGGCCTGGGCTATGGCGCGGTCGAGACCATGATCGTCATGGAGCAGATGGGCCGCGCGCTGACGCTCGAACCCTTCGTCTCGACGGTCGTGCTGGGCGGGGGCTTCCTGCGCCATGGCGCGACCCCGGAACAACGCAGCGCGCTGGTGCCGATGATCGCGGAGGGCAAGCTGCTGATGGCCTTCGCCCATACCGAGCAGCAGTCGCGCTTCGACCTGCATGATGTCGCCACCACCGCGAAGAAGGATGGCGATGGCTGGGTCATCGAAGGCCGCAAGGGCGTGGTGGTGCATGGCGATACCGCCGACCAACTGGTGGTGACCGCGCGCATCTCCGGCGGCCGGCGCGATCGCGACGGCATCGGCGTGTTCCTGGTGCCGGCGAACGCGACCGGTGTCACGCGCCGCGGCTTCCGCACATCGGACGGCCAGCGCGCCGCCGACATCAGCTTCGATGCGGTGAAGGTGGACGCCGCTGCGGAGCTGCAGGGCGGGCTCGCGCTGGTCGAACGGGTGGCGGACGAAACCATCGCCGCGCTCGGCGCCGAGGCGATCGGCTGCATGGAGGCGGCGAAGGACCTGACGATCGACTATCTGAAGACCCGCAAGCAGTTCGGCCGCCCGATCGGGTCGTTCCAATCACTGCAGCACCGCGCCGCGGAGATGATGGTCTGCCTGGAGCAGGCGCGCTCCATGGCCATGCTGGCGGCGATGATGGCGTCCGAACGCAACGACGACGAACGCCGCCGCAACATGCGCGCGGTGAAGGTCGAGATCGGCCGCAATGCCCGCTTCGTCGGCCAGCAGACCATCCAGATGCATGGCGGCATCGCCATGACGATGGAATATGCCGGCGGCCACTACCTGAAGCGGCTGACCGTGATCGAGAACATGTTCGGTGACATGGACCACCACCTCGCCGCGCTGAGCGACGAAGGCGGCGTCTTCGTCGCGGCGTGACAAGGGCGGGGGGCATCGCGCCCCCCGACCCGGTCAGATCACGAACTTCTTCGCCGCGGCGTCGTAGTCGGCATAGCCCAGCGTGTCGCGGAATTCCTTCGTCGGCAGCGCGCCCTCGGCCGCCGAAGCCCCCGCCGCCAGCGCCGCCAGCCCCGCCTTCATCCCCGCCATGGCGGGCGAGAGCGTGCCGGTCGGGAAGGTGCCGATCTTCAGCCCCAGCTCATGCGCGCGCTTCTGCGTCGGCGTCTCGCGCCCGCCCCCGGGCGACAGCACGGCGAAATGCGGACGGCCCTTCGATGCCGCCACGCCGCGCTTCACCTCATCCTCGTCCTTCGGGCTGTCGAGGAACAGGATGTCCGCGCCTTCCTCGACATACATCTCGATGCGCGCGATGGCTTCGTCGATGCCGGCGGTCGGGCGGCAATCGGTGCGCGCCATCACCAGGATGCCGCTGTCCTTCGCCGCTTCCACCGCGGCGCGGATCTTCATGCGCACTTCCTCGCGCGGCATGCAGGGCTTGCCATCGGAGGTCAGCGCGCGCGGCGTGATCTTGTCCTCGATCAGGATGGCGGCGGCCCCGGCGCGGCCATAGGCGCGCACGGTGCGCTGCACGTTCATCGCATTGCCGTAGCCATGGTCGGCATCGCCCAGCACCAACAGGTCGGGGGCGGCGCCGCGCACCATCTCGAGGCTGTTCAGCATCTCGCCGAAGGACAGCAGGTCGAGGTCAGGGCCGCCAAGGCGGCTGGCCGCCACGCAGGACCCGGACAGGAAGGCGGTCTTGAAGCCGGCGGCGAAGGTCAGCTTCGCGGACAGCCCGTCCCACACCGCGGGCATGGCGACGAAGTCGGGTTGCGCGAGCAATGCGCGCAGTCTCTCGGGTGGGGTCATGGTGTCCTGGCTCCGATGGTGGCGTCGCGGCGGTCGCGGCGCTGGCTGGCCTTGCCGGCCGCCCGTCGCTTCCCCCGCCGGGCGGAGCCTAGGGTGAACAGCCGCCCGCGCAACCCCGCGCGCGCCGCCCGTGCGCTACCCGCGCGCGCCGCCCGTGCGCTACCCGCGCAACCCCGCCCGTGCGCTACCCGCGCAACCCCGCCCGTGCGCTACTCGCGCGCGCCGCCCGTGCGCTACTCGCGCAACCCCGCCCGTGCGCTACTCGCGCAACGCCGCCCAGATCTTCTCCGGCGTCGCCGGCATGTTCACATGCCGCCCACCCAGCGCATCCGAGATCGCGTTCATGAAGGCCGGCAGCGAGCCCGCGCAGCCAGCCTCGCCGCACCCCTTGGCGCCGATCGCGTTGGTCTTGCAGGGGTCGGGCAGGCTGTCGAAGGCGAAGCTCGGCAGGTCGTCGGCGCGCGGCAGGCCGTAATCCATGTAGGACCCGGTCAGCAGTTGCCCATCCTCGGAATAGACCACGCGTTCGATCATCGCCTGGCCGATGCCCTGGGCGATGCCGCCATGCGCCTGGCCCTCCACCAGCAGCGGATTCACGATGACCCCGAAATCATTCATCGCGGTGTAGCGATCGACCTTCACGACACCGGTGTCGGGGTCGACCTCCACCTCGCAGACGTGGCAGCCATTGGGGAAGGCCATCGGCGCCTCGTCGAACACCGTGCGGCTGTCCAGGCTGTTCGGCACGTCCTGCGGCAGCGGCCCGATCTCCCGGATGCGCGCGGCGAGTTCCATGATGCCGATGCCGCGGTCGGTGCCGGCGATGGTGAAGCGCCCGCGGGCGAATTCGATGTCGTCGGTGGCGGCCTCCAGCAGGTAGCCGGCGGCCGCGCGGCCCTTCTCGATGACGATCTCCGCGGCCTTGATGATGGCGGACCCCGACGCCATCAGCGACTTCGACCCGCCGGTCCCGCCGCCGGCGATCAGCCGGTCGGAATCGCCCTGCACCAGGCGCACCTTGTCGAACGATACGCCCAGCTTGTCGTGCAGCACCTGCGCGAAGGGCGTCCAGTGGCCCTGGCCGTAGTCCAGCGTGCCGGTGACGATGGTGACCGATCCATCGGCCTCGAAGACCAGCTCGCCCTGCTCCTTCATCACCGGCGCGGTGCATTCCAGGAAATTGCCCAGGCCGCGCCCGCGCAACATGCCGCGCGCCGCGCTTTCGGCCTTGCGGGCCGCGAAGCCGTCCCAGTCCGCGGCCTCCAGCGCCTTGTCGAGCAGCGCGGAGAAATTGCCGGAATCGTAGACCGACCCGGACGGCGCGCGGAACGGGAACTGCTCCGGCTTGATGTGGTTCAGCTTGCGCAGCGCGATCGGGTCGCGGCCGGTCTCGCGTGCCGCGGTCTCGATCAGGCGTTCCAGGAAGTAGTTGGCCTCGGGCCGGCCGGCGCCGCGATAGGCGGTGATCGGCGTGGTGTTGGTCAGCACGTTGCGCGTCTCGACCAGCAGCAGCGGCGTGGCGTAGTTGGCCTGGATGTTCTTGGTGAAGTTGCCGGTCCCCATGTTGTTGCCGACCGGCGAGACATAGGCGCCGAGATTGCCCCACGACACCAGCTTGACCGCGAGGAACCGCCCCTCGGCATCGAGCGCCAGCGACGCCTCGACCTCGTGGTCGCGGCCGTGGCAGTCCGACACAAAGGACCCGGTCCGCTCATCCGTCCACTTCACCGGCCGGCCGAGCGCCTTCGCCGCATGCAGCAGGCAGGCATATTCCGGATAGGCGGAGGACTTCATCCCGAACGACCCGCCGACATTGCCGGTGAGCACGCGGACCTTCTCGACCGGCACCTTCAGGATGTCGCGCGCCAGCTGGTTGCGCAGGCCGAACACGCCCTGGCAGCCCACGCGCAGCACGTAGCGTTCCTCGGCCGCATCCCATTCGCCGATCGCCGAGCGCGGCTCCATCGCGCAGACCACGATGCGGTTGCTGCGGATGTTCAGCGTGGTGACATGCGCCGCGCCGGCGAAGGCGGCCGCAACCTTCTCCGCATCGCCCGACCGGAAGTCGAGCACCGTGTTGTTCGGCACGTGGTCATAGAGCTGCGGCGCGCCCGGCGCGGCGGCCGCCGGCGCATCGATCACGGCGTCGAGGCTGTCGATGTCGAGCTCCACCGCCTCGGCCGCGTCCTTGGCCTGCTCGCGGGTCTCGGCGACCACGAAGGCGACCGGGTCGCCGACGAAGCGCACCTTGTCGGCGGCCAGCGGCGGGCGCTCGACGGCCGCGGGCGGCGTGCCGTCCTTGTTCTTGAGCGGCAAGCCGTTCTTCATCGTGCCATAGGCCGCCATGTCGGCTGCCGTATAGACGCCAAGGACGCCCGTCATGGCCTTGGCGGCCTCGGTCCCGATGCCGCGGATCACGCCATGCGCGTAGGGGCTGCGCACCATGACGCACCAGGCCTGGCCGGGCAGGGCCAGGTCGTCGGTGTAGCGGCCCTCGCCGCGCAGCAGCACCGGGTCCTCCTGCCGCGGGACGGGCTGGCCGACGCCGTATTTCTGCAGGCTCGGATCGGCCAGGTTGGCGTCGGGCATGGGGGACCTCGGGCAGGTGATGGGGTTGTCGTAGAGGATGGGCCGAATTTGCTGCGGTGCAACCCGCCGGACTTGGGTGCAACCCGCCGGACTTGGGTGCAACCCGCCGGCGCGCGCTCAGCCGGCGGCCTGGCGCGCCCAGGCCACGATCTGGCGCGAGCGCATCGCGCCGGCCTGGCGCGCCACCTCCGCCCCGCCGCGCATCAGCGCCAGCGTCGGGATGGAGCGGATGTCCATCTCCTGCGCCAGCGCGGGCGCTTCCTCGGTCGAGACCTTCACCAGCCGCATCGCCGGTTCCAGCAGGGCGGCCGCGGCCTCGAACTCCGGCGCCATGGCGTGGCAGGGGCCGCACCAGGAGGCCCAGAAATCCACCAGCAGCGGCAGCGAGGAGGCGCGCAGGTGGCGCCGGAACCGGGCTTCATCCAGCGCCAGCGGCTTGCCGGTGAACAGCGCGCCCTTGCAGGCGCCGCAGACCGGCCGGTCGGCCAGGCGCGCCGCCGGCACGCGGTTCACCGCATCGCAATGCGGGCAGACGACCTGCAGGGCTTCGCTCATCGGGGCCTCCTGCGCGACAGCCTTGACCCTGTCGCGCCCGGCGCGCCAGCGTGGTGCGCGCAGGGGAGGGGTGCATGGGCCGCATCGTGGTGATCGGGTCGTACAACCGCGACACGGTGCTGCGCGTGGCGCGGCTGCCGCAGCCCGGCGAGACGATGGCTGCCATCGGCATGGCCCGCTTCCATGGCGGCAAGGGCAGCAACCAGGCGGTGGCCGCCGCGCGGTCCGGCGCGCAGGTCGCGATGGTCGCGGCGATCGGCGCCGATGCGGCGGGGCAGGGCGCGCTCGACCTTTGGTCCGCCGAGGGAATCGATGCCCGGCGCGTCGCGCGCGATGGCGCGCTGCCCACCGGCGAGGCGATGATCCTGGTGGATGATGCCGGCGAAAACGAGATCGTCGTCCTGGCCGGCGCCAATGCCGCGCTGGCCGCCCCGCCGCGCGAAGCCTTCGACGGCGCGGCGCTGGTCGTCGCGCAGTTGGAAACCCCGGTCGCGACGACCGAAGCGGCCTTCGCCGCCGCGCGCGATATGGGCGCGACCACGCTGCTGAACGCCGCCCCGGCGCAGGCGCTGCCGGCGAACCTGGTCGCCGCCACCGACATCCTGGTGGTGAACGAGACGGAGGCCGCGCGCCTCGTGGCGGGGGCGGGCGCGCCGGCCGTGCTTGCCGCCGCCCTGGCGCCACGCTTGCGCGGCGGCGTGGTGGTGACCGCGGGGGCGGCGGGCGCGATCTGGGCGGGCCACGACGCATCGCCGGTGACAGTGCCGGCACCGATGGTCGCGGTGGTGGACAGCACCGGCGCCGGCGATGCCTTCATCGGCGCCTTCGCCGCCGCCCTCGCGGCCGGGCTGGACCCGGCGGCCGCGATGCGGCGCGGCGTGGTGGCGGGCGCGCTCGCCTGCGGGAAGGCCGGCGCGGTGCCGTCGCTGCCCGACCTTGCGGGCATCCTCGCGGCCGGCGGCTGACCGGATCAGTAGCGGTAGTAGCCCGCCGCATCGGGCGGCGCGTAATAGGGCTGCGGCTGCCAATACGACCCCGGCGGCGGCTGCCAGGCCTGCGGCGGCGGCGGTTGCTGCGGATAGGGCGCGCCGACATAGCCGCCCCCCTGCGGGGCCTGCTGCCAGCCACCCTGGTAGGGCTGCGGCACGTAGCGTTGCTGCGCATAGGCCGGCGGCGCATAGGGTGGCGCGCCGTACCCCCCGCCATAGTGCGGCGGCGGCGGCGTGGTGGCGGCGCCGATCGCCGCGCCGCCGAGCCCGCCGGCCAGCGCCCCGACCGCCGCGCCGCGTCCCCCGCCGGCCAGCGCGCCAATCGTCGCGCCGGTGCCGGCGCCGATCAGCCCGCCGCCGACCGCGCGCTGCGTCGGGTCATAGGGGTTGGTACAGCCGGCGCCGATCACGGCGAGCCCGGCAAGCGCCATCATTCCGCAGCGGTGCATCCGCGATCCTCCTCAACCGGTGCGACCTTCCGGCCGAGCTGTGGCGATCCCGTGGCGATGCTCACGGCCCGGGAGGTCGCCCATAGACCGGCCGCTCTGGCGCTCCGCCCCAGGGTCGGGGCTGGAAGGGCCGTTCCAAGGCCGCGCCTGGCGGCCGGCCGACATAGCGCCCCTGGGGCAACGGTTGTTCGAAGCGGCCGCGCTCGGGCGAGACGTAGCGGGGCGGATTGGCGGGCGCCGGGCGTGGCGGCCGGCGCGGACGGTCCCAGCCAGGCTGGTCGCCCCAATAGGCCTGCGGCGGGATATAGGCCGGGCCGGACTGGAAGGTCAGGCTGGATTGCGGGGCCGGCGCGGCTGGCGGCGGCGCACGGCGCGGCTCCGGCAGCGGTTCCACCACCGAGGGGTTGCCGTAGAGCACCTGCGGCGCCGGCGTGCCGTACAGCACGCGCGGCAGGCCGGGCTCGGGTGCCTGCGCCGCGGCGGGCGGGGCCAGGCTGCCCAGCAGGGCGATCATGCAGGCGCGCCGGCGGTCCATCATGCCGGCATCATAGCCCATCGCGTGGCGGAATTCAGACCGGCCTGTCGCCCTTCTCCACCTTCAGCGTTCGGTTGTCGGTGCCCGGCAGCATGCGCGCGGGATCGCGCGTGACGATCACGTCGAGGATGGTCGGCGTCGAGGTATTCGACAGCCCCTCGCGGATGGCGGCGCCGAGCATGTTCGGGTCCTCGACGCGCAGCCCGTGGCAGCCGAAGGCGCGCGCGGCGGCGGCGTAGTCGGTCTCGCCGAGGTCGGAGGACTGGTAGTTGCCCGGCCCATAGACGGCATGCTGCAGCGCCTTCACATAGCCCGAGGCGCCGTTGTTGAAGACGCACAGCACGTAGTTGGCGCCGACGCGCTTCGCGGTCTCGATCTCGCCGATCGTCATGTTGAAGCCGCCATCGCCGGTCAGGCCGACCACGCGGCGCTTCGGCCCGGCCGCCATCTGCGCGCCCATCGCCCCCGGCGCGCCATAGCCGATGGAAGCGAAGCCGCGATCGGCGATGAAATGCCGCCCAGCCTGCTTGGTGTCGAACAGCAGCCCGCCCCAATGGCCGGCGAAGCCACCATCGGCCACCAGGATATCGTCGGCTGCCATCGCGATGTTCAGCTCGTTGATCAGGCGGCCGACATTGATCGGCGTCTCGTTCGATTCCAGCCGGTCGGCGGCGCCGACGCGCCAGGCCGCCATGCGCGGGGCGACGGCGCCGGCGAAGTCCGCGCGTTCGTCGGGCAGGGCGCCGCGCGGCACGGCCATCAGCAGGTCGGCCAGCGCCAGCCGCGCATCGGCGGCCAGCGCCACATCGGCGCGGGTGGTGCGGCCGATTTCCTCCGGCACGATCTCGATATGCACGACGGGCACGCCGGCGGGCATCAGGGCGAAGCGCTTGGTGGCGATCTCGCCGAGCTTGCAGCCGACCACGATCAGCAGGTCGGATTGCGCGATGAAGTCGTTGGCGATGCGGCTGTAGCGCCCGAACACGCCGAGCGACAGGCGATGCGTGCAGGGAATGGCGCCCTTGCCCGACATGGTGTGCGCGACTGGGATGTTCTGCGCTTCCGCCAGCGCCAGCAGCGCGTCATGCGCGCCGGAGATGTGGATGCCGCCGCCCACCAGCAGCATCGGGCGCTTGGCGCGCGCCAGCAGGGCGGCGGCGCGCTCGACCTCGTCCGGGTCGGGGCGGGTGCGCCGCGCCTGGGCCATCAGCGTGCCGGGGTCGGCCCAGATCTCGTCGGCGGCGAAATCGTGTTCGCCGTGCGCGACATCCTCAGGCACGTCCAGCACCACCGGGCCGGGGCGGCCGGAAGTGGCGATGGCGAAGGCGCGGCGCACCAGTTCGGGGATGCGCTTCGTATGCTCGACGCGGATCAGTTCCTTGCAGGCGGGGCGCAGGATCTCCACCTGGCGCGCCTCCTGCGTCATGTTCTTCCAGGCGTGCTCGCGGTTCGCGTCACCGGCGATGGCGACCATCGGGATGCCGGCGTTCAGCGATTCCACCAGGCCGGTCACCAGGTTGGTCGCCCCCGGCCCGAGAGTCGCGTCCACCACGCCCGGCCGGTTCGTCACCCGCGCCCAGGCATCGGCGGCGAAGGTGCCGCAGCGTTCGTCGTTGATCAGGTGGTGCTTGAGGCCGAGCGCGCGGCAGGCCTCGTAGAAGGGCAGCAGCTGGAAGCCGCCCATGCCGAACATCGGGCCCACCTGGTGGGCCTGGAGCATGCGCGCCAGCGCCTCGCCACCGGTGATGGACAGGGTCGTGTTGGATGCACTCACGCGCGGTGGTCCTTCATGCTGGCTTGGGCGAGCAGGGTGACAGCGTCGCGCACCGTGCCGCCGGGCTTGAGGCCCAGCGACGCGGCGCGCGCATTGACGGCGGAGACGATGCCGGTCTCGACGGCGGAACGCCCATCGCCGATCCGCGCCGTCCAGGCGGAATAGGTGGCGGCCGCGATGCCGCGCGCGTCGAGCGCGGGCAGCCGCGTGAAGCCGGCGCCGTCGATGCCGCCATCGGCGTCGTTGTAGAGCGCGGCGAAGACGGCGGCGCGCGCGGCGGTCTCGGGCCGGCCGCCGAGCAGGCCGCCATGGCTGCCGGTGACGACGACCGTGCCGTCATCGGCCGGCGTCATCAGGGAATTGGAGTCCATCGCGGTTGCGCGCGGGCCGATGGCGAAGCGCGATTCCACGCTGTCGGGCGCATCGACGGCCGGCACCGGCGCGCCGGCCAGTCGTCGCGCGGCTTCCCGGCACCACATGCCGGGTTCGATGCCAAGAGTCGCGGCGGCAGCGTTCACATGACTGACCAGGCCCCGCGCCAGCAGGTCGAAGCCATCGCCGATGCGCGCGGAGCGGTGCGAACAACACGCGGCCGGGATGCCGAGCGGGTCGAGATACGCCAGCCCCGCGATGCCCGCACCCTGCAGCCCGACCCCGGCATCGTTCAGCAGCACGCCGGCGACGCGCGCCTTGGCCGCGAGATACGCCGCATAGACCCCGCCATGCGACCCGCCGACGATCACGCGCCCTTGCGCCTCCGGCCCCAGCCGGGTGACGCTGTCGACCACGATGAGCCGGTCCAGCATGGCCGCATTCCTTCTCCCGCCATCGGGAGTAGAGCGCGGGGCAGGGGCTGGCAACAGGGGAAGGAACGGCATGTCCAACGAGACGGCGCGGCGTATCGCGATGCTGCGCGACATGGCGCGCATCCGCGCCTTCGAACGCGAGGCGGTGGCGGCGATGCGATCGGGCGAGGCACCGGGCGTGGTGCATCCATCCATCGGGCAGGAGGGTGTCGCGGTCGGCGTCTGCGCGAATCTGCGGCGCGCGGATCGCATCACCAGCACGCATCGCGGCCATGGCCACGCCATCGCGAAGGGGGCGGATGCGCGCGCCATGATGCTGGAACTGCACGGCCGCGCCGGCGGGTCCTGCGGCGGCAAGGGCGGGTCGATGCACATCGCGGATTTCGCGGTGGGCATGCTGGGGGCGAATGGTGTGGTGGGCGCGGGCATCCCGATCGCCTGCGGCGCGGCGCAGGCCATCCGCCTGACGCGCGAGGATGCGATCGTGGCGTGCTTCTTCGGCGATGGCGCGATCAATCGCGGGCCGTTCCTGGAAGGCATGAACTGGGCCGCGCTGTACCGCCTGCCGGTGCTGTTCGTGTGCGAGGACAATGGCTTCGCCGCCTTCACCCGCGGCAGCGCGGTGACCGCCGGCGGCGGGCCCGCGGTGCGCGCGGAAGCCTGCGGCGTGCCGGCCACGGCCGTGGACGGGGAGGACGTCCTGGCCGTGGATGCGGTCGCAGCCGACCTGATTGCACGCATCCGTGCCGGCGACGGTCCGCAACTGCTGCATGCGCGCTGCTATCGCTGGGACGGGCATACCGGCACCGACGCCGCCGCCTATCGCCCGGCCGAGGAAGCCGCCGCCGCGCGCGACCGCGACGCCATTCGCCGCCTCGCTGCCGTGCTGGAAGCCGAGGCCGTCGCCGCCGCCGAGATCGCCGCCATCGAGGCCGCGGCCGCCGCCGAGATGGCCGGCCACCGCGCCGCCGCCATGGCAGCGCCCTGGCCCGAGCCCGGCGCCGCCTTCACCGACGTGCAGGATGCGGGAGCCCCGGCATGACGCGCATCACCTTCGCCGAGGCCGCCCGCCGCGCCCTGGCCGCCGAGATGCGCCGCGACCCGCTGGTCTGGGCGCTGGGCGAGGACCTGGTGCAGGGCGGCATCTTCGGCCAGTACAAGGGGCTGGCCGAGGAATTCGGCACCGAGCGCATCGTCTCCACCCCGATCAGCGAGGCCACCATCATGGGCGCGGGCCTCGGTGCCGCGCTGTGCGGCACGCGCCCCGTCATCGAGATGCGCATCGCCGACTTCACCCTGTGTGCGATGGACGAGCTGGTCAGCCAGATCGCCAAGGTGCGCTACATGTTCGGCGGGCAGGGGCGCGCGGCGCTGGTGGTGCGGATGCCGCAGGGCATGTGGCGCAATTCCGCCGCGCAGCACAGCCAGTGCCTGGAAGCCTGGCTCACCCACATCCCGGGCCTGGTGGTGGCCGCGCCCGGCACGCCGGCGGATGCGGCGGGGCTGCTCATGACCGCCATCCGATCCGACGACCCCGTGGTGCTGCTGGAACCCAAGAACCTCTGGACCGCCGAGGGCGAGGTGCCCGAGGACCCGTCACCCATCCCCTTCGGCGTCGCGCGCTTCGCCGCGCGGGGCGATGCAGCCACGGTCGTCACCTGGTCCGCGCCGGTGCCGGTGGTGGAACAGGGTGCGGCGCAGAGCGGCATTCCCTGCGACGTGATCGACCTGCGTTCCCTGTGGCCATGGGATGAGGCGGCGGTGATCGCCTCGGTCCGGCGCAGCGGCCGGCTGCTGGTGGTGCATGAGGCGGTGACGGTGTCGGGCTTCGGCGCCGAGGTGGTGGCGCGGGTGGTCGAGGCGATCGGCCCCGCCGGGTTGCGTGCGGTGGAGCGCATGGGCGCGCCGCGTGCCCCGGTGCCCTTCAGCCCGCCGCTGGAGAACGCCATGCGCATCACGCCGGGGCGCGTGGCCGAGGCGATCCGGCGCGTCGCCGGCGCCTGACGCGCCAGGGTTTTGCGCGCAGGCGCCGCGGCGGACCATGCCCTGGTCCGCGCCGCGCCGCGCGTGGCAAGGCATGCTCCGGCTTGCGAGCGCCGGCCCGCCGTGCTCGCTTCCGCGCCACCAGAGGCAAGGAGCCACCACCATGTCCATCTCGATCGGCCAGGTCGCGCCGGATTTCGAGGCCGACACCACCCAGGGCCGCATCCGCTTCCATGACTGGATCGGCGATGGCTGGGCCATCCTGTTCAGCCACCCCAAGGACTTCACGCCGGTCTGCACGACCGAGCTCGGCACCATGGCCGGCCTCAAGCCGGAATTCGACAGGCGCGGCTGCAAGATCATCGGCCTGTCGGTCGATCCGGTGGAGAGCCACCACCGCTGGGAAGCCGACATCGCCGAGGTCACCGGCCATGCGGTGACCTATCCGATGATCGGCGATCCGTCGCTCGCGGTCTCCAAGGCGTACGGGATGCTGCCGGCGGATGCGGGCGGCACGTCGGAAGGCCGCACGGCCGCCACCAACGCCACGGTGCGCGTGGTGGTGTTCATCGGGCCGGACAAGCAGGTGAAGGCGTATCTCGCCTATCCGATGACGGCCGGGCGCAATTTCGACGAGGTCCTGCGCCTGCTCGACAGCCTCCAGCTGACGGCGAAGCACAAGGTCGCCACACCGGCGAACTGGAAGCATGGCGAGGACGTGATCATCGCCGGGTCGGTCACCAACGACGATGCGAAGAAGCTGTTCCCGGAAGGCTGGAAGGAACCCAAGCCGTATATCCGGATCGTGCCGCAGCCGCGGGGCTGAACGGCGCGCGGGGCGGCGCTGAAAACGCTGCCCCGCGGGCACCCCGCTTTGCTAGCCTTCCCGGCAAGAGACTGGGAGGGAACAGCATGCCGAACGTGTTCCGCGCGCGCCGTCGCGCCATCCTGATCGCCGCCGGCGCGGCCGTCGCAGCGCCCGCGCTGGCGCAGTCGCGCTACCCGGACCGCCCGATCCGCGTGATCGTGCCCTGGACGCCGGGCGGCGCCACCGACATCCAGATGCGATCGATCTGCGACCAGGCGTCGCGCCGGCTCGGCCAGCCGGTGGTGGTCGAGAACAAGCCCGGCGCCTCCGGCACGCTGGGCGTGCAGTTCCTGGCGCGCGAGGGCCGGCCGGATGGCTATACGCTGGGCCAGGTGCCCAACGGCACCTTCCGCATGCCGGCCATGACCGACCGGCCGCAATGGGACCCGACGCGCGACTTCACCTGGATCATCCGCCTGGTCGGCTACATGGGCGGGGTGGTGGTGCGGCCGGATTCGCCGTGGCGGGACATGCGCGACGTGGTCGCCTTCGCGCGCGCCAATCCGGGGCGCATCAGCTATGGCACGCCGGGCGCGAACACCACCGACATCCAGATGACGCGCTTCGCGCGCCTGGCCGGGATCGAATGGGTGCCGGTGCCGTTCCGCGGGGCGGCGCCGAACCTGCAGGCGCTGCTGTCGGGCGACATCCATTTTTCCGCCGAGACCTCGGCCTGGGCGGACATGGCGATGGAAGGGCGCCTGCGCGTTCTGGGCGTATGGATGAGCGAACGCGCGGCGCGCTTTCCGGATGTGCCGACCTTCCGCGAACAGGGCTTCGACGTGCTGGGCGAGAGCACCTACGGCATCGCCGGCCCGCGCGGCATGGACCCGGGCGTGGTGCGCATCCTGCACGATGCCTTCAAGGCGGCGCTGTACGACCCTGCGCACCTGGCCACCATCGCGCGCTTCGACATGCCGGTGCGCTACCTGAACACCGAGGACTACGCGACCGCGGCGATGATGCAGAACGAGGAGGAGAAGCGCACCGTGCGCGAACTCGGCCTCCGCGCTAGCTGAGCCCCATCGCGCGCGGCAGCCACATCGCGATATCCGGCACCGCCATCACGCAGGCGGCCGCCGCCGTCATGGCGAGCACCATCCAGGTCACCCAGGGGATGGTGGATTCCATCGGCACGCCGGCGATCCGGCACGACACCATCAGGTTCACCGCCATGGGCGGCGTGAACTGGCCGATCGCGATCATCATGGTCAGCACCACGCCGAACCAGGTCAGGTCCCAGCCGAAGGTGGCGGCGATCGGCAGCAGGATCGGCAGCAGGATCAGGAAGATCGAGATCCCGTCCAGGAACATCCCCACGATGATCAGGAACAGCGTCAGCAGCGCCAGCGTGCCCGCCGACCCGAAGCCCAGCCCCACCACCCATTCCGCGATCGGCCGCACGATGCCGAGCGTGCTGGTCGACCAGGCGAAGACCGTGGCGAGCGCGACGACGATCAGGATGACGGCGGAAATCTCGCCGGCCTCGACCAGCATTTCGTAGACGTCGCGCAGGGTCAGCGACCGATACACGACGAAGCCGACGAACAGGCCGAAGAACACCGCGACGACCGCGGCCTCGGTCGGCGTGAAGATGCCGATGCGCATGCCGCCCAGGATCACCACCGGCGCCATCAGGCCCCAGATCGCTTCCTTGAAGGTCTGCCAGACCCGCAGCGCCTCGGTCTGGCGGGCCTTGCCGCCGAAATCCTTGACGATGGAGATCGCCACCACCGCGCCGATGATGAACAGCCCCGCCAGCACGCCCGGGATCATGCCGGCCGCGAAGATGGCCGGCACCGACACGCCGGGGACCAGCACCGCATAGACGATGAAGGCGATGGAGGGCGGGATCAGGATGTCGGTTGCCGCCGCCGCGCCGACGGTGCTCGCGATGAAGGGGCGGGGGTAGCCGTCCTCGACCATCGCCTTGGTCATCACCTGGCCGACCGCGGCCGAATTGGCCGGCCCCGAGCCGGTGATGCCCCCCAGCACCATCGCCACCAGTACCGCGACGGAGGCCAGCGCGCCGCGCCCCGCCCCCACGATGGCGCTGGCGAAGCGCACGAGGCGGAGTGCGACGCCGGTGCGTTCGAAGACGCAGCCCACCAGCACGAACATCGGGATGGCGATCAGCGGGTATTTCGCGATGCCGGCGTACACGTTGGTCGGCATCGCCATGATCGACTGGTCCGCCAGCCAGATCGCGAAGGCCCCCGCCAGCCCCAGGCAGATGCCCACCGGCACGCCGGCCGCCAACAGCACGCCGAAGCCCAGGAACAGCGTCGCGGCGATCACGCGGGTTCTCCGCGCGCGATGCGCACCAGGCGCCCGGCCGCGCGTCCGATCACCAGCAGCGACAGCAGCGGCAGCCACCCCGTATAGAGCCAGTTCGGATTGCCCAGCCCGTTCGACAGCACCTCGAACCGGTATTCGTCATAGGCGAGCTTCGCGCCGAAATACGCCAGCAGGCCGAAGCAGATGATCGCCAGCAGCAGCGCCAGCATCTCGGCGCGCCGTTGCCAGGCCGGTGGCATGAGGCCGGTGAAATACTCGACCCGGATATGCCGCCCGGCCGCCGCCGCCAGCGCGGTGCCGACCAGCGTGACGATCACCATCAGCACCACCGAGTATTCCTCGGTGACGGCGAAGGACACGTTGGTCAGGTAGCGCGCAAGCACGTTGATCGCGGTGATCAGCGCCATCGCGCCCATCGCGAGCGCCAGCAGCACGCGCTCGAAGGTCAGCGGCAGTCGCGTGCGGGGCTCCGGCTGCGCCGCAGCCGGGTCGAGCTCGGCGCTCACCGGCGGGTCAGGAAATCGCGCGGTTGATGGCGGCCTGCGCCTTCTCGACCAGCGCGGAGCCGACGGTCTGCGCCCACTTGTCGTAGACCGGGCGGGTGACGCGGGCGAAGGCTTCCTTCTCGGCCGCCGTCAGCTCCGCCACCGCGACGCCGCGGCGCGCGCATTCCTCGAGCGCCGAGCGGTCCCCGCCGATGCCGATGCCCTTGCGCGACGCCTCGATCTGCTTGGCCGCGGCTTCCCGCGCGCAGGCCACCACCAACTCGCGGTCGGCGGGTGCCAGGCTGTCCATCATCTGCTTGCCGACCACGAAGATGCCGGCATCGGCCACGTAGTTCCACATGGTCAGGTGCTTCTGCGCCAGCGTGTCCATGCGGAAGGCCAGGAACAGGTTGACCGGGTTTTCCTGCCCATCCACGGCGCCTGTGGTCAGCGCGGGCTGCAGGTCGGCAAACGACATCTGCAGCGGGTTGGCACCCATGGCGGTGAAGATCTCGCTGAAGATCGCCCCGGCGGCGAAGCGGATCTTGAGGCCACGCATGTCCTCGGGCCGGCGCACCTCGCGCTTCGAATTCGACAGCTCGCGGAAGCCGTTCTCGCCCCAGGCGACCGGCACCACTTCGCGCGTGCTCAGAACGCGGAACAGGTCCTGGCCGACCTCGCCATTGATGATGGCATCGAAGCCGCGATGGTCGCGCAGCAGGAAGGGCAGGGAGAAGATGTTCATCTCGCGCACCTGCGGCGAGATGTTGATGGTGCTGAACACCGCCATGTCGACGATGCCCTGGCGCATCGCCACCAGTTCGCGCGTCTGGTCGCCGCCGACCAGCTGGCTGCCCGGATAGACCTTCACGTTGATCCGCCCGCCCGAGCGCTGCGTCACCAGGTCGGCCCACTGGAAGGCGCCTTCCGACAACGGGATCGGACGGTTGCCCACGACCGACAGCTTGTATTCGGCGCGGTACTGCGTCTGCGCGCGCGCCACGGCCGGCAGCGCGAGCACGCCGGCACCGAGCAGCAGCGCACGGCGCGGGGAATGGAGGGTCATCTGGCGTCGCTCCCTGGGATGGACATGCGCCGTGCCCCGGCGCTTGGGCGCAAGACTGGCCCGGCAAAGGCCCGCCCGTCCAGCGCCGTCATGGCCGGCTGTCCATGCCCGCGGCGATGAAGCCGCCATCGACCGGCAGGACATGGCCGGTGACATAGGCAGCGTCGTCGCTCGCCAGGAACAGCGCGGCGGCAGCGATCTCCTCCGGCGTGCCGTAGCGGCGCAGCATGGTGGCGCGGGTCCAGGCATCGCGCGTGGCGGGCGTGTGCACGCGCTGGGTCAGCGGCGTGTCGACCGGCCCCGGCGCGATGGCGTTCACCCGGATGCCGAATTGTGCCAGGTCCATCGCCATCACCTGCGTGAGCGTGACGATCGCGCCCTTCGACGCCCCATAGGCCGCGCGCCCGGACGACCCTGCCAGCCCCGAGACGCTGCCGATGTTGACGATGGCGCCCGCGCCGGCATCGCGCATGGCTCGACCGCAGGCCTGGGCCGCCAGGAAGCTGCCCCGCACATTCACCGCCATGATGCGGTCCAGCACCGCGACCGGCGTGTCGAGGAAGGGAATGTCCTGCCCGAAGCCCGCGCAATTCACCAGGATGTCGATGCGGCCATGGGCGGCGAGGACCGCGGCGGCCATGGCGTCGGTCGAGGCTTCCGCGGTCACGTCCACGCGCAGCGGCGCGATGGCGGCCGTGGCGTCCAGCGCGCCCTCAGGTGCGGCGAGGTCGGCCGCGACCACCCGCGCGCCTTCCGCCGCGAAGCGCGCCGCGATGGCGGCGCCGATGCCCGAGACACCGCCCGTGACGATGGCGATCTTGCCCTGGAGCCGCATGCGCGTGCCCCTCCGTGTTTCCTGCCCATGCTTGCGATAGGCGCGCCGGCGCGGCAGATCAAGCGCCGGAGGACGCCCCATGATCCCGACATCCAACCTGGCGAGCCTGCTGGTGCAGACCGCGCGCCGACTGCCGGACCGCCCGGCATTGGCCTGGCGCGAGCGCATGTGGACGTGGTCGCAGCTGGCGGCGCGCGTGGCCGCCGCCGCCGCGGCCTTGCGCGCGCGGGGCATTGGCGCGGGCGACCGCGTGCTGGTGCATGCGCGCAACGGCAACGCCATCTTCGAATCCTGCTGGGCCTGCTGGCTGATCGGCGCGGTCTGGGTGCCGACGAATTTCCGGCTGAGCCCGCCGGAGGTGGCCTATTTGGCGGCCAATGCCGGCTGCCGCGCGCATGTGTTCGACACCGGCTTCCCCGACCACCGCGCCGCGGCGCGCGCGCAGAACCCAGCCTGCGTGCTGGATGTCGCGATCGGCGAGGGTGCCGGCCTGTCGTGGGACGGGCTGGTCGATGAAGGCGCCGCCGCGCCGGTGCACGAGACCACGGCGGTCGATCGCGACCACCCGGCCTGGCTGTTCTACACGTCGGGCACCACGGGGCGGCCCAAGGGCGGCACGCTGACGCATGGTCAACTGGCCTTCGTGGTGGTGAACCACATCGCCGACCTGATGCCGGGTCTGGATGCGAATCATGCCTCCCTGGTGGTCGCGCCGCTGTCGCATGGCGCGGGCGTGCATGCGCTGGCGCAGGTGGCGCGCGGCGCGGTGTCGGTGCTGTTGCCGGGCGAAAGGCTCGACGTGCCGGAAGCCTGGCGGCTGGTCGAGCGCCACCGCGTCACCAACATGTTCACGGTGCCCACCATCCTGAACGCGCTGGTGCGCGATGCCAGCGTGGACGCGCACGACCATTCATCGCTGCGCCACGTCATCTACGCCGGCGCGCCGATGTACCGGGAGGACCAGAAGCATGCGCTACGCAAGCTGGGGCCGTGCCTGGTGCAGTATTTCGGGCTCGGCGAGGTGACCGGCAACATCACCGTGCTGCCGCCCGAATGGCACAGCATCGAGGACGATCCGGCAATGCCGCTGGGCTCCTGCGGCTATCTGCGCACGGGCATCGAGGTGGCGATCCTGGATGCGGCGCATGCCCGACTTCCGCCCCACGAGACCGGCGAGATCTGCGTGCGCGGCCCGGCCGTCATGGCCGGCTATTTCGGCAATGACGCGGCGAACGAGAAAGCCTTCGCCGGTGGCTGGTTCCATACCGGCGACCTCGGGCACCTCGATGCGCGCGGCTTCCTGTTCATCACCGGGCGGCAATCGGACATGTACATCTCGGGCGGGTCGAACGTATATCCGCGCGAGGTCGAGGAGGCGCTGCTGACCCACCCGGATGTCGCCGAGGCCTGCGTTGTCGGCTTGCCGGATGCGAAGTGGGGCGAGGCCGGCGTCGCCGTGCTGGTCGCGGCCGATGGCGCCGCGATCGACGCGGACGCGGTGCTGGCGCATCTGCATGGCCGGCTTGGTCGCTACAAGCACCCGGCGCGCATCGTGGTGTGGGATGCGCTGCCGCGGTCGGGCTACGGCAAGGTGCCGAAGGCCGAGGTGAAGCGCCTGTTGGCCGAGCGCGGCGAACCTTAGCGCGGGTGCTTGCCGGCCGGCGGCGTCGGCGCGTCGATCACGCCCTGGCCGTGTTCGTCGGCGCGTTCCGCGGCCGGGTCGGGCGCGGGCGCGGGTTGTGGGTGCTTCGCGTTCGCCGGCGTCGGCACCGGGATCGTGCCCTGGCCGGTGGCGTCGGGTTCGGGGGTCGGGGGCGTGGTGGTGGGGGCGGGCATTGGCGTTCTCCTGCGCGCGCGCTGGCGCGTCAGCGGGAGAACGCCCGCGCGGCGCCGAAGTTGCGCGCCGCGCGGTGGTGCCGGGTGAGCCGCGCCGTTGGCGCCGCCCGATGGCGGGCGCGCTGGTTCAGCCGCGCCCTTCGAACGGCATCTTCGTCGCCTTGATCGTCATGGTCAGGATGTTCGATTCCAGCGGCAGGTTCGCCATGTGCAGGATGGCCTGGCCGACATGGTTCACATCCATGGTGGGTTCCACCGCGACCGAACCATCCCCCTGCTTCACGCCCTTCGACATGCGCGCGGTCATGGGCGTCGCGGCATTGCCGATGTCGATCTGCCCGGCGCAGATGTCGTACTTGCGGCCATCGAGCATCAGCGACTTCGTGAGGCCCGTGATGGCGTGCTTGGTGGCGGTATAGGGCGCGCTGTCGGGGCGCGGCGTATGCGCGCTGATCGACCCGTTGTTGATGATGCGCCCGCCCTGCGGCGACTGGTCCTTCATCATGCGGAAGGCGGCCTGCGCGCACAGGAAGGACCCGGTCAGGTTCACCGCCACCACGCGCGACCAGTCGGCGTAGGTCAGGTCCTCGAAGGCGGTGCCGGGCACGTTCTGGCCGGCATTGTTGAACAGCATGTCGATGCGGCCGTGCTTCGCCTTGACCGCGGCGAACAGCGCATCGACGGAAGCGGGGTCCGCCACGTCGGTCGGCACCGCCATCGCGCGCGATGCGGCGTCGCCGGCCAGGGCGATACTTTCCTCCAGCGCATCGCGGCGCCGCCCGGTCAGCACCACCGACCAGCCGCCGCCCAGCAGCGCGAGGGCGGCCGCACGCCCGACGCCGGTGCCGGCCCCGGTGACGACGGCGATCTTGGTGGACATGCGCGTTTCCTCCGCTGCGTTGCGGGCCGCAATGTGCGCGGGCGCCGCGATGCTGGCAACGCCGGTTGCCGGGGCAGGGGGCTGGCGGCATGGTTCGTCCGGTCAGCACCAGGGAGGAACGCATGGCGGGATGGCCGGACGGCGAGGCGTGGTCGGGTTTCGTCGCGCGCTGGCAGGCGGCCTGCGACGCCGATGCGGTGCTGGCGGAATGGCGCGCGGGTGCCACCACGCGCTTCGCCATCGTGAACGGCGATGCGCGCGCGGAATTTGCCTTCGGCGATGCACCCGCCACGGCCGACTTCGCACTGGAAGCCCCGCCGCATATCTGGGCGCTGCATCTGCAACCCATCCCGCCGCGCCACCACCACGCGATCTTCGCGCTGCGCCACCGCGTGCCGGAATTCCGCATCAGCGGGGAGGAAATCGCTTTCCTGCGCCACTGCCACCTGGCGCGCCGCGTGCTGGAGGTCGGCCGCTGGCTGGTGCTGCATGGCGACGGCCCGGTGCCGGCCTTCCCGCGCCCCACGCTGCCGCCATCGCCCGCCCCATATGTCACCGGCCGCTACCTGGATGTCGCCGCCGATGGGCGCGACTGGCGGCTCTATGCCGAATCGGCCGGGCAGGGGCGCGACATGCTCTGCCTGCACACCGCCGGCGCCGATGGGCGGCAGTTCCACGGCATCATGGCCGACCGCCGCCTGACCGACCGCTACCGGCTGACCTCCTTCGACATGCCCTGGCACGGCAAGAGCCCGCCGCCGCCGGAAGTGCCCGGCGCCTGGCGGCTGACCACGGATCGGTATGTCGATCTCATCATGGGCGTGGTCGCCGCGGCGGGGCTGGACAAGCCGGTGCTGCTCGGCGCGTCGATGTCGGGTGAGATCTGCCTCGAGATCGCGCTGCGCCACCCCGAGGCGTTCAGCGCCATCATCGCCTGTGAATCCTGCGACCATGTCCCCGGCCGCCGCACGCCATGGTCGGCCGACCCGCGCATCAACCAGGCGATCTTCGCACCCGAATGGATCCACGGGCTGATGGCACCGCAGAGCCCCGCCGAATGCGCCGCGCAGATCTGGTGGCACTATTCCCAGGGCGGCTTCGCCACCTTCCACCGCGACATCGGATTCTACTCCGGCGAATGGGATGCGCGCGACCGCGTCCACCGCATCGACACCGCGCGCTGCCCGCTGTTGATGCTGACCGGCGAATACGACTACTCCTGCACCGCCGAGATGTCGGAGGCCACGGCGGCGAGAATCCCCGGCGCGCGCTTCACGCGCATGAACGGCATCGGCCACTTCCCCTTCGCCGAGAACCCGCCGCTGTTCCTGGACTACCTGCTGCCGGTGCTGGATGGGCTATAGATTGGCGGCACGAGGCCTCGACTCGTGCCGAAGCCGCGACTGCGGCCCGCCCGTCGTCCGGCGAAAGACAAGCCGGCGGATGCCGGCGCGTCATGCCGAAGGCGTGCCTCCGGCACGACGCGCCTGAGGGCACATCAATACGTCGCGCGCCCGCCCGAGATGTCGAACACCGCGCCGGTGCTGAAGGCGCAGTCCTCGGAGCACAGCCAGCAGGCGAGCGCCGCGATCTCCTCGATGTTGACGAAGCGGTCCATCGGGATCTTGGAGCGCATCCAGGCCACCTGCTCGGGGCTCATCTGCTTGAAGATGTCGGTCTCGGCGGCCGCCGGCGTGATGCAATTGGCCAGCACGCCGGTCTTCGCCAATTCCTTGCCGAGCGACTTGGTGAAGCCGATCAGTCCGGCCTTCGACGCGCTGTAGTGCGAGGCGTTCGGATTGCCCTCCTTGCCGGCGATGGAGGCGATGTTCACCACCCGCCCATAGCCCGCCGCGATCATCACCGGCACCACGGCGCGCGAGACGAGATAGGGCGCGACCAGGTTCACCTCGATCACGCGCTTCCATTCCGCCACGGGCAGCTCCCAGGCGGGCGCATTGCCGCCGGTGATGCCGGCATTGTTCACCAGGATGTCGATGCGGCCATGCGCCGCCTGCGTCGCTGCCAAGGCACCGGCGATCGCGGCATCATCCGTCAGGTCCAGCACATGCGCCGAGGCGCGGCCGAGCACGCGGACCGCTTCCTCGGCCGCCGGGCGGTCCATGTCCCACACCGCGACGGCGCCGCCCGAGTCCACGATGCGCCTGCCGATGGCCAGGCCGATGCCGCGTGCGCCTCCGGTCACGATGGCCACGCGCCCGGCCAGGTCGATGCGGTTCATGCGGTCCCCCTTTGCGTTCGTCAGTCAGTCTCGGGCAGGCGCGCCCCGCCGGGAAGGGGGCGGTAACCGCACGGTTCCCATCGGCGCGAATCCGCCCCTATAGTCCCGCCACAGCCGGCACCAAGCCGGCGCTGACACGAGGGAGAATCCGATCCATGAACCGTAGGCAATTGCTCGGCGGCGCCACGCTGCTCGCGATGCCCTGGGCGGCGCGCGCGCAGCAGGCCATCACCCTGAACGGCGCCGTGCAGTTCAACGACGAGCACGTCTTCACCCGCGCCCTGGTGCGCTTCGAGGAACTGGTGAAGCAGTACTACACCGCCAGCCCGGTGAATTTCGTGCTGCACAAGAATTCCAGCCTGGGCCTGGAGAAGCAGTATTTCGAGTACATGTCGGCCGGGCGTGGTGCGGTGGACTACGGCATCGTCTCGCCGGCGCATATGTCGACCTTCTCGCGCGCCGCGCCCTTCGTCGATGCGCCCTTCCTGTTCCGCGACCTCGCGCATTGGAATCAGGTGCTGGACCAGGACCTGTTCGCGCCCGTGGCGACCGAGGTCGAGCGCCGCGCGCGCGTCGCACTCATCGGCTATGCCGGCGGCGGCGTGCGCAACATCTTCGCCAACAAGCGCGTGACCAACATGGCCGAACTGCGCGGCCTCAAGGTGCGCGTGCAGGGTGCGCCGATCTGGTCGCGCACCTTCCAGGCGGCGGGGATGTCGCCCTCGGTCATCGCCTATAACGAGGTCTACAACGGCATCCAGAACAACGTCATCGAGGCCGGCGAGAACGAGGCCGCGGGCGTGGAGGCGATGCGCTTCTACGAAGTGGCGCCGAACCTCATCATGACGCAGCACGCCATCACCATCCGCCCGATCTGCTTCGCCTCGCAGACCATGGCGCGCCTGCCCGCGCCGCTGCAGGAGGCGATCAAGCGCGCCGGCAAGGAAGCCGGTGTGTTCGGCCGCCAGGCCGAGAGCAGCGAGGACGGCCAGAAGATCGAGGCGCTGGAACGCGCCGGCCGCCTGCGTCGCGTCGAGTTCACCGAGCGCGCCGCTCTCAAGCGCGCGGTGGATCCGGTGATGGTCGCCTATGCGCGGGAAGTGGATGCCGAGGGCATTTTCAACCGCATCAACGCGATCAGCGCCTGACCCGCTGCCGGCCGGCGGCACGACAGCCGCCGGCCGGCGCATCGCTGCGACACATCCGGAGCCTTCCATGCCCCAGCACGGCCTGCGCGGCCTCGTGCGGCGCGCCGCCGACGCCTATGCCCGGCTGCTCTCCACGCTGCTCGCGATCTCGGTCCTCATCCTGGTCTTCCCGGTCACGCTGCAGGTGGTCTCGCGCCAGACCTCGCTGCTGCCGCACTACATCTGGACCGAGGAGATGGCCCGCTTCCTGCTCGTCTGGACCATCATGATCGGCGCCATCGTCGGCCAGCGCGAGGGCATCCACTTCATCGTGGACCTGTGGCCGCGGCTGAGCGGGCGGTTCCGCGCCTTCATGGACCTGGTCTCGGGCGTGTTTGTCCTGACCTTCGGCGCGGTCTTCCTGTGGTTCGGGATCGAGTTCGTCGATTTCGCCTGGTTCCGCATCAGCGAATTGGCGGAATTGCCGCTGTGGCTGATCCATCTTGCCTGGCCGTTGCTGGGCTTTTCCTGGCTGCTGTTCGGGGGCGAGAAATTCGTGGCCGACCTGCGCGTCCTGCTGCATGGGGAACCGGCCTGATGGGTGGCAATGTCCTTGATCCTGGCCAGGCGGCCTGGATCCTGTTCGGCGTGTTCTTCACGCTGCTGGCGCTGCGTGTGCCGGTGGCGGTGGCGCTCGGCCTCGCCTGCCTGCCGGTGCTGGCGCTGGAGCCGCGGCTGGGTCCGATGACCCTGATGCAGGAGACCTTCAACGCCTACAACTCCTTCATCCTGCTGGCGGTGCCCTTCTTCCTGCTGACCGCCAACCTGATGAATGTGGGCGGCATCACGGACCGGCTGATGGCGCTGTCGCGCACCATGGTGGGGCATTTCCCGGGGGGCTTGGCCCAGATCAACGTGGTGCTGTCGTTCTTCTTCGCGGGCATCTCCGGCAGTTCGACCGCCGACGCCGCCTCGCAATCCAAGATCTTCATCGAGGCGCAGCGCAAGGAGGGCTACGACGACAGCTTCTCGGTCGCGATCACGGCGGTCTCGGCGGTGCTCGCGGTCATCATCCCGCCGTCGATCCTGATGATCGTCTGGGGCGGCGTGCTCACCACCTCGATCGGCGCGCTGTTCCTGGCGGGGATCGTGCCCGGTGCGCTGATCGCCGGCGTGCAGATGGCGACCGTGCATGCCTATGCGAAGCGCCGCGGCTACCCGACCTACCCGAAGGCGGCCTGGGGCGAGTTCGCACGCGCCATCTTCGTCGCCGGCCCGGCGCTGATGACGCCGCTGATCATCATCGGCGGCAAGATCTTCGGGTGGTTCACCGCGACCGAGAGTGCGTGCATCGCCGTGCTCTATGCCGGCGCGCTGTCATTGTTCGTGTACCGCGAGATGGGGCTTCGCGAATTCTGGGCCGCGCTGGGGGAAACCGGGCGGCTGGCGGCGGTGACGCTGTTCTGCGTCGGCACCGCATCGGCCTTCGGCTGGCTGCTCGCCTACTACAAGATCCCGGAGGCGATCCTGACGGGCGTCTCGGCCTGGGGGATGGGCAAGATCGCCACGGGCTTCTTCGTCGCGGCGGTGTTCCTGGTGGTGGGCTGCTTCCTCGATGCCATCCCGTCCATCATCATCGTGGGCGCCATCCTGCAGCCGCTGACCGCGGCGGTCGGGATCGACCCGGTGCATTTCGCGATGATCGGCATCATCAGCCTGGCCTTCGGCCTGGTCACGCCGCCCTATGGGCTGTGCCTGATGATCGCCTGCCATGTCGCCGGAATGCGCATGATGGACGCGTTGAAGGACACCTTCATCATGCTGATCCCGATGTTCCTGGTGCTGGTCCTGGTCATCATGTGGCCGGCGGTGACGCTGTTCCTGCCGCGGCTGGTCTCGCCCGAGTTCCTCAATTGACGGTGCGTCAGGTTGCTTGACCTAGCGCCGGGGGCACCGCAGGTTGCCGGCGGATGCCGGGCCAGGGAGCGCGGCGCCGCCTCGCCTGGAACGGACCCACGCCGCCCATGACTTCCGACCGTCCGCCGCGGATCTTCATCGACGGCTACAACCTTGCCCTCGAACAGGGAACGGGTGTCGCGACCTATGCGCGCAACCTGTCCTTCTGCCTGCGCGACATGGGGGCGGAGGTGGGCGTCCTGTACGGCACGCGGGCATCGACCGTCAGCATGAACTCGCTGATCCGCGAGATCGCCTTCTTCGACCCACGGGTCGGGCAGCCCTCCAAGCTCGTGCAGGCGGTGAACGGGCTGCGCCGCGCGCTGAGCAGCCCCTTCGGCGAGATCGCGACCCAGGTGCCGATCACCGGGCGCGTGGTGCGCGACACCTTCAAGTCGCGCCTGCCGCATTTCGACCATGTCTGGAACGTGCAGAACCTGTTCGACGCGCAGCGCCTGCATTTCAAGCTCTATCGCAACCGCATGAACGTGTATTTCCGGCAGGCGCCGCAGATCATGCACTGGACCTATCCGCTCGCGATCAAGGTGCGCGGGGCGAAGAACGCCTATACCATGCACGACCTGGTGCCGCTGCGGCTGCCCTACACCACGCTCGACAACAAGCGCGTCTACTATCGCCTCGCGCAGCAGCTCGCGCGCCGCAGCGACCACATCATCACGGTCAGCGAGGCATCGAAGCGCGACATCGTCAGCCTGCTCGGCGTGCCGGAGGAGAAGGTCTCCAACACCTACCAGGCGGTCGACATCCCGGCGCGCTACGCGCAGAAGCCGCTGAGCGACGTGAAGGCCGAGATCGAGGGCACCTTCGGCCTGACCTTCCAGAAATACTTCCTGTTCTTCGGCGCCATCGAACCGAAGAAGAATGTGGGCCGCATGATCGAGGCCTACCTCGCCTCCGGCGTGCAGGACCCGCTGGTCATCCTGGGCAAGAAGGCCTGGAAGTCGCGCGAGGAGCTGCGGCTGCTGTTCGGCAACGACCATGTCCGCTACCTGTTCACGCAGGATGGCGTGACGCAGCAGCGCCGGCGCGTGCAGCACATCGACTACGCGCCTTTCCCGCTGCTGGTCAGCCTGATCCGTGGTGCGAAGGCGGTGCTGTTCCCGTCATTGTACGAAGGCTTCGGCCTGCCGGCGCTGGAGGCGATGCTGCTGGGCACGCCGGTGCTGACCTCCAACACCTCCTCGATGCCCGAGGTGGTGGGCGATGCCGCGATGAAGGTCGACCCCTACGACGTGCGCGCGCTGGTCGAGGGCATCCGCGCCCTCGATACCGATGCCGACCTGCGCGGCCGGCTGGCGCAGGCCGGCCCCGGCCAGGCCTCGCTGTTCTCGCCCGAGCGCTACCGCGTGCGGCTGCGCGATGCCTATGCCAAGATGGGCGTGAACATCGGCGCTTGAATCCCGGCCGCGGCCGGGCACAACGAGGACAGGCATGGACGGCGAACGGCAGGACGGCACCGGCCAGGAACGGCTGCGGCAGGCGGATGCGCTGCGCGACCAGGGGCTCTGGGATGCCGCGGCCACCGCGTATCGGGCGCATTTGGCCGCCCATCCCGAGGATTGGCGGGTGCAGATCCAGCTCGGCCACTGCCTCAAGGAATCGGGCGACCCTTCGGCGGCGCTGGTGGCGTATCGCGCGGCCGAGGCGCTGGCCCGCAACAATGCCGATGTCCATCTCCAGCTCGGCCATGCGCTGAAGCTTGCCGGCAATGCCGAGCAGGCCTGGCGGTCCTATGCCCGCGCGCTCGAACTGGACCCGGCGAACGAGGAAGCCTCGCGCGAGGCCGCCGCGCTGTCGCGGCTGGCGTCGCCGCTGGTGCGCTCGGCGCCCTCGCCGGGCCAGGCGGTCCAGGTGGTCTTCGACACCTCGGACCTGGTCGCCTATTTCCGGTCGGACCGCACGCCCACCGGCATCCAGCGCGTGCAGCTCAGCGTCACCGCGCGCGCGCTGCTCGACCCGATCGAGGGCGTGGCGGCGGTGGCCGTGGCCTTCGACCCGGCCTCGGGCGGCTGGCGCGAGATCAGCCGCGACCTGTTCCTGCGGCTGTGGCGGCTGTCGCGCATCGGGGGCGATCCGCTGGCGCCGGACTGGGTGGAGGCGATCGCGGCGCTGGAGGCGGCCTTGCTGGGCGGCGACGACTTCGTCTTCGCCCCGGGCGCGAGCCTGGTGAACCTCGGCACCTCCTGGTGGATCCCGGACTATTTCCTGCGCGTGCGCGAGGCCGCGCGTCTGTATGGCGTGCGCTACGTGCCGCTGATCTACGACTGCATCCCGCTGGTCGCGCCCGAGCACTGCCAGCCGCGCCTGGTCGAGCAGTTCGCCGAGTGGTTCTCGGCGATGGCGGCGCTGGCGGATTCCGCCCTCGCGATCTCGGAATGGTCGGCCGCCGATGCGCGGCGCATCGCGCGCGAGGTGGTGCCCGAGCGCGAGCTCGATGTCACCGTGGTGCGCCTTGATGCGGACCTGCGGCGCGACCTCGGCCCCGCCATCGGCGAGGCCTGGCCCGAGCGTGCCGACCTGCCCGGCCCGCACGAGCCCTTCGTGCTGTGCGTCGGCACCATCGAAAGCCGCAAGAACCACCTGATGCTGTTCCACGCCTGGCTGACGCTGCTGCGCAAGCACGGCCCGGCGCGCGTGCCGCGGCTGGTCTGCGTGGGCAAGGCCGGCTGGCTGGCCGACGCCGCGATGACGCTGTGGCGCAATTCGCCGGCGCTGCAGGCCAAGGTGTCGGTCGCGCATGGCGTGCCGGACGTCGCGCTGGCGGCGCTCTATGGCCGCGCGATGTTCACCGTCACCAACAGCTTCTACGAAGGCTGGGGGCTGCCGGTGACCGAGAGCCTGTCCTTCGGGCGGGTCCCGCTGGTGGCGCGCAACACCTCCCTGACCGAGGCCGGCGGCGAGGCGGCGGTCTATTTCGAGCCGATGAACGAGCCCGACCTGGTCGCGCGGCTCGAATCCCTGATCTTCGACGACGCCGAACGCGCGCGGCGCGAGGCGATCGTCGCGGCCTCCACGCGCCTGCGCAGCTGGGGCGAGATCGCCGACCAGGTTATGCGCGAGGTCGTGGCCCGCGCCGAACGGCCGGACCGCGCGCCGCGTCTGCCGGTGGTGCCGGGCGAGACCTATCCGCTCGGCCTGGCGGGCGGCGGCAAGGCGGAACGCGCGAAGGCGGTGGCCGACCTGGTGCGCGACGGGCTGAACTGGCATGCGCGCGAACCCTGGGGGGCCTGGACCGGCCGCGGGATCGCGCGGCTGCGGCTGACCTTGCCGCAGGATGCGCCGGCGGGGCCGCTGCGCGTCTATGTCGGGCTGCAGGCGCCGGGCGCGCCGGTCACGGTGGGCCTGCGCGCCTTCGGCGTCGAGGGTGGCCCGCCTGCCTTCGCCACCGTGGCGGCGCCCGCGCTGGGTGCCTTCACCTGCGTGCTGGACGTGGTGCGGCCGGGGCACGAGGTGGTGGTCGAGATCGATGGCGGCCCCGGCGTGCTGCTGGGCACGCGCAAGCTGCCCGATGGGCGGCTGGCCGGGATCGGCGTGACATCGGTGATGATCTGCACGAACGACGACATCGCCGCGCGCGTCGGCTTCCTGGAGCGGCACAATTTCCGCGTATTGCGGCTGGAATAGCCACTGCTTGCGCCGGTGCGGCGCAGGCGCCAGAAAAGGCCGGCCGCACGGCCCGCGGCGGGCGGCGAAACAGGGAGTTCGGGACAGATGACCATGAACGGAATTGCGCGGCGCAGCCTGATGCTCGGCAGTGCGGGCGTGCTGGCCACGCCGCTGGTCGCCGGGGCGCAGGCGCCGGCCGTGAAGCTTGGCATCCTGCAGCCGGTCACCGGCGCACTGTCGCAGGATGGCGAGTATGGGCGGCTGGGCGCCGAGCTCGCGATCGCGGAGATCAACGCCGGCGGCGGCATCCGCGCCCTGGGCGGCGCGCGGATCGAGACCGTGTTCGGCGATGCGCGGTCCAACCCCGAAGGCGGCGTCGCGGAAGTCGAGAAGATGCAGGCCGAGGGTGTGACTGCCATCGTCGGCGGCTTCGCCAGCCCGATCTGCCTCGCGGCGTCGCAGGCGGCGTCGCGCTACAACCTGCCCTATGTGGTCGATGTCGGCGTGTCGGACCAGATCGTGAGCCGCGGGCTGACCAACACCTTCCGCTTCGGCCCGGGCTTCGGCGTGGTGACGCAGACCGCGCTGGACAACCTGGTGGCGCTGAACGATGCGGCGGGCAAGCCGTCGCGCACCGTGGTGATCGTGCATGAGGACGGGCTGTTCGGATCGGGCATGGCGCGGCTGTTGAACGCTGAGCTGCCGAAGCGCGGCTTCGAGGTGCTGGAGACCATCGCCCACCCGACGCCCGCGCGCGACATGAACAACGTGGCGCTCCGCATCCGGTCGCTGCGGCCGGACCTGGTGATTCCATCGTCCTATTACGCGGAGTTCGTGCTGCTCAGCCGTACCATGCAGCAGCAGCGCATCCGCCCGAAGGGCATCTACTGCGTGCTGAATGGGGCGGCCTCCAACTACCGCTTCGTGCGCGAATTCCCCGACGCGGCGAACCTGGTGATGGACTGCAACCACTGGCCCGACCCGCGCAAGCCGCGCACCGCGGAACTGCGCCGCGCTGTCGAGGCGCAGAACCGCTTCTGGCTCTACAACGTTCCGCTGAACTATTCCGCGGTGATGCTGGTGGCCGATGCGCTGGAGCGCGCCGGGCGCAACGACCGCGCCACGCTGACCACGGCGCTGGCGGCGACCGACGGCGCCTTCACGAAGCACATCATGCCCTATGGCCCGACGCGCTTCGTCAATGGCCAGAACCAGGCCGGCGCGCCGGTCAACACGCAGGTGCAGGGCGGCGACATCAAGGTGATCTTCCCGCGCGACTTCGCCGACGCGCAGCCCGTCTATCCCGTCACCGGCTGAGCGTGGGCTTCCCGCCGGAGATCATCCTGGAGGCCGTGCTGAACGGCCTCCTGACCGGGGCGGTGTATGGGCTGGTGGCGCTGGGCCTCACGCTCGTCTACGGCGTGCTGCACATCATCAACTTCGCGCATGGGGCGCTGCTGACGGCGGCGATGTATGCGGCCTATGTGGCGCGCGCATCCTTCGGCGTGGACCCGTATGTCGCCGCATTGCCGCTGGCGGCGCTGTTCTTCGGCGTGGGATACTTGGTGCAGCGCCTGGTGATCGGCCCTGCCAGCCGGGGCAAGGATGAGAACATCCTGCTGGTCACGCTCGGCCTGTCGATCATCATCGAGAACCTGATGCTGGCGGTGTTCCGGTCCGACACGCGCAGCATCGACGTACCCTATGCGATGGAGGTGATCGAGTTCGGCCCCGCGCTGCTGTCCTACCCGCGCGTGATCGGCTTCGGCGCGACGATCCTGGTGGGCATCGCGCTGTTCGTACTGATGCGCTTCACCGCGACCGGCAAGGCGATCCGGGCGGTGGCGAAGGAGCGCACAGGGGCGGCGCTGGTGGGCATCGATGTCGCGCATATCTACGCGGTGACCTTCGGGATCGGGACGGCGTGCCTGGCGATCTCGGCCGCGTTGCTACTGCCCTCCTTCTATGTCTCGCCGCGCGTGGGCAATGCCTTCGTGCTGGTGGCCTTCACCATCGTGGTGCTGGGCGGCATGGGGTCGGTGGTGGGGGCGCTGGTCGGCGGGCTGGTGATCGGCGTGGTGGAGAGCCTGTCGGGCCTGTATCTCGGCGAAAGCCTCGGCCAGATCGGCATCTTCCTGATCTTCATCCTGGTGCTGCTGGTGCGCCCCACGGGCCTGTTCGGGGCGCGGGCATGACCGGGCGGGACCTGCTGCCGATCGCGGCCTTCGCGCTGATCGCGGCCTGCGTGCCGCTGTTCGTGACCAGCAACGTGGTGCTGAACTTCCTGGTCTTCACGCTGATCATCGCGCTGGCCGCGCAGGGGTGGAACCTGCTGGGCGGCTATGGCGGGCAGTATTCCTTCGGGCATGCGGCGTTCTTCGGGACGGGGGCGTATCTCACGGCGATCCTGCAGGTGCGTTTCGGGATGAACGCCTATCCGGCGTTTGCGGCGGGCATCGCGCTGGCGGCGCTGGTCGGGCTCGCCATCGGCTTCATGGCGTTCCGATCCGGGCTGCGCGGGTCCTATTTCGCGCTGGTCACGCTGGCCTTCGCCGAGGTGTTCCGCGTGCTGGCGAATGCGTCCGAAGTCACGGGCGGCGCGGCCGGCATCCTGATCCGCCTGCGCGCCGACCCGTTGAATTTCCAGTTCGCCGAGCGTGGCACCTTCCTGTGGGTCGCGGCGGCGCTGGTGACCCTGGCGCTGGTCGCGACGCTGGCGCTGGAACGCTCGCGCCTCGGCGCGCAGCTGGTCGCGGTGCGGGAGAACGAAGCCGCGGCGCAGGCGCTGGGCGTCGACGTGCTGGCGGTCAAGCTGCGCGCCATCGTGCTGTCGGCGGGCATGACGGGCGCGGCGGGCGGGCTGTATGCGCAGTACTTCCTCTACCTCGATGCGCAGATCGCCTATGGGACCTGGATCTCGGTCGAGGCGCTGCTGGCGCCGATCGTCGGCGGTGCCGGTACGGTGTTCGGCCCGGTGCTGGGTGCGGTGATCCTGCATGGGTTGGCGGAAGCGACCAAGACCATCGCCGGGCGCATCCCGGGCATCGACCTGGTGGTCTTCGGCATCGTGCTGATCCTGGTCGTGCGGTTTCCGCCGCGCGACATCCCCGGCCTGCTGAAGCGGTGGCGGCGATGACCGGCACCGGCGCCGACCCCGCCTTCCTGGCCGTGCGCGGCATCACCAAGCGCTTCGGTGGCTTGATCGCGGTGAATGACGCAACGCTGGACGTGGCTGAGGGCTCCATCACCGGCCTGATCGGCCCGAATGGCGCGGGCAAGACCACGCTGTTCGCTGTGGTGGCGGGGTTCGAGACGCCGACCTCAGGCCTGGTGATGTTGGAAGGCGAGGACATCACCGGCCGCCGACCGCATCACCTCGCGCGCATGGGCCTCGCGCGTACCTTCCAGATCGTGCAGCCCTTCGCCGGGCTGTCGGTGCGGGAGAACATCGCAGTCGGCGCCTTCCTGCGTGAGAGCCGGCGCGCGGCTGCGCTGGCGGTGGCCGAGGAGGTCGCCGCGCGCGTCGGCCTGACCGACCAGCTCGACAAGCCCGCCGCCGCGCTGACGGTCGCCGGGCGCAAGCGGCTGGAGGTGGCGCGCGCGCTCGCCACCCGCCCGAAACTGCTGCTGCTGGATGAAGTGCTGGCCGGGCTGAACCCGTCGGAGGTGCGCGACATCGTCCCCGTGGTCCGCGCCATCCGCGATTCCGGCGTGACCGTGCTGATGATCGAACACGTCATGCAGGCGGTGATGAACCTGTGCGAGCGCGTCCATGTGCTGGCGCAGGGCCGCATCATCTGCTCCGGCACGCCGGCCGAGGTAGTGGCGGCGCCGCAGGTGATCGAGGCCTATCTCGGCCATGGCGCGGCCGCGCGGCTGCAGGGCGGCGCCCATGCTTGAGATCCGCGGCCTCGAAGCCGGCTACGGCTTGGTGACCGTGCTGCGCGGCGTGGACCTGTCCGTGCCGGCCGGGCGCATCGTCGCGGTGCTCGGCGCGAATGGCGCCGGCAAGACCACGCTGAACATGACGATCAGCGGCTTGGTGAAGGCGCGCGCCGGGTCCATCACCTTCGACGGGCAGCGCATCGACGGGCTCTCGCCGCCCGCCATCGCCGCGGCCGGGCTGGTGCACGTGCCGGAAGGACGAAAGATTTTCCCGAACCTGTCCGTGCGCGAGAACCTCGACCTCGGCGCCTATCGCCGCGCCAGCGCCAACCGTGCGCGCAACATGGACCGGGTGTTCGACACCTTCCCGCGCCTGCGCGAACGCGCGCGCCAATTCGCCGGCACGCTGTCGGGCGGGGAGCAGCAGATGCTCGCGATCGGCCGCGGCATGATGGCGGAACCGCGCCTGCTGATCCTCGATGAACCCTCGCTCGGCCTCTCGCCGCTGCTGGTCGAGGAGATGTTCGCCCTGATCCGCCGCCTGCACGCCGATGGCCTGGCGATCATGCTGGTCGAGCAGAACGTGGCGCAGAGCCTCGATGTCGCGGATGACGCGCATGTGCTCGAGAACGGCGCCTTCGCCATCAGCGGCACTGCGGCTGAGGTGCGCGCCGACCCGCATCTGCAACGCACCTATCTGGGCCTGTGATGCACGACACCACCGCGCTGCTGCTGTGCGACCTGCAGAACGACTTCATCCACCCGGACGGCGCCTATGGCCGCGCCGGGCAGTCGGCGCCGGCCATCGCAGCACTTCCGGCGCGCCTGAAGCCGCTGGCCGATGCGCTGCGCGCGAAGGGTGGCTGGATCGTCTCCACGCATTTCACGCTGGTGCCGGGGAAGGGGGGCGAGCCTTTCATCGCCGACCACCTGCGTGCCCTGCGGCCCTTCCTGTGCAAGGGCGATTTCGCACCGGGGTCATGGGGGCATGGGCTGGTGGACAACCTGGCGCCATCGGACCTGGCGGTGGAGAAGCTCGGCTACGACGCCTTCTGGAACACACGACTGGAATGGGTGCTGCGCCGTGCGGGCGTGCGGCGGCTGCTGGTGGCGGGCATCGTCACCAATGGCGGTGTCGCCTCCACCGTGCGCGGCGCGCATGTGCGGGAATTCGACGTGACGGTGTTGGAGGACGGCTGCGCCGCCTTCACCGACGCGCTGCACCAGGCCGCGATCGAGGGGCTGCGCCCGGTCGCCGGTATGACCACCGTGGCGGCCGCGATCGCCGCGCTGGGCTGAGCGCCGGTCAGTCCACCCGCGCACCCGAAGCCCGCACCACCTCGGCCCAGCGCGCGATCTCGGCCCCGACGAAGGCGGTGTATCCGGCGCGCGAGAGCGGTGGCGACTGCGCGCCGATCTCGGCGCGGCGCAGCGCCACATCCGGCGCCGCGAGCGCGGCCAGCGCCTCGGCGTGCAGCCTGTCCGCCACCGGCGCGGGCAGGCCCGCAGGCCCTGACAGCCCGAACCAGGTCGAGGCCACCAGGTCGGGGAAGCCCTGCTCCACGATGGTCGGCACATCCGGCCAGCCGGGGATGCGCTGCGCGCTCATCACCGCCAGGATGCGCACGCGCTCGTTGCGCCCGGCCTCCTGCAGGGTGGTGATCATGCCTTCGATCTGGTTGGCGACGATGTCGTTGAAGGCGGGGCCGCTGCCACGATAGGGCACGTGCGTCAGGTCGATGTTCGCCAGTCGCTTGAAAAGTTCCTGCGTGACGTGGCTGGATGACCCGTTGCCCGGCGAGGCCACCCGCACGCCACCAGGGTCGCGCCGCGCGGTGGCGATGAAATCCGCCACGCTGCGTTCCGGCCGTGCCGCATTCACGATCAGCACGTTCGGGATGGCCGCCAGCAGCGCGACATGCGTGAAGTCGCGCATCGCGTCATAGGGCAGGGCGCGATAGACGCTCGGCCCCACGCCATGGCTGGCGATGTTCGAAACCACCAGCGTGTGCCCATCGGGCGTGCTCTTTGCCACGAAGTCGCTGCCGACCGTGCCGCCGGCCCCGGCGCGGTTCTCGACCACCACGGCCTGGCCCAGCGCGATCCCCATGCGCTGCGCCACCAGCCGCGCGACCACGTCGGTCGCGCCGCCCGGCGGGAAGGGCACCACCAGGCGCACCGGGCGGCTCGGCGCCCAGGGCGTCGCCTGCGCGATCGCCGGCGTGGCGAGCAGGGAGGCAAGAACCGCACGGCGCTTCATGGCAGGACCCTTCATTCGACGGTGGCGGCGGCGCGCAGGCCATTGATCATGGATGACCGCAGCAAATGGTCGCGCGCGCGGACCGGATCGCCCGCGGTGGCCTGCATCTCGGCCAGCAGGACAGCGCGCCGGGCGGGATCGCGTTCGCGCATCCGCGCACGGTTGCGGTCGGCCTGGGCGATGATCTCGCGCTCGGCGATCGGCCGGCGGCGGCGGGTGTAGCGATCGAGATGCACGGCCTGCGCTTCCCCCTGCCACACCGGCACCAGGTGCGCGGCGAGTTCGAACGCATCATGGATGCCGCCGTTCATGCCCATCCCGCCCGAGGGCGAATTGAGATGCGCCGCGTCGCCCGCCAGCAGCATCCGTCCGCGCCGGTAATCCTGCACGATGCGCTGGTGGATGCGATACGGCCGCAGGTCCGGCACGTCATACGGCGTGGGCTTCGGATGGATCGCCTGCAGTTTGCGCTCGATCGCCTCGGGCGTCAGCGCCGCCTGCACATCCTCGTCCGGCGCGGTGTGCAGGCTGGCGCGCCACTTCCCCGGGACATGCAGCAGCGAGAAGGTGCCCGAGAAGGCCGGGTGCTCCGTCCAGACGTAGTTGACGTTGGACAGGCCCGCGAAGACCGCGCCGAAGTCGAATGGCGTGGTCGCGAGGATGGTGGTCTCGGGATAGGTGTCGCCGGCGAAGGGCATGTCCATGGCACGGCGCACGACGGATCGCGCGCCGTCGCAGCCGACCACGAAGGCGGCGCGGAAGGGGTCGAAGCCGCGGCAGCCGACCAGCACGCCGGCGTCATCCTGCACCAGCGTCTCCACGGCGCAGCCGAAGCGCGGCAGCGCCTGCGGATGCTGAGCCGCGAGCCGCGCCAGCACCAGGCGTGACAGCTTCCATTGCTCCGCCTGCAGCCGGTACGGATGCGCCGTGTCGGGCGCGATCACGCCGAGGTCGAAGACCGCCCGCGCGCCATCCTCGTGCCGGCGGATCTGCCAGGTCGGGCCGACCAGCCCCTGCGCGACCAGCGGCGCCGCCAGCCCCAGCCCGTCCAGCATGTCGAGCGTGGGCGGATGGAAGGTGGAGGCGCGCAGCTCCTCGCTGATGTCGGCCTCGGCTTCCAGAAGCGCCACCGGCACGCCCGCGCGCGCCAGCAGCAGCGCCAGTACCAGCCCGACCGGGCCGGCGCCGATGATGGCGATCGGGTCGCGTTCTGTCGGCATCCATCTATCCTCTGCTGCGCGCTGCGGGCATATCGCGCGGTGCGCGGATGGCGTGAAGGGGGCGAAGGCAATGGCGGTCGAATACGGTCCGGATGGGTTGCTTGGCGTTCTGACGCCGCAGGCGAATACTACCGTCGAACCCGAATTCGCCATCCTGCTGCCGCCGCGCATGGCGATGCTGAATGCGCGCCTGACCAGCCCGAAGCCGACCATCGCGGCACGGCTGGTGGACTATGTCGACGGCCTGGATGTCGCGGCGACGCAATTCGCCAATGCGCCGGTCGGTGCCATCGCCTTCGCCTGCACCGGCGCATCCTACCTCGTGGGTGCCGCGGCAGAGGATGCGGCGGTGGCGCGGCTGGAAGCGCGGACCGGCCAGCCCTTCATCACCGCCGCGCGCGCGGTCTGCGACGCCCTCGGCGCACTTGGCGCGCGGCGCATCGGGCTGGTCTCGCCCTATCCGCCAGACCTGACCGAGGCCTCGGCCGCCTACTGGCGTGCGCGCGGCTTCACGGTGGCGCGCATCGTGGCCGCGGCCGCGCCGGACGCCGCCTTCCACCCGATCTACGCCATGTCCGCCGGCAGTGCGGCAGAGGCGCTGGGCGGCATGGCAGGGGCCGGGGTGGACGCCATCATCATGCTCGGCACCGGCATGCCCACGCTCGGGCCGATCCTGGACAGGCCGGCGGTGGATGGCGCGCCGGTGCTGTCGTGCATGACGGCGATCGCCTGGCGCTGCGTGATCGCGCTGCGCGGCGATGCGCCGGACGGCGCGGAGCTGCGCGGCTGGATCCAGGGCCAGGGCTGGCGCACCCGCTACGCGCAGCGCATGACGATACCGGCCTGAGGCGGCGGGCGGCGCCGGACATCGCGTCAGGGATGGCGCGCGGGCGCAACGCCGATCATCGAATCCCGGCTCACCAATGTCGCGAGCCGCGCCTCGTCCCAGCCTTGCGTCCCCGCCGGGCGCGCCGGCACCACCAGGTAGCGCAGCTCGGCATTGCTGTCGTGGACGCGCAGCTCGACATCCTCGGCCAGCACGGTGCCGAATTCCGCCAGCACGCCGCGCGGGTCGCGCACCGCGCGTGCCCGGTATGCGCGCGACTTGTACCAGGCCGGCGGCCGCCCCAGCACGCTGCGCGGGTAGCAGGAACACAGCGTGCAGACGACCAGGTGGTGCAGGCGGTCGGTGTTGAACAGCGCGGTCAGCACGGTGTCGCCGCGCGCCAGGCCCAGTTCCTCGACGGCGTCGCCGGCGCTGGCGGCCAGCCGCGCCGCATAGGCCGGGTCCGCCCAGGCCTTCGCCACCACCCGCGCGCCGTTATGGGCGCCGCGTGCATCCATGCGCTCGATCTCCGTGCGGATGTCCTCCGCCGTGATGATGCCGCGCGCGACCAGCAGGTTGCGCATCGCCATGCCGCGCAGGCGCAGCGGCGAGATCTCGGTGATCCCCGCGTCGTCGTCCGCCTGATAGGGATGATCGTCGTGATCATGGTGATGATCATGGTCGTGGTGGTGGTGATGCCCGGCCGGCTCGCCCTCGACACGGTGCGCGCCGGCCTCGCGCAGCCGCGCCTCCTCCGCCTCGAATTCGGCGAGGCTGATCACGCCCTTCTGCTGGACCATGGTCGACACGCCATGGATCCACCGCTCGTAGTAGGGCGTGCCCCAGTAGGTCTCGGAATCGAGGCTCTCCTGGATGTGGCGGTTCTCATCGGTGGTGAAGATACGCCGCGTGCGGTCGGCCAGCAGGATGCGCATCGCGTCGGCCTCCTTTTCCCAATGGGCGGCCTGGTGTTCCGTCTGGTCGATCGGGCCGTCGAAGCGGCCGCCGACATCGTGCGGCGCGTGGTCATGGTCGGTCATGCAATCCTCCGGATGGCCCATGGTGCCAGCAGGATCGGCGTCTCGACAGGGGGCGCCGCGGCCAGCATCCTCCGGCCACCGACCGGGAGAGCCAACCATGACGACAATGACACGACGCGCCGCGCTGGGCCTGGCGGGCGCGGCCATCGCCGCCGGCACGGCGCGCGCGCAGCCCGCCTGGCCGGCGCGCGACCTGCGCCTGGTCTGTCCCTTCCCGCCGGGCGGCACCACCGACGTGGTCGCGCGCCTGATGGCCGCGGCGATGCGCGAGCCGCTCGGCCGCGTCATGGTGGTCGAGAACCAGCCGGGTGCGGGCAGCACGCTCGCCGCCGGCCGTTTCGCGCGCGAGGGCGACGACCACGCGCTGTTCCTCAGCCAGATCGCATCGCACGCGATCGGCCCCGCGCTCTATCCCAACCTGCCCTATGACCCGGAAGCGGATTTCCGCGCCGTGACGCTGCTGGTGACGGTGCCCAACGTCATCGTCGCGAACCCGCGCAAGGTGCCCGATGGCGACATCCGCGCCTTCCTGCGCGCGGCGCGCGCCACGCCCAACGAACGCAACTTCGCCTCGGCGGGCAATGGCACCTCCACGCATCTGAGCGGCGAACTGATCGGCCAGCTGGCCGGCGCGCGGCTGACGCATGTGCCCTATCGCGGTGCCGGGCCGGCCATGACGGCGGTCATCTCGGGCGAGGTGGACACGCTGATCGACAACCTGCCGACCGCCCTGCCGCAGATCCGCGCCGGCACTGTGCGGGCGCTCGCCGTCACGGCGCGCACGCGCGTGCCGGACCTGCCGGACGTGCCGGCGCTGTCGGAACTCGGCGCCGAATTCGGCCTGGACGGGTTCGAGGCCGAGGCCTGGTTCGGCCTGCACACGCACAAATCCGCCTCGGATCCGGTGGTCGCGCGCATGGCGGCCGCGGCGCAGGCGGCGCTGGCCGACCCCGCGGTGCGGCGGCAACTGGCCGAGCGCGGCACCACGCCGCGCGGTGGCCCGCCGGCGGACTACGCCGCGCTGGTGACCAGCGAGCGCGCCCGCTGGCGGCGCGTGGTGCGCGACGGCAACGTCCGCGCCGATTGATGCGGCCGGCCGTTCCGCGCGCCGTCCGCAGCCCTCGGCACGGCCCCCTTTGACCGAAGCTGCCGGGCGGTCGATGCTGTCGCCAACGGAGGAATCATCGCCATGCCCTATCCCTTCACCGCGGCTGATCTTGAAGCCCTGCGCGAGTGGGACACGCCCACCATCTGCAACGCGCTGGAGGTCGTGGCCCCGCATCGCCGCGGCTACGGCTTCACCGTGCGGCCGATGACCGCGGTGTTTCCGAAGCTGAAGCCGATCTGCGGCCTGGCACGCACCGGCACGCAGCGCGCCGCCTTCCCCTCGGGCCGCAGCAAGGATGCCGACAAGGCCACGCGCATCGCCTGGTACAGCTACGTCGCGGATGCCGAGCTGCCGACCGTGGTCTGCCTGCAGGACCTCGATGACACGCCCGGCGTCGGCGCCTTCTGGGGCGAGGTGAATTCCGCCGTGCATCTGGGCCTCGGTGCGCAGGGCGTCGTGACCAACGGGTCGGTGCGCGACCTGGACATGTTCGCGCCGGGCTTCCAGGGCATCGCCGGCGTGGTGAACCCCTCGCACGCGCACGTCCACATCGTCGCGGTGAACGTGGATGTCACGATCCACGGCATGCAGGTGAAGAACGACGACGTGGTGCATGCCGACCTGCACGGTGCCGTGGTCATCCCGCATGACGTGGTGACCAGGATCCCCGCCGCGATCGACCTGCTGACGCGCAAGGAGAAGGTGATCCTCGACATGGCGCGTTCGCGCGGCTTCAACATCGAGAAGCTGAAGCAGGCCCTCGCGCAGTCCGAGGACATCCACTGAGCACACCGCGCACGCCGCTGTGTTCCGTGCTGCCCGGGTGGGTCGACCACTATGGGCACATGAACCTGGCCTACTACCTGGTGGGCTTCGACCTGGCGACGGACGCGCTGTGGCCGTCGCTGGGGCTGGGGCCTGCGTTCCACGCGCGCGGCCTCGGCACCTTCGCCGCCGAATCCTGGCAGGCCTACAATCGCGAGGTGACCGAGGGCGCGCCGCTCGCCTTCGACAGCGAGGTGCTGGCCCATGACGCCAAGCGCCTGCTGTGCCGCCACACCATGTTCCACGCCACCGAAGGCTGGCAGGCGGCGGAGAACGAGGTGCTGTACCTCTGCATGGACCTCGGTGCGCGCCGCGTGGGCGCCTGGCCGGAGGATGTGCTGGCACGCTTCGCCGAACGCGCCAGGGGCGGTGCGCCGAAGCGGCTGGCGTTGAAACGCTGACGCCTCCGCGGGCCGGGCGGCGAACACACCGCCCGCACCGGGGTCAGTTCAACCGGTCGCGGATCCGCTCGATCCCCGCCTCGGCGCATTGGTCATCCAGGTGGCCGCCGGGCGCGCCGCCTACGCCGATGGCGCCGACCACGTCCTCCCCGGCGCGGATCGGGATGCCGCCGCCCACCACCAGGAAGCCCTCGATATCGGGCAGCCGCGCCGCGGCGGGGTTGGTGCGCACCGTCTCCAGGATCTGCGTGGTGTTCGCGCGCATGCTGGCGGCCGTGTAGGCCTTGGCGCGCGCGGATGCGATGGTGTGCGGCCCGGCGCCGTCGGCGCGCAGCAGCGCGCGCAGCACGCCCGACCGATCGACCACCGCCGCCGTCACGCGAAACCCGCGCCCGGCGCAGGCCTCGACCGCCGCCGCCACGGCTTCGGCCGCCAGCCCGGCGCTGAGGGTGCGTTCCGTGACCAGCCCCTGCGCGCCGGCAGGAAGCGGAGCGATGGCAAGGCCGACAAGCAGAAGCAGACGACGCATCGAGGCACCCTTTCGGCGCGCGGTGATGCGCCGGATGTTGCGCCGCTCCGCCACGGGCGGGAAGGGGGCATCACCCGCCGTGGCGCAGCACCCCGCCCACCACCGTCGCCACCACCCGGGTGTCGCGGATGGCCGCCGCATCGCCGCCGAGGATGTCGGTGTCGAGCACCGCGAGGTCGGCGAGCTTGCCGACCTCCAGGCTGCCCTTTTCGTGCTCCTCGCGCTGCGCCCAGGCGCCGAGCGTGGTGTAGGCGGCCAGCGCCTGGTGCGGCGTGACGGCCTCGCGGGCATCGAGGTCGGCGCCGGTCTGGCTGCGCCGCGTGACCATGGCGCCGATCGCGGTGAAGGGATTCACGCGGCACACCGCGAAGTCGGAATGCCCCGGCGCGGGGATGCCGGCGGCGATCAGGCTGCGATGCGGCCACATGTGGCGCATGGCGTCCTGCCCGCGATTGGCGACATAGGCCTCGCCCAGCTCGTCCATGAAGCCGGTGGCGGAGGAATCGACGAAGCCGCCGCGCTTCAGCCGGTCGAGGATCGGCGGCGTGACGTAGCAGCAGTGTTCGACCCGCATGCGATGGTCGGCCACCGGATGCGCGGCGAGTGCGGCCTCCATCACATCCAGCGCGAAGTCGATGCCGCGGTCGCCGACACCCTCGATCATCACCTGCAGCCCGGCCTTGTGCGCGGCGGTCGCGCGCTGCGTCAGGTCGTCGCGGTCATGCAGCAGCATGCCCGTGTTCGGCACCGGTTCGCCGGGCACCGCGGCGCCACGATAGGGCTCCCAATAGGCCGCGGTGCGCCCGGAGGTCGAGCAATCCGGGCACCATTCCACGCCCACCAGCCGCAGCCATTCGTCGCCGAAGCCCGACCGGATGCCCGCGCCGATCAGATGCGGGATCAGCGGTTCGTCGCGCCCCGAGGCGATGATGCCCATCCGCATCCGCCAGCGCCTGTCGCGGTGCATGTCCTGGTAGGCGCGGATCGCCTTGGACGGCGTCAGCGAATTCGCCACCGACGTGATGCCGTGGCGCAGGCATTCGTCCTGCACCATCTCCATGCCCTCGGCGATGTCCGCTTCGCTGTCGGCGCCGTGCACGGCATTGAGGAAGACATGCGCGGCGGTCTCGCGCACCAGGCCGGTGAAGGTGCGGGTGGCGGGGTCGCGGTCGAAGGCGCCGAAGGGCGGGTCGGGCGCATCCGCGGCCACGCCGCAGGCGGCGAAGGCGGCGCGATTGGCCAGGCCCAGATGGCCATCCGTGCGCAGGATGAAGACGGGATGCCCGGCGCTCGCTGAATCCAATTCGTCCAGCGTCGGGTAGCCGCCGGATGCACGTTCGTTCAGCCGGTAGAAGGCGCCCCAGCGCCCCGGTGGCAGCGCGCTGCACACGCGGTTGATGGTCGCGAGCAGCTCGGACCGCGACGCCACGCGATCCGGCGACACCAGCGTCCAGGTGCGCAGCCGCACGGCATAGGAATCCGGATGAGCGTGGCTGTCGACGATGCCGGGGATGACGCGCCGGCCCTGCGCGTTCAGCACGCGCGTGGCGGGGCCGATGTGCTCGCGCATCGCATCGCTGCTGCCCAGCGCCACGATCCGCCCGCCGAGCGCCGCAAGCGCTGCGACCTCGGTGCCCGCCGCGTCCATCGTCGCGACGCGGCCATCGAGCAGGACGAAATCTGCGTTCATGCCGCAGCCCTGTCGATGTGGTCGCGCAGCCGGTACCAGCCGCCGATCAGCGGCAGGAACCAGTTCGGGTTGCCGTTGTAGAGCGGCACCGTCGGGAAGCGCAGCCCGTCCAGCGCGAAGGGTTCGTTCTCGGCGCCGGCGATCTTCAGCGCCGCGCGATGGCCGAGCCAGGTCGCCATCGCGACACCCGACCCCTGGCAGCCGGCGGCGTAGTGCACGCCGCCCTGCACGCCGATATGCGGCAGGAAGTCGAAGGTGAAGGCCACGTTGCCGGTCCAGGCATGGGTGATCTGGACATCCTTCAATTCCGGGAAGACGGCGGTCATGAAGCCGTGCAGCACCGGCGCCGCCTGGTCGGGCGCGACCGGCCCGAAGCTCGCCCGCCCGCCCCACAGGATGCGGTTGCCATAGGGCGAGGGGCGGAAGTAGTTCAGCACCCGCTTGGTGTCGCTGATCATGCGGCGGCCGGGGAAGAACTTGTCGATGGCGTAGTGCGGCAATTCCTCGGTGGCGATGATGTAGGAGCCCACCGGGATCATGCGCCGCGCCAGCCAGGGCATGGCGGACCGCCCCTTGCCGTCGCGCGAATAGCCGTTGGTCGCGACCAGCACCGCCCCGGCGCGCAATTGCCCGCGGTCGGTCGCCAGGCGGAAGCCCGACCCGTCGCGCTTGATGGCATTGACGCGCACGCCATCGACCAGCCGCGCGCCGGCGCGGTCGGCGGCGGTGGCCAGGCCGCGCGCATACTTGCCCGGATGCAGGCTGCCGGACGCCTCGGCGATCATGCCGCCATGGTAGTGGTCGCTGCCCAGCGCCTCGTGCTGGCGGTCCTTGGGCACCATCGCGGTGGGCAGGCCGGTGACCTCGGCGATGAAGTCGGCGCGTGCGGCCAGCGCGTCGTAGTGCTTGCGCGTCCAGGCCGGCACGAAGCGGCCGCAGCGCACGTAGTCGCAGTCGATCGCCTCGCGCGTGATGGTTTCCTCGATGAAGGGAAAGGAGGCCGCGGCGGCCTGCGCGATGGCCTTGGCGCCGGCCGCGCCGTGCGTCTTCTCGAGCGCGCCGGAGGCCACCTTCAGCCCGCCCGAGACCATGCCCCCATTGCGCGAGGATGCCCCCCAGCCGATGCGCTCGGCATCCAGCACCGCGACCTCGTGGCCCAGCCGCCGCAGCGTCAGCGCCGCCGAGAGCCCGGCATAGCCGCCACCCACCACCGCCACGCCGATGTCGGTCGGCATGGTGCTGTCGCGCGTCGGCGGCTCGGCCGCCTCCCACCACCACGGGGTGGTCTTGAAACCGGGCGCGAGGAGCGCCTGCGCAGAGGTCATTGCCGGATCAGCCCGCCCATGGTGAGATTTCGTCCGGGAGAGTTTCACGCCGGCACGGCGGCAACCGCAAGTGGTGCCGCCAGGCGCCGCTGCACCTGGGCGTATTTCAACCCATGCGCAAGCGACAGGACCCGCCATGAATCGAGGAGAGACCGTGATGCAGAGCTTCCAGCAGGATTGCGTGGACCTTGCCCTGGCGAAGTACCGGCGTGGCGAGGTGGATCGCCGCACGCTGCTGGCCGGCCTGGCCGCCCTCGGCGCCGCGGTCTTCGCCGGCAACGACGCGCAGGCGCAGGCGGCGCGGCAGCTCGTCATGGTCAATTGGGGCGGCATCGCCAACCAGGGCTTCGGCAACTTCTACGGCGCGCCCTTCGTGGCGGCCAATGCCGGCTGGACCGTCGCGCAGGACAGCACCGGCCCGTCCGCCGGGCGCATCCGGTCGATGGTCGAGAGCGGGCGCGTCACCTGGGACCTGTGCGATTCCTCGGCGACCTCGTCCTTCCTGCTCGGCGGGCTGAACCTGCTCAACCGCATCGACTACAACATCGTCAACCGGGAGAACGTGATCGGGCCGGTCTTCGCGCTCGAACATGGCGCGGCGCCGTATTCATTCTCGAACGTGCTGGTCTATGACAGCAGCAAGTTCCCCACCGCGCCGACCGGCTGGGCGGATTTCTGGGACCTGCAGAAATTCCCCGGCACCCGCCTGCTGCGCCGCGACGCCGCCGGCACGCTCGATGCCGCGCAGCTGTCGCTCGGCAAGGACCCGGCCAATCTCTATCCGCTCGATGTGCGCGCGACCCTGGCGCGCGTGCGCGAGATCCGGCGCAACCTGGTCTTCTGGACCGGCGGCGCGGAATCCGAGCAGTTCATCCGCACCGGCGAGGCCGTGATGGGCCAGATCTGGCACACCCGGGCGAAGGTGCTGGAGCAGGAGAGCAACGGCCGCTTCAAGTTCATCTGGAACCAGGGGATCCTGCAGCCGGGCATCTTCGTGATCCCGCGCGGCAATCCGGGCGGCGAGATGGCGCAGCGGCTGCTGGCCTCGATGCTGGCCAATGCCGAACCGCAGGTGGAGCTGCTGAAGTTCCTCGGCAATGGCCCGACCAACCCGCGCGCCGCCGCCCTGGTGCCCGAGGAGTTCAAGCGCTTCAACCCGACCGAACCGGCCAATGCGCGCGTCCAGGTGGCGCAGAACGGCCGCTGGTGGGGCGAGAACTACGCGCGGGTGAACGCCGACTATATCGACATGGTGACCGGCTGAGCGCAGTCTTGCTGCGGCGCAGCAAGGGGCGGGCATCGGCGTGATCCTGGTGGTGAAGTCGGGCGGCGAGCAGGCATTGCCGGATTGGCAGGCCTGCTTCGCCGAGGTGGCGCCGCAGTTGCGATTGCGCTGGTGGGATGATCCGTCGGTCGACCCCGCCAGCATCGACTACGCGCTGGTGTGGGACCCCGAGCCGGGGCGGCTCGCGCAATTCCCGCGCCTGCGCGCGATCTTCGGGTCGGGCGCCGGGGTCGATTTCATCGCCGCCGATCCGCTGCTGCCGCGCAACCTGCCGCTGGTGCGCTGCGTGCCGCCGGAAGCGACGCAGCGCATGGGCGAGCATGTCGCCTGGGCGGTGCTGTCGCTGGCGAAGGATGCGCGGCGCATGGCACTGGCGCAGTCCCGCGGCGACTGGGACTATTTCGAAGCGCCCTTCGCGGCTGCGGCGCGTACGGTCGGCGTGATGGGCCTGGGTGCGATGGGGCTGCGCAGCGTCGCGATGCTGCAGGCGCTGGGCATCCCGGTGGTCGGCTGGTCGCGCACGGTCAAGGCGGTGGCGGGGGTTGATACCTTCGCCGGCGCGGCGGGGCTGCCGGCCTTCCTGGCGCGCAGCCGGGTGCTGGTCTGCCTGCTGCCGGCGACCGACGAAACCCGCGGCATCATCGCCGCGCCGCTGCTGGCGCGGCTGCCACCTGGCGCCGGCCTGGTGCATGTCGGGCGTGGCGTGCAGATGGTGTTGCCCGATGTGCTGGCGGCGCTCGACAGCGGGCACCTCGCCGGCGCGGTGCTGGATGTCTTCGACCCCGAGCCGCTGCCCGCCGACAGCCCGGCCTGGGCGCATCCGCGCATCACCGTCACGCCGCATGTGGGGTCGCTGCCGAGCCGCCTGGAACGCGCGCGCTACGTCGCCGACTGCATCGCGCGTTTCGAGCGCGGCGACCCCCTGCCCAACATCTACGATCCCGAGCGAGGCTACTGATGCCCCTGCCGCCCCCGCCGGTGAAGCCGGACCCCAGCCGCGTGCAGACCGAACGGGAGGTGCGCGAGGACCTCGCGGCCGCCTATCGCCTGGTGGCGCATTTCGGCATGACCGACCTGGTCTTCACGCACCTGTCCGCGCGCCTGCCGGGCGAGGGGCATCGCTTCCTGGTCAACCCCTATGGCCTGTTGTTCGAGGAGATCACGGCGTCCTGCCTGGTGGTGGTCGATGCCGATGGCGAACCGGCGCAGCCGACCGACTGGCCGGTGAACCCGGCCGGCTTCGTCATCCATTCCGCGCTGCATCGCGCGCGCGGCGATGCGATGTGCGTGATGCACACGCACACGCTGGCCGGCATGGCGGTGGCGGCGCAGACGGGCGCGCTGCTGCCGCTGAACCAGATCAGCATGGAATTCGACGGCCGCGTCGCGCTGCACGACTACGAGGGCATCGCCGATGACGACAACCTGTCCGAGCGCGACCGGCTGGTGCAGGACATGGTCAACCGCCCCTGCATGATCCTGCGCCACCACGGCTTGCTGACCGTGGGCAACACGGTCGCGGAGGCCTTCTACTGGATGTACTACCTGGAGCAGGCGTGTCGCATCCAACTGGCCGCGCAATCCTCCGGCGTGCCGCTGGCGGTGCCGCCGGCGCCGGTGGTGCGCCGCGCGCGCGACCAGTTCGGCACCGGCCCGACCAAGGGCTGGCTGCCCTGGCAGGCGCTGCGCCGCAAGCTGGATCGCGAGCAGCCGGACTACGTCGCGTGAGCGCCGCCGGGCACGCGCTGGCGATCCGCGGGCTGACCAAGCGCTACGGCGACTTCACCGCGGTGGATGACGTGTCGCTGGAGGTGGGGCAGGGCGAGTTCCTCACGCTGCTCGGCCCGTCGGGGTCGGGCAAGACCACCATCCTGATGGCGGTGGCGGGCTTCGTCGCGCCCAGCGCGGGATCGATCCTGCTGGACGGGCGCGACATCACGCCGCTGCCGCCGGAGAAGCGCAACTTCGGCATGGTGTTCCAGGGCTATGCCCTGTTCCCGCACATGAGCGTGGCCGACAACGTGGCCTTCCCGCTGCGCGTGCGCGGGCTCGGGCGGGCCGATCGCGACGCCAAGGTGCGCGCGGCGCTGGACCTGGTGCAGCTCGGCCAGTTCGCCGGGCGCCTGCCCAGGCAGCTGTCGGGCGGCCAGCAGCAGCGCGTCGCCCTGGCCAGGGCGCTCGTCTTCGACCCCAGCCTGCTGTTGCTGGATGAACCGCTCTCCGCACTCGACAAGAAGCTGCGCGCCGAATTGCAGGAGGAGCTGAAGGCACTGCACCGGCGGGTCGGCCGCACCTTCATCAACGTCACGCACGACCAGGACGAGGCGCTGTCGCTGTCCGACCGCATCGCCATCCTCAACCACGGCAAGCTGATCCAGTCCGGCGCGCCGGGGGAATTGTACGAACGCCCGCGCACGCGCTTCGTCGCCGACTTCCTCGGCAAGTCGAACTTCATCGAGGGCAGCGTGGCGTCGTCGGATGCCGGCGGCTTCGTGCTGGCGGCGGGCCCGGAGCGCATCGCCGTGCGCGGCCAAGGCGCGCCGGAGGGCACGCGGCGCCTGCTCTCCCTGCGGCCCGAGAAGATCGTGCTGCTGGGCGAAGGCGCCGGCGCCGACAACGTCGTCGAGGGCCGCCTGCTCGCCTGGTCGTATCTCGGCGCCGATTTCGCGCTGCGTGTCGCGACGCCGGGCCTGGGCGAGATCCGCGCCGTGCTGCCCGCCTGGCAGGCCGCCTTCGCGCCGGCCGAGGGCCTGCCGATCCGCCTTGGCTGGTCCGCCGATGCCGCCGTGCCGGTCGAGGACGACGCGCCATGACCGCCGCCGGGCGTCCGGGCATCGGCTGGTGGCTGCTGATCCTGCCGGCGCTGCTCCTGCTGCTGGCCTTCTACATCGCGCCGATCGTGCAGGTGCTGGCGATCAGCGTGACCGAGCCCGAACCGGGCCTGGGCAACTACGAACGCATCTTCACCTCGGAATCCGTGCAGCGCGTGATCCTGACCACGCTGCGGATCTGCCTGATCACGACGGTGCTGGCGCTGCTGCTGGGCTATGCCATTGCCTATGCCGTGACGCTCGCCACGCCGCGCGCGCGGGGGTGGTGGATCCTGGCGGTGCTGGTGCCGCTGTGGATATCCGTGCTGGTGCGCGCCTTCGCCTGGGTCACGCTGCTGCGCCGCCAGGGGCTGGTGAACAACACGCTGATCAATGCCGGCGCCATCACCGAACCCCTGCCGCTGGTGTGGAACGAATTCGGCATCATCGTCGGCATGGTGCACTACATGGTGCCCTTCGCCGTGCTGCCGATGATGGCCTCGATGCGCGAGATCGACCCGCGCCTGCTGGCCGCCGCGCGCGGATTGGGCGCATCGCGCGGGGAGGTGTTCCGCCGCGTCTTCTTCCCGCTGTCGATGCCCGGCGTGATCGCCGCGGCGGTGCTGGTCTTCATCTTCTCGCTCGGCTTCTACATCACGCCGGCGATCCTGGGCGGCGGCAAGACGCTGATGGTGGCGGAATGGATCAGCCTGCAGATCCTCGACCTGATCCGCTGGGGGCTGGGGACCATGATGGCGACCATGCTGGTGCTGACCATCATCGCCACGCTGGCGGTGTTCTCGCGCCTGGTCGACCTGCGGCGCATCTTCGGGTCGGGGGCCTGAGGCGATGGACGGCATCCATCCGCCCGGACCGGCGGCGCGCGGCCTGGCCTGGGCCACGGCGCTGTACCTGCTGCTGCCGATCCTGATCATCGTGCCGGTGGCGCTGACCGACCAGCGCTATCTGTCGCTGCCGCAGGATGGCATTTCCTTCCAGCATTTCCGCACCGTGCTGGCCTCGCCGGAATGGCTCGGGTCGATCTGGCAATCCTTCACCATCGCGGTGGCGGCCACGATCCTGTCGGTGGTGGCGGGCACGCTCTGCGCCATCGGCTGCTGGCGCATCTCGCGCCGCGCGACGGAACTTGTGCGGGTGCTGATGCTGCTGCCGCTGATCATCCCGTCGATCGTCTATGCCATCGGGCTGTACCGGTATTTCGGACCGCTCGGGCTGCTCGACCGCTTCGCCGGCGTGGTGATCGCGCATGGCGTCACCGGCATTCCCTATGTGGTCATCACCGTCTCGACCGCGCTGGCGGCCTTCGACCCGCGGCTTGAACAGGCGGCGCGCGGCATGGGCGCGTCGCTGTCGCAGACGCTGCGCTGGGTGATCCTGCCGCGCATCGCGCCGGGCATCTTCTCCGGCGCCATCTTCGCCTTCATCCATTCCTGGGACGAGCTGGTGATGGTGCTGTTCATCGCCTCGCGCGATGTCTTCACCCTGCCGCGCCGCATCTGGGACGGCATCAACGAGAACCTGGATCCCGCCATGGCCGCGGTCGCGGTGCTGCTGGTGCTGTTCACCACCCTGCTGCTGATGGTCGACCGCGCGCTGCGCCGCCGCAGCGAAGGCTGACGCGCTTCAGCCGCGCGGCGCCGCCCGCCGGCGCCGCCAATGGCCCAGCGAGATCCACCCGCAGCCCAGCAGCGGCAGCGCCATCGCGCCCAGGATCAGCGGCCGCAGCAGGGCATCGAGGAACCACCGCTCGGCCTCCTGCGGCCGGCCGGGCGGGATGTACAGGCGCAGGCGGTCGCCTTCGCCGAGCCGGTTCAGATCCTCGGCGACGGGGCGCAGGGTGATGGTGACCTCGCCCGTGCCGTCGGGGCTGAAGAAGCGCAGCACCGGCGCGACGGTCGGGATGGTCACGCTGCGGTCCAGGTGGTCGCGCGATTCGGCGGTGCCAGGCTCCAGGCGCACGACTTCCGCATCCACCAGGTCGGCACCGAGGATGCGGACCGCCGGCCCCAGGCTGGCCATCGCCGCGACCAGCGGGAAGGCGGCGATGACGAAGAAGGCGATCGTGCCGGGCAGGCCGAAATCCAGCAGCGCCCGGGGGCCGGGCGGCGGCGGCCGCTCCGCCTGCATCAGCGCGTGGAACAGGGCGATGCGCTGCGCGTCCTGCAGCACGCCGCCGGCTTCCTCGAAGCGCAGCAGGTCGCGCGCGCCGATCCCCGCCCGCTCGGCGACCTCCAGCGTGGTCAGGCCGAGCGCCACCCGGCGTTCGCGGAACTGCGCCGGCGTGATGGCGAAAAGCGGGTCGGGCGGCGTCTCGCGCATGCTGTGCCCCGGTTGCTGCGGCCGGGCGGCGGCGCCCCTGTGCCTGCCGCCATGATGGCGTAGTCTGGCGCAGAAGCTTCGCCGCTTCACCAATCGAAAGAGGACGCCCGATGGCCCAGGCGATGAGCGAATTCGACCACCGCTACAACATGCTGATCGAACGCTTCGCGTCCGAACCCGAGCCGGCCTTCAACAGCGACGCCGAGCAGACCGCCGGCTGGGGCCGCCGCTGGGGCTGCGCCAACGACATCGGCCGCCTGCGCGTGGTGCTGATGCACCGCCCCGGGCCCGAGATGGCCGTGCTCGACACCCTGCCGCTGATCCCGGAACTGGGCGCCCATGGTGATCCCGCGACGGGTGCCTATTGGCGCGGCGAGGTGATCCCGAGCCTCGCGGAACAACAGGCGCAGCATGATGCGCTCGTTGCCGCGCTGCGCGAGGAAGGCGTCGAGGTCGTGATGCTCAACGCCGCCGCCCCCGGCCGCCACAAGTCGATCTACACGCGCGATTCCTGCATCGCCGTCGATGGCGGCGCCGTGGTCACCCGCATGGGCCCGCGCATCCGCCGCGGCGAGGAACGCCCCGTCACGCAGACCCTCGCCGCGCTGGGCATGCCCATCCTGCGGACCATCCACGGCACCGGGCTGATGGAGGGCGGGTCCTTCGCCTATATCCGCCCCGATGTCGCGGTGGTCGGCGTCTCCTCCCGCGTCAACGAGGAAGGCGCGCGGCAGCTGGAAGAAGTCCTCGCCGTGCAGGGCACGCGCCTGATCCGCGTGCAGATCCCCGGCTACCGCCTGCATATCGACGGCGCCTTCGTGATGATCCACCACGACGTCGCGCTGGTGAATCCCTCCACGCTGCCCTTCGTCTTCATGGAGGAACTGAAGCGCCTGGGCGTGAAGATGATTCCGCTGAACCACCAGGACCCGTCCTGGGCGATCAACTGCCTGGCGGTGGCGCCGGGCCGCGTGCTGATGAGCGACCAGGTCGGCCCGCGCACGCAGGAGGCGCTGGACAAGGCCGGCATCAGCGTGCGGCTGGTGACCTACGACAAGGTGTATCTGGGCGGCGGCGGCATCCATTGCTCGACCTCGCCGCTGGTGCGCGACGCGGTGTGATGGCTGGGGCGGTGTCCGCCCGGCCGGGCTCGCGGCAGGGCCTTGGTCGCGGCGTGCCGCGCGGCGCCTTCGCCCGATCGGATGAAGCCGCCTGATCGGGGCCTGCGCTACGGCAGCGCCGCCAGCACCGCCTTTGCCGCCGCGACCGAGGGCAAGCCCTCCGGCGCGCGCAGCAGCGCCAGCGCCTCCGCGAACCCCGCGCGCTGCGCCGCCGCCACGGCGGGATCAAGCATGGGGCGCAGCAGCGCCTCGGCCAGGGCCTCGGGCGTGCAATCCTCCTGGATGCGTTCGGGCACCACCTCGCGCTCGGCCAGCAGGTTCACCAGGGAGGCATGCGGCACCTTCACCAGCCGCCGCACGATCGCCGCCGTGATCGGGTTCACGCGATAGGCGACGACGTGCGGAATGCCCGCCACCGCCATCTCCAGCGACGACGTGCCGGACTTGATCAGCCCCGCCCCGCCGGAGCCCGCCACCGCGGCGAAGGCATCGTGCTTGGCGTCATTGCCATCCAGCAGGATCGGCGCGGCGGGCCAGTCGGCGGCGGCGGCGCGCACCGCATCCGCCACGATGGGCGCGACCGGCAGCACCGCGCGCAGGCCCGGCAGGCGCTGCGCGGCGATCCGCAGGGCGGCGCCGAACACCGGCAGCAGGCGCGTCGCTTCCATCCGCCGGCTGCCGGGCATGACGATGACCGGGCGCTCGCCCTCGGCCAGCGCGTGCGTCGCGCGGAAGCGCGCGGCATCGCCGGCATCGGCACCGCTTTCCAGCACCGGATGACCCACGAAGGTGACCGGGATGCCGGCAGCCTCGAAGAAGATCGGCTCGAAGGGCAGCAGGCAGAGGATGCGGTCCACCTTGCGGCGCAGCTTCACGACGCGCCCCGGCCGCCAGGCCCAGACCTGCGGCGCCACGTAGTGCACGATGGGCTGGCCGATCGGGCGCACCATTTCCGCCAGGCGCAGCGTGAAGCCGGGGCTGTCGATGGTGACGATCACATCCGGCCGGCGCGTCGCGACATCCGCCGCGGCATCGGCCAGCAGGCGCTTCAGCCGGAAGACCTTGGGCAGCACTTCCAGCAGCCCCATCAGCGCCAGTTCGCGATAGTCGAACAGGCTCACCACGCCCTGTTCCGCCATGCGCGGCCCGCCGATGCCGGCGAATTCCAGTTCGGGCCGCTGCGCACGCAGCGCCGTGATCAGCCGCGCGCCCAGCACGTCGCCGGAGGCCTCGCCCGCCACCACATACACCAGCGTCATGCGAAGGCCGCCGGCGCGGGGCGCGCGAAGGGCGCGCGTGGCCAGTCGCGGTGGTTGCGGACCTGGCCGTCCTCGCGCACACGGTCGATGCGCGCGGGGTCGAGCTCGCAGAACACCCATTGCTCGGTATCGGGCGCGCCGCGCGCCAGCACGCCGTCCTCGGGGAAGCCGCGGTCGATCGGGCCGAACACCGCCGCATGGCCGCGGTTCACATCCAGCGCGGCGGACCAGGGTGCGACGCCCACGGTCGGCGTGATGGCGACGTAGCACTGGTTCTCCATCGCCCGCGCCGCCGCGCCGATCGCCACGCGGTTGAAGCCATGCACCGTGTCCGTGCATGACGGTGCGAGCACCAGCCAGGCCCCGGCCTCGACCTGCGCGCGCACATGCTTGGGGAACTCCACATCGTAGCAGATGGAAATGCCGATCCGCCCCCAGGGCGTGTCGAACACCGCCGGGTCGGCGCCGCGCGTGACGCCCCAGCGTTCCGTCTCGAAGCGCGTCATGGCGCGTTTTTCCTGGAAGGCGAGGCGGCCATCCGGGGCGATCAGCGGCGCGCGGTTCACCACGGCGCCGTCGTCGCGGCGCATCGGCAGCGTGCCGGGCAGCAGCCATACGCGCAGCCGTTGTGCGGCCGCGCGCATCGCCGCCAGGATCGCCGGTGCGGCATCGACCATGGCGGCGAGTTCGCGCGCCTCGTCCGTGGCGCCGCCGGCCAGCGCGGCACCCAATTCGACACAGGCGTATTCCGGCAGCACCAGCAGGTCGGCGCCGGCGCGCCCGGCGTCGAGCCGCGCTTCCAGCGCGCGCGCGAAATCCGCGACGCAGCCGGGCCGCGCCACGCCGTATTGCAGCAGCCCCAGGCGCAGCGGCGCGGTCACAGCGGGTCCTTCACCCAGAAGCCGAGCGCATGCGGGCTCTCGCGCGCATCGCCCACTTCCTTCCAGTCGAAGACCACCGAGATATCGGCGCGGCGCACGAAGCCGCGCTTCGTCCAGAAGGCATCGAGCGGCACGTAGCCGGGCGGCGTCCGCGGGTCGTTCACGTTGCGCACCACCGCGCAGAAGGCCGCGGCCGGCAGTCCCAGCGCGCGGGCATGCGCTTCGCGCTCGATGAAGAACCGCACGCCGGCGCCGCGGCCGCGATAGTCGGGCAACAGGACGCTCTCGCCGAAATAGCAGAAGCGCGCGGGGTCCAGGCCGCGTCCGCGGAAGGCAGCCTGCACGCGGGCATTCGCCTCGGCCATCGGCTGGCAGGTGGCGCAGCCGACGGCGCGGTCGCCATCGATCGCCGCGACCACCGCGGCGCCCGGGCTGGCGGCATAGGCTGCCAGGTAGCCTTCCTCGTAGCCGGCCTCGCCCTCGTACAGATAAGGCCAGTCGCGGAACACCGCGATGCGCAGCCCGGCCAGGCGGGGCAGCCAGGCGCGCAACGCGTCGCCCTGCAATGTCTCGAAGCGAAGGGCGTCGGGCATGGCGCGATGATTAGAGCAGATCCCGATCGGATGGAATTATCCGAACGCGTGAAGTTGCTCGTGGAAACAAGGGTCTAGAGCATGCTGCGTTCGCCCGCGCTCACTTAGCAGGCTCTAGCCTGCTGTTTTCAGGGCATCGTCACGCGTTCGGATGATCCCATCTGAACGCGATCGGCTCCAGAGGCATCGAAGCGAGCGAGGGCGAGCGCACATGGCTGTGGGCGCGCACGAGACCTGGCCGGGACGGGCGCTTGGGCCCGGCACGGGCAGGGCCATGCAGGCCGGTGCCAGGTGTTCCGGCCCTGCGTTCAGCGGTCGCGCACCACCCGGAAACCGGCGAAGGCGAAGCGGTCAGCCGCACCGCCGCGCACGCGGTTGCCGGCACGCACATACCAGGGCAGGTGGCTCCAGGACCCACCGCGCATCGCGCGCGTCGAGCAATCGCCCGTCACCCGCGCCGTGCCGTTCTGCGGCTGGCCTTCCAGCGAGGGGTTCAGGCAGTCCTGCGACCATTGCCAGACATTGCCCAGCATGTCGTACAGCCCAAACGCATTGGGCCGGAAGCTGCCGCCGGGCGACGTGTAGACGTGGTTGTCGGTGCACCGGAAGGTGAAGGCCGGCCGGCGATCGAGGTTCAGCGCATTGGCCAGCGTCAGGTCGGCGACATTGGCGTATTGGCAGGCGATGGTGCTGCTGTCGCCCCAGAACCGGGCCGTGGCGGTGCCCGCGCGCGCGGCGTATTCCCATTCGGCCTCGCTCGGCAGGCGATAGCGCCGGCCGGCCTTGCGGGTCAGCCAGTTGGTGTAGTTGGTGGCGTCCTCCCAGCTCACGCAGACCACCGGATGGTCGTCGCCCTGCGGAAAGCCCGGGTCGCGCCAGGACAGCCCTCGGCGCTCCAGGTATTCGTAGCTCGCGCCGTTGTTCACGAAGGTCCAGCAGCCGGTGCCCGGCTCGAAGCCGGTCTCGGCGACATAGGCGGCGAATTCGCCGCGCGATATGGCGCGCTGCCCCATACCGAGGCCGGCCGGAATGACGATCCGCAGTTGCGGCGCGGATCGCCCGCGCACATCCGCCGGCACGCCCTCGCGCTCTTCCTCGATGGGCGGCACGCCCATGGTGAAGGACCCGCCGGGCAGCATCACGACCTCGGGGCAATCCGGGCAGTCGCGGAACGGCGTGCGGGAGGCCGGCTGCGCCGAGGCCGGCGCCGCCCACAGGATCGCGGCAACGAAGACACCCGCCAGAACAGACAGGACGCGGGCGACCTTGGCTGCGAGCATTCGAACCTCCCGATGGCGGTCGCAGCGTAACGCAGCGACATGAGGAAATGGTAGTCACGCAACGAACAGCGCCCGGCGTTTGTCGGTTTTTCTGCCATGCCACGCCCAAGGCGGCGCGGTGTTGCGCCATCATTTCCGACGCGGGGTTGTGCCATGCAGGGATCAGCCGTGACTTGCGGTCGCTGCGAACGGTTCACACTGCCAGCATGGCGCGTGCTTGCGGCATCCGATGCACGCGCCGGACGACCAGGGGCCAGGCAGCACGCGCGCCCCGTGGCGCGGGGTCAGGCGCCGTACAGCGCCTTCGGATCGACCAGCGGCGCGGCGATCTCGGCGATCGCGTCGTCGCGGATGGCGCGGAAGAAGCAGGTGCGCCGGCCGGTGTGGCAGGCGACGCCGACCTGGTCGACCAGCGCCAGCAGCGTATCCCCGTCGCAGTCGATGCGCAGGTCCACCAGCGACTGCACCTGGCCCGAGGTCTCGCCCTTGCGCCACAGCCCGCCGCGCGAGCGCGAGAAGTAGCAGACCCGCCCGGTCGCCAGCGTCTCGGCCACCGCCTCGGCATTCATCCAGGCCATCATCAGCACCTCGCCGGTATCGTGCTGCTGTGCGATGCAGGGCACGAGGCCGGCGGCATCGAAGCGCAGCGCATCCAGGAAGCGGGCGGTGGTGTCGGCACTGGTCATCCCCAGATGATACAGGATCATCGGGACCGGAGGCGAGGATCACCCATGCTGGACGCGGCGGCACGCGATCGGGCCCTGCAGGAAGCCGAGCAGGCCTGCCTGCGCCGCGGCGCGCAGCTCACGCCGCTGCGCCGCCAGGTGCTGGAGCTGGTGCTGGAGGCGCAGGCCCCGGTCGGCGCCTATGCCCTGCTGGACCGGCTGAAGGCGCAGCGCCCGGGGGCGGCGCCACCCACCGTGTACCGCGCGCTGGATTTCCTGCTGGAGCACGGGCTGATCCACAAGGTGGAGCGGCTGAACGCCTTCATCGGCTGCACAGATGCCGGGCATGGCCACGCCCATGACCACGGCCATCCACACCAGTTCCTGATCTGCCGGAACTGCGGCGCCACGGCCGAGATCGCCGACCATGCGGTCTCCCACGCCATCGAATCGGCGGCGCGGCGCGCCGGCTTCGTCCTGGCGCTGGCAACGGTCGAGATCGAGGGCACCTGCGCGCGCTGCGCCGCCGCCTGATCCCCCGGCTTGGCGCTGCGTCCCGCCGTGGCGTTGCGCGCCTCCGGCCGTCGCCTTGCGATGTATCATTGCCCGGCGCGCCGGCCGGACTAGTCTGCCCCCGGTGCGAGAACGACCGCGGCCATGACGGCCGGGGCAAGGAGGACGACAGCCGCCATGCTTTCCCTGAACCCGATCCGCGCGCTCCGCCGGGGGGGGCTCGCCCTCGCCGTCGCGGGCTGCGCCTTCGCCGCGCCCGCCGTCGCGCAACCCGCCGCCCCGTCCGGCGGCTTCACCGCGGCCGACCTGGCGCGCGCCTGCGGCCCGGCGGCGAACGACGCCAATGCGCCGGCCTCGCGCGCGGCGTGCTACGCCACCCTGGTCGCGATCGGCCAGACCCATGCGATCTACACCTCCGGCCGCCAGGCAGCGCGGCCCGTGTTCTGCCTGCCCGAGCCCTCGCCGCAGATCGAGACGGTCTCGGCGGCCTATGTCTCCTGGGTCGCGGCGAACCAGCAATATGCCGGGGTGCGCGCGGCCGAGGGCGTGCTGCGCTTCGCCGCCGCCACCTATCCCTGCGCCGCGCCCGCCGCCGCGCCGCGCCGCCGCTGAGCCGGAGGAGAACGCCATGACGACCTTCAAGTCCCTTCGCCTCGTCGCCGTGCTGGCGGCCGGCCTTGGCCTGGCCGGCTGCGCGGGCATGTCCGACAGCCAGCGGGCCACCGCCACGGGCGCGGGCATCGGCGCGCTGGGCGGTGCCGCGATCGGCTCGCTGTCGGGCAATGCCGGCTGGGGTGCGCTGATCGGTGCCGGCGTCGGCGGTGTCAGCGGCTACGCGATCGACCGCGGCCGCCGCTGATACACGCTTCGGACGGCGCATCGCGCGCCGTCCGCGGCGCGGCCATGCCCGCCATTGCGGCCGGCCGGGCCGCTTCCGGGCGCCGCGCCGCCACCGCAGGGCCCGCGAGGCGCGTCGCCGCAGCGCCTGGCGCTGCGGCCGCGAGGATCTGGCGGCCTGGCGCCACCCGCGCCATCGCGCTGCGGCCCGCCCGCTGCCACGTCCGATTGCACAGGCCCGACGGCGACGCTTGCGACCGCGCGCGCCGCTGCCGATGCTGTGGGCCGGCGGGCGAGTCGCACCAGGCCCCGCCGCATGGCGCAGCAGGCGCCAGTGCAGGAGGAGATCAGCCCGGATGCGACTTCCCCAGATCCTGGCGGTGGCTTTGGTCGCCGCCGCGCCGGCCGCCGCGCAGGCACCAGCGCGCGGGTCACACACCGCGACGGTGGGCGAACTCGCGACGCTCTGCGCCGTGCCCGCCGGCGACCCGTCCTTCGCCCATGCCAGCGGGCTGTGCCGCGGCTTCATCGGCGGCTTCGCGCAGTACCACGCCGTGATGACCCAGCCCGGCACGCGCCACCGCCCGCTATTCTGCGTGCCGACGCCGCCGCCGTCGGGCGAACAGGCCGCTTCCGCCTTCGCCGCATGGGCGCGCAGCAATCCGCAGGCGGCGGGCGAACTGGCCGTGGACGGCCTGGCCCGCTGGTTCATCGCCACCTATCCCTGCCCGGCCGCGCCCCCCGCGCGCCGCCCGGCGGCACGCTGAGACGGAGGGCGCAGATGCGCAGGATCATCATTCTTCCCGTCGCGGCGCTGGCAGTCGGCCTCGGCGGCTGTGCCGGCAACGACCACATGACCGCGGGCGGGCGCGACGTGCTGCTGGGCGGCGCCGGCGGCGCGCTGGCCGGTGCGGCGATCGGGTCCTTCACCGCCAGTGCGGGGGCCGGCGCGCTGATCGGCGCCGGGGTCGGCGTGGTCGGCGGCTACCTGTGGCACCAGCACGAAATCGCCGAGCGCCAGGCGGCCGAACGCCGGCAGGCGCAGCTCAACGCGGCGTATCAGCGCGGCGTGCAGCAGGGCGAGCGCAGCCGCACCACCACGCGCACCCAGTAGCGCCGGCGTCGCGCCGGGTTTCCCCGGCGCGGCCTGGCGTCAGCGCGGCAGCGTCGCCATGCCCTGTTCGAGGTCGGCGATCAGGTCGGCCACGTCCTCCAGGCCGATATGGATGCGCATGGTCTGCCCGCCCAGGTCCTCGCTGGTCGCGGTGCGCGTGATCGACCCCGAGGTCGGCAGCGCCAGGCTCTCGTAGCCTCCCCAGGACGCGCCGATGCCGAACAGCTTCAGGCTGTCGATCAGGCGGAACATGTCGGCTTCCGTATAGACCGGCTGCAGCACCACGCCGAACAGCGAGCACGACCCGCGGAAATCCCGCGCGAACAGCGCGTGCTGCGGATGCGACGGCAGGCCCGGATGCAGCACGCGCTGCACTTCCGGCCGGCCTTCGAACCAGCGCGCGACGGCCAGGCCGCTCTGTTCCTGGTGCTTGAGGCGCACCGGCATGGTGCGCGCGCCGCGCAGCGCCAGCCAGCAATCGTCGGGGGCGGCGAAATGCCCCATCTGCGAGGCCGCGGTGCGGACCTTGAGGTAGTCTTCCTCGGTATTCGTCGTGATCGACCCGAGCAGCACGTCGGAATGCCCGCCGACATACTTGGTCAGCGCCTGGATCGAGACATCCACGCCGTGCTCGAAGGGCATGAAGTTGTGGATGCCCCAGGTGTTGTCCATCATCACCGTGCAGCCGCGCGCATGGGCGGCGCGGGCGATCGCCGGGATGTCCTGGATCTCGAAGGTGTGGGAGCCGGGGCTCTCGGTGTAGACCACCTTGGTGTTGGGCTGGATCAGCGCGGCGACCTCGGCCTCGCCGATCACCGGGTCGTAGAAGGTGGTCGCGATGCCGTATTGCGCGAGCAGGCCGTTGGCGATGTTGCGCGCCGGGCCGTAGCAGCTGTCGGGCAGCAGCAGGTGGTCGCCGGTGCTCAGATACGCCATCAGCGGCACGGTCACGGCCGCGAGGCCCGTGCCGACCAGCACGCAGCGGGTGCCGCCCTCGATCTCGCAGATCACGTCCTCAAGCGCGTAGTGCGTCGGGCCGCCGGCGGTGCCGTAGGTCATCACCCGGTTGAAGCGGTCCTTGGCGTAGTCGCGCCGCGCCTGGGTATTGGGCATCAGCACGGTGGAGCCGCGATGCACCGCCGGGTTCACGAAGCCATGCGCGCGCGTGCCGGCGCGCCCGGCATGGGACATGCGCGTGGCGAAGCCCTGCGACTTGTGCGGAGGGGTCAGGTCATCGGGCATGGTCAGGCGCTCTTCTGCTTGATGGTTTCGGGCCGCGAGGCCCATTCGGTCCAGGATCCGTCATAGACGGCGGGTTCGGGCAGGCCGGCACGCACCATGCCGAAGGCCAGCACGCAGGCGGTCACACCCGACCCGCAGGAGGTCACCACCGGCTTGCCGCCGGTCGCACCCGCTGCGGCGAAGATGGCGCGCAGCGTCGCCGGGTCCTTCGCGCGGCCATCGGGGCCGGCCATCTCGCTGACCGGCACGTTCGCCGCCCCCGGCATGTGGCCGGAGGGCAGCCCGGCGCGCGGTTCCGCCGCGCTGCCATCGAAGCGGCCCTTGGCCCGCGCATCGATCACCAGCGCCGAGCCATCGGCCACGATGCGCTTCACGTCGCCGATGCCCGCCAGCATCGACGCCCGGAAATCCGGCACGAAGGTCGTGGCTGCCGGGGCAGGGGCCTCGCCGGTCTCGACCGGACGGCCGTCCTTCACCCAGGCCGGCAGCCCGCCATCCAGCACCGCCACCTTGTCGTGGCCGAACAGCCGCATCATCCACCAGCCGCGCGGCGAACCCCGCAGCCCGTGCTGGTCGTAGAACACCACGCGCGTGTCGTTCGCCACACCCAGCGCGCCGACCATGCGCGCGAATTTCGCCGGCGTGGGCACCATGTGCGGCAGGTCGGTCTCGTCATCGGCGATCCTGTCGATGTCGAACAGCCGCGCACCCGGGATGCGCGCCGCGCGGAAGGCATCGTGCTTGTTGCCGGCTTCGTTGGGCAGGAAGGTCGAGCAGTCGAACACCACCAAGTCCGGCTTGCCCAGTTCGCCCGCCAGCCATTCCGTCGTCACCAGCATGTCCATGCGCGTCACTCCCCCGCCAGCACCAGCGTCACGCGCCGGTTGGCCTTGCCCTTGTTCTCGATCCTGGTCACGTCGACACGCCCGATCTCACCGGTGCTGCGAACATGCGTGCCGCCGCAGGGCTGGAGATCCACCGGCGCGGCGGGATCGCCGATCCGCACCAGCCGGATGCGCCCCGACCCGCGCGGCGGCTGCACCGACAGGGTGCGGACCAGGGACGGGTTGGCATCCAGCTCCGCCTCGGTGATCCAGGTGTCGGTCACCGCATGGTCGGCCGCGACGAGCGCGTTGAGCGCTTCGGTCAGTGCTTCCTTGGTCGGCGGGTCCGGCAGGTCGAAATCAAGCCGCGCCTTCTCCACCGCGATCTGCCCGCCGGTCACGCCGGCGCCGGGGATCAGGCTGCACAGCAGGTGCATCGCCGTGTGCAGGCGCATGAAGCGATGGCGGCGGTCCCAGTCCAGCACCGCGGTCACCTCGGCGCCGACATCCGGCAGCGCGGCGCCAGGCACCGGGACGTGCAGCACGGTGTCGTCGGGGCCCTTCACCGCCTCGGCGATGGCGGCCTCGCCGCCCGCCCAGCGCAGCACGCCCGCATCGCCCGGCTGGCCGCCGGCGCGCGCGTAGAAATTCGTGCGGTCCAGCACCACGCCCTCGGGCGAGCTTGCCACCACGCGCGCGGTGGCCTCCCGCGCATAGGCATCGTCGCGATACAGCAATCCGGTCGGCATTCAGGCGGTCCAGTCGTTGAGAAGTGCCGCGCGCCGGCGCGCGAAGCCGGACAGGCAGAGCGCGCCGGTGGCGTTCGACATGCGGTTGTCGTCCAGCATCGCGATCGCGTCGGCGGCGTCCAGCACCAGCAGGCGGATATCCTCGTGCTCGGCATGCAGGCCATGGGTGCCGGCGTGGCCGGGCCCGGGCAGGCGGCAGCGCGCGAGGAAGATCGTGATGCCCTCGTCGCAGCCGCCCTGACTGAGGATGTAGCGGCCCATCGGCAGCAGGCGGTCGGCGACCAGGCCGGTTTCCTCGGCCAGTTCGCGGCGCGCGGCCTCGGCGGGGTCCTCGCCCTCCTCCAGCAGGCCGGCGGGGCATTCCACCATCACCGGGTCGAAGCCGCCGGCCAGGGCGGGCAGGCGGAACTGTTCGATCAGCGCGACGCGGTCGGCCCAGGGATCCCACGGCAGCACCGCCACCGCCGGGCCGCGGCGCCACAATTCCCAGGTCTGCAGCCCGCCCTCATGGCCGTCGAAGCGGGTGCGGCGGAAACGGATGCGCTGCAAGGGGAAGCGTCCGTCCCAGACGACCTCGTCCGAGAGCACGCTCAGGCCGGGATGCGCGGGGATGGGCTTCGCCTTGGGCGGTCTGGCGCTCATGCGCGGCGGAAACTACCCTCCGCGCCAGGAACCGTCCATGACCCCCGAATCCTCCAAGCGTCCCGACGCGGCCCCAGGCGACGCGGCCTGCCACGGCGCGACCGCGGACCCGGCCGCGATCGCGCGGGCGCGGCGCCGGGGCATCATCCTGGTGGTGATCGCGACCTTCACCTTCGCGCTCTCGGCCGCCTGCGCGAAGGCGATCGGCGCCGCCATCCCGGTCGCCGAGGTCATCCTTTTCCGCAACCTGTTCGCGATCCCGGCCCTGCTGCCGGTGGTGCTGGCCGCCGGCGGCTGGGCGGCGTTGCGCACGCGCAATCCCATGAGCCACGCCGCGCGCACGGTATTCGGCATGATGGGCATGGTCGGCGCCTTCTACGGCTACGTGCACCTGCCGCTGACCACCGTGACGGCGCTCGGCTTCACCATGCCGCTGTTCCTGACCGTGCTGTCGGTGCCGCTGCTGGGCGAACGCGTGGGCTGGCGGCGCGGCCTGGCGGTGCTGGTCGGCTTCCTGGGCGTGCTGATGATGGTGCGCCCGGGCGGCGAGGGAATGCGCGGGGAGGGGCTCGCGGTCACCCTGTGCCTGCTGGGGTCGGTCGGCTGGGCGCTGGCCATGATCACCATCCGCCGCATGGGCGAGGCCGGCGAGAGCGCCGTCGCGATCGTCTTCTGGTTCGCGGTGGGGTCGGCGGTGCTGGCGGGGATCGCCTCCGTGCCGGTCTGGGTCTGGCCGAGCCCCTGGCACTGGGCGTTGCTGGCGGGGATCGGGCTGATCTCGGCCCTGGCGCAGGTGCTGATGACCGATGCCTACCGGTCGGGCGAGACGACGCTGCTGGCCCCCTTCGAATATGCCGGGATCGTCTGGACCACGGCGCTGGGCGCCTTCATATGGGCGGAATTGCCCGACGGCTGGGATTTCGCCGGAATCGCCGTGCTGGTGGGGGCGGGGCTGTACATCTGGCACCGCGAAGTCACGCTCGGGGTCCGGCGCTGATCCCCGCCACGGCACGGCATCCGACGATCGACTTGTCGGCGCGCGCCCCCGCAAGCAAAGGTCTCCGTCGATGACCGCCGCCGCGCCCCGGCCGCCCGCACCGCCCGCACCGCCCGACCCGCCTGCGCGCACGAGCTGGCGCGAGGCCGACCGCCTCGCCGCGCTGCGCCGCTATGGCATCCTGGATGCCGAGGCGCAGTTCGACGACTTCGTGAAGATCGCCGCGCAGATCTGCGATGCCCCCATCGCGGTGGTCAACTTCATCGACGAACACCGCCAGTGGTTCGCGGCGGAACTCGGCCTGGGCGTGCGCGAGACGCCGCTCGATGTGTCGATCTGCGCGCATGCCATCCTGCAGCCGGGCGTCTTCGTGGTGCCGGACCTGACGCAGGACCGGCGCTTCGATGGCAACCCGCTGGTCACCGGCGACCCGCGGCTGCGCTTCTATGGCGGCGCCCTGCTCGAGACCGCCGCCGGCCTGCCGCTCGGCACCATGTGCGTGCTGGACTACCAGGCGCGGCCGCAGGGGCTGACGGAACACCAGGCCTTCGCGCTGCAGGCGCTGGCGCGGCAGATCATGGCGCAGCTCGAGATGCGCATCCTGGTCGCCGAGAAGGAGCTGCTGGTGCGCGAGGCGCATCACCGGGTCAGCAACAGCCTGCAGATGGTCCAGTCGATCCTGACGCTGCAGGCCGGCAAGGCCGGCGACTCCGAAGCGGGCTTCCTGCTGCACGACAGCGCGGCCCGCGTGCAGGCCTTCGCCGAGATGCACCGGCATCTGTACAAGTCGGGCGCCGGCATCGATGTCGGCCTCGCCGACTATCTCGGCCGGATCATCGACCAGCAGAACGCCGCGCTCGGGTCGGCATCCGGGGGCAGGCGCGTCGTGCTGTCGGCCGACCAGGCGCGCTGGCCGGCGGCCGACGCCCAGGCCATCGGCCTGGTGGTGCTGGAACTGGTGGCGAACGCGATCAAGCACGGCCAGGGCGTGGTCAGCGTGACGGTCGGCAGCGCCTGCGGCCGGCTGCAGCTGTCCGTCGCGGATGAAGGCACCGGCCTGCCCGCGGCGTTCGACCCCGCCGCCGGCATGGGGCTCGGCATGGTCATCCTCGGCGGGCTGGTCAGCGCGCGTGGCGGCGAGATCGCGGTGGATCGCTCGCGAGCCCAGACCCGCTTCGTCGTCACGCTCGCCACGCCGGCGGAGGCGTAACGGGGCGGCCGACGCGATCCGGACGGGTCCGAGCGCCGCGCGGTGGCGGTCGTGGCGGTGGTTCTTGCGCTGCGGGATCTGATGCGCATTTCGCTTGCGAGGGGCGTGCGACGTCGGGTTAGTGGCCGCGCGGCGCCTCGGCATCGCCAAGCAAGCCCAGGGACACGCATCATGAACACCGCCGTTCCACCCGGCCGCGGCGGACCGGCCGGGACTTTCGCGGCCGCGCCGGTCGCCAGCCAGCCGGCACCCCGCACGGGCTTCACCACGGCCGGGCTGCCGCCGGCGCAGCAATTCGATGCCTGGCGCCACCAGGCCGTGCCCTTCCTCGACATCACGCCCCCGGCTGCCGGCGCCGCGGCCGGCTTCGAGGCCGGCGCCACGACCCTGCGGTTCGGGCCCTTCCTGATGTACGCGTCGCGGCTGCCGGCCCATGGCCATGCGCGATCCGCCGCCCGCATCCGCCGCGATTCGCTCGACCACTGGATCATCGCCATGTGCCGGCGCGGCACGCACCGCCAGCGCAGCGGCGAGACGATGATCGAATGCCGCCCGGGCGTCCCCTACGTGCTCAGCATGGCCCGTGCCTTCGAGGCGCAGCGCAGCGGCGGGGAGATCGACTGGGTCACGCTGCATGTGGCGCGCGACTCGGTGCCGGAACTGGAGGCGACGCTGGCCTCCTCGCTCCATGCGCCGCTCGATGGCGCGGCGGGGGTGCTGCTCGCGGGCTTCATGGCCGGGCTGCGCGACGGGGTGGACAGCGTGCAGGCGGCGGACCTGCCGCATCTCGCGACTGCCGCCCAGGCCTTGCTGCACGGCGCGCTGCACCCGGCCGGCGCGGGCGGCGCGCTGCAGCTGGAACAGCTCCAGCTCGCGCGGCTGCGGCGCATCATCCGCGACAACCTGGGCGCCGCGACGCTCACGCCCAGGCGTCTCGCGGCGCTGGCGGGCATGTCGCGATCGCAGCTCTATCGCCTGTTCGAACCGATGGGCGGCGTCGCGCACTTCATCAAGCGCGAGCGCCTGCGCCGCGCGCGCCGCCTGCTGTCGGACCCGTCGGAACGCCGGGACATAGCAACGCTGGCCGAGGAGGCCGGCTTCTTCGACCCGTCATCCTTCAGCCGCGCCTTCCGCCGTGAATTCGGCTGCACCCCGCGCGAGGCCCGCGCGGCGGAGCTGGCCGGCGGCGCGCCGGCAGCGGCCGCACCGGCGCGCGGCACCGTTCTGGCGCTGCTGCGGGACCTGTAGAGCAGATCGCGTTCAGATGGGGTCATCTGAGCGCGTGAAGATGCTCTGAAAACAACAGGCTAGAGCAGATCGCGTTCAGATGAGGTCATCTGAGCGCGTGAAGATGCTCTGAAAACAACAGGCTAGAGCCTGCGACGCGAGCGCGCGCGAACGCCGCATGCTCTGGCGCCGGGCCTGCCGGAACACCCGCGCGACATCGGCGGCGCGGCGCAGCGGCCGCGGATCCGCCGCGACCGCGGGCGGCATGGTCAGGCCGCCCGCGCGCGGCCCTCAAGGAATTCGATCACCACCGCGTCGGCGCCGATCTGCAGCGCGAGCCCCGTGCGCTGCGGCCGCAGGGCCAGGCGGACGCCCTGCGAATTGACCAGCCACAATGTGCCGGGGATCTCCGCGCCGGGAACCACCGCCCCGCCGCGCAATTGGCCATAGACGCCGGCGAAATCCTCGACCCGCCGCAGGTTGTACACTTCTCCTTCGGCGCGGATGCGGGCCATGCCCGCGCCGCCGGCGCCGACGCCGCGCATGCGGAACGGGCGGCCCACGCCCTGCTGCGTCAGGACACCGCTGCCCCAGGAGACCTGGCCGATGACGCCGACGCGCCAGTTGCGCAGCACGACCGTGGCATCGGGGGTCGGCGGCGGTGGCGGGGTAGTTGCCGCCTGCGGCGCGGCCGGCGGTTCGGCGGCGCATCCGGCGATCACCAGGGCCGGCAGGGCGAGCAGGAGGTGGCGCCGCGTGGCGATGGGCGAGTGCATCCGATGTTCCCCTTGGCGACGGCAAAGGCGCCTTGGCGCCCACGACAGGAGCTACTGCCCCTCTGACCCCGGCGTAAGCGCGCGGCGACCGGGCTGGACCACCCGGCCCAGTGCCCGGACGCAGGGCCAAGCGGCCGGCGGTGCTACAGCGCCTTGCGGAACCATACCCGGGCATGGCCCGCCGGCATGCCATCGAGCCGGCCGAATTCGGCATACCCGTTGCGCTGCCAGAAGCCCGGCGCCTGGAAGCTGAAGGTGTCGGTATAGGCGTTGGTGCAGCCGCGTTCGCGCGCGATGGCTTCGGCGCGGGCCAGCAATTCGCCACCGACGCCCTTGCCGCGCATCTCCGGGCTCAGCCACAGCCAATCCACGAACAGCCAGCCCCAGAAGGTCAGGCCGAGCAGCCCGCCCAGCGTCTTGCCCTCCGGGTCGTGCACCAGCAGCGTGACGGGCTCGCGGTCGTAGTCGCCGCCCATTTCCTGGTTGAAGGCGTGCAGGCCGCGCTGGATGGCGCCCACCGCCTCGAATTCCGGCGCGGCGTCCTCGACGATCTCGAAGCCGCGCGTCTCAGCCATGCTCATCCGCCGAATCGTCCCCATGCCGCGACCGCCACGGTGAGCAGGCCGAGAGCCAGATTGACACTGACGCCTTTCCGGATCCTGTCCAGCGCGGCCGCTGCCGCCGGCCCGTCGCCCGCCGTCAGCGCCGCCTGCATCGCCCGCCCGGGGCCGAGCGCCACCGCGGCGAAGATGCCGGCCATGAGCAGCGCGGTCAGGTGCATCAAATGGACATGCCAGATGCTGCTGCCGAAGCCCCAGTACCAGCCCAGCCACAGCGCCCAGCCGGTCAGCAGCATGATCGGCACGACATGCCACAGGATGCGGAAGAAGCGGCGGAACACGCTGCCCATCAGCGCCAGGCGCTGCGGCCCCTCCAGCGCCTCGTGCGCGGCCGGGCGCAGGGCCAGCAGGGCGAAGGCCATCCCACCCACCCAGACCACCGCGCCCAGCACGTGCAGCACATAGATCAGCGTGGCCATGTCAGCGATCCTTCAGCGCGCGCAGCGCGGCGGCCAGCGCCCGCGCCTCGGCGGCGGCGACCCCCTTCGGCGCGGCCTCGACCGCACCCAGGCCGGCCATGAAGGCCTGCGCGAAGGCGGTCCGGTTGCCCAGCGCCGCACCCACCAGCGGCAGGTCGCGCTCGCGGATGGCGGCATGCACCTGGTCGAGCAGCCTGCCCGAGGACGGCGCGCGGTTCAGCACCAGCGCCACCCGGCGCCCTTCCTTCTTCGCGAGGTCGAGCGTCGCGTCCATCGACCACAGGTCGGCCGCGGAGGGTTGCAGCGGCACCAGCACCAGGTCGGCGCCGCGCACCGCGGTGCGGGCATCGCTGTCGTCGTGCGGCGCGGTGTCGAGCAGCACGACATCGCTCTCAGCCCGCAGCCGGTCGAGGATGGAGGGCAGGCGCCATCCGGTCGGCGCCTCGAAATGCAGCGGCCGGGCCTTGGCCGAGCGCCCGCGCACATCGTCCCAGCGCGCGAGCGAACGCTGCGGGTCGATGTCGAGCAAGGCGACGCGCGCACCTTCCTCGGCGTAGGCCGCGGCCAGGTTGGCGGCGATGGTGGACTTGCCGGCGCCGCCCTTGCGCTGCGCGACGGCGATGACGAAGGCCATGCGCGACTCCGTGTGTGGCGGCGCAGCATAGCAGAACGTCGCCCGTCGCTCAGGCCGCCAGAAGGCGCCCCGCCTGACCGCCCCCTCGGCGGCGCCTCACGCGGCGCGACGCAGTGGCTGGTCCGGCGACGTTTGCATGCCGATGGCGGCGAGGAACCGATCGACCTCGGCGCGCAGGTCGTCGCACACGCGCGCCACTTCGCCGGCCGTCGCCAGCACGGCCTCCCCGGCCGCCCCGGCGCGTTCGGCACCCTGCGCCACCTCGCTCAGTTGCGCGGTGGCGGCGCTGCTCTGCTCGGCCACGGCGCGCACCTGGCCGGCGATATGCGTGGTTGCCGCGCCCTGTTGTTCGACCGCGGCGGCGATCGCGGTGGAGGCGCTGCTGACGCGCTCGATGGCGCCGCCGACCTCGGCGATGGCACCCACCGCCTGTTCGGTCACCGCGCGGATGCCGGCCACCTGGCGGCCGATATCCTCGGTCGCGCGGGCGGTCTGCGCGGCCAGCTGCTTCACCTCGGAGGCGACGACGGCGAAGCCCTTGCCGGCATCGCCCGCCCGCGCCGCCTCGATCGTGGCATTGAGCGCGAGCAGGTTGGTACGCCCGGCGATGTCGGCGATCAGGCGCACCACCTCGCCGATCTGGGCGGCCGCCTCGGACAGGCCGCGCACCGTCGTGTCGGTGGCGCCGGCGCGTTCCACCGCCGCGCCGGTGGCGCTGGCGGCCTCGGCGACCCGGCGGGTGATCTCGCCCACGCTGGCCGAGAGCTGCCCGCCCGCCGCCGCGACGGCGTCGAGGCCCCTGGCCGACAGGGCGGCGCTGGCGCTGCTGGCCGCGGTGCCTTCGCGCGTGCGCGCCGCGGCTTCGGCCATCGCGTCCGCGGCCTGGCGCATCCGCCCGGCCGACGCGCCCAGCGTATCGAGGATGGTGCCGACCGACGCCATGAAGTCCCGCGTCGCGGCGTCGCGCGCGGCCTGGCGCCGGTCGCGCTCGGCCTGTTCGTCCGCTGCCGCGGCTTCCAGCCGCGCGCGTTCGTCGATGGCGGTGCGGAACACGCTGACCGCCGCGGCCATGCGCCCGATCTCGTCGGCCCGGCCGCTGCCCGGCACCTGCGCGACCTGCTGCCCGGCGGCCAGCGCCTGCATGGCGCCCGCCAGGCCGCGCAGCGGTGCCGCCAAGCGCTGGGCCGCGCGCGCGCCGATGGCGCCGGCCAGCAGCAGCAGCAGCAGCGCCGATCCGCCGATCCAGCCCATCGCCTCCCAGGCCACCGCTTCGAAGCTGCTCATGGGCAGCAGCACCACCACCGCCCCGGTCGGTGCGCCGGCCAGGTCCAGCAGCGGGCGCTGGGCGATGCTGTAGCGCAGGCCCGCCACGGTGCCCGGCGCCACGCCGGTGCGCGCGGCCTCGATCGCGGCGCGCGTCGCCTCGGGCAGCGCCGCGATCTCGAGCCCGGCGATCGTCGTCTCGCGCAGCCGCCCGGCGCCGATCAGCACGATCTCCCCGCCGGTGGCGCGCGCGATCTGCGCCGCCGTCGCGGCATCCAGGTAGCCCGCCGCCTTCAGCGTGCCGATGATGCGCCCGCCCTGGCGCAGCGGCACGGTCGCGCCGATCGCCATCTCCCCGGTGGCCGGCGAGACCACGCCGCCCAGTGCATCCTGCCCGCGCAGCGCCAGCGCCACGTCGGGCACGCGCGCCTTGTCATCGCCATGGCGCGATGGGTTGTGCGCGCGCAGCACCACGCGCCCGGCGGCGTCGGTCAGTTCCAGCACGCGCAGCCGCGGGTCGGCGGCGCGGCTCGCGGCGAAGACCGGCACCAGCAGGGCCGCCAGGCGGTCGCGCTCGCCCGCCGCCATGGCGGCCAGCAGGTCCTCGCGCACGGCCAGCGCGGCGGCCTGCGCGCCCATCGCGCGGGTCAGCCGGGCGCCTTCCTGTTCGGCGAGTTCGGCGGCGCGCGACGCCGCGTCGGCGGCCTGGGTGCCGAGCGCGCGCTGCACGCCATAGGAACCCGCAAGCGCGGCGGCGAGCGCGACCGCCAGGGCCGGCACGATCGCCAGCAGCAGCAGTCGGAGGGAGAGGGATGCGCGCATCGGGATCTGGACTCCGGGAATACCGCCCGCAATCTCGCGCCGAAGGGATGAATGCCGCGTTTGCGGGCACCGCCCAGGTCAGTCCAGGAACGGATTGCCCCCGCGCGGCCCGCGCGCCCGCGGCCCGTAGTGCTGCGCCAGGTAGTCCACGATGGTGGCGCGGAAGTCGCCGTCGATCGGGTTCATGCCGTGCTTCTCGGCCATCCAGTCCATCAGCTCGTCCCAGCGGTCGCGCGAGAAGGCCGAGCGGCGGATCAGCGCCGTGTTGTGGCAGGCGGTGCAGTAGGCGAAGGTTTCCGACCGGCCTTCACCCTCGGCCAGCACGGTCTCCGCCTCGGCGCGGGCGGCGATCTCGGCCGCTGCCTCGGCCTGGCGGCGCGCCAGGTCGGCATCCTGCGCGAAGGCAATCGAGGCGGTGAGCAGCGCGCCCACCGCCAGCACCATCAACCCCCGCATCAGCCGACCAGCACCGCCGCGCGGCTGATCGGGTTGGCACCATAGCCCTGCGGGTTCCAGTTCGCCGCGACATGGGGCTGCATGCGGCCGTTGCTGTCGGTGGCGCGGTACCAGATCTCGAAATAGCCATCGGAAGGGAAGGCGATGCGCCCGCTCCAGCGTTGCCAGGCGTGGCGGTTGGGCGGCGCCGCCACCGCCATGGCCTGCCAGGATTGCCCGAAATCGACCGAGACATCGACTGCGCGGACGGTCAGGTCCCCCGCCCAGGCCTGGCCGCGGATATCGAGGGCGCGCGTGCCCGCCGGCAGGCGCGACCCGTGCGCGTGGCTGGTCAGCACCGAGCGCACCGGCATGCTCTCCATGTCGGTGAAATCCGCGCCGTTGTTGCGGCTGCCCGGCACGATCGGGCGCACCGGCACCCGGTACGACGTGCCACCCATGCCGCGCCCGGCATGCGGCGTGGCGCGCAGCTCGATCCGCGTGAACCACTTCTGGCTCAGCGAGCCCGGCCAGCCCGGCACGATCAGGCGCACCGGCGCGCCATGCATCTGAGGGATGGGCTGCCCGTTCATGCGGATGGCGATGATCGTGTCCTCGTCCATCGCCTTGTCGATCCGCATGCCGCGGCTGATCGCCGGCCCCTGCGCCGAGAGATGCGTGTCGGCGCCGTGCTGGCCGGTGAATCTCGCGCTCTCCTTCAGGCCGGCGGCGCGCAGCACGTCGCGCAGGCGCACCCCGGTCCATTCCGCGCAGGAGATCGCGCCATTGCCCCATTGATTGCCCGCCGCCTGCGGGGTGAAGCCGGCGCGGCCATTGCCGCCGCATTCCATCTGCAGGCGCAGCGTGACCAGCGGGAAGCGGGATTCCAGCTCGCCCACGCTCAGCTCGAGCGGCGTGTTCACCTCGCCATCGATGGCGACCTTCCAGGCGCGCGGGTCCGCGGCGGGGTCGGGCACGGAGCCATTGTTGCGGATGAAGAACTTGTCGGCCGGGGTGATGTCGTCATCCAGCAGTGCCTCGGGCGTCTCGGCGTTCAGCGGGCGCTCGCCCTGCAGGATCAGGCGCGCCTTGCCTTCCATCTGGAGGAACTGCGGCGCGGCGCCCTGCGCGAGGGCGGCCGGCAGCAGCCCGCCGGGCAGGTGGCGCGCGAAGGGGATGGCGCCGCCCAGCGCCACGCCCATGGCCGCCAGCGCCGCGCCCTTCAGCGTGTCGCGTCGGCCCCAGACCAGCGCATCGGCGCGCTCGGGGTCGTCGCGGTAGAGTTCCTCGACCGAGCGTTCCGTCCTGCTGGGTCCCGGCATCGGTTCCTCCTGTATTGATTGCGTGTTTATGCATGAAGGATGTCGCATCCATGTCCCCCGCGGCAAGTCCCCTGGAGATCCTCACGCCCGCCGAGATGGCGCGCGCCGATGCGCTGGCGGTCGCGGCGGGCATCCCGGTCACGCGGCTGATGGAGGCGGCCGGCCGCGCCGTGGCGCGCGCGGCGATGCGCCGCTTCCGGCCGGTCCGCACGCTGGTCCTGGCCGGCCCGGGGAATAATGGCGGGGATGGCTATGTCGCGGCGCGGCTGCTGGAGCAGGCCGGGTGGCCGGTCGCGGTGGCCGCGCTGGCGCCGCCGCGCGATGGCGCCGCCGCGGTCGCGGCCGCACGCTGGCGTGGCCCCCTGCGGCCCTTCGCGCCCGTGGAAGCGGCGCGCGCGGGCCTGGTGATCGACGCGGTGTTCGGCGCCGGCCTGGCGCGCCCGGTCGAGGGCCTGGTCGCCGCCACGCTGGCGGCCGCCGGCGGGCCGGTGCTGGCGGTGGACATGCCATCCGGCCTGGATGGCGCGACCGGCCAGGTGCTGGGCCATGCGTCGCAGGCCGCGCTGAGCGTGACCTTCTTCCGCCGCAAGCCCGGCCACCTGCTGCTGCCCGGCCGTGCCCTGTGCGGCGAGGTGGTGCTGGCGGATATCGGCCTGCCGGCCGCCGTGCTGGCGGAGGTCGCGCCGCGCTGCGCGCACAACCAGCCCGGGCTGTGGCGCCTGCCGCCGCTGCAACCGGACGCCCACAAATACGGCCGCGGGCACGTCACGGTGGTCGCCGGCGCGGGCATGACCGGCGCGGCGCGGCTGGCGGCGGCCGGCGCGCGGCGCGGCGGGGCAGGGCTGCTGACGCTGCTGGCGCCCGACCGCCGATCCGCCGAGGTGCTGCGTGGTGGGGCGCCCGGCGTGATCGTGACCGAGGCGCCGCTGGAGGAGTTGCTGTCCGATCCGCGCCGCGCGGTCTGGGTGATCGGCCCCGGACTGCCGGCCGAGGCGGCGACGCTGGCGCAGCTGCGCCGCGTGGTGGTGGCAGGTCGCGCGGTGGTGGCCGATGCCGGCGCGCTGGGCGCGGCCGCCGGCGATCCCGCGGCGCTGTCGGGTTGCGCCGTGCTGACACCGCATGAGGGCGAATTCACCCGGGTGTTCGGCGCGATCGGCGGCGACCGGCTGGCGGCGGTGCGGCGCGCGGCGGCGACGACCGGTGCGGTGGTGCTGCTGAAGGGGCCGGATACCGTGATCGCCGCCCCTGATGGCCGAACCGCGATCAACGATCATGCGCCCGCCTGGCTGGCGACCGGCGGGACGGGGGATGTGCTGGCGGGGCTGATCGCCGCGCTGATCGGGGCTGGCATGGCGCCCTTCGAAGCAGCGGCGGCGGGCGCGTGGTTGCATGGCGAGGCCGGTTTCGCCTGCGGGGAAGGGTTGCTGGCCGAGGACCTCGCCGGGCGGTTGGCGGCGGCGCGGCTGCGTGCCTGCGGGGTGTCCGTGGCGGCGGCGCGGGGTTGAAAATTCGGGTGAGAGATAGTGACAAAACAGGAGGTTACCGTCGACAGCTTAGAAAGAAAATGAGCTGGGCTCGCCCAATGATGAGTCTCCGTCTCAACTTTCCGTGTAACGCGATAGGCTGGAGGTCCCGAAACTACCATTGCGCGAACCACATCTTGTGATGCGCCAAGGTCTTATCCACAAGATCAAGGGGAATTCCAAATTTATAGCAATTCGTCACGAATGTGTTGAAAGGCCGAATTCTCTCACGATAGATTAACCTGCGGGAAAACCCCGGGGGATGATCCATGAGCAGCACTCTCGTCAGCGCGCTTCACACCGAGGAGCGTTCCATCATCGCGGAACTTCGCGCCTCCAGGCCGTTCCAAAGGCTGGAAGGCATCCACAAGTTGCTGTCGCTGTATGACGCACAGCCGTCGGTGGCAGTGAGCCTGGGGATCGCTTCGGCAGAGCCCGAGCGCAGCGCCGCGCCGGTCATCCAGCTCGCCCCGCCGCCCGCCGGCGGCACGCCCATCCCGATGCCCGGCCCGGTCGGTGCCGCCCTCGAACCCGCCATGATGGAGGTGGCGCGCGCCGCCGGCGGTGGCTCGGCGGTCGCGACGGCCAGCGTGTCGCAGGAAGAACCGGCGGGGGTCGTCTCCTCCGTGCGCGCGGCGCTGCTGGGGATCGGCAAGGCCTGACCACCGGGCCGCGGCGTCGCCGGCGACCGCGCGCACAGCTGCGCCGGCCGGCGCGATCGCAGGTGAGGCACGGCAGGGTGTGATGATGCGTCTGGCAGGGCCGCGCACCGCAGGGTGGCGCGGCCTTGTCGTGCCGGGTGCCGGCGAGCGTCGCGCGGTGACGCGCGCTGGTATCGATGGCCGCGGTGACGCGCGCTGGTATCGATGGCCGCGGTGACGCGCGCTGGTATCGATGGCCGCGGTGACGCGCGCTGGTATCGATGGCCGCGGTGACGCGCGCTGGTATCGGTGCGCGCGGTGACGCGCGCTGGTATCGGTGCGCGCGGTGACGCGCGCTGGTTGCGGTAAGCGCCGTCGCGCGCGCCGGTTGCAGCACTGGCGGTGACGCGGTCTTGCCGCGCATCCGCCCACCCGCCTGCTGAAATCCTGGCGCTTCACGGTATGTGTCGCTAGGTTTCAACCCCGACGGGAAACGGGGTGGCGCATGTCAGACGTCGCGGTGCAGGCCGGGTTGATCGACAGGGCGATGAAGCGCGTCACCACGCTGTGGCGCGACGTCGCCGCCGCGGTCGGCGTGGCCGATCCCGACCCCGACCTGGCCGCCCGCCTGGCCGCCTGCCTGGAAGCCCGCGGCGGCGAGGTCTCCGCCCGCAACCGTGCCGCCGGCCTGGCCGAGGCCTACCGCACGCTCGATGGCCCTGGGCGCACCGATTTCCTGCGCGCGCTGGCCTTCTTCGATTCCGATGCCGATGCCGTCGCCCGCGCCATGGAGAAGGTCGTCGCCGCGGCCGATGCGGCCGAGCGTGCCGTGGCCACCGCCCGGCTGCGGCGCGCGCTGGAGCCGCCGCGCATCCGGCTGCTGACCGCCTTCGCCGCCATCCCGGACGGGGTGAAGTTCCTGGTCGACCTGCGCGCCGACCTGCTGGCGCGCATGGACGGCGACAAGCTGCTCCAGGCGCTGGAGACCGACCTCAAGGGCCTGCTGGCCGCCTGGTTCGACGTGGGCTTCCTGGAGCTGCGCCGGATCGACTGGCATTCGCCCGCCATCATCCTGGAGAAGCTGGTCCAGTACGAGGCGGTGCACCGTATCCGCACCTGGCGCGACCTGCGCAACCGGCTCGATTCCGACCGCCGCTGCTATGCCTTCTTCCATCCCCGCATGCCGGAGGAGCCGCTGATCTTCGTCGAGGTCGCGCTGGTCCAGGGCATGTCGGACAGCGTGCAGCGCGTGCTGGATGAGAAAGCGCCCGTGCTCGACCCACGCAGCGCGGATACCGCGGTGTTCTATTCCATCAACAACTGCCAGCGCGGGCTGGATGGCATCTCGTTCGGCAATTTCCTGATCAAGCGCGTGGTCGGGCTGCTGTCCGACGAATTCCGCAACCTCAAGGCCTTCGGCACGCTCTCGCCGATCCCGGGCTTCCGGCGGTGGCTCGATGGCGCGCTCGCGACCGGCGCGGTGGCGCTGAGCGAGGAGGAGCGCAAGGCGCTGCTCACCGCCGCGCCGCCCAGCCTGGCCTTGCCGGCCCCGCAGGCCGAGGCGCTGGCCGAACCCGCGGCCTTGCGGACCGACGATGCGGTGGCGGCGCTGCAGCGGCTGATCGCGCGGCGTGGCTGGTCGCGCGACGAGGCGGCCGCGAAGGTGCTGGAGCCGCTGCTGACACGCCTGTGCGCGCGTTACCTGGCCAAGGAGGATACGCCGGGCCGCGCCGGGCGCGCGCGCGACCCGGTGGCGCATTTCCACCTGTCCAATGGCGCGCGGATCGACCGGCTGAACTGGCGCGGCGACACCTCGGACAATGGCATGCGCCAGGCGCTCGGGCTGATGGTGAACTACGTCTATGACCCCGACCGCATCGAGGAGAACCACGAGGGGTATGTCGGCGAGGGCAAGCGCGCGGTCTCGGCGGCGCTGAAGAAGCTGGCGAAGGGCTGACCGACCGTTCGGGACGGCGTGGGGCGGCGCGTTCCCACGCCGTCGGCGTTCTCGAATGGTCTGCGTGCGCGCTGCGCTGCGGCATGGGCGAGGTGATCCGGGACACGGCGGGCATCCCGGCGTTCCGCCACAACGGGTCGCCTCGACAGGGAAGACGCCCATGGTGCCACTCGCGCAATTCGCCTTCGTGCTCCTGCTCGCGGCCGCGCCGGTCCTGCTGGCGACCGTGGTCGCGCGGCGCGCCGCCCCGCCACGGCCAAGGCGCGGCGGCGATCCGGTCGCCTTTCCGCTGCGCCGCGGCCTGGGCTGACCGACCGGCCGTCGCGCCGGCACCGGCACTCGCGGACGATGCCCGAGCACCGGGCCGCGGCATCGGGCGGCGCGCCGCACCCCGGCGCGGGCAGCGTCGCGGGGCGCGAAGCCGCCATGCCGCCAGGCGGGGCCGCCCGGCGGCGACCTCCGTCATCGCGGCAGCGACGCCCGGCGGCGGCGGCCTTCTCGGCGCCGGGTCGAACGCCCATACTCCGCGGCGGATGTGGCGGGGGGATGCGGATGACCGTGCAGGGCAGGGGACAGCGCCTGGACACGCCGGATGCGGCGCGGCGCGTCGAGATCCTGCACGCGCTGGAGCGCAAGCTGCTGTGGCTGTCGGCCTGGATGATCCACCACGCCAACCACATCCGCCCCAACCGCGACGGGCTGAAGGTGGGCGGGCACCAGGCCTCCTGCGCGTCGTCTGTGTCGATCCTCTCGGCGCTGTATTTCGGCATCCTGAAGCCGGCAGACCGCGTGGCGGTGAAGCCGCATGCCGGGCCGGTCTTCCATGCCATCAACTACCTGCTGGGGCGGCAGGACCGCGAACGGCTGTCCACGCTGCGCGCCTTCGGCGGCATCCAGCCCTATCCCTCGCGCGTGAAGGACGGGGCGGAGGTCGATTTCTCCACCGGGTCGGTCGGGTTGGGCGTGGCGCTCGCCTCCTTCGGGTCGCTGGTGCAGGACTATGTGCGGCTGCACGAATTGGCGCCCGAAGGGCTGCCCGCCGGCCGCCATGTGGCCGTGGTCGGCGATGCCGAACTCGATGAGGGCAACATCTACGAAGCCCTGCTGGAAGGCTGGAAGCACGACATCCGCAATGTCTGGTGGGTGGTGGACTACAACCGGCAGTCGCTTGATTCCGTGGTGCCCGACCGGCTGTTCGGCCGGATCGAGGGCCTGTTCCGCGACATGGGCTGGAACGTCGTCACCATCAAATATGGCCGCAAGCTGGAAGCCGCCTTCGCGCGGCCCGATGGCGAACACCTGCGCCGCTGGATCGATGACTGCCCCAACAGCCTCTATGCCGCGCTGACCTTCCAGGGCGGGGCCGCCTGGCGCGCGGCGGTGCTGGCGGAACTCGGCCGCATCCCGGGCATCCGCGCCATCATCGACCCGCTGACCGATGACGAACTGGCCGCACTGATGACGAACCTCGGTGGCCACGACATCGAGACGCTGGGCGACGCCTTCCGCGCCCAGGATGCCGAGGGCGACCAGCCGACCTGCTTCATCGCCTATACCGTGAAGGGGATGGGCCTGCCCTTCGCCGGCCACAAGGACAACCATTCGGGGCTGATGACGCGCGAGCAGATGGGCAGCTTCCGCGAGCTGATGCGCATCCGCCCCGGCCATGAATGGGACCTGTTCGAGGGCCTCGACATTCCCGAGGCCGAATTGCGGGACTTCCTGGCCGACATCCCCTTCGCGCAGCCGTTGACACCCGCGGGGCGGCGGCTGGCCTCGCCCACCATCCATGTGCCGGCGGTCTTCGCGGCGCCCAAGGTGGCCGAGGGCCGCAAGCAGTCCACCCAGGCCGCCTTCGGCGAGATCCTGGCCGAGATCGGACGCGGCAGCGGCGAATTCGCGGACCTGTCCAGGCGTATCGTCACCACCAGCCCCGATGTGACGGTCAGCACCAATCTCGGCGCCTGGGTGAACCGGCGCGGCATCTTCGACCGGCACAAGAAGAACGACGTGTTCCGCGACGCCAAGCTGGCCTCCGCGCAGCGCTGGGGCATGTCGCCCGAGGGCCAGCATGTCGAACTGGGCATCGCCGAGCAGAACCTGTTCCTGGTGCTGGCGGGCCTTGGCCTGGCGGACCGCCTGTATGGCGCGCGGCTGCTGCCGGTCGGCACGGTGTACGACCCCTTCGTGAACCGTGGCCTCGATGCGCTGATCTACGCCTGCTACCAGGATGCGCGCTTCCTGCTGGTCTCCACACCGTCCGGCCTGACCCTGGCGCCGGAGGGCGGGCAGCACCAGTCGGTCAATACGCCGCTGATCGGCATGGCGGCGGACCGGCTGGCGAGCTTCGAGCCGGCGCATGCGGATGAACTCGCCATCCTGCTGCGCCACGCCTTTGACCACATGCAGAAGCCGGATGGCTCGGCCGTCTGGCTGCGGCTGTCGACGCGCGGGCTGGAGCAGCCGGCGCGACCGCTGGACCCCGCCGCGGTGATCGCGGGCGGGCATTGGGTGGTGCCGCCGGCGCCTGGTGCGCGCATCGCCATCGCCTACCAGGGCGCGGTCGCGCCCGAGGCCGTCGCCGCCTTCGAGGAACTGCGCGGCGAGGACCCGGCCGCCGGCCTGCTGGCCATCACCAGCCCCGACCGCATGCACGCGGATTGGCTGGCCTCGCGCCGCGCGGCGCGCAGCGGCGTGCGCCTGGGGTCGCATGTCGAACGGCTGCTGGCGCCGCTGGCGCGCGATGCCGCGCTGGTCACGGTGCTGGACGGCCATCCGGCGGCGCATGCCTGGATGGGCGCGGTGCGCGGGCAGCGGGTGGTGCCGCTGGGCGTGGATCGGTTCGGGCAGGCGGGCGATATCCCGGACCTGTATCGGGAATACGGGCTGGATACCGACGCGATCCTGGATGCGTGTGCGGAGGCGCTGCTGGGCTGACCCGGAACGGCACGCGCGCGGCTGTCGCGGCGGCAGTCCGGGGCGCGGCCGTGGCCGACCGCGCCCCGCCATTCGCTACTGCTGCTGGCGCTGCTTCGTCTCGCCGGATGCCGACTGCCGGGCCTCCTGCGCCGAGCAGTTGAGCTGGACCTGCTGGCCCGAGACGCCCTGCACCGACTGCAGCGGCAGGTAGTGGTGCTGCTGGTCGTCGCCCTTGGTCAGCTTGATGCGATCGCCTTCGACGCGGTCCACCGTGCCGACATTCTGGCCGTCATTGCCGACGACGCTCATGTGCTCGCGGATCTGGTTGGCGTGTGCGCTCATGCGTTCTCTCCTGTTCGGTCAAGAGACCCGTGTGCGGTCCCGTCGAAGGAACGTGCGGGCGGGGCAGGGGATGCGCCCACGCGCGGAAGCGTGTTGTAACGCGGGCCGGGCGCGGCGGCGGACGTTGTGGCGCGGCGTTGTGGGCGACGCGGCGTGTCCGCCGCGCCGACCGAATCCACCCTGCCGCCGGCGACGCCTTGGGCGCGCCCGCGCGATCCGACATGCCCGCTGCGTCGCGGCGCCGGCGGGGCGTGGCGCCGGCGGGCCGCCGTTCCTCCGCCGGGAGGGGCTTGCCGCCAGGCCGGCCGGCGCGGGCGCATCGGCGCGCCGCATGCCGGGCTGGCCGCTTGCCGGCGCAGGGCCGCCCAAACCGCCTTGGAAACCCCGCCATCCTGCGCTAAACCCCCGGCCCTGCCGCCCAATGGCGCCTTGCGGGCGTGGTGGAACTGGCAGACACGCCGGATTTAGGTTCCGGTGGCGCAAGCCGTGGGGGTTCGAATCCCTTCGCCCGCACCAAAGGCGCCGCCGGTTTTCTCTAGCTGTTGGAAGTCTCTCGATGCAGGTCACCGAGCTCGCGAATGACGGGCTGAAGCGCGCCTATTCCGTCGTCGTCACCGCGGGCGACATCGCCACCACGCGCGACAAGCGGCTGGCCGAGATCGCCAAGACCGTCTCCATGCCCGGCTTCCGCCCCGGCAAGGTGCCGATGTCGGTGGTCAAGCAGCGCTACGGCGCCGCCGTGCTGGGCGAGGTGCTGGAACAGCAGGTGTCGGACGCCTCGCGCCAGGTGGTCACCGACCGCGGCCTGAAGCCGGCGCTGCAGCCCAAGATCGACATCGTGAACTTCGCCGAGGGTGCCGACCTCGAATTCCGCATGGACCTCGAGGTGCTGCCCGAGGTGCCGATGCCCGAATTCGCCGGCATCGAGCTCGAGCGCCTCAAGACCGAGCCGACCGACGAGGCGATCGACAAGGCGCTGGCCTCCATCGCCGAGCGCAACGGCACGCTGGAGGATGCCGAGCCCCGCGCCGCCGGCACCGGCGACATCCTGGTCTGCGACTTCACCGGCCGCCTGCCGGTCAACCTGCTGAAGAACGGCATCGGCCTGGGCGCGCGCCCCGGCAACCCGGGCGAGGTCCCCGGCGAATGGTCGGTCGATGTCTCGACGGGGCTCGCCAGCGTGGTGGACGCCATCGGCACCGAGCGCGGCCTGCCGTATTTCGACGCCAAGGTAAGCGGCACCGCGACCGTCGACGGCTACATCCGCGTCTTTGCGGCACGGCCCAACGGCTTCGCGGTGAAGCCCGGCGGCGTCTATACCTTGTCGGTGCAGGCGCATGTCGCGGCCGGCGCGCTGCCGAGCGCCATGTCCGCGCATTTCGGCTTCAACGAGCGTTCGGCCGACGCCTTCCTGCGATCGACCCGCGCCAATTGCAGCCTGAACCCGCATGGCGACCGCGCGACCTTCACGCTGGCGGACGACGCGACGCTGGCCTTCGCCCGCCCGTTGATCGAGGTCCCGGTCCCGGCCGGCGCCGTGGTCGACCTCACGCTGCGCGTCGGCCCGATGCGCGTGGTGGCCGGCGCCGAGGAAGGCGAGGCCCCGGCCTTCGCCGGCGGTGCCGCGACCGACATGCCGATCGAAGTGGGCGGCCAGGGCTTCATCCCCGGCTTCACCGAGCAGATGGTCGGCATGGCACCTGGCGACAGCCGCGACATCGATGTGACCTTCCCGGCCGACTACGGATCGGCGGACCTGGCCGGCAAGCATGCCCGCTTCACCATCGCCGCCAAGGCGCTGAAGGCGCGCAAGCCGGTCGCGATCGACGACGACCTGGCGAAGGCCGTCGGCATGGCCGACCTGGCGGCGCTGAAGGATGCGATTCGCGGATCCCTGCAGCGCGAATACGACGCGCTGTCGCGCATGAAGGTGAAGCGCGCGCTGCTGGATGTGCTCGCCGACCGTGCCTCCTTCCCGGTGCCCGAGGGCATGGTCGAGGCCGAGTTCACCCAGATCTGGCAGCGCGTCGAGGCCGACCTCAAGGCCGGGCGGCTCGATGCCGACGACCAGGGCAAGGACGAGGAGACGCTGAAGGCCGAATACCGCACCATCGCCGAGCGTCGCATCCGCCTCGGCCTGATGCTGTCGGAGATCGGCCGCGCCAACAACGTGCAGGTCGGCCCGGAGGAGATGACCCGCGCCGTGCGCCAGGAGGCCTCGCGCTATCCGGGCCAGGAGCAGCAGGTGCTGGAGTTCTTCCGCAAGAACCCCCAGGCCGCCGAGAACCTGCGCGCGCCGATCTTCGAGGAAAAGGTCGTCGACTTCATGCTGGAGCTCGCGAAGGTCAGCGACCGCCAGGTGACGCCGGAGGAACTCTCCGCCGCCGTCGCCTGAACCGGGCGGGCGGTGCCGGGATGACGGGGGGCGGCCGGGCGACCGGCTGCCCCTTTTTCGTGCAGGCGCCGCGGCCGCAGGGCAATGCAGCGCGCGGCGCGTGGAAATTCATGCGCGTCGCGCCGGCCGGCTTGCGCGGCGCACCGCGCCTCGCCTACATCGCAGTACCGAAGTGCGATCGGCCATCCAGGCCGGCGGGTAGGGGAGCGGTTCAAGCGTGGCTGACGCGATTCTGGAAACCAGCGGCCTGACGAAGGAGTTCCGCGGCTTCGTGGCCGTGAACGACGTGAACCTGTCGGTGAAGCGCGGCACGATCCACGGGTTGATCGGCCCGAACGGCGCGGGCAAGACCACCTGCTTCAACCTGCTGACCAAGTTCCTGCCGCCCACGCGCGGCACCATCCGCTACGACGGGCGCGATATCACCGGCATGAAGCCGGCGCAGGTGGCGCGGCTCGGCCTGGTGCGGTCGTTCCAGATCTCGGCGGTGTTTCCGCACCTCAGCGTGCTCGAGAATGTGCGCGTGGCGCTGCAGCGCCAGCGCGGCGGGTCGTTCGACTTCTGGCGGTCCGATGCGGTGCTGCGCTCCTACGATTCGCGCGCCCGCGAACTGCTCGAGGATGTCGGCCTGTCGGGCTACGCCAACCTGACCGCCGGCGAGTTGCCCTATGGCCGCAAGCGCGCGCTCGAGATCGCGACCACGCTGGCGCTCGACCCGGTGATGCTGCTGCTCGACGAACCGACCGCCGGCATGGCGCATGACGACGTGGACCGCATCGTGGCGCTGGTGCGGCGCGTGGCGGCCGGGCGCACGGTGCTGCTGGTCGAACACAACCTCAAGGTCGTCTCGGGCCTGTGCGACACCATCACGGTGCTGGCGCGCGGTTCCGTGCTGGCCGAGGGCGACTACGCGACGGTCGCGCGCAACCCGGATGTGATCGCCGCCTATCTCGGCAGCGAAGCCCCCGCGACGGAGGCCGCCCATGGCTGACGCCATCGCCACCCTGCCGATCGCCGCCCAGGATGGCGGTTCCCCCCTGCTGGTCGTGAAGGGCCTGGAGGCCTGGTACGGCGAAAGCCACGTGCTGCACGGCGTGACGCTGGACATCCGCGAGGGCGAGGTGGTCACGCTGCTCGGCCGCAATGGCGCGGGCAAGACCACGACGCTGCGGTCCATCATGGGGCTGGTGCCGAAGCGGTCGGGGTCGGTGCATTACGCGGGGCGCGAGCTGATCGGCGCGCGGTCGGACATCATCGCGCGATCGGGCATCGCCTATTGCCCGGAGGAGCGCGGCATCTTCGCCTCGCTGGACGTGACCGAGAACCTGATGCTGCCGCCGGTGGTGCGCCCTGGCGGGCTGCCGGTCAGCGAGATCTACGAGCTGTTCCCCAACCTCAAGGAACGCGCGCGCAGCCAGGGCACCAAGCTGTCGGGCGGCGAGCAGCAGATGCTGGCGATCGGGCGCATCCTGCGCACCGGTGCCAAGCTGCTGCTGCTCGATGAGCCTTCGGAAGGCCTCGCACCGGTCATCGTGCAGCAGATCGGCCGCACCATCCGCGAGTTGAAGCGCCGCGGCTTCACCGTGCTGCTGGTCGAGCAGAACTTCCGCTTCGCGCAGACCGTCGCCGACCGTCACTACGTGATGGAACATGGCCGCGTGGTGGATATGGTCCGCAACGAGGATCTCGAATCCTCGATGGACCGGCTGCACCAGTATCTCGGCGTCTGACCGCGCCGCGCCACACCACGGCGCATCGCGCCGAGACGTCCAGGAGAGTATTCCATGAGCCAGCCCACCCGTCGCGGCATCCTCGCCGGCACCGCCGCGACCGCCGCATGGGGCGCCTTGCCCTACCGCGCCGCGCGCGCGCAGGCGGCCAATACCATCAAGATCGGCGTGCTGGGCGATGGCTCGGGGCTGTATCGCGACCTCGGCGGGCCGGGGTCGACCGTGTGCGTGCGCCAGGCGGTGCAGGAATTCGGCGCCCAGGGCTTCAATGTCGAGGTGATCGAGGCCGACCACCAGAACCGCCCCGATGTCGGTTCCACCATCGCGCGGCAGTGGATCGACCGCGACGGCGTGGACATGCTGACCGACTGCACGACGTCGTCCGTCGCACTCGCGCTGAACCAGCTGGTGCGCGAGAAGAACAAGGTGATGCTGAATTCCGGGGCCGCCACGTCGGACCTCAGCGGCGCGGCCTGCACGGCCAACACCATCCATTGGACCTACGACACCTGGATGCTGGCGAATTCGACCGGCGGCGCGATGGTGCGCGCGGGCGGCGACAGCTGGTTCTTCATCACGGCCGACTACGCCTTCGGCCATGCGCTGGAACGCGACACGGCGAATTTCGTGCGCAATGCCGGCGGGCGCGTGCTGGGCCAGGTGCGCACGCCCTTCCCGGGCACCACCGATTTCAGCAGCTTCCTGCTGCAGGCGCAGGCGTCGCGCGCGAAGGTCATCGGCCTGGCGAACGCCGCGGCGGACACCACCAACTGCATCAAGCAGGCGGCGGAATTCGGGCTGACGCGGCGCGGCATCAAGCTCGCGGGGCTGCTGGTCTTCCTCAGCGACGTGCATGCGCTGGGGCTGCAGACCGCGCAGGGCCTGGTGCTGACCGAGACCTTCTACTGGGACCTCAATGACCGCACCCGCGCCTTCACCACCCGCGTGCGCCCGCGCATGCCCAACCAGGCGCCGCCCACCATGGTGCAGGCCGGCTGCTATTCCGCCACGCTGCACTACCTGAAGGCGGTGAAGGAACTGGGCGTTGCCGCGGCCAAGGCCGATGGCGCGGCGACCGTCGCGCGCATGAAGGCAATGGCGACCGAGGACGACGCCTTCGGCCCCGGTTCGGTGCGCGCCGATGGGCGCAAGCTGCACCCCGCCTACCTGTTCGAGGTGAAGGCGCCGGCCGAAAGCCGCGCCGCCTACGACTACTACAAGCTGCTGCAGACCGTGCCCGCCGACCAGGCCTTCCGCCCGGTGGCCGATGGCAATTGCGCGCTGGCGCGCAGCTGAACCAGCCCATCACAACGGCGCGGCGGGGATGGCCCCGCGCGCCCGGACCTGCCGATCGAGGGAGATACGAATGACCGGGATCAATCGTCGCGCAATGCTGGCCGCCGGCGCGGCTGCCGGCGCGCTGCCCTGGCGCAGCGCCCGCGCGCAGGCCGCCAATACCATCAAGATCGGCGTGCTGAACGACCAGTCCGGCCTGTACCGCGACGTGAACGGGCCGGGCTCGGTGGTCTGCGTGCGCCAGGCGATCGCCGACCTTGGCCTGGCCGCGCGCGGCATCAACGTGGAAGTCGTGGTGGGCGACCACCAGAACCGCCCGGATGTCGGCGTGAACATCACGCGCCAGTGGATCGACCGCGATGGCGTCGACATGATCATCGACGTGCCGACCTCCTCGGTCGCGCTCGCAGTGAACACGGTCGTGCGGGAGAAGAACAAGGTCTACATCAACTCCTCGGGCGCCACCTCGGACCTCACGGGGTCGGCCTGCTCGCCCAACACGGTGCACTGGACCTACGACACCTACATGCTGGCGAAGTCGACCGGCGGCGCGATGGTGCGCGCGGGCGGCGACAGCTGGTTCTTCATCACTGCCGACTACGCCTTCGGCCATGCGCTGGAACGCGACACCGGCAATTTCGTGCGCGCCGCCGGCGGGCGCGTGCTGGGCCAGGTGCGCACGCCCTTCCCGGGCACCACCGACTTCAGCAGCTTCCTGGTGCAGGCGCAGGCGTCGCGCGCCAAGGTGATCGGGCTGGCCAATGCCGGCGGGGACACCATCAACTCGATCAAGCAGGCGGCCGAATTCGGCGTCACGCGCCGCGGCGTGAAGCTGGCCGCGCTGCTGATGTTCATCTCGGACGTCCATTCGCTGGGCCTGCAGACGGCGCAGGGGCTGGTCTGCACCGAGACCTTCTACTGGGACCTGAACGACCGTACCCGCGCCTTCACCGGCCGCGTCGTGCCGAACATGCCGCAGGGGCTGCGCCCGGGCATGGCGCAGGCCGGCTGCTATTCGGGTGCGATGCACTACCTGAAGGCGGTGATGGAACTGGGCGTCGCGGCGGCCAAGGCCGATGGCGCGGCGACCGTCGCGCGCATGAAGGCGATGCCGACCGAGGACGATGCCTTCGGCGCGGGGTCGATCCGCGTCGATGGCCGCCGGCTCTGCCCGGCCTACCTGCTGGAAGTGAAGACCCCGGCCGAGAGCCGCGGTCCCTGGGACTACTACAAGCTGCTGCAGACCACCCCGGCCGACGAGGCGTTCCGCCCGCTCGCGGAGGGTGGCTGCGCGCTCGTGCGGAGCTGACGCGCGCGCCGCTGCGCCTGCCGTCCCGGCCCGTGCTTGAAGGCCGGGCCGGGCCGCGGGACGCGGCGGCGCCGATCATCGGGCCACGCAGTCCCGATGGATGCCGTGCCTGACGCCCCGGGCGGGAGCCAACCCAGCCCGGGGACGACGACAATCAACAGGAGGATGTCCCGATGGAGCTGACCCGCCGCAGTGCCCTGGCCGCCGGCACCGCCGCCGCGATCGCGCCGCTGAGCCGCGCCCGCGCGCAGGCGAACACGATCCGCATCGGCGTGCTGACCGACATGTCGGGCACCTACCGGGACAATACCGGCCCGACCTCGGTTGCCTGCACGCGCGAGGCAGTGGCCGAGTTCGGCGCCAGCCACGGCTTCACCGTGGAAGTGGTCGAGGCCGACCACCAGAACCGCCCCGATGTCGGCTCCAACATCGCGCGCCAATGGTACGACCAGGGCGTCGATGTGATCGTCGACGTGCCGACGTCGTCGGTCGGGCTCGCGGTCAACCAGATCGCGCGGGAGAAGAACAAGGCCTACCTGAATGTCGGCTCCGCCACCGCGGACATGACCGGCCCCGCCTGTTCGCCCAACACAATCCACTGGGCCTACGACACCTACATGCTGGCGAAGTCGACCGGCGGGGCGATGGTGCGCGCGGGCGGCGACAGCTGGTTCTTCATCACGGCCGACTATGCCTTCGGCCATGCGCTGGAACGCGACAACGCGAATTTCGTGCGCGCCGCGGGCGGGCGGGTCGTGGGGCAGGTGCGGACACCTTTCCCCGGCACCACCGACTTCAGCAGCTTCCTGGTGCAGGCGGCGGCGGCGCGGCCCAAGGTGATCGGCCTGGCGAATGCCGGCGCGGACACCGCCAACTGCGTGAAGCAGGCCGCCGAATTCGGCATCACGCGGCGCGGCATCAAGCTGGCGGCGCTGCTGCTGTTCGTGAACGACGTCCAGGGCATCGGCCTGCAGACCGCGCAGGGGCTGGTCTGCACGGAATCCTTCTACTGGAACACCAACGACAAGACGCGCGCCTGGACGCAGCGCGTCATCCGCCGCACGCCGACCAACTACCCGAACATGATCCATGCGGGCTGCTATTCGGCGACGCTGCATTTCCTCAAGACCGTGGCGGCGATGGGCGTGCCGGCGGCCAAGGCCTCGGGCCTCGAACTGATCAACCGCATGAAGGCCACGCCCAGCGAGGATGACTGCTTCGGCACTGGCACCATCCGCGCCGATGGCCGCCGCCTGATCCCGTCCTTCCTGTTCGAGGTGAAGTCGCCGGCCGAGAGCTCCGGCCCGTGGGATTTCTACAAGCTGCTGCAGACCACGCCGGCCAACGAGGCATTCCGCCCGCTCGCCGAGGGGAACTGCCCGCTCGTGCGGAGCTGACAGCCCGCCGCACCACGATCGACGCGCATCAAGACGCGGCAACACCACAGGGAAGGACACCACGACATGACCGAGATCAACCGCCGGACCGTACTGGCCGCCGGCGCAGGACTGGGCGGGCTGCCGTTCACCCGCGCCCGCGCGCAGGCGGCCAACACCATCAAGATCGCGCTGCTGTGCGACTTCTCAGGCACCTATCGCGACGTGACGGGGCCGAACGAACTGGCCTGCGTGCGCCAGGCTGCCGCCGAATTCGCCAATCGCGGCTTCAACATCGAAGTCACCTTCGCCGACAACCAGAACCGCGCGGATGTGGGCTCCAATATCGCGCGCACCTGGTTCGACCGCGACGGCGTCGATTGCCTGGTCGATGGCGGGGCGTCGTCGGTCGCGCTCGCGGTCAACGACGTGGTGCGCGAGAAGAACAAGGTCTACGTCAATTCGTCCTCCGCCACGTCGGACCTGACGGGGCGCGCCTGCTCGCCCAACCTCGTGCACTGGACCTACGACACCTACATGCTGGCGAAGTCGACCGGCGGCGCCACGGTGCGCGCGGGCGGGGACAGCTGGTACTTCATCACGGCGGACTATGCCTTCGGCCATGCGCTGGAACGCGACACCGCGAACTTCGTCCGCCAGGCCGGCGGGCGGGTGCTGGGGCAGGTGCGCACGCCGTTTCCGGGCACGTCGGATTTCTCCTCCTTCCTGCTCCAGGCGCAGACCTCGCGCGCCAAGGTCATCGGCCTGGCCAATGCCGGCAGCGACACCATCAACTGCATCAAGCAGGCGGCGGAATTCGGGCTGACGCGGCGCGGCATCAAGCTGGCCTCGCTGCTGATGTTCATGCCGGACGTGCATTCGCTGGGCCTGGAAGCCACGCAGGGGCTGATCTGCACCGAGACCTTCTACTGGGACCTCAATGACCGCACCCGCGCCTTCACCAACCGCGTGCGCGCAAACCTGCAGCCCAACGTGCCGCTGTGCATGAACCACGCGGGCGGCTACGCCTCGGTGCTGCACTACCTGAAGGCGGTGGCCGACATGGGCGTGGCGCAGGCCAAGGCGAATGGCGCCGAGGTGGTGGCGCGCATGAAGGCGATGCCCTGCGACGATGACTGCTTCGGCCCCGGCAGCATCCGCCAGGACGGGCGCAAGCTGCACCCGGCCTATCTGTTCGAGGTGAAGTCGCCGGCCGAGAGCCGCGGCCAGTACGACTACTACAAGCTGCTGCAGACCACCGCCGGCAACGACGCCTTCCGCCCGATGGCGGAGGGCAATTGCTCGCTGGTGCGCAGCTGATCCTGCACCGATGACCACGCGGCGGCGCCGAACCACCGGCGCCGCCCAGCACGCAAGGGAGAACGGAGTGATGCACGCCAGTCGCCGAAGCCTTCTCGCCTCCGCCGCGCTCGCGGCGCCGATCTCGCGCGCCCGCGCCCAGGGCGGCACCATCCGCATCGGTGTGCTGACCGACATGTCGGGGCCGTATCGCGACACCACCGGTCCCGGCAGCGTCGTCATGACGCAGGCGGCGGCGGCGGAATTCGCCAATCGCGGTTTCACGGTCGAGGTGCTGCAGGCCGACCACCAGAACCGCCCCGATGTCGGCGCCAACCTGGCGCGGCAATGGTACGATCAGGGGGTGGATGCGATCGTCGATGTGCCGACATCCTCGGTCGCCTTCGCGGTCAACACCATCGCGCGCGAGAAGAACAAGGTCTTCCTGAATTCCGGCGCGGCCAGTTCCGACCTCACGGGCGCGCAATGCAGCCCGAACACGGTGCACTGGACCTACGACACCTGGATGCTGGCCAAGGGCACCGGGGCGGCCATCGTGCGCACCGGAGGCGACAGCTGGTTCTTCGTGACCGCCGACTACGCCTTCGGCCACGCGCTGGAACGCGACACCGCGAATTTCGTGCGTGGCGCGGGCGGGCGCGTGGTGGGGCAGGTGCGCTACCCGTTCCCCGCCACCACCGATTTCTCGGCCTTCGTGCTGCAGGCGCAGGCGTCGCGCGCCAAGGTGCTGGGCATGGCCAATGCCAGCACCGACACGGTGAACACCATCAAGGCGGCGCGCGAATTCGGCCTGCACCGGTCGATGAAGTTCGCCGCCCTGCTGATGGGCGTGATGGACATCCACGCGCTGGGGCTGGAATCCGCGCAGGGGCTGCTGCTGACGGAATCCTTCTACTGGGACCTCAATGACCGCACCCGCGCGCTGACGCAGCGCACCCGCGCCGCCAACCAGAACCGCCCGCCCGCCATGGTGCCGGCGGGCTGCTATGGCGCCACGCTGCACTACCTGAAGGCGGTGGCGGACATGGGCGTGGCCGCCGCCAAGGCCGATGGCCGCGCCGCGGTGGCGCGCATGAAGGCGATGCCGACCGATGACGACGCCTTCGGCCCCGGGCGCATCCGCGAAGATGGCCGCAAGCTCCATCCGGTGTATCTGTTCGAGGTGAAGTCGCCATCCGAATCCCGCGCGCCCTTCGACTACTACAAGGTCGCCGCCACCACGGCCGCGGAGGAAGCCTTCCGCCCGCTGGCCGAGGGCGGTTGCTCGCTCGTGCGTTCCTGACAAGGATCTGACTGCCCATGCTCGAAATCATCGAGAACTTCCTCGGCATCCCGGCGCCGCTGCTGTTCGGGCAATTGCTGCTCGGCCTCATCAACGGCGCCTTCTATGCGATGCTCTCGCTCGGGCTCGCGGTGATCTTCGGGCTGCTCAACATCATCAACTTCACCCATGGCGCGCAGTTCATGATGGGCGCCTTCGTCGCCTGGATGCTGTTGGCCTGGGGGGGCTTGGGCTATTGGTGGGCGCTGCTGATCGCGCCGCTGATCGTGGGTGCCACCGGCGTGGTCATCGAACGGCTGATGATCAGCCGGCTTTACAAGCTTGATCACCTGTATGGCCTGCTGCTGACCTTCGGCATCGGCCTGATCATCGAGGGGCTGTTCCGCAACCACTTCGGCTCCTCCGGCCTGCCCTACCGCATCCCCGCCGAGCTCTCGGGGGCGTGGGACCTCGGCTTCATGTTCATGCCGGTCTATCGCGGCTGGGTGGTGGTCTTCGCGCTGGCCTGCTGCCTCGCGACCTGGCTGGTCATCGAGAAGACGCGCCTGGGCGCCTATCTGCGCGCCGCGACCGAGAACGCCGCCCTGGTGCAGGCCTTCGGCGTGAACGTGCCGCGCATGATCACGCTGACCTACGGGGCAGGGGTGGCGCTGGCCGCACTCGCCGGCGTGCTGGCCGCGCCGATCTATTCGGTGAACCCGCAGATGGGCACCAACCTCATCATCGTGGTCTTCGCGGTCGTCGTGATCGGCGGGATGGGGTCGATCCTGGGGTCGGTCATCACCGGCTTCGGGCTCGGCATCGTCGAGGGACTCACCAAGGTGTTCTGGCCGGAGGCCTCGGCCACGGTCATCTTCGTCATCATGGCGATCGTGCTGCTGGCACGTCCCGCCGGCCTGTTCGGGAGGGCGTGAGCCATGGCGTCCGAAACCACCGCCGGCGCGATCGCGCCCACCACCCGCGACGAGGGCGGCATCTGGGGCTTCTCGACCGCGCAGCTCGCGGCCCTGGGCGTGCTGGTCGCGTTCCTCGCGGTCGCGCCGTTCTTTCTCTACCCGGTCTTCCTGATGAAGCTGCTGTGCTTCGCGTTGTTCGCCTGCGCCTTCAACCTGCTGATCGGCTATGTCGGACTGCTGAGCTTCGGCCATGCCGCGTATTTCGGCATGGGTGGCTACATCGCCGGCCACGCGGCGAAGGTCTGGGGCCTCAGCCCCGAGGTCGCGGTGCTGGCCGGTGCGGCCGTGGCCGGCCTGCAGGGCTGGGTGTTCGGCTGGATCGCGATCCGCCGGCAGGGCATCTACTTCGCCATGATCACGCTGGCGCTGGCGCAGATGATCTACTTCGTCTGCGTGCAGGCGCCCTTCACCGGCGGCGAGGACGGCATCCAGGCGATCCCGCGCGGCTCGCTGTTCGGCTCGGTCAGCCTGTCCTCCGACATGAACATGTACTGGTTCGTCGCCGCCATCTTCCTGGCCGGCTTCCTGGCCATCCACCGCATCATCCATTCGCCCTACGGCCAGGTGCTGAAGGCGATCCGCGAGAATGAACCGCGCGCCACGTCGCTGGGCTACCGCACGGATGACTACAAGCTGGTGGCCTTCATCCTGTCGGCCACGCTGGCCGGTGTCGCGGGTGGCGTGAAGTCGCTGGTCTTCGGCATCGCGACCCTGACCGACGTGCACTGGGCCATGTCGGGCGAGGTGGTGCTGATGACCCTGGTCGGCGGCCTCGGCACGGTGTTCGGCCCGGTTGTCGGCGCCGCGGTGATCGTGACGATGCAGAACTACCTGGCGGAGATGGGCGCCTGGGTCACGGTGATCCAGGGCGGCATCTTCATCACCGTCGTGCTGGCCTTCCGGCGCGGCATCGTCGGTGAGATCGCCAACCTGTTCCGGGTGAAGCTGTAGCCCGGCACGCAACGCGCGAGATGGCGGCATGGCCAAGGCGTATTGGGTCGCAACCTATCGTTCGGTCGGCAACCCGGAGGCGGTTGCGGCCTATGCCGCGCTCGGCGGCCCGGCGCTGACCGCCGCCGGCGGCCGCATCCTGGCCCGCGGGATGCCCGCGCACCTCTACGAGGCCGGGTTGCAGCAGCGCACCGTGGTGATCGAATTCGACAGCGTCGATCAGGCGCGCGCCGCGCATGACAGCCCGGCCTACCAGGCGGCGCTTGCCGCGCTGGGTGACGGCGCGGTGCGCGACATCCGGATCATGGAAGGCGCCTGACCGCCGGCGCGCTTGCCCGCGCCTGCGGCTCGCGCCACGCTGCACCGCAGCACAGCGGTGAGGCGATCATGGCGGCGAAGAAATTCCACCTCGGCTGGTTCCTCCAGGGTTCCTCGGTGCAGGCCTGGGGCGAGGATTGGACCGGCAATATCGGCACCGAATGGATGGTGCCGGAATTCTTTGTCGAGATGACGCGCAACCTCGAACGCGCCTGCTTCGACTACGTGCTACTGGAAGACAGTTCCTACATCGGCGAATCCTACGGCGGGTCGCGCGAGATCTACCTGCATCACGGCCTGTCCACGCCACGGCAGGACCCCTCGGTGGTGGCGGCGATCCTGGCGCGCGAGACGTCGCGCATCGGGATCGTCGCGACCTTCGGCACCTTCGCCTATCCGCCGTATCTGCTGGCGCGGCTGGTGGCGTCGCTCGACCAGGTCTCCTCCGGCCGGATCGGCTGGAACGCGGTGACCGGGTCGTCGGACTATGCCGCGCGCAATTTCGGCCTGGACGGGATGCCCCCGCACGACACGCGCTACGACATCGCCGACGAATACATGGAGGTGGCGCGCAAGCTCTGGGGCAGCTGGGAGCCCGGCGCGATCGTCGCCGACCGCGAGAGCGGCATCTTGGTGGACCACACCAAGGTCCATGCGATCGACCATGCCGGCCAGTACTTCAAGGTGCGCGGGCCGCTCAATTCCGGTCCCTGCCCGCAGGGCCAGCCGGTCATCGCCCAGGCCGGCGGGTCGCCGCGCGGGCGGGAATTCGCCTCCCGCCATTCCGACACCATCGTGGCGATGGTGAAGGGCACGGCCGGAATGAAGGCCTATCGCGACGACATCCGCGCGCGGATGGTCGCGCACGGTCGCAACCCGGACGACTGCAAGGTACTGTTCCTGGTCTCGCCGGTGCTGGGCGATACCGAGGAAGAGGCCCGCGCCCGCCACAAGCGCCGCCTGGCCACCACCGAGGAGGAGATCGCGCGGCGCCTCGCGCATCTGTCGAAGATCACCAACCTCGATTTCGGCGCGCTGCCGCTCGACAAGCCGCTGGGCAGCCTGACCACGAACGGCCACCAGCAATCGCTCGACGAATTCCTGCGCAAGGCCGGCAACAGGACGTTGCGCGAGGCCGCCGAGATCTACTCGGACGCCGGCTCCATCCCGCTGGTCGGCACGCCGGCGCAGGTGGCGCAGCAGATGGGCGCGGCCATGGAGGAGATCGGCGGCGACGGCTTCCTGATCACCACCAACCAGACCTCGCGCCGCGTCATCGCGGAGATCGCCGACGGGCTGGTGCCCGAGCTCCAGCGCCGCGGCCTGACGCGCCGGTCCTACGACCACGCGATGTTCCGCGACAACCTGCTGGCGTTCTGAACCGGGCGCAGCCGTCCGGGCGTGGCCGGCGGGGCTGGCGCCGGACCGCCGCGCGGCGGGTATCAGCCCGTCTTCGGCCCGTAGACATCCGGCACGTACAATTCGCGCGGCAGCGTCGCGCGCTCGTAGTTCGGGTTGAACACGCGCTCGGGCAGCACGACGGGTTCGTGCGGCACCTCGCCATAGGGGATGACCGACAGCAGGTGCGCGATGCAGTTCAGCCGCGCCAACTTCTTGTCGTTGCCTTCCACGATGGTCCACGGCGCCTCGGCGATGTTCGTGCGCGCGAACATGTCCTCCTTGGCCTTGGTGTACTTCTCCCACCGCACGCGCGACTGCAGGTCCATCGGCGAGAGCTTCCACTGCTTGATCGGGTCGTGGATGCGCATCAGGAAGCGGAACTGCTGTTCCTCATCGGTGATGGAGAACCAGTACTTCACCAGCACGATGCCCGACCGCACCAGCATGCGCTCGAACTCCGGCACGTCGCGGAAGAATTCCTCGACCTGGTTCTCGCTCGCGAAGCCCATCACGCGCTCGACGCCGGCGCGGTTGTACCAGGACCGGTCGAACAGCACGATCTCGCCGGCGGCGGGCAGGTGCGGGACGTAGCGCTGGAAGTACCATTGCGACTTCTCGCGTTCGGTGGGGGCGGGCAGGGCGACCACGCGGCAGGACCGCGGATTCACGCGCTGGGTGATGCGCTTGATGACGCCGCCCTTGCCGGCGGAATCGCGCCCTTCGAACAGCACCACCAGCTTCAGGCCCTGGTGCGCCACCCAGTCCTGCAGCTTCACCAGCTCCGACTGCAGGCGCAGCAATTCGCGGAAGTAGAAGGCGCGCTCCAGCGTCGCCTTCTTCCGCTTGCCCAACAGCGCGCGCAGCTCCGCCGGGATGCGCGCGTCGTCGATCTCCTGCTCCAGCTCCTCGTCGAAATCATCCTCGAGTTCGAGGTCGAGCCAAGGGCGGTCATCGGCGTGGTCGGTCATGCGGCGGCTCTCGGATACGGTGCGGCGGTGCGGGCGCAACGCGCGGTCGGGGAACATGGCTGCGCCGGGTCGCGCGACCCGGCCGGCCGCCGCTGTAGCGCCTTCGCGCGATGGCGGTGTGACGGTTCCGCGTCAGTCCCGCGAAACGCCGCCGAAGGGGCTCAATCCGCGAAGGACCCCGCGGCGGTGATGATCGGGCGCCAGCGCGCGATCTCCTCCGCATGGAAACGCCGATGGAAGGCCAGGCTGGCGCGTTCCGGCGTGGCCGGGTCGGTCACCAGCTCGGCGAAGCGCGTGCGCAGGCGTTCGTCCTGCAGGGCCAGCAGCAGCGCGGCGTTCAGGCGCTGCTGCACCGCCTCCGGCGTGCCGGCGGGCGCATAGAGGCCGTGCCAGGTGCTCATGGTGATCGCCGGCGCGCCGGCCTCGGTGGTGGTGGGGATGGCGGGCAGGCCGGCCAGCCGCTGCGGGCTGGTCACGCCATAGGCGCGCACCCGGTTGTCGCGGATGAAGGGCGCGGTGTTGGTGGCCTGGTCACACAGCAGGTCGAGCCGCCCGGCCATGAGCTCCGTGATCGCCGGCGCGGTGCCGCGAAAGCCCACGATGGTGGCGCGGTTGCCGGCGGCCTGTTGCAGCAGCAGCCCGCACAGGTTGGCCGCCGAACCGAGGCCCGCGGTGCCAAGGTTCAGCGCCTCGCCGCGCCGGTTCAGCTCGGCCACCAGCCCGGCCAGGTTCTCCGCCGGGAAGCCCGGCTTGGCGATGATCGTCATCGCCGCATCGGACACCAGGCCGAGCGGCGCGAAGCCGTTCAGCGTGTCGAAGGACAGGCGGCGGAACAGCGTCGCGCCGGCCGCCATGCCGACATTGGTCATCAGCAGCGTGTAGCCGTCGGGCCGCGCCTGCGCGACGCGCTGCGCGCCGACATGGGCGGGGCCGATATTCTCGACCACCACGGGCTGCGGCAGGTGCTTGCCCAGGGCTTCCGCGACCAGGCGGGAGATCACGTCGGTCGGCCCGCCGGCGGCGGCGCCCGCGACGATGGTGATGGTGCGGGACGGGTAGTCCTGCGCCAGCGCGGGTGATGCGAGCATCAGGGCGGCCGCGGCCAGGGCGGTCCTGCGGGAAGGGGTCATGGCGGTTCCTCCGGCGCGATCCCGTTGGCCGGGCCGTCGCTGAGGCAATCGCAGCATCTTTCGGGGGCGCCGTCATCCCGGCCCGGGGCCGATGGAACGGCGCTGTCCGCCTGCATGCTAGACCGGCAGCCCCGCCGGCGGCTTCACGCTGCGCAGCACGAAGGCGCTTTTCGTGTCCTTCACCCCCGGCAGGCGCAGCAGCCGGCGCGTCGCGAATTCGCCATAGGCTTCGAGGTCAGCGGCCACGACCTGCAGCAGGTAGTCGGTCTCCCCGCTCATGGCCCAGGCGGCCAGCACCTCGGGCATGCGGCCGATGGCGGCGTGGAAGGCCTCGACCGTTTCCTCCGACCGCGAGGCCAGGCTGACCTGCACGAAGGCCGTCAGCCCCAGCCCGAGCCGCGGCGCGTCCAGCACGGCGGCATAGCCGGCGATGACGCCCGAATCCTCCAGCCGCTTCAGCCGGCGCTGGCAGGGCGTTGCGGACAGCCCGACACGTTCGGCCAGCGCGACCACCGGGGCGCGGCCATCGCGCTGCACCTCGCGCAGCAGCTTGCGGTCGATGGCATCGAGGGTGATGGCGGAATTCGTCATGGATCGGGCTACCTGTAGAGAAATTCCCTCAATTTACCGCGAATCGACATCGGCTTCGCCCGTTTTTCGCGTCGATCCGCTGCGATCCTGCTGCGAACGCAGGAGGCTTCGACCATGGACATCCCGCCCGACCGCACGGCCGTCGCCGGCATCGCCTCCGATGCCAACCCGATGGGCACGGATGGCTTCGACTTCGTCGAATTCACCGGCCCCGACATCGCGCAGATCGAACGCGTCTTCGCCAGCCTGGGCTTCGCGCCGGTGGCGCGGCACCGCTCCAAGCGCGTGACGCTGTGGCGCCAGGGCGACGTGAACTTCGTGCTGAATGCCGAGCCGGAATCCTACGCCCAGGCCTTCGGGCGCATCCATGGCCCCTGCGCCTGCGCCATGGCGTTGCGCGTGGCCGACGCGGCCGCCGCCTTCGACCGCGCGGTGCGGCTGGGCGCACGCCCCTTCCATGGCCGCGTCGGCCCGATGGAGCTCAACATCCCGGCCATCGAGGGGATCGGCGGGTCGCTGATCTATTTCGTCGATCGCTACGGCCCGGCGGGCAGCATCTGGGATGTCGATTTCCGCTGGATCGATGGCGCCGAGCGCAACCCGAAGGGCGCCGGGCTGACGCTGATCGACCACCTGACGCACAACGTCCATCGCGGCCGCATGGAGGCCTGGGCGGGCTTCTACGAACGTCTCTTCAACTTCCGCGAGATCCGCTACTTCGACATCGAGGGCAAGCTGACCGGCCTGAAGTCCAAGGCCATGACCAGCCCCTGCGGCCAGATCCGCATCCCGATCAACGAGAGCAGCGACGATCGCAGCCAGATCGAGGAATACCTGCGCGCCTACAATGGCGAGGGCATCCAGCACATCGCCATGGGCACGGCGGACATCCACGCGAGCGTCGAGGGCCTGGCCGCCGGCGGGGTGCGCTTCCTCGACACGCCGGACACCTATTACGAATTGCTGCCGCAGCGCCTGCCCGACACCGGGGAGGACATGGCGCGCCTGGCCCGCAACCGCATCCTGATGGATGGCTCGCCCTCCGGCGGGCGGCTGCTGCAGATCTTCACCGAGACGGTGATCGGCCCGATCTTCTTCGAACTGATCCAGCGCAAGGGCGACCAGGGCTTCGGCGAGGGCAATTTCCGCGCCCTGTTCGAATCCATCGAACTCGACCAGGTGCGGCGCGGCGTGCTGAAGCCGGCGGCCGAATAGACCCGCGCCGCCAGCCGCGGGCGGCCGCCGCCCAGCCGGCCGCGATCGTCCCGACAACCCGGGCTTAACCCGGTGCCGTCATGATCCCCGCGGTTCCTCGGGGGGCGCGGATGCAAGGCTGGCTTGGCTCGATCGCGGTGCGGATCTACCTCGTGCTCGGCGCCTTGACGCTGCTTGCCGCGGGTGGCGGCATCGCCGCGCATGTCACGCTGGTCGACTACGGGCGGGACGTCGCGACGGTCGGGCGGCTGCAGGAACGCGCCTACCTCGCGCAGCGCATCGATGCCGGCGTCTATGCCGTCGTGATGGAAAGCCGCGGCCTGTACATGGCGAAGGACCGCGCGGAATCCGAACGCTTCGCCGCCGGGCTGCGCCGCCACCTGGCCGATATCCGCCGCGATGCCGGCCGTCTGTCGGTCGTCGCCGCCGGCGTCGAGACCGTCCCGCCGCTGCTCGCGGCCCTGGCCGACTTCATCCGCTTTCGGGACGAACTTGCGCGGATCGGCGTGGAACAGGGCGCGCCGGCGGCCGACGCCATGGGCAACAACGCCGCCAACCGCGCCAACCGCGGGCGGGTGAACACCGCGCTCGCCGCCGCCGCGGCAGGCTTCAACGACGCCGCGCAGGCCGCCGCGCAGGACATCATCACCTCGGGCGAACGGCTCGCCTTCCTGCTGCTGGCGGCCATGCTGGGCGGCGCGCTGCTGGCCGGCGGGATCGCGCTGTGGCTGGTGCGTTCGCGCATCGCCCTGCCGCTCGCGCGGCTGAACCGCGGCATGGAGGACCTGGTCGCCGGCCGCCCGGGCACCGAGCTGCGCGATGCCGCTCGGCACGACGAGATCGGCGACATGGCACGCGCGCTGCTGGTCTTCCGCCGCAACGCCGCCGAGAACGACGCGCTGCGCACCGCGCAGGAGAACGCGCGCGAAGCGGCCCAGCAGGAGCGCATCCAGGCGCTGCGCGGCATGGCCGACCGGCTCGAGACCGAGACGCGCCAGGCGGTCGAGAGCATCGGCGATCGCATCGCCGCCATGGCCGACGAGGCCGAGCGCATGGCCGAGGGCGCGGCCTTCGCCGCGACTGGCACCCAGACGCTGGCCGTGGGCGCGCAATCGACGCTCGACCACTCGACCGGCAGCGCCGCGGCGGCGGAGCAGATGTCCGCCTCGATCCGCGAGATCACCACCCGCGTCGGGGAGGCCGCGTCCGCCACCCGCCGCGCCGTTGCCGGCACCGAGGACGGCAACCGCGCCATCGCCGGCCTGCAGCAGTCGGTCGAGCGCATCGGCGAGGTCGCGCGCCTGATCTCCGATATCGCCGCGCGCACCAACCTGCTCGCGCTCAACGCGACCATCGAGGCGGCGCGCGCGGGCGATGCCGGCAAGGGCTTCGCGGTGGTGGCCGGCGAGGTGAAGTCGCTCGCCGCCCAGACCGCCCGCAGCACCGAGGAAATCGGGCAGCAGATCGAAGCCGTGGTCGCCGCCACCGGCCAGGCGGTGCGCGCGGTGGGTGGCATTGCCGCCACCGTCCAGCAGGTCGATGCGGCTGCCGCGGCGATCGCCGATGCCATGCAGCAGCAGGCCGCGGCAACCACCGAGATCGCCCGCGCCGCGGCCGGCGCCGCCGGTGCGGCGCGCGACATGACCGGCCAGACCACGACGCTGGACGGCATGACCCGGGGTGTCGAGACGCGCGCCGACGCGCTGCGCCGCGCCGCGCGGGAGACCGAGGCCGCGATGGTGGAGCTGCGCGCCACGCTGATCCGCCTGGTGCGGGAATCCACCGAGGAAGTGGACCGCCGTCGTCATCCGCGCCTCGCGACCGAGGCACCAGCCTGGTTCGAAACCACCGCGGGCCGGCACGCGGTGCGCCTGGTCAATCTGTCGGCCGGCGGCGCCGCCGTCAGGGGTGCGCCCACGCTGCCGCCGGGCGCCCGCGGCAGCCTGTCGCTGGGCGGTGCCGCGCCGGTTGCCGCGGTGGTGGTCGATGCCGAGGTCGACTTCATGCGGCTGCGCTTCGCCGACCCGGCGGCGGGCGACGCGCTGGTCGCCACCCTGGACACTCCCGCGGCAGATCTGCGAGCGGCTTAGGCAGCAGGCGCCGCGGTGCCGCGGATCGACCGCGCCATCCCCCTTGCGCGCCGGCCCGGGGCGCGGTTACTCGCGACATGGCTTGCGAAGCGGCGCGAACCTCCGGCGGGCAGGGCGGCACGGGCATCCCCGTGCTCGAGGTCGCGGGGCTGACCCTCGACTTCCGCCAGGATGGGCGCAGCCTGCGCGTGCTCGATGGCGTGTCGTTTCGCGTCGATGCGGGGCGCACCCTGGCGATCGTGGGTGAATCGGGCTGCGGCAAGTCGGTCAGCGCGCTGGCCGTGATGGGGCTGCTGCCCGACAGCGCCAGCATCGGCGGTGCCATCCGCCTGGCCGGGCAGGACCTGACGACGCTGTCGGCCGAGCAACGGCGCTGCCTGCGCGGCGGCGAGATGGCGATGATCTTCCAGGAGCCCATGACCAGCCTGAACCCGGCCTTCACCGCCGGCGAACAGGTGGCCGAGGCGCTGCGCCTGCACCAGGGCCTGGACGATGCGGCGGCCTTCGCGGAAGCCGTGCGGATGATCGACCGCGTCCGCATCCCCGACGCGGCGCGCCGCGCCCGGCAGTACCCGCACCAGCTCTCGGGCGGGATGCGCCAGCGGGTGATGATCGCGATGGCGCTGGCCTGCCGGCCGAAGCTGCTGATCGCCGATGAACCGACCACCGCGCTGGACGTGACGGTGCAGGCGCAGATCCTCGCACTGCTCGATGAGATGAAGCGCGAGACCGGCACCGCGGTGGTGCTGGTCACTCACGACCTGGGCGTGGTGGCCGACCATGCCGACGAGGTCGCGGTGATGTATGCCGGGCGCATCGCCGAACAGGCGCCGGCCGCCACGCTGTTCGCGCGGCCCGAACATCCCTACACCGCCGGCCTGCTCGGCGCGGCACCCGGCGAGGGCGCGCCCGGCCAGCGCCTGGCCAGCATCGAGGGCACCGTGCCCGACCTGCGCGCGCCGCCGCCCGGCTGCCGCTTCGCCCCGCGCTGCCCCTTCGTGATTCCGCGCTGCGACAGCGTGCCGCCGCTGGCGGAGGTCGCGCCCGGGCATCTGTCGGCCTGCTGGCGGGCGCCGCTCGACCAGGTGCTGGCCGCATGACCGCGCTGCTGGAACTCGACGGGCTGGTGAAGCGCTTCCCGGTGCGCGATGCGCTCGGCCGCCGCGCCGGCGCGGTGCATGCGGTGGATGGCGTGTCGTTGTCGGTCGCGCAGGGGGAGGTGCTGGCGATCGTCGGCGAATCCGGCTGTGGCAAGTCCACGCTCGGCCGGCTGATGCTGAACCTGATCACGCCCGATGCCGGCAGCGTGCGCTTCGGCGGGGATGACCTGGTGAAGCTCTCGCCCGCCGCGCTGCGGGCGAAGCGCCGCGACATGCAGCTGATCTTACAGGACCCCTTCGCGAGCCTCGACCCGCGCATGACGGTCGAGCAGGCGGTGGCCGAGCCGCTGCGCCTGCACCGCATCGTGCCGCGCGACCAGGAACGCGCGGAGGTGGCGGGCCTACTGTCGCGCGTCGGGCTGCGGCCGGAGCTGGCGCGGCGCTGGCCGCATGAGTTCAGCGGCGGGCAACGCCAGCGCGTGGCGATCGCGCGCGCGCTCGCCTCCCGCCCGAAGCTGATCGTGGGCGATGAGCCGGTCTCCGCGCTGGATGTCAGTGTGCAGGCGCAGGTGGTGAACCTGCTGGGCGACCTGATCCGCGACCTGGGCCTGACCTTCGTGCTGATCAGCCACGATTTGGGCGTGGTGCGCCACGTCGCCGACCGCGTGGCGGTGATGTACCTCGGCCGCATCGTCGAGGAAGGGCCGGCGGAGGCCGTGCTGTCCGCGCCCAGGCATCCCTATACCCGCGCGCTGCTGGCGGCGGTGCCCGGCCACGGCACCAAGGCGCCGCCGATCGACGGCGACGTGCCATCGCCCATCGCGCCGCCGCCCGGCTGCCGCTTCCACACGCGCTGCCCCTTCGCCGAAGCCGCCTGCCGCGAGGCAGCACCGGCGCTCACCGCCCCGCCGCACCGCGTCGCCTGCCACCTGGATGGCCGCCTGCCGCCCGCCGCGCCGCGGGCGGAACGCCTGGCGGGTGGCGAAAGGCTGAAGCGCCTGCAATCCTTCTTCCGGGCCCCTGGCCCGCAACCGGGAGTGCCACGACCATGAAGACCACGCTCCGCACCCTGCTGGCCGCCGCCGCCATCGTCGCCGCCGCCACATCGGCCAGCGCGCAGAACCTGCGCATCGGCCTGCGCGAGGACCCGGACATCCTCGACCCCACCCTGTCGCGCACCTATGTCGGGCGCATCGTCTATATGGCGCTGTGCGACAAGCTGTTCGACATCAACGAACGGCTGGAGGTGGTCCCACAGCTCGCGACCGCGCATCGCTGGGAGAACCCCACGACGCTGATCATCACGCTGCGCGAGGGCGTGCGTTTCCACGACGGCGAGGCGATGGACGCCGAGGCCGTGCGCTATTCCATCAACCGCCACCTGACGATGCAGGGGTCCTTCCGCCGCTCCGAGATCAGCGAGGTCGATCGCGTCGAGGTGGTGGATCCGCGCACCGTGCGCATCGTGCTGAAAACGCCGTCGGCATCGTTCCTGTCGGCACTGACCGATCGCGCCGGCATGATCGTCAGCCCCAAGGCGGCCGAGGCGTTGGGCCGCAACTTCGGCACGCGCCCGGTATGCGCCGGCCCCTTCCGCTTCGTCGAGCGCGTGGCCCAGGAACGCATCGTGGTGGAGCGCTTCCGCGACTACTGGGATGCCGCAAACATCCACTTCGACCGCGTGACCTACCTGCCGATCCCCGACAACACGGTGCGCCTGGCCAACCTGCAATCGGGCGCGGTCGAATTCGTCGAGCGCATGGAACCCGACGACACCCGCACCATCCAGCGCGCCCGCAACCTGCGCGCGGTGAACGTGGATGAGCTCGGCTACCAGGGCATCACCATCAATGTCGGCAATGGCGAACGCGCCAATACGCCGCTCGGCCGCGATGCGCGGGTGCGCCGCGCCTTCGAACTGGCGATCGACCGCGCCGCGGTCAACCAGGTGGTCTATGAGGGGATGTACACGCCCACGCGCCAGCCCTGGCCGCCGGCGAACCCCTTCCATGTGCGCGACTTCCAGCCCGAGCCGCGCAATGTCGAGCGCGCCCGCGCCCTGCTGCGCGAGGCCGGCGTGACCACGCCGCTGGCTATCGAGATGACGGTGCCCAACAACCCCGACCTGCGCCAGGTCGGTGAGGTGATCCAGTCGATGGCCGCGGAAGCGGGCTTCGCCGTCACGCTGCGCGCGATGGAATTCGCCTCCTCGCTGCAGGCGGCGCAGCGCGGGGAGTTCCAGACCTACCTGGTCGGCTGGTCGGGGCGCACCGATCCGGACGGCAACATCTTCAGCTTCAGCCGCACCGGCGGCGGGCAGAATGACGGGCGGTATTCCAACCCCGAGGTGGACGCCCTGCTGGACGCGGCGCGCGTCGAGTTGGATATCGAGAAGCGCCGCGACCTCTATGCGCGCATGATCCGGCTGTCGATCGGCCAGGATGCCAACCGCATCTACCTGTGGCATCGCAAGAACATCATGGCGCACCAGGCGCGCCTGGTGGGCTACCGGCCGATCGCCGATGGCATGATCCGCCTGCAGGGGATGCGATTTCAATGATGCGCGCCGCTGAAGCGGCGCCCTCAGGCGCCGGTGCCATGCATCCGCATGGCGTGGCTCTCCTTGTGCCTCGGGCGCCGGCGTCCGCATCCGCGGCCTTGGCTTGCGCGCCGCGCACTGGCGCGCCTGGCATGTCTGTCGCTCTGGGCGCGGTCGCGCCTTGCGCTCCCGGACCGCGCGGGCGCGCGATCCGCTGGGGTGCGCCGGCTGGCGCGGGAGGCTAGCCCGGCGATGGGCCTCTGGCTGCTACGCCGCATCGGGCAGGTCATCCCCACCCTGGTGATCCTGTCCATCCTGATCTTCGGGTTGCAGCAGCTCATGCCCGGCGACCCGGCGCTGATCCTGGCCGGCGAGGAACGCGGCGACCCCGCGGTGCTCGCCGCCATCCGCGCCGAGCTCGGCCTCGACAAGCCGGTGTGGCAGCAATACCTGCTCTGGATGGGCAAGGTGCTCACGGGCGACTTCGGCTTTTCGTGGCGCATCCGCGTGCCGGTTTCGGAACTCATCCTCACCAAGCTGCCGGTGACGTTCCAGCTCGCCAGCATGGCCTTCATCATTGCCATCCTGATCGGCGTGCCGCTCGGCATTCTCTCCGCCGTGAAGCGCGATACGCCGGCGGACTGGGCGGCGAATGGCGCCGCACTGTTCGGCATCTCCACGCCGAATTTCTGGCTCGGCATCATGATGATCCTGCTGTTCAGCGTGGAGCTCGGCTGGCTGCCGCCCTCGGGCTATGTGCCGCTGTTCGAGGACCCGGTGCAGTCGCTCGCCACCACCATCATGCCGGCCTTCGTGCTGGGCACCGGCGTGGCATCCGTGCTGATGCGCCACACCCGCGCGGCGATGCTGACCGCGCTGTCCCAGGACTACGTCCGCACCGCGCGCGCCAAGGGCCTGCGCGAGCGCGTCGTGGTGTGGAAGCACGCGCTGCGCAACGCGCTGATCCCGGTGGTCACGCTCGGCGCCATCGAATTCGGCCGGCTGCTGGCCGGTGCCGTGCTGACCGAACAGATCTTCACCATCCCGGGCTTCGGCAAGCTCATCGTCGATGCGGTGTTCAACCGCGACTACCCGGTGGTGCAGGGGGTGGTGCTGGCCACCGCGCTGATCTTCGTGCTGCTGAGCCTGGTGGCCGACATGCTCTACATGGCCATCAACCCGCGGCTGCGGCAGGCCTAGGCGCGCATGTCCGCCCTCGGCCCCAGCTTCACCGCCCGCATGCCGCGATCGCTGCGGCAGTCGGGCTTCCGCGGCGCGACCGTCACCGTCGTGCTCGCCGGCGACCTGGTCGGCCTGGTGGGGGCCGAGGCCGGTGACCGGCCTGCCCCCATCGACCACATCGCCGGCCTGCGCGCCGGCTTCGTCCAGACGACGCGCGGGCAGTATCCCGAACTCCGGCTGTTCTTCACCGATGCCAGCACGCTGCGTCTCGAGCCGATGGCAGACCCGGGCGATGCGGCCGCCGTCCGGCGCTCCTATCCGGACTTCGTGCGCGGCCTGGCGGCGCGGCTGGCCGGGGCAGGGCGCCTGGCCGGCGTCGAGGTCGGCGTCGATCGCGCCTGGACCGTCGTCTTCACCGCCCTGCTGGCGCTGCCGGCCGCCGCCATGGTCACGCTCGCCGCCTTGACCTGGCTGGACCCGCCCTACGCCACGATCGAGCGCGGGATCGCCCGTGGCTTCACCAGCCTGCTCGCGCTGCTGTTCGTCGCGTTCGTCGTGTGGTTCTGGCGGGCGCAATGGCCACGCCGCATCAGCGACCTGTCTGGGCTCGACGCCGGGCTGCCGCGCCGATGAGCGCGACCTCCATCGCCGCCGAAAGCCCGACGCGCCGCGCCATCCACCGCTTCCTGCGCCATCGCCTGGCGGTGTTCGGCCTGGTCATCGTCGTGCTGTTCATCGCGGTCGCCATCCTCGCGCCGCTCATCGCGCCCCATGACCCGCTGCAGACGTCCTGGTCGCGCATCCGCAAGGAGCCCTCCTGGGCGCATTGGATGGGCACGGACGAGAACGGGCGCGACGTCCTCTCGCGCGTGATCTGGGGTGCGCGGGCCTCGCTGATGGCGGGCGTGATCTCGGTGCTCGGCGCGCTCATCATGGGCGTGCCGCTCGGGCTGCTGGCGGGGCTGGCGGGCGGCTGGGTCGATGCGGTGGTCTCGCGCATCGCCGATGCCATGCTCTCGGTGCCGTTCCTGATCCTGGCGATCGCGCTCGCGGCCTTCCTGGGGCCGGCGCTGGAGAATGCGATGCTCGCCATTGCCATCACCGCGTCGCCGGTCTTCGTGCGCCTGGCGCGCGGCATGGCGCTGGACGCGAAATCGACCGACTGGGTGGAAGCCGCGCGCGCGCTGGGCAACCCGCCCTGGCGCATCGCCTTCGTGCATGTGCTGCCCAACATCATCCCCCCACTTCTGGTGCAGGCGACACTCGCCATCGCGGAAGCGATCATCGCCGAGGCCGCGCTGTCCTTCCTCGGCCTGGGGATGCAGCCGCCCAACCCGTCCTGGGGGTCGATGCTGAATTCCTCGCAGCGGTTCCTGACGCAGGCGCCGTGGCTGTCGATCTTCCCGGGTGTGACCATCATGATCGTGGTGCTGGCCTTCAACCTGATGGGCGACGGGCTGCGCGACGCGCTCGACCCGCGGGCCGACAAGAAATGATCGCCCTGCGGCCTGCGCCCGCCGCCCTGCCGCGTGGGCGGCGCATCTACGCCATCGGCGACATCCACGGCTCCATCGCGCAGCTGCGCGACCTGCACGTGCAGATCGCCGCCGACCTGCGCGCGCGGCCGGTGCCCTCCGCGCTGCTGATCCACCTGGGCGACTACGTCGACAAGGGCGGCGACAGCCGCGCCGTGCTCGATCACCTGATCGAGGCCGACCCGGTGCCGGGCATCGACACGCTCAACCTGACCGGCAACCACGAGGAGACGATGCTCGCGGCGCTGGATGGCGACGGTGCCGCGGCGGCGGATTGGCTGTGGGGCGGCGGCCGCGCCACGCTCGATGCCTGGGGCATCCCGCCCGAGACCCCGCGCGAGGACTGGCCGCAGCACTTCGCACCCGGCCACCTGCGCTTCCTGCGCCGGCTGCATGTGTACCACCAGGAGGGCGGCTACCTGTTCGTGCATGCCGGCATCCGGCCGGGCATCGCGCTGGAAGACCAGTCGCGCGAGGACCTGCTGCGCATCCGCCACGACTTCCTGGGCAGCGAGCGCGACCACGGCATGGTGGTGGTGCACGGCCACACCGCGGGCTTCCAGCCGGTGGTGCGCGACAACCGCATCTGCCTCGACACCGCCGCCTGGTCCGGCGGACCGCTCACCTGCGGGGTGTTCGAAGGGGAGACGCTGGGCTTCCTGCAGGCCTGACCCTCAGCCGCGCCGCTGCACCACCGTCGCATCCGCATCGGGCTCGCGCAGGAAGGACAGGTCCATCCAGTACGGCCCGTCCGGCTGGCCGGGGTCGAAGGCGACATTGACCGCCGACATGCTGCGCATCTGCGGCACCGGGTCGAAGGGCAGGGGCTCGCTTTCGAACAGGCGCTGCACGCCGCTGCGCGGGTCGGCCCAGCGCGCCTGCAGGATCCAGCGCATGGCGCCGTCGCGCCGCAACCCCGCCAACGGCACGCTGAACGTCATCGGCGCGCCAGGCGCCGGGCCGTTCGCCATCGGCAGCGGCGGCGCCACGCCAGCGAAACCCGGCTTGGCCACCCGCATCACCGCCGAGGCGATCAGCGTCAGCACCAGCCCGAAGCCGCCCAGCATGGTGGCGACGAACCAGCTTTCCATGAAGCCGGTCATCTGCGCGCGCTCCGGCGCCTCCGGCCGGTAGCGCACGCGGATGGTGTCGCCCACGCGGCAGCAGGGCGGGTTGGAGAACACGCCCCCCTCGGCGCGCTGCAGCTTCCCGCTGGGCAGCGCGAAGGTGAAGACCGGCGCATAGGTGCGCGAGGTCCCGCGGTCGCGGTCGCGGCTGGTGCTGGTGATCATCTCGACCACCCGCCCGTCGGTCTCGATCGCGCCGCGGCGGAATTCCACCTCGCGCCAGGCGGCGTAGCCCGACCCGGCCAGCAGAGCGATGCCCAGCAGCAGCAGGACCCAGGGGATGATGCGCTTCATGGCGTACCGACCCGCCGCCGCTTCGCCCGGTGCCGCATCGTCGCCTCCCGACCCATCGACGCGCGAATCATGGACGCGGCGCCGCGCGCTGTCACGCGGCGCCGCCGGCCGGCGCCAGCGCCGTGCCGGTCAGCGCCTCCCACAGCGCCGCGGTGTCGTGGAACACCTCGTAGCCCGCCACCCGCCCATCGCGCAGGGTGAAGATGTTGACCACCCGCGCCGCCACCTCGCGCCCCGTGGCGCGCGCGCGCCAGCGCCCGTCCAGCAGCACGATCACCCGGTCGCCGTGCTCGATGCGCGCTGCCGGCGTCACCTCCAGGATCTCCAGCGCGGCGCCGACGCGGCCGAGGAAATCCCGATACGCCTCGAAGCCGCGCCACACCCCGGTCCAGGGCAGCAGGCCGGGGCGGCCGTGGTAGGTCACGACCACGTCGTCGGCCACCACCGCGCGCAGCGCCGCCACGTCGCCGGCCTTGAGCGCGGCGTAGTAGGCATCCAGCACCGCGGTCACGAAGGTTGCCCGCGCTTGTGCGCCGCCAGCGCCATCAGCCGCCGGTCGCGCCAGCCCGACCGGTCCGCGATGCCCTCGCGCGGCAACATCGACCGCCGCGCCGCATCCACCGCCGCGACGGTCGGCGCGTCGTAGTCATACGGCGCCTGTTCGGCCGTGATGCCGCCCATCAGCGCGCCGAAGCGCGCCGCGTAGTCCGCCACGCCGCCCGGCGCGTTCATGTCGATCGTCTCGAACGGACCCATGAAGGACCAGCGCAGGCCCAGCCCGTCCTTCACGCAGGCATCGACATCCTCGACCGACATCACCCCGTCGCGCACCAGGCGGAAGGCTTCGGCCACCAGCGCCGCCTGCAGCCGGTTCAGCACGAAGCCGCGGGTTTCGCGCAAGGCCACCACCGGCACCTGGCCCACGCGCGCCATCAGGTCGCGCGTGCGCGCCACCACGCCCGGATCGGTCCAGGGGGCGCCCACCAGCTCGACCAGCGGCACCAGGTAGGGCGGGTTGACCGGATGCGCGACCAGGCAGCGCGCGCGCCCCGCCAGCCCCTCGGTGAAGGCGCTCGCCGGGATGCCGGAGGTCGAGGAGGCCAGCACCACCCCCGGCCCGCACAAGGCATCGAGCCGCGCGAAGGTCTCGCGCTTGACCTCGACACGCTCGGGCCCGTTCTCCTGGACGTGGTCGGCGCCATCGAGGCAGTCCTCCAGCGTCGCCGCCACCGCGATGCGCGCGGCGACGGCGCCCGGCGCCTCGCTGATCAGGCCGGCGGCGTGCAGGTCCGGCAGGCGGGCGCCGATCACGGCCATCGCGGCGTCGGTCGCGCCCGCCGCGGGGTCCCAGATGCGGACCGGATGTCCCGCGCGGGCGAAGACCATCGCCCAGGCGCTGCCGATCAGACCCGCGCCCACCACCGCGATGCGTTGCATGCGTCACCTCCCGCGCCCGCGTGCCTTGATCGGCCGGGGCAGGGGGGCGATGTAAGGCCGCGAGATGACCCTTCGCAACGCACCCCTGCCGCCGACCACCGCGCCGCCGCCCTTCGGCACGCGGCTGCTCGGCTTCTTCCTGCTCGGGGGCACCATGTGGATCGCCGGGCTGCTCGCGCTGTTCGGCTCGATCATGGCGGTGGTGCCCGGATGATCAACGCCTTCTGGCGCCGCTGGATCCTGCCCTTCACCGTCGTGCCGCTGCTGCCCGCGACGCTTTTCAACCTGTTCGCGGGGCGCGAATGGGCGCTGCTGGGCTGCGTGCTCGGCATCGCGCTGCCGTTGGTGGCGGCCTGGCTGGTGCGCCGCGGCGTGAAGGGCGATGCGCAGCGCGCCGCGCTGCTGATGGGCGGCGCGGTCGCGGCGGTCGGCTTCCTCGGCGCCGAGGCCGGGCCGGTCGCCTCGCTGGTCCTCGCCCTGGGCGCCTGGGGCGGCACCCGCCTGCTGTATCACGAGATCGCGGAGGCGCCCGCGCCGCCGCCGCCGCCGGCCCCCGCCGCCCCTGCGCCGCCGCGCCCGCTGGACGATGCCCGCGCCCGGCTGCTGGCCATCACGGCGGCGGCGCAGCGCATCCCGGAGCCGCGCCTGCTGCCGGTGGCCGCCGCGATCGGCGCGGTGCTCGACGCCTTCGAGCGCCGTCCCGAGCGGCTCGAGGAAGCGCGGCGCTTCCTGGGCGTGAACCTCGATGGGCTGGAACGGATCGCCGCGCGCCTGTCCGCCGGCGCCGAACCGCCCCCCGGCCTGCCCTCCCTGCTGCGCGAGATGGAGGGCGCGGCGACCGGCCTGCGCTCCCGCCTGCGCGAGGAGGAGAGCGCGGCCCTGGCGGTCCAGGTCAACGTGCTGGGCGGCAAGCTGCGCGAGGCCGGCTACGGCTGACCCCGTGCGTTCCATCAACATGGCCACCGGCGTTCGTGCCAGGATGTGCCGCCTTCCGGAGGAACCCGCCATGATCCGTCGCACGGTCATCCTGGGCGCGCTCGCCGTCGCCGGCTGTGGGCCGACGGCGCCGCCGCCCACCATCCCGGCCAGCGCCGCGCCGGGCGAACGCGTGATCGAACCGATCACGCGCGCCGCCAACAACGCGACCGCCTTCTTCCGCCGCCCCCAGCCCAACCAGCCGGCCGCGGCGGCGCGCGCCATCGCCGATATCGAATTCCTCGCCGGCGCCGTGCCGGCGGACCCGCGCTGGCAGACCAGCCAGGCGACCGTGCAACTGGTCCAGGCGCGCAACCAGGGGCGCCAGGCGCTGGGCATTCCCGCCGCCGCGCCGGCGCAGGGCGTGATCGACGGGCTGACCCGCGCGGCCGATGCGCTCGACGCCAACGACCAGGCCGCCGCGGCGCAGGCGCTGCCGGCCAGCATCTTCACCGCCGGCCCGCAGCAGACCCTGCGGCGGCTCGCACAACCGCCGCGCATCCCGACCGCCAGCGCCGCGCTGTTCGCGCTCACGGTCGGCCCGCCGCCGCGTTGACCGCGCACTCCCCTTGACGGGCCCGGCACCGCGGGCACCCTCGGTGCCGGAATACCCCGGGAGGACAACAACCATGATCCGTCGACGCCCGCTGGTGGCGGCCACCGCGATACTGGCGGCGCCGGCCATGGCCCGCGCCCAGGCCGCCTGGCCGAATGGCCCCATCCGCATCGTCGTGCCTTTCCCGCCCGGCGGGTCGACCGATGCGCTGTCGCGCATGTTGCAGCCGCGGCTGCAGGCGGAATTCGGCGTGCCGATCGTGGTCGAGAACCGCGCCGGCGCCTCGGGGTCGCTGGGCACCGGCGTGGTGGCGCGCAGCGCGCCGGACGGCAATACCTGGGTGCTGGTCTTCGACACCCATGCGGTGAACCAGGCGCTGATCCCGACCATGGGCTTCGACACCCAGCGCGACCTGACCCCGCTGCTGCTGTTCGGCACCGCGCCGATGGTGCTGACCGCCCACCGCACGCGGCCCTACCGTTCGGTGGCGCAAGTGGTCGACGCCGCCAAGGCGCGGCCCGAGACCGTGACCTATGGCAGCATCGGCAACGGGTCGGTCGCCCACCTGACCATGGAACTGGCGCAACGCATCGGCGGGTTCCGGCTGGTGCACGTGCCCTATCGCGGCGGCGGGCCGCTGGCGGTCGCGGCGGTGGCCGGCGAGGTCGACCTGCCGATCGCGACGCGCCCGGCGATCGGCGTCCATGTCGATTCCGGCGCGCTGGTGCCCCTGGCGCAGACCGGCGCCACGCGGTCCCCCTCCATGCCCGACATCCCGACGCTGGCGGAATCCGGCATCCCCGGGATCGATGCGCGGGCCTTCTGGGGGTTCCTCGGCCCCGCCGGCCTGCCGCCGGCCATCAAGCAGCGCATGGAGGCCGCCATCCGCAGCGCGCTCGATGTGCCGGAACTGCGCCAGCGCGTCATTGGCCTGGGCATCGACCTCGATCCGCAGGGCGAGGCGGTCTTCGCGCCGTTCCTCGCGCGGCAGATGGAAACCTGGGCGCGCGTGGTGCGGGAGAACAACATCCGCCCGGATTGATCGGCGCGCGGCGCGGCGCCGCCACATGCGCGCCCGCTTCGCCTGGCAGGATGCAGGGATGAAGGCTCACCCCATTGCCCTTGGCGGCATTGTCCTGGCCCTGGCGGGCTGCGTGAGGGTGCAGCCGGTCGCCGTGCCCCTGCCACCGGCCGGGGTCTGCGACGACCCGCTGGGCGGAGCGGCCTATGGCGCGGCGATCGGGGCGGGGATTGGCGCGGTCGCCGGGTCCGCTTCCGCCGATGCGGGGCGGGGCGCGCTGGTGGGGGCCGGGGTGGGGGCATTGGCGGGGGCGGCGATCGGGAGCGTGCCGTGCGAGCATCCGAAATAGAAGGCCAGGGGCGCCGCCGCTGGACCCCGCCAGGGCACACGGTGCACTGGATCGCGCGAATATGCGTCGCTTGCTGACCATCATCGGGGTCATCGCGGCCCTGCCAGTGCTGGTGGCGGGGGCGCTTTGGGCAGGGCAGGAACGGCTGATCTTCCTGCCGGATGCGCGCGTGATCGCGGCACCCCAGGGTTGGGAACGCGCCAGCATCCGCACGCTGGATGGGTTGGACCTCGCCTTCCTGGTCGCGCCGGGTCGGCCCGGCGCGCCGGTCGTGCTGCATTTCCACGGCAATGGCGGCAATGCCGAGGACCGCAGCGGCCTCGGCGCCCTTCTGCACCGCGCCGGCTACAGCGTTGTGCTTGCGGAATACCGTGGCTACGGCGGCAATCCCGGCCGGCCGGGCGAGGAGGCCATCGCGGCCGACGCCGCCGCCATCCTGGCCTGGACCCAGGCCCGCTTCGCCGCATCGCCGCTGGTGCTGTGGGGCGAGAGCCTGGGCACCGGCACCGTGACGCGCCTGGCGCAGAACCGGCCGGGCATCGCGGCGGTGGTGCTGGAAAGCCCGTTCACCTCGGTGGCCGACCTGGCGCGCGGGATGTACCCCGTGCTGCCGACGGACTGGCTGCTGCGCCACCGCTTCGAGAGCCTGTCCCGCCTGCCGGGCATCGCTGCCCCGGTGCTGGTGGTGGCGAGCGAGCAGGACCGCATCACCCCGCCCGGCCATGCGCTGCGGATGGTGGCGGGGGCGCGGGAGGGGCGGCTGGTGATGCTGCCGGGCGGGGCGCATCCGGCGGTGCTGAATGATGCGACGGGCGAGGGGGTGCGGGCGGTGCTGGGATTTTTGGCGGCGCTGCCACGCTGATCCCCGTCCCGCTCCGGCGCATGACGTGCCATGATGATACGGCAACCCAACGGATCGGCGGATCGGACATGAGCGACGGCAAGGGACAGAGCGGCGGCGTCAATATCGCCGGCATCGTCGGCTCGGTCGGGGGCGACATCGTGGGCGGCGACAAGATCACCGGGGCGATCACCCCCGCGGCGCTTGCCGAGGCGATGCGCCCGCTCACCGAGGCCATCGCCGCCGCGCCCCCGGCCAGCAAGGCCGAAGCCGAGGCCAGGCTCGCCGACCTCAAGAAGGAGGCCGAGAAGGGCAAGGCGGCCAATGACGGCGTCATGGCGAAGCTGGTCGATGGGCTGGTCGCCCTGGTGCCGGGGGCCGCCACCGCGGTGGTGAGCGCCTTCGCGACGCCCATCCTGGCTGGCCTGGTCGGGCCGGTGACCAGCTTCGTGCTCGACAAGCTGCGCGCGAAATAGGCGCCCGGCCGCGATGCCGCCGCCCCAGGCCGAACCGACGATGCCGGTCGGCGGCGTGGTCATCTCGGGCCAGGTCGGCGGGGTCGGCGGCGATATCGTGGGCGGCGACAAGATCGTCCACGGCTTCACCATCGACGAGGTACTGGAGGCGCTCGACCGGCGGGGCGCGCTGCAACGCGCCGCAACCGGCGGCCTGGAGCGCGCCGCGGTGATCGGCCTGGCGCAGCGCTTCAGGCCGGACGAACGGCTCGACACCGACCTCGCCATCGCCGAACTGGAACGCGCGGTCGAGATCGCGCTGGACGTGATCGCGCGCGGCGAGCGCGGGACCAACCTCGGCGAGTTCGTCGACACCGTATTGCGACGGGTTGGCGACGACACCCGCAAGGGCGACTTCGACGAAGGGGCGGCGCGGATCGATGCGGCGCTGGGGGCGCTCGAAGCCGGCTATGCGATGTCGCGCATCGCGCTGCTGGAGGAAGCCATCCGTATCGACACGCTGCGCCGTGACGCCCCGGCCGCCGCAGCCAGGATCGAGGCGCTGCTGGCGGCCCGCCACCCCGGCGACCCTGCCGCAGGCGCGGAGGCGATCGCCGCGGCCATACAGCAGCGCATCGAGGAAGGCGACCGGCGCGGCCACCGCGTCGCGCTGGAGATCGCGGCTGAACTGGCGCGGCGCCTGCTCGACCAGGTTGCGGATCCCGCAGCGCGGGCCGCCGCGCAGAACAGCCTGGGATCGGCGCTGCTGCGCCTGGGCGCCGCGGAGAGCGGCACCGCGCGCATCGCGGAGGCCGTGACCGTGCTGGGTGCCGCGGCCCAAGCCTTCGCCGCGCTCGGACTGGCGGCGGCGCATGCGGCCGCCCTGATGAACCTGTGCGACGCGCTGCGCAGTCTCGGCGAGCGCGCGGCGCAGACCGACATCCTTCAGGCCGCCGTCGCCACCGGCGAGGAGGCGCTGGCGGCGCTGGACCTGGCGGCCGACCGGGACTTGCGGCTCAGGGCGCTGACCAATGTCGGCGCGGCGCTCGCGGCGCTGGGCGAACGCGAGATCGGCATCCACCACATCGACCGGTCCTGCGCGGTCTTCGATGAAGCGATCGCGCTCTGGATCGAGGCCGATGGCGACGACACCTGGGGCGTGTTGCAGTCGAACCGCGGCAATTCGCTGCGGATGCTGGGCCAGCGCACGGGCAGTCTGCGCAGCCTGCAGCAGGCGGTCGCCGCCTGTCGCGCCGCGCAGCGCGTGCTGACACGCGACGGTGCGCCGGAACGCTGGGCGCTGGCGCAGACCAACCTTGCCATCTCCCTGCAACTGATCGCCGAGCAGGCGGCGACGCCGGCACTGCTCCTCGACGCCATCGCCGCGGCCGAGGCGGTGCTGGAGGTGTGGCAGGAGGCGTCCGCGCCCTCTCGATGGGCCACCGTCCAGTTGAACCTGGCGGATGCCCACCGCTCGCTGGCCACCATCCGGCTGAACGCCGACGATCGGGCGGCGGCCGAGGCGTCAGCCCGTGCATCCGTGGCGGCGTCGCGCGCCGCGCTGCGTGTCTGGCGGCAGCCGACGGATCCGGTCCGTTGGGCGCTGGCGCAGGGCAACCTGGCCGATGGGCTGACGTTGCTTGGCGCCATTACCAGGGACCGCGCCCCGCTCGACGAAGCGGCTGCCGCGCAGACGGCGGCGATCGAGGTCCTCGAGGCTGCCGGAGCGGTTCACGACTGCGCGCGCCTGGGTACCAACCGGGGCTACACGCTGCGCCTGCTGGGCGCGCATGAGCCAGGCCCCGCGGCGCTGACCGCCGCGATCGAATCCTGCACCCGCGCGCGCGACGGCTGGCCGCGCGAAACCCATCCCGCGCTCTGGGCCATCGCGACGGAAAACCTCGCGCTCGCAAGGGCCGAGCTGGCCTGGCGGACCGGCGATCCGCACCTGTGGGCCACGGCGATCGGCGAATTGGCGGAGGCGGCTGCGGTCTTTGCGCAGGTGGGCCATGCCCAGGCCCTGGGCCGGATCCGACAGGTGCAGGATCGGCTCGGCACGCTGCCGGTGCCCGGCCAGGTGGGCTGACCCCGACCGCGTGACGCGCGCGGCCAGCCGGCGCGCCTCCGGGCCTGGCCTTGACCCACCCGCCCCAGCGCGATCCGATGCGCGCCGACACGCACCCCATCGGAGGAATCGCCATGCGCGCCTGGGCCGTCATCGAGACCGGCAAGCCCCTGCAGGAGATCGAACTGCCCACGCCGGAGCCCACCGGCAAGCAGGTCCTGCTGGAAGTCACCCATGCCGGCGTCTGCCATTCCGACCTGCATATCTGGGAGGGCGAATACGACCTCGGCTCGCGGGGCAAGATGCGCCTGACCGACCGCGGCGTGACCCTGCCGCTGGCGATGGGCCACGAGATCGTCGGCCGCGTGCTGAAATGGGGGCCGGAGGCCAATGGCGCGGGCCTGAAGGTCGGCGAGCAGATGATCGTCTTCCCCTGGGTCGGCTGCGGGACGTGTGCGAAGTGCCTGGCGGACGAGGACAACATGTGCCTCACGCCGCGCAGCCTCGGTGTCTATCAGCATGGCGGCTACGCGACGCATGTGCTGGCGCCGGAACCGCGCCACCTGGTGCCGGTCGGCGGCCTCGACCCGGCCCTGGCCGCGACCTATGCCTGTTCCGGCATCACGGTGTTCAGCGCCATCAACAAGGTGATGCCGATGGACGCCGACGACCCGATCGTGCTGGTCGGTGCCGGCGGGCTCGGGCTGAACGCGATCGCGGTGCTGAAGGCCAAGGGGCACCGGCGCATCGTGGTGGTGGACGTGGCGCAGGCGAAGCTCGATGCGGCCAGGCAGGAAGGCGCGTCGGAGACGGTGCTGGCCAACGGCCCCGACACCGCCAAGGCCATCATCGCCGCCGCTGGTAGGGCGGTGGGCGCCATCATCGACCTGGTGAACGGCACCGAGACCGCCCGCTTCGCCTTCGATGCGCTGCGCAAGGGCGGCAAGCTGATCCAGGTCGGGCTGTTCGGCGGCGAGATGAACATCCCGCTGCCGCTGGTGCCGATCCGCGCCCTGACCATCCAGGGCAGCTATGTGGGCAATGTGAAGGAACTTCGCGAACTGGTTGGGATTGCGGCATCCGGCGCGCTGCCGGGCATCCCGGTCACGACCATGCCGCTCAACCAGGCCGATGCCGCGCTGAACCGGCTGAAGGATGGCAAGGTGGTCGGGCGGATCGTGCTGACGGCGGCCTGATGGCGCGGCGCGGCCGGCGCCCGGTTCAGCGCGCCGGATAGGCCGCGCCCGTCACCGGGTCGCTTGCCGGGTCGGGCGTGGCGGCGATGGCGTGGCGCGCCCGCGCGGCCTCCTGCGGCGCGCCATGCAACTGGTCCGGCGGTTCGGCGCCCTGCGGATAGGCGCCGACCACCAGCAGCGCCGGATCGGAGGCGAGGTTGCGGTGCCCGGTGCCGGCCGGCAGCACCACCACGTCGCCTGCCGCCAGGTCGATCGCCACCCCGCTCTCGCCGCCAAGCTGCACGCGCACATGGCCGGCGACGATCGCCAGCGCCTCATGCGCGTTCGAATGGTAGTGGTGAAAGTCGAAGATCCCGTCGCGCCAGGCCGGGCGCCAGCCATGGCGGCGGAACAGCGCCTCGGCCGCCGCGGCATCCCCGGCCGCGACGGCGCCGCGGTGCAGCACCACGGGCAGGCGCGGGTTGTTGGGGATGGCGGGATCCTCGCGGAGGAACAGCAACTCCGCGCCGTCGTGCCGATGCTCGTGCATTCCCTGCCTACCGCCCGTGGTGAAATCCTGGTCCCATCCTGCCCTCGACCGACGGGGCCGCTCCAGCATGACCGACATCACGCCCTTGCACGACTTCATCCGCGCCATGACGCGCCTGGCCGAGGACGGCGCCACCGAGGCGCGCTGGCTGGCCGAGGGTGGCGCCCTGCTGCGCCGCCTGGTCGCGACCGACACCTGGCTGCCCGAGGCCTGCGCCGAGCCCGGCCCGCGCTACCGCCAGTACCTGCTGCATTGCGACCCGGTGGAACGCTTCAGCGTGGTGTCCTTCGTGTGGGGGCCCGGGCAGCGCACGCCGGTCCACAACCACACCGTCTGGGGCCTGGTCGGCATGCTGCGCGGGGAGGAGATCTCGACCGAGATGGTCGCAGGCACCCCGATGCGGCCCGGCCAGGTCGATCGCCTGCACCAGGGGGAGGTGGTGGCGGTCAGCGCCGATACCTACGACATCCATGTGGTCGAGAACGCGCTGCCCGACCGTGCCTCGATCAGCATCCATGTCTATGGCGGCAACATCGGCGCCATTGCCCGCAGCGTCTTCGACCCCGGGACTGGCGCGCGGACACGCTTCGTCTCCGGCTACGACAACGCGGCCGTGCCGAACCTGTGGGATCGCAGCCGGGAAATGGCGGCCGCCTGAATGCACGAAGGGCCGCCCCATTGCCCGGGGCGGCCCTTCGGCATGGCGTCGCGGCGGGGGTCAGCGCCGGCGGTAGGGGGCCTGCGCAACTTCCTCGAGGCCGAGGCTCGCGGCCTGCGCCGCGTTCACCCGCAGCGGATTGCGCCCGGCCATCATGGTGCCGCCCGTCACGTCCGGCCGGTTGTAGATGAAGCCCTGCAGCGGATAGGTGCGGCCGTAATTGTCGTCGTTGTGGCCGACCTGCACGCGCACCTGCGACCAGTCATTGGCCGGCGAGGCATCGATCACGGACACGCCGCGCATGATGGAGCCGCGACGGATGCCCGGGCCGCCCCAATTGGCGTGATGGATATGGACCTCGCGCGCCGAGACGACGCGCTCGACCACCGCGACGTGGCCGGCGCGCATGCCGCCATAGCCCGGGAAGGCCATGATGGAGCCGACTTCGGGCCGGTTGCCGCGGGCATAGAGGCCGGCGGCATTGTACCACCACTGGCCGCCATTGCCGCTGATGTCCATGCCGGTGGCCTGGCGCGCATAGGGCACGCAGGAGATGCCGCCGCCGCCGCCGCCGCCGCGGGCTGCGTGGCCACGCCGGCCGTTGCGGGTGGTGGCATTGCCGCGACCGGTCGCGGCGACCTGCACCGCGCGGTTCGGGCCACGCTGCGCGGCGGCGCGGGCGGTCGGGTTGGCGGGCCGTGTGGCCTCGCGCCGGGCGGCGGGGGCGGCTGGGGCGGCGGCGGCCCGCGCCGATGGCTTGCCCTGCCGCCCGTCGGGTGCCCGTGCCGCGGCGTCCTGCGCCGTCATGCCGAAGCCGCCGAACAGGATCGCCAGGGCGATCGCCGCGCCTTTTGCCGTCATATGTGCCCAGTGCCCCCAGAAACCCCCTGGCCGGGTGCCGAAGCGCCCCGCCGTGTGACGTGGCTAACAACCCGGCCGGCGGGCAGGCAACCCGAACCTCTGTAACAGGGGGAAATCTGCGGTGATTTGCGAGCAACGTGCATCGCGCCCGCGGCGTAACGGGAAACTATTCCCGTAATTCGGGCAGGATCGGGACACGGCCACAGTGTGGTGGCCGGAAAGCAACAACGCCCGGCGCGAGGCGCCGGGCGTTGAACGTCAGAGTCGAGGAAAGGTTTCCAGCCATCACGCGGCCGGCCGCAATTTACCGGCAGGCGGTGACCATGATCTCAACCAGGTGGCGAGGATCGGCCATGTTCGCCTCGACGCAGGCGCGCGCCGGCGCCTGGCCCTCGGCCAGCCAGGGCGTCCAGAGCTCGTTCATCGCGGCGCGGTCGGCGATGTGCTTCACCCAGATGGTCGCGGTCAGCAGGCGGGTCTTGTCGGTGCCGTTGGCTTCCAGCGCGGCGTCGATCTTGGCCAGCACCTCGGCCGTCTGGCCCTTGATGTCCTTGGACAGGTCATCGGCGGTGATGCCCGCGAGGTAGACGAAGTTGTGGTACTCGACCGAGGTCGAGAGGATCTTGTTGGTCCCCTGGCGGGTGATCTTGCTCATGCGGGCCGTTCCTTTGCGACTTGCGCCCCGGGCGCCGGGGGCAATGGGCGCCCCGGGCGCGGGGGCGATGCTGCGCTCGCGCGCGGCTCGCTTCTAGAACAGGTTGCGCAGGTCGGGAATGTCCCGTGGCGTGCCGGTGGCGCCGAACAGCGCGCAGGCGCAGCGCGGGCAGCGCGCCTGCGCGAGTTCGTGTGCCGCGGGTGCGGGTAGCGGCGCGGGGCCGGCGCGGCGCAGCAGGTCGGCGCGCAGCGTGTCGTGCAGGTCGGCTGTCTCGCAGGCCTGCGCGGCCGGCAGGTCCGGGCGCAGCGCGCGGGCTGTGCCGGGGAACAGCAGCGCGCTGGCGCAAGCGAGGCGGCGGGTTGTCGTCATGCCGGGATCATGCCGTGCAGCGCGCGCCGACGCACGCGCTTTCGGTCAGCGCTGGCCCTTGCTGGCGGCCGCGCAATGCGCGCAGGCGAATTCATCCTGCCCGCCATCGGCGACGAAGCGGGCCTTGGCCTCGGCGCAAGCCTTCGACGGTGCGCCCGCGGTGCAGGCGCCAGGCATCTCGGGCCCGGCGGACTTGGCCGAGGCGGCGCGCAGGCCGGCGCCGAGCGTCAGCAGCGGGAGGGCGGTGGCGGCGATGCCGCGGCGGGTGATGTTCATGGCGCGATGCTGCACGGCGCCGAACCGCCCGGGAACGAAACGCTTCACCGTGTGACCGGCACGCGATGTGCCCCGCCGCAGAGCGGGCAGCGCCCGCCATTGGCCATCGGCAGGGTGTCCTGCAATGCCTCGCAGGCGATGAAGCGGCCGCCCGGGTCGCCGCAGTTGCGCCGCGGCTCGGGCCCCGCGACCGCGGCGGCGCGCCCCACGGAGCGCGGCACCGCCAGCAGCGGCAACAGCAACGAAAGCCCGGCAAACCGACGCGCGATCATCGCAGGCTCCGTTCGAGTCGGCGCGATGCTACCGCGCGGATCGTTACCGCCGTACTGCTGATTCACCCGGCGCCGGCGCGCGGCCCGTCAATTCGCCATCATCGCGCCGGCGTTTCACGCCACGCGATAGGTGCTGCCCGAGGCCGCCGCGCCGATCATCGCCTCATAGACCGCGACGCCGTGCACCGCGTCCTCCACCGGCAGCGGATAGGCTGGCCCCCCGCATACCTCAATTGGGCGATGTGCCGCTTAGCCGAAGCTGGAACCGTCCCTGCAACGACAATGACGTGACCGGCCCAGGAAAAGAGGAGCGACCTAATGTTGTTGCGGGTGATGCGGTTCCTGAAAGACTACGCGGGCGTGATCTCACTTCTCTCGGTGCCGATTTCACTGGGAGCAATATGGCTGGCCAACGAGGCCACAGCCTATCTTCGGCCGACGCTTGAAATCGAGACGCGCCGAGGGATCGCGACGAGCATCACCCCCATCAACACGCCGACTGCGGGTGCCGAGCAGCCGGATTCCGCGCGATCAAGCGCGAACGTCGACTGCAGCCCCGGCTTCGTGGTTCTGACCGGTCAGTGCTATTTCGAGAACGCCAATGGTCCGTTCACGCCGGTTGGGACTCCAGCGAGCCACGTATCGCCGGAAGCTCTCGCCACTCGAATCAACCTGCCGTACGTGCGCGAGGTCCGGACGACGGACAGGAACGGTATTTCGCGCTTTTCCTGCTTCATTGCCGCGGAATTCCACGACGTGGACATCCGGGCCAGGGCCGAGGCCGTTTGCATCAACCGTCGGCATGTGAGGCCCGAATTCGGACGCGGTCAGTGACGCCACGATGGCGCAGGCCAACACAGCGCCTGGGGCTCATATGGTGACGGCAGGAAGTCGTTGACTTCGGATCACCACGGTTTCGGAAGGTATGCGGGCGACGCCATGGCGGACCAGGCTTCGCTGTTCCAAGGGTCTTCCAAGACGGATAAATGAAGCACGAACTGTCACGGGCACCCAGCGACACCGCCCATTCCGGCATCCGCGACCCATGCGCGTTGCGTCAGGATGACCCCAGCAACCTCCGTGCGATCAATCCCGCAGCCATTCCGGAAATAGGCCCTGAAGGCTATGTTTTGCGATGGATCGGAATACGCCCCCCACCCATCTGCCACGCCGTTGACCCAATTGCCTTCATAGCGGGAGCCGCGAGGCCATACCTGCACGCCATAGCCGTTTTTCTCGCCATTCGCCCAATTGCCCGTATATCGCTGTCCATCCGGGAGGACCAACGTGCCGGCGCCGCTTTGCCTTCCATTCAGGAAGCCGCCTTCGTAGCGGCCTCCATCGGCACCGACGTTAACCCCGTGGCCAGACAGACGATTGTCGACAAACCGACCCGTCAATGTGCCGCCATTCGCGAAGCGGACGTTGCCCTGGCCATTCAAGCGATCGTTCGCGAACTCGCCCTCATAAACATCCCCGCCGACATGCTCCCATCGACCACGCCCCTGCCGCCAGCCTTGCCGCATGTCGCCAACGTAGCGCTGCGTCTGCTCGCCGCCTTGATCCGTGTAGCGCCAGGTAGCTGTCCCCCGGCCCTGCGCACGGCCATTCACGCAAGGCCCAGACCAATTCACGACGGTCGTCGCGTTCACCCAACCGGTCCACACTTGGCACCGCGTACGCGCATCGGTGAGGAAGCCGGGCTGCGGCGCGGGTGAGGCCGGTGCCGCGGCCGGTGCTGCCACCGCCTGCACTGGCGCCGCCTGTGCCATCGGCGTCGGTACGACGACAGGCGTGGACGAGGAGGAATCGCAGGCCGTCAGCGCCGACAGAAGTGGCAGTGCCAGCGCGAACCAAGCGTTGACAGCCGGCGCGCGCAGGCCAAATCCCCGCCCGGCAACACCCAAACCCGCTTGCCCCAGCACGCCCTTGGCAAACCCACGCGTCGCATCCTCCATAGGCCGTCCTCCATCAACCCGGGACACCCCAGGTTGCCAGGACGAGGATTCACGGACGTAGCAGCGATCGCATCCCCAGTTTGGGGGATCTTTGCCTCGACCCGCACGCGTTCCCAACTCTCATCCGAGCGTTTCATTTACTTCGCGCAACATGACTGCCACCTTCAACCGCGAACAGCCTCCTCCGGTGCTTGGGAGCTTCGTCGTGGCCGATCGCCTTGAACGCCTCTATGGCCTAGTGGATCTGGTGTATGGGGCCGCGCTGGACGAGAGCGAATGGGCGGGCGCTGCCGCCCGGATCGCCGATGCCTTCGGCACCCACAGCGCAGGGCTGCAGATCGTTGGCGGGGATGACGGTTCCACCGATATTCTGTCCACGACGGCCAATCTGACGGTGCAGGCGGTCGAAGCCTACCGGGCGCACTACGTGTCCACCGACGTCTGGATCAGGCGCGCATCCAGCCTGAAGCCGGGTACGGGCGTTCTGGGGCAGGAACTGATCTCCGACGCCGACCTTATCCGATCGGAGTTCTGGCAGGACTGGGCACGGCATCAGCGCCAGTTTCACGTCTTGGGCGGGCTGATGCCTGTGTCGGAGGACCAAACCCTCGTCTTGGCCGTTCATGCCGATCGCTTCTGGAGAGGCTTCGACGAGGACGACCGTCAACTGTTTGGCGCTTTCCTGCCGCATCTTCAGCGCGCCTTGAAGATCCGGAGGAAGGGGCTTCTGGAAGGGGAGCGTGCCGCAGGCCTGTCAGACGCCATCGACCGCTTCCGGACTGCGGTCTGGGTTGTCGGGCGGCATGGACGCATCCTGGCGATGAACGGCGCCGCGCAAGACGTGCTTGAACTTCCAGCTTCGCCACTCGTGATGCGGAACTCCGTGCTCGCGACGCGCCGGGGCGAGACGACGAACCGGCTGCTGGCCGCGATCTCGGCGGCGTGGGCGGAGGACAGATCAGACCGCATGCGGCAGCCGCATCCTCCCATCAGGCTTGAATTCCTGGATGCCTCCGGATGCCTTCATGTCGTGGTCGCACCGTCACGGCAGGACGGGGGGCGGCACGCGCTGGTCTTTGCCTCACAGCCTCGGCTTCAGCGTACCGATGCCGCGATGCTCAAGGCTCTCTTCGGTCTTTCGACAGCGGAAGCCGACATCGTTGCGCGGCTCGTTGCAGGCGACAGCATCCGGGAGATCGCGCAGTCGAGGCGTGCCTCCGTGCAAACAGTCCGAAGCCAGGTCAAGACGGTGCTCTCGAAGACGAATACCCGAACGCAAGCTCAACTTGTCGGGTTGATCATGGGCAGCTTGGCGAACTTGCGTAGCGCGTAACGACCCGCGCCAACGGCTGGAAGCGACCTGCCTGCGCGCAGGACTGAGCAGGCGCGTCATGCCACGCGATAGGTGCTGCCCGAGGCCGCCGCGCCGATCATCGCCTCATACACCGCGACGCCATGGATCGCGTCCTCGGCCGGCAGCGGATAGGCCGGGCCGCCGGCGACCGCCGCGGCGAATGCCGCAAGTTCCGCGGCCTCGATGTCGACCCTGGGGAACACCTGCTCCTGCGGCGTGCCGTCGCGCGTGCAGGTCACCAGGTTCTCGTGGCCATGCAGCACCGCCCAGGCATCGGTGCCGAACAGCCCGACGCGCCACAGGCGGGGCGCATAGGCCAGCGTCGCGAAATTCGCCGTCGCGCCGCTCTCGAAGCGCATCAGCGCGGCGGTGGTGTCGTCCAACCCGTTGTCGATGACGCGGGCGTGCGACTGCACGGTCACCTCGGCGATGCGCCCGGCGAGGTTGATGAACATGTCGACCATGTGGATGCCCATGCCGCCCATGCCGCCGAGCGGGCTTTCCTTCGGATCCGCCCGCCACATGCCCGGCGTGTAGGCGAGCGCGCCCGGCCCGCTGAACTGGCCCTCGACATGCAGCAGCGTGCCCAGGCGGCCATCCGCCAGCATTGCCTTCATCTGCGCGATGGCGGGCAGGAAGCGGCGGTTGTGGCCGAGCGCCAGCACCACGCCGGCGGCGCGGCAGGCCTCGACCGCGGCCTGCGCGCTGGCCTTGGTCATGGTGAAGGGCTTTTCCACGAACACATGCTTGCCGGCGCGCGCGGCGGCGATCACCTGGTCGGCATGCATCCCGTGCGGGGAGGCGATCGCGACCGCCTTCACCGCCGGGTCGGCCAGCACCGCTTCGAAGCTGGGCAGGATGCGGATGCCCTGGCGCGCGGCCCAGTCGGCGGCGCGCTCGGGCCGGCCGGTGCACCCGGCGACGAAGCGGATGCCGGCGTCGTTGCGGCCCTGCACGCTGTCGACCAGCGTCTGGCCCCAGCGGCCCATCCCGATGATGGCGGTGTCGAGCATGAAACGTCCCCTGGGCTGCTGTGCCGCGCGGTGTCGCACGCACCCCCGGCGCCGGCAATCCGGGTGGCGCCGTGCCAGGAGGCGCGCCGCCCGGAAGCGGCGCCCGCGACATCCCGGGCGGACCGCGCCGTCGCGCGCCGTCGGGGCGGCGCCGGTCAGTCCAGCCGGATCGGCGGCGGGGCCATGCGCGCGACCTCATCCGCCACCCGGGCGGCGAGGGCCTCGGCGAAGCCTGCGGCGAAGTCGGCACCCATGACGGTCGCGATGGCCGCCTGCGCCGGGGCGCGGCCGGCGCCCTCGCCTGGCCGGGCCAGCTCGTTGACCAGCGCGACCTCGAGCGCGATGGCGAGGTCGGTGGCGCGCGCGACACCCAGGGCGGCCTCCATCGCCGCGTACAGCGCCTGGTCGGGGCCGTGGCGCTCGGGGGCTGGCACCGGCAGGTCCGGCGGTGGTTGCCACCACAGGCCGCGTGGCGCGGCCGCGGCGACGATCGCGGCGTAGTCCTCGCCCGCCGGCGCGATGTCGCCGGGCAGCAGCAGGATGCCGCGCGGGTCGTCATGCGCGTCGATCGCGTCGCCGAACACCAGGCGCAGCGCGAAGGCGGCTTCGGCCAGGCCGTCCGGGCGGAAGGGGATGTCGAGCGTGACCAGGCTGGCATCGCCGCGATGGTCCACCGGCGTGGCGGCGCCGAAGCCCTCGGGCGCCGGGGCCAGGGCGCGGATGGCGAGCAGCGCCGCGGTCCGCGCGGTCATGCCGTGGCGCCCGCGGCGGCGGCAGGCCGCCGCTGCCGCATCGCCGGGCGCGATCGATCAGCGCGCCGCCGGCCCATCCGCGCCCTCCAGCGCGTCGCGCATGCGCGGCAGCCGCCACATGCCCCAGGCCACCACCAGCAGCGAGACCAGCACCGCGAACAGCGTCGGCAGCGCCAGGCCCCAGACCTCGCCGGCGGCGCCCAGCAGCAGGGCGCCCAGCGCCGGGAAGGCGCGGGTGATCAGCCCCCACAGGCTCAGCACCCGCCCGCGCATCGACGGGTCGGAGGCGTTCTGCGCCAGGGTCTGCACGCTGATGCCGTGCACCGATCCCGCGGCCCCCATCAGCGCCGCGCACAGCACCCCGAAGGCGAACCACCCGGTCGCCGCGAAGCCCGCGGTGGCCAGCGCGAGGCCCAGCACGCCCAGGATCGCCAGCCGCGTCGTCCCCTCGATCCGCCCGCGCGCCGCCACCAACAGGCCCGAGATCAGCGCCCCGACCCCGAAGGCCGCGGTCAGCACCGCGAGCGATTCCGCGCCGCGGCCGAAGGCGCGCTCGACGAAGGGCGGCAGGATCTCCTGCACGCCGCGCAGCAGCAGCGCCGAGACCGCGGCAAACAGCAGGATCGGGCCGAGCCCCGGGTGCCGCGCGGCATAGCGGATGCCATCCAGCGTTTCGCCCATCAGGGAGGCGGTCGCGGCATGCCCGCGCCGCGCCGCGGCTTCCACGCGCAGCATCGGCGTGGTCAGCGTGGCCAGCAGATACGCCGCGGCATTGGCGGCGATGGCGGGCCATACGCCGGCCACCGCGATGATCGGCCCGGCCAGGGCGGGGCCGATGAAGCGCGCCACGTTGAAGGTGAGGGAATTCAGCGCCACCGCCGCCGGCAGGTCGGCGCGCGGCACCAGCCCGGGCATCAGAGATTGCCGCGCCGGCTGCGCGAAGGATGCGGCGACGCCGCCCACCACCTCCAGCACCAGCAGCAGCCAGATATCCATCAGGCCGAGCGCCACCAGCAGCGCGATCAGCGCGGCGTTCAGCCCGATCGCGGCCTGGCTGAACATGGTCAGGCGCAGCCGGTCGGCGCGGTCGGCGATCGCACCCGCGATCGGGCTGACCACCACGGCGGGCGCGAGGTCGCAGAACGCCACCATGCCGACCCAGAAGGCGCTGCCGGTCAGTTCCCAGGCCAGCCAGGACACCGCGATGCGGTGCATCCACAGCCCGGTCCAGGCGGTGAGCGAGGCGCCGAAGAAGATGCGCGCATTGCGGTGGGACAGCGCGCGCGTGAGCGTGGAGAGGCGGGCCATGGCGGGGCGGTCCCCGCGCCGTCAGCTCCGGCGGCCGCGCGCCGCCGGGGTGGCGGGGTCCTGCGGCTGCGGCCCGGCGGTATTCGCGCGGATGCATTCGCGGATCAGCTCCTCGCGCAGGACGCGGCGGTTGAACTGGTCGGATTGCACGCGCAGGGTCGGGATGTTGTTGGTCTGGTCGGTCATGAACATCGCCTGGTCCTCGCGCGCGGTATTGCCGCGTTCGCGGAAGTTCACGGCGCGCTCGGCCTCGGCGGTGCACTGGGAGCGCAGCACGCTGTCGCTGCCCGCGCCGGCGGTGGCGGAGGACAGGCTGCGCGGCGCATCGGCGGTGGCGCAGGCCGCGAGGACCAGCACGGCGGGAAGCGACAACAGGGGCGCCAGGCGGGTCATGCGGATGCTCCGGTGGGAATCGGGCGCGACAATAGTCGCCGCAGACCCGTTTCGTCGAACCGCGCGGCGGCGTCCAGCGGCATGGCCGCGGCGGCGCGCAGCAGTTCCGGATGCAGATCGATCCCCTCCGCCGTCACGCTGTACAGGCCCATGAGCCAGCGCGCCCGGCCCAGCACCTCGACCAGCGCCAGCAGCCGCAGGCACAGCGCCAGGCCGGCGGCGGTGCCGAGGTCGTGGCGCGCATCGACGGCCTCGGCCCAGCAGGCGGCATCGGCATCGGCCAGCAGCAGCTCCTGGGCCTCGCCGTCCGGGCGGCGGAACAGCAGGCGGCGCGGCGCGCCCCAGCGTTCGGCGGTGGCGGCCGCGCGGGCGTGGTCCCAGGCGGCCAGCAGGTCGCGCGGGGCGACGGCGGGCAGCGCCTCGGGCGCGAGGGGAATGGCGTAGGTCAGCAGCCCGTCCGGGGCCTGCGCGACCCGGATGCGGGCTGGCATGGGCGGAATGTGGGCCGCATGGCGCGCCGGCGCCACCCCATGCGCCGCCGCCGCGCGGTGGCGCGGAGGCCGCGGGCGGACCGGGACAGGCCCCGGCGCCGCGATGGCTTGACCGCGCCGGCGCGGCGCGCCGACATGCCGCCATGACCGAGACCGCTGACCTGACCGCCACCGCCGCCCTTGCCCAGATCCGCGCCGGGCGGCTGTCCGCCGCCACGCTGATGGATGCCTGCCTCGACCGCATCGCGCAGCGGGAGGACACGATCCGCGCCTTCGCCTGGATCGACCCGGCCCAGGCACGCCGCGCGGCGGCGGCGGGGCAGGGCGGTTCGCTGGCCGGCCTGCCGATCGGCGTGAAGGACGTGATCGATGCGGCCGACATGCCGGCGCAATACGGCTCGCCCGCCTGGGCGGGGCACCGGCCGCGGGCGGATGCCGCCTGCGTGGCCGCGGCGCGCGCCGCCGGGGCGGTGGTGATCGGCAAGACCGTGACCACCGAATTCGCCACCCGCCATCCCGGCCCGACCGCCAATCCTGCCAATCCGCGGCACACCCCGGGCGGGTCGTCCTCCGGCTCCGCCGCCGGGGTGGCGGCCGGGTTCTTCCCGCTGGCCTTCGGGACGCAGACGGCGGGCAGCATCGTCCGCCCGGCGGCCTATTGCGGCGTGGTCGGCTTCAAGCCGTCCTACGGCACGCTGCACCGGGCGGGCATGAAGGTGATGAGCGAGAGCCTGGACACCATCGGCGTCATGGCGCGGTCGCTCGGCGATTGCGCGCTGGCGATGGCGGCGATGACCGGCGGCGACTACGGCGCGCCCGAGGCTGCCGCGCCGCGCGCGCCGCGCCTGGCGCTGGTGATGGGCCCGTCGGCCGACCAGGCCGCGCCCGAGACGCTCGCGCTGATGGACCGGGCCGCCGAGGCCTGCCGGCGCGCCGGTGCCACCGTGACGCCGGTGACCCTGCCGGAGGTCTTCACCGCCGCCTATGCTGCCCATCCCACGGTGATGAACGCGGAATCGGCCGAGGCGCTGGGCTGGGAACTGGCGCATGCCCGCGCGCAGATCTCCGCGGTGCTGCAGGAACGCATGGATTGGGGCCGCGCGCAGGGGGCCGCGGCGCTGGCCGAGGCACGCGCCGCCTTCGCCGCCGCCCGCGGCGCCTTCCCCGCCGCCATCGAGGGCTTCGACGCGGTGCTGACCCCCGCCGCGCCGGGCGAGGCGCCGGAAGGCCTGGGCTGGACCGGCGATCCCGCCTTCAACACGCTCTGGACGCTGCTGCACGGGCCCTGCGTGACGGTGCCGGCGGGGGCCGGGCCGCGCGGCCTGCCGCTGGGCGTGCAACTGGCCGGGCGGATCGGCGACGACGCGGCGGTGCTGGGCTGGGCGGCCTGGGTCCGCGCGGCGCTGGGCTGAGGGGCGGGCCGATGGGCGCCGAATTGCGCGCCGTGCTGCTGGCGCATGCGCGCTCGGGCTCGACGTTGCTGATGGATGTCCTCGACGCGCAGCCGGACACCAGCTTCGCGCACGAGATGTTCCACCAGAAGACCGTGAACCTGCCCGACTACATGGGCATCGCGCGCCGTGACGCCGCCGCGCTGAAGCCCGAGCGCGACGCCGACCCGAACGGCTTCCTGGACCGTGTGGTTGCCGCCTGCCCGACGCGGATCTTCGGCTTCAAGTGGTTCCGCGGCCATGCGCCGGCGGTGCGCGACCGGCTGGTGGCCGACCCGGCCTGGCGCGTGGTGATCCTGCACCGGGAGAACTTCCTGGCGCTGTTTGCCTCCCAGCGCACCGCGCGGATCACCGGGCGCTACATGGCGCGCGATGCCGGCGCGATCCCGCCCACCGCGCCCCCGCTGCCCTTCGACGCCGACGAATTCCTGCGTGAACACCGCCGCTACCGCGACTACTACGACGGGCTGCTGCGGCAATGCGATGGCGCGGGCAAGGCCTTCCACCTGGTCGAGTACCGGCAGCTGTCGCACCCTGCCGTGCTGCGCAATGTCGCGCGCCATATCGGCGTCGAGGCACCCACCCTGCCGGCGCCGCGGCTGGTGAAGCAGGGCAGCGCCAGGCTGCTGGCGCGCTTCGCGGACCCTGGCCAAGTGCAGCGCACGCTCGACCGGCTGGGCCGCCCGCAATGGGCGATCGAGGAGGAAGGCTTCCTGCGCGACCCGGAGGCCGCGCAGGACGATCCGGCTCAGCGGTAGCCGAAGGCCGCCATCGCTTCATCCAGGATGTTCTCGACCTGGCGGATGGTCTTGGCGTCCATTTCCGTGCGGTGGTTCCCCGGATGCACCTGCCGGATGTGGCGCGCCGGGTCGGCGGTATCGGGCACGATGTCGAACCGCGCGACGATGCGCTGGCGCGTCTCGGCGGGAATGCGCCACTGGTACCAGTCGCAGATGTCGTCGACCCAGGCGGCCTTGCGGAAGATCACGTCCTCGTAGCGGTGCACCGCCACATTCGGGCGCCAGGGAAAGCCGAGGGCGAGGTAGGCCTCGAACCGCCGGGCGTAGCGCTGGGCCGAGCTGGTGGCGAATTGCGCGAGGGTCTGCTGCGCGGTCGCGGCGCGGGCCATGGCCATGGGGTGGTCCGGCCCGGCGCCGGCGGGCACCGTGTGGCTTTCGCGGAACGAATAGTATTGCGAGACGATCATGTCGCGCGGGTCGCGCACCAGCAGCAGCACCCGGCTGTCGTTGAGCGGCGGGATGACGTGCCGCGGCAGGCCGCGATAGCCGCCGTAGCAATAGCCGCGCGGATGGAACAGTCGCGCCGCGCCAGGCCAGGCGGTCGGCAGCGGCTGGCCCTGCTTGAACATCAGGTCGTCGAGCGAGAAGAACACCGACCCCGCCGCCGGCGCGAGGCCCCGCAACAGGTTGAACAGCAGTGTCGATCCCGCCTTCGCCAGCGAGAAGGCGAAGACGCTCGGGATGTCGGAGACCGGGGGGGGCAGCTCGGGCAGCGGGCCGTCGACGAACGGGACCTGCCAGCGGAGCGGCGGGCCGGAGCCAGCAGCGTTGCTCATGGCGGTATTTGCACAGGGGCGCCGGATTCCCGCAAGCCACGCGCCTCCAGCGCCGCCGCCAGCGCCGGGTCCTGCCGCCGCGCCAGGCAGGACGCCAGGGCGGCGGCCGCGAAGGCCCCGGCGGCCGCGTCCCCGGCCAGGCGCCGCCAATGCGCGACATAGGCATCGATGTCGGCGCGCAGCCGGGCGCTGTCGTCGAGGAAGCCCGATGCCGGCACCGTCGCGATGAAGCCGGCCTCGCGCAGGGCGCCCAGCACCTCCAGCGGGTCGATGAAGGTCAGCGCATTGGCGCGCGGGTTGCGCCGGTGCAGCGTGCCGATGATGAAGGGCGGGCGGATCAGGTGCAGCGCGGCGGCCTTCTCGGCCAGGCAGCCGCGCGGGATCGCCATGCCGCGGCGCCGGCCGATCACCGCGATTCGCGCGCGCACCGGCGGCAGCAGGTCGAACAGGTGCAGCGCGCTGCCCTCGGCGGCGACGATGCGCTCGGCCCCGGCCAGGGCGGCGATCTGCTCGGCCAGGCTGTGCTGTTCGGGGCGGAAGATGCGGTAGCCCTCCGCCGCCAGGTGCTCCTCGATCCAGGCCTCGCCGATGCACCGCCCGGTCTGGAGGTGGCCGCGCAGGATCGCGAGGTCACGCGCCTGGCCCTGCGGGACAAGCAGCGCGGGCGGCAGCATCGCACCCACCACGCGCCCATAGGCGGCCGTGCAGGTGGCGCCGAGCAGCCGGCCGGGCTCGCCCACCACGATGTCGCCGACCAGTCGGGGGCGATCGACCAGCACGGGCTCCGGCGCGCCGATCAGGCGAAGGTAGTCGGCGACGAAGGACGGGATGGCCGGGCGGGGCTCGGCCGCCACCAGCAGCGGGCGCAGCCCGGGGTCGCGGCGCAACACCCAGGCCCGGTGCAGGAATTCCGCCACCATGTGCCCGAAATGCGTGACCGCGGGGCCGATGAAGGCGTAGCGCCCGGGCAAGGGGTCGAAGGCGATCCCCGGCGGTGGCGCCGTGGGCCCGCGCACCCAGTCGCGGCCGCCCTGCATCGGCATGTGGACCCAATCCGGCGCGCCGGCCGGAAACACCGGCCCGCCATCGAGGTCGCCGCCCGGCAGGGCGGGGCGCCAGCCGCCATAGGGCAGCACGGGCAGGGCCTCGAACCGGACAAGGCGCAGGTCCGGCGCCGCGCCCGCCGGCTGGATCACCCGCGCGCCGCCCCGGGCAGCCCCTTGAGCGCATCCGTGGTGTCGAAATCCCGCAGCACCGCATCATCCGCCATCTCGACCTCGACCATGCGGTCGCCGTGGCGGCCGACCAGATGGCGGGCGCCGACATCGCCGGTGATGGTCATGATCTCGGCGATGAACTCGCGCGCCCAGAGCATCGGGTTGCCCTGCTTGCCGCGGAAGGTCGGCATGACGATGGCGCGGCCTTCCTCCGGGTCGAAGGCGGCGATCAGGCGGTCGAGCATGGGCCCGGCCACCAGCGGCATGTCGCCCAGGCAGATCAGCACGCCCTCGGCATCGGGCGGCAGCGCGGCGATGCCGGCCTTGAGCGAGGCCGAGAGCCCTTCCGCGTAGTCGTCGGCATGGGCGGAGATGACCGGCCGGCCAGCGAGCGCCTCCTCGACCCGGTCGCGCTCGTGGCCGGTGACGACGATGATCGGCCGGGCGTGCGAGGCGAGCACATTGTCCACCACGCGCGCCACCATCGGCGTGCCCTGCGCGTCGGCCACCAGCAGCTTGTTGAGCGGCGCCATGCGGCGCGACCGCCCGGCGGCCAGCACGATGGCCGCGACGGTGCGCGCGCGGCGCGGCGCCAGCGCCGGCGGCGCGACGCGCGGGGCCTGTTCGCGGGGCAGGGGCCGCACCTCGATCTCCTTCAGCAGCCCGCCCACGCCCATTGCCATGATGTCCGCGGGCGCCACCGGCACGCCGGCAAACAGGCGCTGGAGCACCCAGTCGAAGCCATTGAGCTTCGGGCTGCGCGCGCAGCCGGGCAGCACCATGGCCGGGATGTCGCCGATACGGCCGAGACACAGCAGGTTGCCCGGGTCCACCGGCATGCCGAAATGCTCGATCCGCCCGCCGGCGCGCACGATCGCGGCGGGACCGACATCGCGCCGGTCCACCACGGCGGAGGCACCGGCCACCAGCAGCATCTGCGCCCCGGCGCGCTTGAGGCGCGACAGCGCCTCGGCGACCGGACCTTCCTCGTGGCGCACGCGCTCGACCGGCAGCATGGTGCCGCACAGCGATTCGACGCGCGCGGAGGTCGCCTCCACCGCGCCTTCCATCACGCTTTCCTTGACGCCGGGCAGTTCGGTGAGCACCAGGCCGACCTTCAGCGGGCGGAAGGGATGCACGGCGAAGGCCGGGCCGCGGCCGCCGCGGGCCACCGCCTCGACCACGCCCAGCACCGCGCCCGGCACCGCGAAGGGGATGACCTTGATGGTCGCGATCATCTCCCGCGGCGTCACGGGCGTGTGGTTGGGCAGGGTCGCGACGGTCAGGCTTTCGTCCACGGCGTTCACCGCGTCGATGCGCCTGGCGTCGAGCACCAGCAGCCCGGCGGTCTCGGCCAGCAGGTTGACGCGGCCGGTGGCGGCGCGCGATCGCGCGATCAGCGGCGCCGTCAGCGTGGTGGCGAGGCGTTCGGCGGCTTCGTTCTCCGGCACGTCGCCGGCTTCCAGGCGGGCGGTGATGACGTCGCGCTTGCCGGCCTCCTTCAAGGCGGCGACCGCGTCGTCGTCCAGCACCGTGCCCTTCTTGAGCACGCGGCCGGGCAGGCGGAGCGAATGCGCGAGGATGGCACCCTTGGCTTCCTCGAGCGGGGTGGGGCCGAAGATCATGCGGTGATGCCGATGCTGACGCGCGGTTCCGATGGCACCGCCGGACGCGGCGCGCCGAGCGATGCTCCGCGCCGCGCGGCGACGATTTCCGCCATCACGGACAGCGCGATCTCGGGCGCGGTGACGGCGGCGATGTCGAGGCCGACCGGCGCGTGGATGCGCGCCATCGCCGCGTCGTCGTGGCCGAGGTCGCGCAGCCGCGCGACGCGCTTCGCATGGGTGCGCCGGCTGCCGAGCGCGCCGATGTAGAAGGCCGGCGAGCGCAACGCGGCATCGAGCGCGGGGTCGTCGAGCTTCGGGTCATGCGTCAGCGTCACCACCGCGCTGCGCGCATCGGGCTTCAGCGCGGCCATGGCGTCGTCCGGCCAGTCGGTGTTCAGCGTCACGCCGGGCAGGCGTTCGGCGGTGGCGAAGGCGCCGCGCGGGTCGACCACCACCAGCTGGAAGCCGAGCGGGCCGGCCATCGGCGCCATGGCCTGCGCGATGTGCACCGCGCCCACCACGATGATGCGCAGCGGCGGGTTGTGCGGGTGGATGAACCAGGGCTCGTTGGCGATCGTGACAGACCCGGCCTTCTCGCTGCCCAGCGCGGCGCGGGCCGCATCGGCCAGCGCATCGGGCACCGCATCCTGCGGCCAGAGGTGCTGCGCGCCGTCGGACAGGCGCGTCAGCAGCACGACCGGGTTCTGCGCGGCGCGTTCGGCCTGCAGCCGCGCGAGGGTGTCCGCCTTCACGTCAGCGGCTCCACGAAGACCTTCACCTTGCCGCCGCAGGACAGGCCCACTTCCCAGGCGCGTTCGTCGGAGACGCCGAAGTCGAGCAGCTGCGGCGTGCCGCTGGCCATGGCCTGCTTCGCGGCATCCGCCACCGCGCCCTCGATGCACCCGCCCGAGACCGAGCCCATCAGCCGCCCGGAGGCGGTGACCGCCAGGCGCGAGCCTGCCGGGCGCGGGCTGCTGCCCCAGGTCTCGACCACGGTGGCGATCGCGACCTGCTCGCCCGCCGCGCGCCATTGCGCGGCGATGGCGAGGATGTCCTCGGAGTGCGTCGTGTCGGTGGTCATGCCGCCATCCTCCCGCGCTGCGCGGCGTGGGGGTCGGACAAGGTCGCGACCAGCGCGCGCAGGCTGTTCAGGTTATGCACCGGGCGAAAGTCGTCCACATGGGGCAGCATCGCCCGGATGCCCTGGGATTTGGGCTGGAAGCCATCGAACCGCAACAGGGGGTTCAGCCAGATCAGCCGACGGCAGGACCCGCGCAGGCGTTCCGTGGCCTCCGCCAGGCCCTTGGCGCCTTCCCGGTCGAGGCCATCGGTGATCAGCAGCACCACCGCCCCCTGGCCCAGCACGCGCCGCCCCCATAAGCGATTGAACAGCGCGATGGATTCGCCGATGCGCGTGCCGCCCGACCAGTCCGGCACGATGGAGCCGATCATCTCGAAGGCGATTTCGGGGTCGCGGTGCTTCAGCTGGCGCGTCACGTTGGTCAGCCGCGTGCCGAACAGGAAGGTCTGCACGCGGTCGCGGTCATTCGCCACCGCATGGAGGAAATGCAGCAGGATCTGCGCGTAACGCGACATGCTGCCGGAGATGTCGCACAGCGCCACCAGCGGCGGCGGGCGCGTGACGCGGCGGCGGCGCGCGATGTCCAGGATCTCGCCGCCGGTGCGCAGCGACCGGCGCACGGTGGCGCGCAGGTCGGTGACGGGGCCGTGCGCGTCGGGGCGGAAGCGGCGCGTGCGCTGTTCATCGAGAGGCAGGGCCAGGCGGCGGATTTCCTGCTTGGCGCGGGCGATGTCGTCGGCGGACATCGCCTCGAAATCCATCTGCTGGAGGCGTTCGCGCTCGCTGACCGTGAAGCTCATGTCGTGGCGTGGCGGGGGTTCCTCGGGCGGCTTGGGCTTGGGCGCATTGTGCTGCATGGCCTCGGCCAGGCGGCGCGAGGCCGGGGGCGGCTTGTCGTCCTTGGGCTTGTTGCCGTCCAGCAGGGCCATGGCGGCGGCGTGGGCGGCGGCTTCGGGGTCGCGCCAGAACAGCTGGAAGGCCTGGTCGAAGACCTCGAAATGCTCGCGGCGATGGACCATGACGGCGCGCAGCGCGGCATGGACCTGGCGGCGGTCTGGCAGGTCTATCTCGGTCAGCGCGGTGAGGCCGGCGATCGCCTCGCCGGGGCCGAGCGGCAGGCCGGTGCGCCGCAGCAGCCGCGTGAAGGCCAGCAGGTTGGACGCCAGGTGCCCGCCGGGCGCGGTGGCCGCCCCCGCCGCGCGGGCCTGCACGGCACCGATGATGCGAGACGCATCGCGGTCGGGCGTCAGTGCCATCGCGCGCCTGCGCGCGTGGTGGACGGCATCGCGCCTGCGCGCGTGCTGGACGGCATCGCGCCTGCGCGCGTGGTGGACGGCATCGCGCCTGCGCGCGTGGTGGACGCCGCCGCGCCTGCGCGGGTGGTGGACGCCGTCGCGCCTGCGCGCGTCAGCCGCATCGTGGCGCTCTCACCCGGCTGCCTCGGCCAGCAGCCGGGCGGCCTCCGCGCCGCGCAGCTTGGCGATGTCGTCCTGGTACTTCAGCAGCACGCCGAGCGTTTCATCGACCGCGCCGGGCTCCAGTTCCTTGGCGTCAAGTGCCGCGAGCGCCTGCGCCCAGTCGATGGTCTCCGCCACGCCGGGCAGCTTGAAGTAGTCCCCCTCGCGGACCTTCTGCACGAAGGCGACGATCTGCGCCGACAGGCGTTCGGGCAGGCCGGGCGCGCGCAGCGCGAGGATGGCGCGTTCGCGTGCGGCGTCCGGGTAATCCACCCAATGGTACAGACAGCGCCGGCGCACCGCATCGTGCACTTCGCGGGTCCGGTTGGACGTGATGACGACGACCGGCGGCGTGGCGGCGCGGATGGTGCCGAGTTCGGGGATGGTCACCTGGAAGTCGGCGAGGATTTCCAGCAGGAAGGCCTCGAAGGGTTCGTCGGCGCGGTCGAGCTCGTCGATCAGCAGCACGGCGGGCGCGCCCTCCAGCGCCTGGAGCAGCGGGCGGGGCTGGAGGAAGCGGCGGTCGTAGATCCCGCGTTCCAGCGCCTCGCGGTCCGTCTCGCCGGCGGCTTCGGCCAGGCGGATCGCCATCAGCTGCTTGGCGTGGTTCCACTCATAGGCCGCGGCCGACAGGTCGAGCCCGTCGTAGCATTGCAGCCGCACCAGGTGGCGCGGCAGCATCCTGGCCAGCACCTTCGCGATCTCGGTCTTGCCGGTCCCGGGCTCGCCTTCGAGGAACAGCGGCCGGCCCATGCGCAGCGCCAGGTGGATGGTGGTCGCGAGCGCGCGGTCGGCGACATAGCCGCCGGCCGCAAGCAGCGCCTGGGTGTCCTGGACGGTCGCAGGACTCGTCACAGGAACATCAGCGCCAGGATCACCAGCCACACCGCGCCGCCGACCCAGGCCAGCAGCGGGATGCCCATCGGCGCCTCGGGCAGCAGGTCCAGGATCGAGATGCCGGCCGGCGTGGTGAGCGGCGCGCGCGCGGCGGCGGGCGCCGCGACGGGCGCGGCCTCGGGCACCGGCGCGGGCGGCGTCAGCGCCGCGGCGAAGCGGTCGAAGAACTGGTCGGACATCTGCTTGGCCGTGCTGTCGATCAGCCGCGCGCCCAGCTGCGCCATCTTGCCGCCGACCTGCGCCTTCACCGTGTAGCGCAGCAGCGTCTCCTCGGGCGCGATCTCATCCAGCGCGACGTCGGCGCCGCCCTTGGCGAAACCCATGGCGCCGCCATTGCCCTCGCCGGAGATGGTGTAGGAGACCGGGGCGTTGATGTTCTCGAGCTTCACCTTGGCGCCGAACTTGGCGGCCATGGGGCCGATCTTCAGCGCCAGCTTCGCCTCGAAGGCGTCGTCGGCGGTGCGCGTCACGCTCTCGCAGCCGGGGATCGCGGCGCGCAGCATCTCGGGGTCGTTCAGCGCATCCCAGACCCGCTGGCGGGCGGCGGGGATGCGGCGCTCGCCGCTCATGTCCATTCGGGGTCACTCCTGTTCGGGGGGCAAACTAGGGCCGGGGCCCAGGGGGGAAAAGGGGGGGGCGGAAAAGGCGGGCGCCCCCTTGTGGTGCCGCCGATCATCCTGCAAGGCAGGAACCGGCCGCACGGCACGCCGGCCGAAACGGGAGAGCCGATCGAGAATGCGCCTGCGCCCCCCCATCGTCGCGACCGCCACCGCGAGCCTGGTCCTGGCCACCACCGCCGGTCCCGCCGCCGCGGCGGGGGCGGCGGGGGCGCACCTGTCGCTCGCCTGGGGCATCCCCTTCGCCGGGCTGCTGCTGTCGATCGCGCTGATGCCGCTGGTGGCGGGGCATGTCTGGCACCACCACTACGGCAAGATCGCCGCCGGCTGGGCGACGCTGCTGGTGATCCCCTTCGCCATCGCCTACGGGCCGCAGGTCGCGGCGGCCGAGGTGTGGCACATCGTGCTGCAGGAATACGTCCCGTTCATCGCGCTGCTGCTGGCGCTGTATGTCACGGGCGGCGGCGTGCTGCTGAAGGGGGCGCTGGTCGGCACGCCGGCCACCAACACGGCGCTGCTGGCCTTGGGCACGGTCATCGCGTCGGTCATGGGCACCACCGGGGCGTCGATGCTGCTGATCCGCCCGGTGCTGCGCGCCAATGCCTTCCGCAAGCGCAAGACGCATACCTTCGTCTTCTTCATCTTCCTGGTCAGCAACATCGGCGGGTCGCTGACACCGCTGGGCGATCCGCCGCTGTATCTGGGCTTCCTGAAGGGCGTGTCGTTCTTCTGGACCACCACGCACCTGTTCTGGGAATTCGTGGTCTGCGCGGTGATCCTGCTGGCGGTTTACTACCTGCTCGACAGCCTGGCCTGGGCGCGGGAGAAGCCGGTCGTGCCGGGCAGCGGCGCCGGCGAACCCTTGCGCGTCGAGGGGCTGGTCAACCTGGCGCTGATCGGCGCCGTCGTCGCGATGGTGCTGGCGCAGGGCTATTGGCGGCCAGGCGAGGCGCATCTGCTGGGCGAGACCATCGGGATCGAGCGTCTGGTGGGCATCGCGGTGTTCGTCGGCATCGCCTGGCTGTCGATGCGCCTGACCAGCGCGGAACTGCGCGAGGCGAACGGCTTCGCCTGGGGCGCCATCGCCGAGGTCGCGAAGCTGTTCGCCGCCATTTTCGTGACCATGGCGCCGGTGCTGGCGATCCTGCGCGCCGGGACGGATGGCGCGGCGGCGCCGCTGGTGGCGCTGACCACGGATGCGGCCGGGCAGCCGATCCCGTGGGTGTATTTCTGGCTGGCGGGCGGGCTGTCGTCGTTCCTCGACAATGCGCCGACCTACCTGGTGTTCTTCAACCTGGCCGGCGGCGACCCGCACTACCTGATGACCCAGGGCGCGCTGACGCTGGCGGCGGTCTCCTGCGGGGCGGTGTTCATGGGCGCCAATTCGTACATCGGCAACGCGCCCAACTTCATGGTCAAGGCGATCGTCGAGGAGAATGGCGAGCGCATGCCCTCCTTCTTCGGCTATTGCGGCTGGGCGGTGGTGTTCCTGATCCCGCTGTTCGTGCTGGTGACCTTCATCTTCTTCTGACCACGCGCCATGGACGATCCGGTTGCATCCGCCGGATCGCCTGTGCTGGTGTCTGCCAAAAGCCGGTATCAGGGAGGACGCCAGGATGCATCGTCGTACGCTGCTTGCCACCGGTATCGCGGGCCTCGCGGCGCCCGCCTTCGCGCAGCCCTCCGGCGCGCGAACGCTGCGCTTCGTGCCCTTCGCCGACCTCAGCAGCATCGACCCGATCTGGACCACCGCCTTCAATGTCCGCGACCACGGCTACCTGGTCTATGACACGCTGTTCGGCACCGATGCCGAGCACGCCATCCGCCCGCAAATGGCCGAGGGCGCCGCGCCGAGCGCCGACGGGCTGACCTGGACCCTGCGCCTGCGCGAGGGCCTGCGCTTCCACGACAACGAACCCGTGCGCGCGCCGGACGTGATCGCCAGCCTGGCGCGATGGTCCAAGCGCGACGGCTTCGGCCAGGCCTGGGCCGCCGCGGTCGCCGAGATGATCGCGACCGACGACCGCACCGTCACCTTCCGCCTGAGCCGACCCTTCCCGCTGTTCATGGCGGCGCTCGGCAAGCCCAGCTCGGTCGTGCCCTTCATCATGCCCGAACGGGTGGCGCGCACCGATGCCTTCCAGCAGATCACGGACGCGACCGGCTCCGGGCCGTTCCGCTTCCTGCGCGACGAATGGCGGCCGGGCCATGGCGCGGCCTATGCGAAGAACGACCGCTACGTGCCGCGCAACGAGGCGCCGTCCGGCACCACCGGCGGCAAGGTCGTGCATTTCGACCGCTTCGAATTGCGCTTCATCCCCGATGCCTCGACCGCCGCCGCCGCCTTGCAGACCGGCGAGGTCGATTGGTGGGACCAGATGCAGCCGGATGTGGTGCCGGTGATCCGCCGGTCCCGCGGCGCCCGCGTGTTCGTGCGCAACACGCTCGGCACCTTCATGACGATGCGCTTCAACTGCCTGCATCCGCCCTTCAACAATGCCGCGGTGCGCCGCGCGGTGATGCTGGGCATCAACCAGCGCGACTACGGCCTGGCGATCATGGGCAACAATGCCGAATTGCAGGATGTCTGCCCGAGCTTCTTCACCTGCGGCACGCCCTATGGCGACCTGCGCGCGATCAACGACTTCAACGCCCCGCTGCGGAGCGGCGACATCGAGGCGGCGAAGGCCGCGCTCGGCCGGTCGGGCTATGCCGGCGAGAAGGTGATCGTGATGCAGCCGAGCGAGATCCCGGACAATGTCGCCATGAGCCAGCTCTCCTACGACCTGATGCGGCGCATGGGCATGAACGTGGAGCTGGCCGCGATGGACTGGGGCACGCTGGTGCAGCGGCGCGCCAACAAGGCGCCGGGGCAGTGGAACGTGTTCTGCACCGGCTTCACAGGCGCCGACCAGATCGACCCTGCGTCCAATGTCCAGATGCGCGCCAATGGCGAGAATGCCTGGTTCGGCTGGCCGAGCGTGCCGGGGATCGAGGCGGCGCGCGAACGCTGGTTCAACGCCACCGACCGCGCCGTCCAGAGGCAAGCGGCGCTGGAGATGCAGCGCCTCGCTTTCGAACACGCGCCCTATGCGACGCTGTCGATCATCCGCTTCCCCTCGGGCCTGCGCAACGAGGTGCAGGGCGCGCTGACCGGCACCGTGCCGGTGTTCTGGAACGCGCGGAAGGGGTAGGGCAGGCCGGCCGGGTCAGCCGCGCCCCAGCAGGCGGGCGATCCAGCCGGACGCCGCAGGACGGCGCAGCCTTTCGAAGCGCAGGGCCTGGTCCTCGTCGGGCCGGAAGCCGCTCAGCGCGGCCGAGGCGCGCAACGGGATGTCGTGGTCGTCCTCCGCCGCCGCGCGCCAGGCCGCGAGGTCGCCCGGCGGGTCGCCGCGGACCACCAGCTCGGCCGCGTCCTCGTGGCCTTCGTAGGTCAGGCGCCAGGCGAGCGCGCCCGCGCGCCACAGCGCCAGGTCGGTGGTGCCGACCACGTCGAAGACGAAGCCGGCCAGCAGGTCGAAGCGCCGGGACGCCTGCGCAAGCGCGGCATCGCGCAGCCGCGGCGGGTTCTGCGTCGCGTCCTCGAGGACCAGGTAGTGGCCGGGCAGCGCGGCGCCGAGCGGCAGGTCCCGCATGTCGTAGCCCGCGCCGGGCAGGGGCTGCGCGCTGTGCGCGAAGCCCAGCAGGGCGGTGGCGTCCGCCGGCGACGCATCCGCCACCGCGATCCAGCGCAGGCGCAGGCCCATGGGCGGTCCCTCCCTCGCGGCCGGGCCCCTGGCGTTTCCGTCGCCGGCGGGCTGGCCTATCCTCAGCGCATCCTACCGGAGAAGACCCTGCCATGCCCTACGTGATCGGTGCCGACCTGCCTGACCTGCCGGCCGGCCAGCGCTTCCGCGCCTTGCTGGATCGCCCGGGGATCCTGCAGATGCCCGGCGCGCATCTGGGGATCGCCGCGCTGCTGGCGCAGAAGGCGGGGTTCGAGGCGCTGTACATGTCCGGTGCCGCGATGTCCGCCACCATGGGGTTGCCGGACCTCGGCATGATCACGGTGGACGACGTGGCCTGGCACATCCGCCAGGTGGCGCGCGCCTCGGGCCTGCCGGTGCTGGTCGATGGCGACACCGGCTATGGCGAGGCGCTGAACGTCATGCACATGGTCCGCTGCTTCGAGGAAGCCGGGGCAGGGGCGGTGCATCTGGAGGACCAGCTGCTGCCCAAGAAGTGCGGGCATCTGAACGACAAGAAGCTCGCCTCCGCCGAGGACATGGCGGCGAAGGTCGCGGCCGCGCGGAAGGCACGCCGGCACCTGGTGATCATCGCGCGCACCGATGCCGCGGCCAGCGAAGGGATCGACGGTGCGGTGGCGCGCGCGCGGATGTACCTCGATGCCGGGGCGGATGCGATCTTCCCCGAGGCGCTGACCACCCGCGAGATGTTCGTGGAATTCGCGGCCCGCATGCCCGGCGTGAAGCTGCTGGCGAACATGACCGAGTTCGGCCGCACGCCCTTCTTCACCGCCGATGAGTTCCAGGCGATGGGCTACGCCATGGTGATCTGGCCGGTAAGCCACCTGCGCGTCGCCGCGCGCGGCATGGAGGAGCTGTACGGCGCGATCAGGCGCGACGGCGGCACGCAGAACATGGTCGGGCGCATGCAGACCCGCGCGCAGCTGTACGAGACGATCGGCTACCACGCCTACGAGGCGCTGGACGCCAGCCTGATCCGCACGGTGGTGCCCGAGGGGATGCCGCAGGGCTGAGCGCGCCGCCACCAGGCCTGACGGATCGTGCGCAGGCACGATCCGCGACCGCGCCCGGACCTTCAGCCGCGCACCGGCGCATGGCGCGAAGCCAAGGGCCGCCGATGCGGCCCGCCCGCCGCCTGAGGAATCAACTGACCAGCAAATTCCCGAGCGCGAAGCGGATCGTCGTCTCGTCGGCGATCGGCGGGCGATTGAGGAACTGGCAGAAATCGGCGATCTGCTGCGGGATTTCCGTCGCCTGGTAATAGGCCAGCGGCGTCCCGTGCCCCATCACCTGCTGGACCGTGTAGGCGACCGCCTCGTTGGTATAGGCGACGCCGTGCTCGGCCGCGTTGGAGCGCAGCAGCGAGGCGAATTCCTCCGGCGAGGGCCCCTGCACGTTGATCTTGTAGGGCAGGCGCCGCAGGAAGGCCGGGTCCATCAGGTCGCGTGGGCTGAGATTGGTCGAGAACACCAGCAGCTGGTCGAAGGGGATCTGGAAGGACTGGCCGGTATGCAGCTTCAGGAAGTCGATGCGCCGGTCCATCGGCACGACCCAGCGGTTCAGCATGGCTTCCGGGCGCACCAGCTGGCGGCCGAAATCGTCGATCAGCAGCACGCCGTTCATCGCCTTCACGTGCAGCGGGGCCTCGTAGAAGCGGGCCGTCTCCTCGAACTTCAGGTCGAGCATGTCCAGGCTGAGCTCGCCGCCCGCCGCCACGAAGGGCCGCCGGCAGGGGATCCAGCGCGGGTCGAATTCATCCGCCAGCAGGGAGGAGGCCATGGTCGCCTCCATGCGCGTGCCCAGGCGCTTGTGCACCGACGGATCGTAGACTTTCACGATCTGCCCGCCCACCTCGAAGCAATGCGGGATCAGCACCATGGCGCCGAACACCTTGACCATGCGTTCGGCGATCGAGGTCTTGCCGTTGCCCGGCGCGCCGTACAGCAGGATGGAGCGCCCCGCATTGGCGGCGATGCCGACCTTGGCGAGCAGTTCCTCGTTGACCACCAGCGGCTGCATGGCCTGCAGCACGGCATGGGCGGTGACGGTCTCCCCGCGGATGGTCTGGCGCAGCACGCGCGCCGAATATTCCTTCAACGAGACCGGCAGCGGCCCGATATAGGCGTTGTTGGCGAAGGCCTCGACCGCCATCGACCGCCCGCGCGGCGTCAGTTCGATGCGCAATTCGCCCGCGACGATGCCGGGCTTGAGCTCGACGATGCCCTGCGCGCGCGCCTGTTCGATCAGCACCGAGGCAAGCCGGCGGGAGATCGCGAGCGTCTCGGCGATGGTCGCCGCATTGCCCTGGCCCGCGGTGCTGAGGAACTTCACCATGATGTCGAAGACGATGCGCGGCTCGATGCCCAGTTCGAGCACGCTGTCGGGCGGCGCGGGCAGCCCGTCCTCCAGCTCGTGCACCTGGTGGGCGCTGAGCATGCCGAGCTCGACCAGCACCTCGCCGAATTTCCGCCCGGTGCGCGCCTGGCGCTCCAGCGCCTCGTCCGCGTCGTGGCGCGAGATAAGCTCGAGGGCAACGATCAGGTCACTGAAACGCAAGGGCCACCTCCAGCCACGCGGGCGCCCGGGCCGCCCTGCCGGCGCCGCGGGCCGAATCGCGGACGCGACGGAACGCTAATCGCGGTCGCGTCATCGGTCCATGCGGTTGTATTGGCCGACCATGCTGCACGCCCCATGACATGGCCATGACGCCACTCCTGATCGGTTCCGAGATCTATCGCGGGTCGACCTACGGGGCGAAGCATCCGCTCGCGATCCCGCGCGTGTCGACCATGCTCGACCTGGTGCGGGCGCTGGGCTGGGTGGACGCGGCGCAGTATCGCGACAGCCCGCGCGCGGGCATCGACGACCTCGCGCGCTTCCACGACCGCGACTACCTGGAGGCCTTGCTGCGCGCCGAACGCACGCAGGCGGTCAGCGCCGAGGACCGCGCGCGCTTTCGCATCGGCGCCGACGGCAACCCGGTGTTCCGCGAGGTGTTCTCCCGCCCCGCGACCGGTGCGGGCGGCACGCTGCTGGCGGCGCGACTGACTGCCGATGGCGGCGTGGTGCATGTGCCCGGCGGCGGCACGCATCACGGCCGGCCCGACCGCGCGAGCGGCTTCTGCTACCTGAACGACGCCGTGCTGGGGCTGCTGGCGTGGCTCGACCTGGGGTTGAATAATATCGTCTATCTCGACCTCGACGCGCATCACGGCGATGGCGTGCAGGATGCCTTCCACGACGATCCGCGCGTCTTCACCCTCAGCATCCACGAGGCCGGGCGCTGGCCCTTCACCGGCGCGGGCGACGACCGCGCCGGCGGCCATGCCGCCAATATCCCGGTGCCGCCCGGCTTCAACGACACCGAGATGGCCTGGGTGCTGCACGAGGCGATCCTGCCGATCATCCGCGGACTGCGCCCGCAGGCGATCATGATCCAATGCGGCGCGGATGCGCTGGAGGAAGACCCGCTGGCCAAGCTGTCGCTGTCCAACGCGGCGCATCGCGCCGTGGTGGCGGCGGTGATGGGCCTGGCGCCGCGGCTGATCGTGCTGGGCGGGGGCGGCTACAACCCGTGGTCGGTGGCGCGCTGCTGGGCCGGGGTCTGGGGCGTGCTGGCCGGGCATGCGATGCCCGACCGCCTGCCGCCGGCGGCCGAGGCGGTGCTGCGGGGGCTGGCGTTTCATCGCGCCCTGGCGCCGCGCGCCGCCTGGCGCGACCCGCCCGAGCATTGGTTCACCACGCTGGCGGATGCACCGCGCCCGGGCGTGGTGCGCGCCGTGGTGCGGCGTGCCGCGGCCGCCGCCCTGGCCGGCCTTCCCGCCGACCGCGCCGGCGTGGCATGACGGGGGCATGATCCTCCGCCGCGCCGTCCTCGCCCTTGCCGCCCTGTCGCCACTGCCGCTGCGCGCGCAGCCGGGGGTGGACCGCCCGCAGCCGCGCCTGCCGACCGAACCGCTGGTCATCGCGCTGCGCGACGGCCGCCGGCTGCCCTTCACGGTCGAGATGGCGGTGGCGCCCGAGCACCAGATGATCGGCCTGATGTTCCGCCCCGAGGTGAAGCCCGACGAGGGCATGCTGTTCGACTGGGGCACCCCGCGCGAGAGCAGCATGTGGATGCGCAACACCATCACCAGCCTGGACATGGTGTTCATCGCCGCGGATGGGCGCATCCACCGCATCGCGGAACGCACGGTGCCGCTGTCGCTCGCGACGGTGTCCTCCGGCGGGCCGGTGCGCGCGACGCTGGAGCTGCGCGCGGGCATCACGGAGCAACTGGGGATCAGCGCCGGCGACCGGGTGCTGCACCGGATCTTCGGCACCGCCCCCTGAACCGCCGCGCTTGCCCCGGCGCGGCACCCTCCCTAGGGTGCGCCGCGACGGGGCGTAGCGCAGTCTGGTAGCGCACTTGGTTTGGGACCAAGGGGTCGCTGGTTCGAATCCAGTCGCCCCGATTCTTTGCAGGGAGCCGCGCGCATGGCGCAGCACAAGGGCCTGGCCCGCATCTTCCAGCCGCCGAAATCGGCCATGCAGTCCGGCCGCGCCAAGGCCCATGGCTGGATGCTGGTGTTCGAACCGGCCGAGGCCAAGGCGATCGACCCGCTGACCGGCTGGTATGGGTCGGGCGACATGCTGGGCCAGCTGCGCCTGCATTTCGACACGCGGGACCAGGCGGTGGCCTATGCCCAGGCGCAGGGCATCGCCTACGAGGTCGAGGCCGCGCCCGCGCGCGCCGCGATGAAGCCCAAGGTCTATGCCGAGAATTTCCGCTTCGGCCGGGCCGAGAACTGGTCCCACTGACCCGCCCGCGCCGTGCTAGTCAGCACGAGACGCGTCCTTAGCTCAGCTGGATAGAGCAACGAGCTTCTACCTCGTGGGTCGGGGGTTCGAATCCCTCAGGGCGCGCCATTTCTTCCCGACCAAGGCCAGCCGGCCGGCGGCACCCCGCACGGGATGCCGCCGCACCGCGCATCACTCAGCCGCGCGCCGCAGCCCGCGCGCCGCGCGGTCGATCACATCCGCCACCGGGCGCGGCTGCGCGATGAACACCACATGGCTGCCCTGCAGCTCCAGCGTCTCGGCGCCGATGCGCCGGGCGGTCTGGTGCAGCAGGCGCGGGTCGATCGCGCGGTCCTGCGCGGGCACCACGGCCCAGCTCGGCCGGCTGCGCCAGGCGGCCTGGCTCACCCGCTCGCCGAAGGCGGACATCGCGATCGGCACCTGCGAATCGCGCAGGAAGGCGGCGTCGGCGTCGCTCAGGTCGGCCGCGAAGCCGGCCTTGAAGCGGTCGAGGTTCAGGAAGCCGAAGCCATCCGCCTGGGGTTCGATGACGAATTCCGGCGGCGGCGGGATCACGGCGAGTTGCTCGCCCGTGCTCTGGCCGGCATCCGGGGCGAAGGCCGCGACATAGACCAGGCCCACCACCTTGGGGTCGTTGCCGGCCTCGGTGATGACGGTGCCGCCGTAGGAATGGCCGACCAGGATGGTCGGGCCGTCCTGGCGGGCCAGCACGCGGCGCGTCGCGGCCACGTCGTCGGCCAGCGAGGTCAGCGGGTTCTGCACGATGGACACGCGGTAGCCGCGTGCCGTCAGGTCGGCATGCACGCCGCGCCAGCCCGATCCATCGGCGAAGGCGCCATGCACCAGCACGATGTTGCGGGCGGGCGCGGTGCGCGGCGCCGGCCCGGCGGGCTGCGCCTGCGCGGCGGAGGCGATCGAGGCAGCGACGGCGGCAGCGGCCACGAGGTCACGACGGGTGGTGGTCATGGGATGATGTCCTGTGTGTTCGGGGTGTCAGGCGGCCAGCGACAGGCGCACATCGAGGCCGCCCCGCGTGGCGTGCGAATACGGGCAGACGATGTGCGCCTGGTCGACCAGCGCGCGCGCCACGGCGGGATCGACGCCGGGCAGGGCGATGGTCAGCGCCACGTCCAGGCCGAAGCCCTGGCCGTCGTCGCGCCTGCCGATGCCCACGGCGGCGGTGACGGTGCTGTCCTCGGCGATGCGGACCTTGCGCTGGCCGGCGACGAACTTCAGCGCGCCCAGGAAGCAGGCGGCATAGCCGGCGGCGAACAGCTGCTCGGGGTTGTTGCCGGCGCCGCCGGGTCCGCCCAGTTCCTTCGGCGTGACCAGCGCGACATCCAGGGCGCCGTCGGCGGTGGCGGCACGGCCGGTGCGCCCGCCGGTGGCGGTGGCTTCGGTGCGATACAGGACGTCCATGGGGTATCTCCTGGAAATTCACGATAATGCTTATCGCGATAAGTGTTCATACCGGGGCACCCGATCCTTGTCCAGCGGAATTTTATCGCGATAATGTTTCACGACCCCATTCCGGCTCGCCGACCAGGATCCTCGCGATGACGCCCCCAGATGACGGCCCGCTGCCGCTCGACGACCAGCTCTGCTACGGGCTCTATTCGGCCGGCCTGGCGATCCAGCGCCTCTACAAGCCGCTGCTCGACGGGCTTGGCCTGACCTATCCGCAATACCTCGTGCTCAACGTGCTCTGGCGGGATGACCGCCAGGCCGTGGGCGCGATCGCCGACCACCTGGCGCTCGACTCCAGCACCCTGACCCCGCTGCTGAAGCGGCTCGAGGCGGCCGGCCTGGTCACGCGCACGCGCAATCCGGCCAATGAGCGCCAGGTGGTGGTGGCGCTCACCCCGGCCGGCCGCGCCTTGCGCGAAAGGGCCGGCTGCGTCGGCGCGGCGCTGCTGGCCACCGCCGGCCGCTCGCCGGAGGCCCTCGCGGCGCTGAACCACGAGGTACGCGCCCTGCGCGAGTCCATCTATGCCGCGGCCGCCCGCCGGCCTGGCGCCATGCCGCCCTGAGCGGTCCCAGTTGACCGCCGCGCGCTGCTGCGCCGAAGTGGCGGCGCCCCGACCGCAGGACACCGCGCGCTGCCCGACACGCCATCGCCCCTGACCGGCCTTCCCCTCGGCACGCCGGTGCTGACGCCGGCCGGCGAAGTGCCGGTCGAGGCGCTGCGGCCCGGCGCCCTGGTGCTGGCGGTGGGCGGCGGTGCGCCGTTCCAGCCGCTGGTCGAGGCGCGCCGCGTGACGCTGCCGGGTCCCTGCGTGCGCGTGCTGGCCGGCGCCATGGCCGATGGCGCCCCGCAGGACGACCTGCGCCTGCCGCCCGACCATGCGCTGCTGGTCGATGGCCTGCTGGTCGCCGCGCGCGACCTGGTGGACGGCCATGGGATCCTGGCCGAAGCCGACGGCGCGGTCGATGTCGTGCAGATCGTGCTGGCCGCGCATGATGCGGTGCTGGCCGCCGGCCTGGCGGTCGAGACGGCGCGCGCCGAGCCCGGCCTGCCCGATTGCGCGCCCCGCGGCGCCCCGCCGCCCGCGCTGCGCGCCATGCTCGCCTGGCGGGCCGAGGCGATGGGCTGGTGCCCCGCCACGCCGCCGCCCGCGCCGCCC
>NZ_CAKKLX010000009.1 GCF_918698155.1 Roseomonas sp. CECT 9278
GTCCGCCGCCGGCCCCCGCGCCGCCGCCTGCGCCACCCCCGCCGCCGCCACCGCCGCCATCGTCGCCGTCATCGGCGCGCGCCGGCGCCCCGCCGGCCAGCAGGACCAGCGCCACCGCCGCCAGCGCCATGGCGCGCGGGCGCCGCATTGCCGCCTTGCCTGTCATGTGCATCTTCCCGGCATATGGGCGTCGCGCCCGGCGATGCGACACCCCGGCCTTCGGAGCAGCCATCGCGTGTCCACCTTCCAAACCGACCTGGTCGCGCTGCTGCCCCGGCTGCGCCGCTTCGCGCAGGCGCTGTGCGGCCGGCCGGACCAGGCCGACGACCTGGTGCAGGAAGCCTGCGAACGCGCGCTGCGCAGCCAGGATGGCTTTACCCCCGGCACCCGCTTCGATTCCTGGATGTTCCGCATCCTGCGCAACCTCTGGCTGGACAGCCATCGCCGGCGGGCGGCCCGCGGTGGCGTGCATGAAACGCTGGACGACGCCGAATCCATCCCCGGCGCCGACGGCGCCAGCGTTACAATGAACCTGCTCGACCTGCGGGACGCGGAGCGCGCCCTGCTGCGTTTGCCCCACGACCAGCGTGAGGCGCTTGTGCTGACATGCATCGAGGACCTGACCTATGCCGAGGCGGCTGCCGTGCTCGGCGTGCCGCCGGGCACGGTGATGAGCCGCGCGGCGCGCGGCCGCATCGCGCTGGCCAAGGCACTGGGGGAGAGCGACCGATGAGCATCCCCGACGAAACCCTGATGGCCTTCGCCGACGGCAGCCTGCCCCCGGCCGAGGTCAATCGCATCGCCGCGCTGCTCGATGCCGACCCGGCCTTGGCCGAGCGCGTGGCGCTGCTGGCGGATGGCCGGCGCATCGCCGCCGGCGCCTTCCGCGATGTGCTCGACCAACCGGTGCCCGCGCGCCTGCTGGCGGCCGCCACCGCGCCGCCCGCGGTCAACGACAACCGCCGCAACCCCTGGCGCCTGGCGGCCCTGGCGGCGGCGGCCGGGCTGCTGCTGGGCGCCTTCCTCGGCCCCCGCCTGCCGCTGCCTGGCGGCGCAGCCCCCGAAGCCGGGCTGCTGCCTGCGCGCGTCGCCACGGCGCTGGACGGCGCGGGCGGCCAGGGCGTGGTCGTCGCCGGCACGTACCTGGCCGAGGGCGGCGTCTATTGCCGGCGCTTCGCCATCCCCGACGAGACCGGCACGGTGCAGGGCCTGGCCTGCCGCGACCCCGAAGGCTGGCGCCTGCGCGTCGCGGTGGCGCGCAGCGCCGAGGGCGGCAGCTTCCAACCCGCCGGCGCCGACGATCCGGTGATTGCCGAGATGCTCGAACGCCTGGGGGCCGGGCAGGCCCTGGATGCGAACGCGGAAGGCGCGGCACGGGCGCGCGGGTGGCGCGTGCGGTGAGGATGCGCCATCGGGAGGGCCAGCCCGCCCGGACCCTCCCGCTGGGAGGCAACCGCCTCCCTGACCCGGGGTCAAAGGGCTGGTGGGGAGGAGGGGCCGCCAGCGCCCGTCGCGTTGGATCCGCCGACGAGCCCCTCCTCCCCGCCAGCCCTTCGTTTCCGCGGGTCCGGGGGCATGTATGCCCCCGGCGGGGGGGCCGGGGGGCTGGCCCCCGCCGCCCCGCCACCACCCCCGCTGGACCCCCTGCCGCGCCCGGGGCATAGCCCTCGCATGCTGTTCGAAGCGGTTCTCCGGCATCTGGCGTTCGCGGGCGTGCTGGCGTTGGTGTCGGCGGCCGTGGTGCGGCTGATGATCGCCTGGCCGATCCTCGACCATCCGAATGCGCGATCGTCCCACCTGCGCCCGACGCCGCGCGGCGGTGGCCTGGGGGTGGTGGTCGCCTTCGTGCTGGGGATGGTGGTGCTGTATCTGGGGGCGGCCTTTGCGCGGCTGCCGGCGCTGCAGTTCGGCGGCGTGATCGGCGCCGCGGTGGCGATCGCGCTGGTGTCCCTGTGGGATGACGTCGCGGATCTGCGCTTCGCGGTGAAGCTGGGGGCGCAGGCGCTGGCGGCGCTGGTGGCGATCGGCAGCGGGCTGGTGCTGGAGCGGTTTGCCTTGCCCTGGGCGGGGGTGGTGCCGCTGGGCTGGCTCGGCGTGCCGATCACGCTGTTCTGGATCGTCGGCTGCACCAATGCGGTGAACTTCATGGACGGGCTGGACGGGCTGGTCGGCGGGTCGGTGTTCCTGGCGGCGGTGATCCTGTGCGTGGCGGCGGGGGATGGCGGCGGCTGGTTCGTCTATGCGGCGTCGCTGCTGCTGGCGGCGGGGCTGGCGGGGTTCCTGCCGTTCAACCTGCATCCGGCGCGCATCTTCATGGGCGATGTGGGCAGCCAGTTCCTCGGCTTCATGATGGCGGTGCTGGCGGTGGCGGCGGCGGGGTTCGACGCGGCGCAGCTGTCGTTCCTGATCGTGCCGCTGCTGCTGTTCGGGCTGTTGTTCGATGCCGCCTTCACGCTGCTGCGGCGCGCGGCGATGGGCCGGCGCGTGGCGGCGGCGCATCGGACCCACCTGTACCAGATGGCCCAGCGCAGCGGCATCGGCGTGCGCGCCGTGGCCGGCCTGCATTGGGGCTTCGTGCTGTTCCATGGCGCGCTGGTGTGGCTGTTCGTGCAACTGCCGGCGGGCACCAAGCCGCTGGTGGTGCTGCCGGCGCTGGCGGTGCAGGCCGCCTGGGTGGCCTATGTGCTGTGGCGGATGCGACGCGCCGGCCTCACCTGGGCAGAGGCATGATGTCGGGCGGCGCCGCGGGCGGCCCGAGCACCTCCACCACCAGCGGCGGCAGGCCTTCGCCAACCCATTGTTCCGAGCGGAACACGGCGTAGCTGCGCGCATCGGCCCAGAAGCGGTTGGTGAAGGTCGCGGCGCCGCGGCAGGTCTCGCGCACCAGCAGCGTGTCCTCGACCTCCGCCGGCGCCACGCTGACGCGGCAATCGAGCCGCAATCCGAAGCGCATGCGGGACGGGTCGGTCTCCGAGCGCATCACATCGACCACACGCGCGCCGCTGACCGCGGTGCTGCCGAGCTCGCCGATGCGGGTCAGCGGATCCACGCCGTCGAAGCGCGTGGCGGCGACCACTTCGCGCAGCCCCGCCGTGGCGACGATGCGCGGCCCCTCGGTGGCGACCACCACGCCGCCGGCGGTGCGCCACATGCGGCGCTCGCCCTCGGCCTGCACCAGGGTGGCGACGCCGCGGCGCGAGCCGAGCGTGAGCGCCAGCGCGGCCTCCGCCTGGACGGCCTCGCCGGCGGTCGTCCAATCGGCCTCGGGCAGCGCGGTGCTGGCCTCGAACAGGCTGTCGGGAAGCGGGATGGGCCAGACCATGACGCGCAGCACGTCGGCGCCGGTGGTATTGCCGCAGGCGCCGAGCAGCAGGGCGGAGAGCAGGAGAATTCCTCGCACGAGGCGAGAATATCACCACACTATTTAACCGTCAGGCGAAATTCGAGGCGCGCGCCGGATGGCCCGGCACCGGCGACCGGCGGTCCGCCGCTACTGGCTCGCGAGCCGCTCCAGCAGGCCCCGCAACAGCCCCGCGCCGTCGCCAAGCGCCTCCAGCGCCACCGGCCGCCCCGCCGCGGCATCGCCGCCGGACGGCCAGGCGGCGCGGTCCTGCGCCAGTTCGGCCGCCGAAAGCCGTCCATCCCCGTCGAAATCGAGGCCATCGACCAGCAGCCGCGCGGCCGCCAACGCCGCGATGCCGCCCAGACCCACCGCGGCCGCCAGCGCCTCCGGCTCGCCGCCATCCTGGGCCGCCATCGCCCAGGCCGTGCCGCGCAGCAGCCGCGCCACCTCCGCCACGCCGAGCAGCCCGTCGCCCGAGACATCCGCCACCGCCACCAGGGCGGCGAGGCAGGGCGCCATCGTTCCCGCCTGGCAGGCGGCTTCGAGCCGCTCCAGCGCGGCCAGCGCCGCCAGGCCCTCGCCATGCAGGACAGCGAGCGCCGGCGGCGGCACGGCGCAGCGCGCCCAGTGCCGCACGGGCGTGTCGCCGGGCAGGCGGTCGTCGCGCAGCTTGGCGTCGGGCTCGGCGGTCTCCAGCGCGTCGCCGGCGGCGCGCAACAGCACGCGCGGCGCCTCGGCCCCGGCGCCGGTGCCCAGCGTCCAGTCGCCAAGCGCGCGCAGGCCGCGCAGCCGCACCAGGCGGGCCGGGCCATCGGCCGGCAGCCGGACCACGCTGCGTGCCGTCAGGTGCAGCACCGCCGTGGGCGTGGTGCAGCCGCCCTGCGCCCAAGTGCCGCGCAGCGCCTCCGGGATCCCCTGCGCGGCGGCGGGACCGGCGGCGAGGAGGGCGGCGGCGAGCAGCAGCCGCTTCACCGCAGCTCCAGCTCCACCCCGGCGCAGATGTCGGTGCCGGCCAGGATCATCTCCCGCCCGTCGCGGAACACCGCGACCAGGTCGACCAGGCAGGGCGTGCCCTCGGGCGGGGCGAAATCGAGCGTTTCGTTCACGCCGAGCACGGTGCGGCCCAGCCGGTCGACGCCGCGGGGCGCGCCGGGCGCATCGGCGTAGATTTCGGCGACCGGCACCTCGGCGGCGTTGCGCAGGCGCACGCTGCCGGGCCGCGGGCCGGTATCGGCGGAGTCCTCGCCCTCATCCAGCCGGTCGGCCAGGGTCCAGCCCGGGCGCAGCACGATAGTGCCGGTCTCGCACAGGTTGATGCCGGTGCGTTCCTCGGCGGCGCGGCGTTCCTCGAAGACGATCCGCAGGTCGCCCTCGCAGTCGCGCAGCCTGGCGGAGACCTCGCGGCGCTGGCCGCGCGGCAGCACTTCCTCGCCCAGCCTGTCGGGGCCCCAATCCTCCTCCGAGACGCCGGAGAGGTAGACTTCCTGGATCGTGGCGCCGTGGCGGTTGACCAGCGTGACGCGCCGTTCCGGCGGGCGCGGCGCGCCCGAGCCGTCGAAGGCCACGTCCCGCGTGGTGCACAGGTCGATGCCCTGCTTCACTTCCTCGGCATCGTCGTCATAGACGGCGCGCAGGTCCCACAGGCAGGCCGTACCGCGCAGCCGCAGCGTGAAGTTGGTGCCCGGCTGGAGCACCGTGTTGCCGAGCCGGTCGGCCCCCCAGGCCAGCGGCGCGCGGGTCGAGGCGTAGAATTCGCGGATCGTGCGGTCGGCGGTATTGGCGATGCGTGCCTCGCGCCGCGGCGCGTTGGGGTCGCCGAAGGTCATGCGCGGGTCGCGGCACAGGTTCACCGCGGCGCGCGTGTCTTCCTCGCCATCCTCGAAGATGGCGGTGATGTCGAAGATGCAGTCGCGCGTGCGGCCGAGGCGGATGCGGAATTCGCGCGAGGGCTCGATCACATTCTCGCCGAGCCGGTCGGGGCCGCGGCCATCGCCGCCCGGCCGCGCGGCGAACAGCTGCAGCAGGGTGGTGTCGGTCTCGTTGCGGATGGTGGCCTCGCGCAGCGGGATGGCGGGGTCGCCGAACTGCACGCGGCGGTTCTGGCAGATGTTCTGGCGGCGGCGTTCCTCGGTGCCGTCCTGGAACACGGCGCGGAATTCCAGCGTGCAGTCGGTGGCCTGGATGCGGGCGCGGAAATTGCCGCGGTCGGGCACGGTGTCGGCGCCGAGCAGGTCGGGGCCGAAGGCCTCGCTGCCGGGGGGGGCGGCATAGAGCTCGCGCAGGGTCTGCCCGGATTGGTTGGTGATGGTGGCTTCGCGCTCGCGCACGGGGGGTGGCGGCGGGGCGGCCTGCCGCGGCGCGGCCTGGGCGAGGGCGGCGAGGGGGGACAAGGCGAGGCAGGCTGCCATCGCCAGGAAACGCAGGCGCATGCGGGGCCTTCCGGGGGGAGAACGGACCCTACAATGGTCGCGTGGCACGGGGCCGCGCAAGCGCAGCGAAGCCACAGTGATGCGGAAAAGTGACGGTTGCCCTATTGCGCTGCAGCACCCGTGCAGGAAGGCCGCAGCGCGGGCGTTCCCGGACCGCGGGAGCAGGCGCCGTTCGGCGCGCGCCAACGCCCGCCGCCGCGGGCTGCCGGGTGCCGGCCGATGCCGGTGCCGGCGTGATCAGGAAGGTGCCGTGCCCGCGGTCGCTAACGTGCCGCCAACCCGCCACGTCCATGATGCCGGGATGCGCCCTGACCTTGCCGCCACCGCCGCCGCCCTTGGCACCCTGCCGCCGCAGGCGGTGCATGGCACCGTCACCGGGCTGGGGGGGCTCGCGATCACGCTGGAGGGTTTCGGCCCGCTGGCGGCGATCGGCGACCGGCTGCGTGTCGAACCGCCAGCCGGCGCGCCCGTGCTGGCCGAGATCGCCGCCTTCCGTGACGGGCGGGCGGAGGCTGTCGCGCTGGGTCCGATCACCGGCCTGTCGGCGGGGGCGCGGGCGGTGCTGGCGCCGCGCCCGGCGCTGGCGGTGGGCGATGCCTGGCTGGGGCGCGTGCTGGACCCGATGGGTGCGCCGATGGACGGGCGGCCGCCGCCGGCCCCCGGCGCGGCGCGGCGCCCGACCCATGCGCCGGCGCCGGCCGCCGGGCAGCGGGCCAGGCTGGGGCCGCGCCTGGCGCTCGGCGTGCGGGTGCTTGATCTGTTCGCGCCGGTGCGGCAGGGGCAGCGGTTGGGGCTCTTCGCCGCCTCGGGCGTGGGGAAATCCACCCTGATGGCCATGCTGGCGGGGGGCGTGGCGGCGGATGTCATCGTCTTCGCGCTGGTGGGTGAACGCGGGCGGGAATTGCGCGAATTCCTCGAAGACGACCTCGGCGCCGAAGGCCTGGCGAAGTCGGTGGTGATCTGCGCGACATCCGACACCGCGGCGCCGCTGCGGCGCGAGGCCGCCTATGCCGCCATGACCGTCGCCGAGCATTTCCGCGACCAGGGCAAGCAGGTGCTGCTGCTGATGGACAGCGTGACGCGATTCGCGCTCGCGCTGCGCGAGATCGGCCTGGCGGTGCGCGAACCGCCGGCCACGCGCGGCTACCCGCCATCCGTCTTCACCGAATTGCCGCGGCTGCTGGAACGCGCCGGGCCGGGGCCGGAGGGAAGCGGCGGCGCCATCACCGCCCTGTTCACCGTGCTGGTGGAAGGCGACGACCACGACGAACCGGTGGCCGATGCGGTGCGCGGCATCCTCGATGGGCATGTCGTGCTGGACCGCCGCATCGCCGAGGCCGGGCGCTACCCGCCGGTGGATGTGCTGCGCTCGCTCAGCCGCACCGCGCCGGCGGTGCTCGACCCGCATGAGCGCCCGCTGGTGGCCGAGGCACGGCGGCTGCTGTCCACCTATGCCGAGGTGAAGGACCTGGTGCGGCTGGGGGCCTATCGGATCGGCCATGACCCGCAGGCGGACGAGGCCGTGCGCCTGGCGCCGGCGATCGAGCAGGTGCTGGCGCAGCCCAAGGGCGAGGCCAGCGACCCCGACCAGGCCTTCGCCGCCCTGGCGGCGGCGATGGCGGGCGAGGGCTGAGCGCCCCCCGCGCCCCCTTTGCGCGCGCGGCGCGCCGGTGCATGAGCAGCCCCGGCCGCAGCAGCGGGAGCCAGCGCGATGCAACGAACGGACAAGTCCGCCGGCCATGTCGTGATCACCGGCATGGGCCGCACCGGCACGACCTTCCTGGTCCAGCTTTTCACCTTCCTTGGCTTCGACACCGGCTTCACGCGGCAGGCCGCCCTGGAATCGGTCAACGGCGTGTCGCGGGCCGGGCTGGAATTCTCCCACCTCCAGCCCGCGCGCTGGCCGTATGTGGTGAAGTCGCCGCGCATCGCGCAGGTGCTGCATCGCCTGCTGGAGACCGCGCAGGTCCGGGTGAAGCTGGTGATCCTGCCGGTCCGCGCCGCCGCCGACGCGGCGGCCAGCCGGATCCGCGTCTCGCGCGAGGGCGAGCGGCAGGGCGGGATGTGGCTGGCGCCGACCGAGCAGCGGCAGCGGGGGGCGCTGCTCAACGTGAACCACGCCCTGCTGTGCACGATCGCGCGGTTCCGGGTGCCGCATGTGCTGCTGCATTTCCCGACCCTGGTGCAGGATGGCGACTACCTGTTCGCCGCGCTGGAGCCGATGCTGCGGGAGCATGGCGTCGATGCCGCGGAATTCACGGCCGCCTTCGCCGCGGTGGCGCGGCCCGAGCTGGTCCATCGCTTCGAGGGTGCCGGCGGCGCGGCGGGCTGAGGGGCCGCGCTGGCGCCGGCGGTCTGGCGCGCTCCCCTGACGCGCGCGTTGCCGCGCGATTGACCTACGCGCGCGTTGCCGCGCGACACCTTCCGGGACTACATCCAGCGGTGCCGCCCACCGAGGACCCCGCCCCATGCCCGAGACCGCCATCATCAGCGAGGTCGCCCCGCGCGACGGCATCCAGTCCATCAACCCGGCCTCGCCGGTCTCGACCGACGCCAAGATCGCGCTGATCCAGGCCTGCTACGATGCCGGGCTGCGGCGGATGGAAGTCGGGTCCTTCGTGTCGCCCAAGGCGATCCCGCAGATGGCGCAGACCGAGATCGTGCTGGCCGCCTGCAAGCAGATGCCCGGCCTGGAATCCACCGTGCTGGTGCCGAACCGCCGCGGCTTCGATGCGGCGATCGAACACGGCGCCGACCGGCTCGGCTTCTTCATGTCGGCCACCGCCGGGCACAACAAGGCGAACCTCAACCGCACGCGCGAGGAATCCTTCGACGAACTGGCGAAGCTGGTGCGCGACACGCCCAAGGGCACGCTGATCCGCTTCAACCTGTCCTGCGTCTTCCACTGCCCCTTCGACGGCGTGGTGAGCGAGGCCGAGGTGATGCCCTGGATCGAGCGCATCGTCGCCCTCGATCCCGACATGGAGATCGCGCTGGCCGACACCACCGGCAATGCCAGCCCCGACCAGGTGGGGCGCATCTTCCGCCACGCCATCGGCAAGTGGGGCGGCCGCTTCGCCTTCCACGGCCACGACACCTACGGCATGGGCGTGGCGAATGTCTCCGCCGCCTGGGAGGCCGGCTGCCGCGTGTTCGACAGCGCCGCCGGCGGCATCGGCGGCTGCCCCTTCGCGCCGGGCGCCACCGGCAACGTGGCGACCGAGGACGTGGCCTGGATGTTTGCCCGCATGGGCGTGCAGACCGGCGTGGACTGGCCGCGGTTGCTGGTCGCCGCCGACATGGCGGCCGGCATCCCCGGCGCCGTCCCGGGCGGGCGGATGCGCGCGGTGCCGGCGGCGCGGCTGGCGGCATGATGCTGCGCGCCCCCTTCCTTGCGCGCCCGTGGCACCCAATCTGACCCCGTGATGCGCCCGGTCCTCCCCCTTCTCCTGCTGATCGGCGCCTGCGCCGCCGAGCCGCCGCCCGGGGCTGCCCTGCCGGGCGGCGGGGATGGCGGCACCTTCGTGGCCGATTATGGCGGCGGCACCGCGCCGGTGGCGCGCTATGTCCGCCTGCCCGATGGCCGCGCCGTGCCGGTCGAGGCGCCGCCGCGTGCCGCCGCGCCGGCGCCCACGCCCGGGGCCGACGGCAAGCCGGCGGGCGGCGGCGACGCGGTGGCCGAGGCACCCGCGCCGCGCCCACGGTCCGGCCGAGCCACCAGCACCGGGTCGGCCTTCGCGGTCACCGCCAACGGGCTTGCGGTGACCAACGCCCATGTCGTGCAGGGCTGCGCGAGCGTGGTGGACGAACAGGGGCGCCCGGTCCGCGTGGTGGCGGCCGACCGCCGGCGCGACCTGGCGCTGATCGATACCGGGCGCGGCTTCGGGTCGGTCGTGCGGTTCCGGCCGCAGGCGGCGGTGGACCTGGGGGAGACCGTGCTGGTCTTCGGCTTCCCCTATGGCCAGGCGCTGGGCACCGGCATCAACGTGACCAACGGCATCGTGACCGGCCTGGCCGGGCCGGGCGGCGATGTCTCCCGCTTCCAGATGAACGCCGCGGTTCAGCCCGGCAATTCCGGCGGGCCGGCGGTGGATGATGCCGGGCTGCTGCTGGGCGTCGCGGTCGGTCGGCTGAACGACCTGGCGGTGCTGCGGGCCACCGGCTCCCTGCCGCAGGGCGTCAACTTCGCCATCCGCGCGACCGAGGTGGAACGCTTCCTGGCCGAGCAGAATGTCCGCCCGGCGCGTGGCCCGCAGGGCGGCACGGGCGCGCGGGCGGTGTCGGCCACCGTGGCGCCGGCGGTCTTCCAGGTGCTGTGCCGCGCCTGACCCGGCGCGCCGCGGGCCGTGAGGCCCGCAGGACCGGTCCGGCGACCCGCACCATGCGCCACGTCACTGCGGGCTGCCACGCCCTTGCCGCAACCTTTCCGTCATTCCGGCGCTTTGAGTGGCGATGATGATGATGAGGTCGCGCAGCGCGGCGAACGGAGGTTGCATGTCCGAAGCCGAGATCGAGCGGCGGATGGCGGAACTGGACCGCCTGCTGAACGACCCCGAGACGCGCATGGACGCGAACCGGGTCTGGGCGCTGGCGGCCGAACTGGCGCGCAAGCCCGAGCCGGCGCGCCGGTAGGGCAGGTCGCGATCAGACGGAATCCTCCGATCGGGCAAAGTTGCCCGTTCCATCAATGATCCAGAGGCACTGAAGCGAGCCAAGGCGAGCGGCAACGGCTTTGGGCCGCGGCGCGCGCATCGCCGGCCGGTCGGCCCCTATGCGTCCTTCACCGCCGCGATCAGGAATTCGCGATTGCCCTCGGGGCCGGTGATCGGGCTCGGCTCGATGCCCAGGACGCGCCAGGCGGGCAGCGACGCCCACCAGTCCCGGATGGTCGCGCAGACGTCGTCGTGCACCGCCGCGTCGCGCACCACGCCGCCCTTGCCCACGCGATCGGGCCCCGCTTCGAATTGCGGCTTGATCAGCGCGACCGCGAAGGCGCCCGGGGCCGCCAGGCCGAGAGCAGCCGGCAGCACCGTCCGCAGCCCGATGAAGGACGCATCGCAGACCACCGCGCCGGGCGCCTCGGGCACCTGCTCCGTGCCCAGGTGGCGGGCGTTGGTGCGTTCCAGGACCACCACGCGCGGATCGTTGCGCAGCTTCCAGTCGAGCTGCCCATGCCCGACATCCACCGCATAGACGCGCGCCGCCCCGCGGGTCAGCAGCACGTCGGTGAAGCCGCCGGTCGACGCACCCACATCCACCGCGACGCGCCCTGCCGGATCCAGCCCGAAATGCGCGAGCCCATGTGCCAGCTTGATGCCGCCGCGGCTCACCCAGGGATGGTCCTGCCCGCGCAGTTCGAGCGGCAGGTCCCAGGCCAGCAGGTCCCCCGCCTTGTCGATGCGCCGTTCGCCCGAGAACACCTTGCCGGCCAGGATCAGGGCCTGGGCACGGGGCCGCGACACGGCCAGGCCGCGTTCGACCACCAGGACATCGGCACGCACCCGCCCGGGGCCGCTCATGGCGCCCCGGCCGTCATCAGTCGCGCAGGCCGGCCCGGCGCAGGCGCAGCGCGGTCTCGGAGATCACCGCGGCCTCGATCGCGCTGCCGGTGAAGCCATCGAGCGCAAGCGCGCTGGCATCGCCAGGCACCTGGCCCGGCAGCCCGCCGCCCAGCACCAGGATCGCGGCATTGCGCGAGGCGCGGCGGAGGCCCTCCACGGTGGCGCGGATATCGGCCTCCTGCGCGCCGGGCTCGATGCTGATCCAGGCGACGTCGAAGGTGCGGTCATGCGCCGAATCGCGCGCTTCCTCGGCACCGTGGCTCGGCACGTCGCACACATCCCAGCCGGCGCGGTCGAAGAAGCGCAGCGCCACGCCGTGCTCCACGCTCGGCATGTCAAGCGCGCCGGACAGCGTCAGCGCGGTGTTCATGGACGCCGGCTCGCCGCTGCCCGGCACTTCTGCATCGTCCAGCGACAGCAGGCACATGCGCAGCTGCCACACCTTCGCGAGGCGCTCGGTCTGGTCGAATTCGGTCGGATCGTAGCGCCGCCGCAGCGCATCGGCGGCCGGCAGGATGATGTCGCGGCAGATCGGGCGGAACATGTGCCCATCGGGATTGAGCGCGGCGAGCGCGGCGATGCCGTCCGCCAGCGTGCCATCGGCCAGGGTGCCCGCCAGGGCGGCGGCGTCGGACCGCCAGGTGCCGGCCCGCGGCGCGCCGAAGCGCGCGGCCAGCGCCGGCACCAGCAGTTGGGCGGCGACATTCGCCAGGAGGGCGCCGCGACGCGCGGCGGTCAGGGGCATCACCGGGCTGAACCGGGCGGTGGGCGGTCGGGCGGTCCCGTCGAGCGGCGACATTCTGATCAGCCCCCCTTTCTCCCGGCGGATTCCCGCCGTCGCATTGCCATGTCCTGCGGCGTGGACGCGCGTGCCGCACCTCGCAGGGGCTGGGCCCTGGTCCGCCCCGGCGAGGCGGCACCATCCCTGGGGGTAAGCCTAGCCCCGCCTCGGCGACTGTGACAATGGCACTGTCAATTCACAACGACAGTCCGGCTGACCCAATCGTATCGCGGGCGTCGCGACACGTGCCGGTTGTGTCACCGAAGCCCGCGCATGTCAGGCGCGCGCGGGCTGCGCCTTGTGGGCCTGGCCCAGCGCCGCCAGCGCGGTCGCGGCGATCTGCGGCGCGTTCAGCCCCGCTTCATCGTATTGCTTGCGCGGCGCGTCGTGGTCGATGAAGCGGTCCGGCAGGCACATCGGGCGGAACTTCACCCCGCCATCGAGCAGCCCGCGCTCCGCCAGGTGGTGCATCACCAGCGCGCCGAAGCCGAGGATCGAGCCTTCCTCGATGGTGATCAGAACTTCGTGTTCGCGCGCCAGGCGTTCCACCAGCGCGGCGTCGAGCGGCTTGGCGAAGCGGGCATCGGCGACGGTGCAGGACAGGCCGTGCGTCGCGAGCTCATCCGCCGCCTTCAGGCATTCGGCCAGCCGCGCGCCATAGGACAGGATGGCGATCGACGTGCCCTCGCGCAGCACCCGGCCGCGGCCGATCGGCAGCACCGTGCCGCGCGCCGGCAGCGCAAGACCCAGGCCCTCGCCGCGCGGGTAGCGGAAGGCGGTCGGGCGGTCGTCGATCGCGGTGGCGGTGGCGACCATGTGCATCAGCTCGACCTCGTCCGCCGCGGCCATCAGCACCATGCCCGGCAGGCAGCCCAAATAGGCGATGTCGAAGATGCCCGCATGCGTCGCGCCGTCGGCACCGACCAGCCCGGCGCGGTCCATCGCGAAGCGCACCGGCAGCGACTGCAGCGCGACATCGTGCATGATCTGGTCGTAGGCGCGCTGGAGGAAGGTGGAATAGATCGCGCAGAAGGGCTTCATGCCCTCGGTCGCCATGCCGGCGGCGAAGGTGACGGCGTGCTGTTCGGCGATGCCGACATCGAAGCAGCGCTTCGGAAATTTCTTGCCGAACATGTCGAGGCTGGTGCCTGACGGCATGGCGGCGTTGATCGCGACGATGGTGTCGTCGTGCTCGGCCTCGGCGATCAGCGCGGTGGCAAACACCTTCTGGTAGGTCGGCGGGCCGGGCGGCGCCTTGGCCTGTTCGCCGGTCACGACGTTGAACTTCTGCACGCCGTGATACTTGTCCGAGGCTGCCTCGGCGGGCGCGTAGCCCTTGCCCTTCTGGGTGACGACATGCAGCAGGATGGGGCCGGCATGGTCGGTGTCGCGCAGGTTGCGCAGCACCGGCAGCAGGTGGTCGAGGTCATGCCCATCGACCGGGCCGACATAGTAGAAGCCCAGCTCCTCGAACAATGTCCCGCCGGTCAGCAGGCCGCGCGCGTATTCGTCGGCGCGGCGGGCGGCGCGTTCCAGCGGCGCGGGGAAGCGCTTGGCCACCCGCGCCATCAGGTCGCGCAGGCTGAGGAAGGGGCGCGAGGAGACCACGCGCGACAGATAGGCCGACATCGCGCCCACCGGCGGGGCGATCGACATGTCGTTGTCGTTGAGGATGACGATCAGGTTCGCCTTCGACGCGCCGGCATTGTTCATGGCCTCGTAGGCCATGCCCGCGCTCATGGCGCCGTCGCCGATCACGGCGATGACGTGCCGGTCGTCGCCCTTCAGGTCGCGCGCCACCGCCATGCCGAGGCCGGCCGAAATCGACGTGCTGGAATGCGCCGCACCGAAGGGGTCGTATTCGGATTCCGACCGCCGCGTGAAGCCCGACAGCCCGCCGCCCTGGCGCAGCGTGCGGATGCGGTCGCGCCGCCCGGTCAGGATCTTGTGGGGATAGGCCTGGTGGCCGACATCCCAGATCAGCCGGTCATTCGGCGTGTCGAACACCGCATGCACGGCCACGGTCAATTCCACCACGCCGAGCGACGCACCGAGATGCCCGCCGGTGGAGGACACCGCGTCGATCGTCTCGGCGCGCAATTCCTCGGCCAGGCGCTTGAGCTGGTCGCCGGAGAAGTTCTTCAGGTCGGCCGGGACGCTCACGCGATCCAGCAGGGGGGTGGCCGGGCGGTTCATCAATTCCTCCGCGCGATCGCGTAGCCGGCGAGCGCGCGCAACAGATCGGCACGATCACCCAATGCGTCCAGATGCGCCGCCGCCTGGGCGGCCAGACGTTCCGCCTGCGCACGGGCGCGGTCGAGCCCGAGCAGCCCGACCAGCGTGGCCTTGCCGGCGGCGGCATCCTTGCCGGTGCGCTTGCCGGCTTGCTCGGCGCTGACCGTCGCGTCCAGCAGGTCGTCGGCGATCTGGAAGGCCGCGCCCAGGTCACGACCATAGGCGGCGAAGGCGTGGCGCATCTGCAATGGCGCCTTGCCCAGGATGGCGCCGGCCTCGGCCGAGAATTCGATCAGCTTGCCGGTCTTGAGCATCTGCAGGCGGCCGATCTCGGCTTCCTCGAGCGGTTCGCCCACCCGTTCGGCCATCATGTCCATCATCTGGCCACCGCACATGCCGCGCGGGCCGGCGGCGCGGGCCAGGCCGCGGCACAATTCGGCGCGCACGAAGCTGTCCGAATGCGCCTCGGGTTCGGCCAGGGCATAGAAGGCATTGGCCTGCAGCGCATCGCCGGCGAGCACCGCGGTCGCTTCGTCGAAGGCCTTGTGGACGGTGGGCTTGCCGCGGCGCAGGTCGTCGTCGTCCATGCAGGGCAGGTCGTCATGGACCAGCGAATAGGCGTGCAGCATCTCGATCGCGGCGGCGGTGCGCAGCGCGGCATCGCGCGAGACGCCGAATTGCCGCGCACCTTCCAGCACCAGGAAGCCGCGCAGCCGCTTGCCGCCGCCCATCGCGGCGTAGCGCATCGCATCGAACAGCGGGGCCTCCAGCCCCTCGGCGCGCGGGATCAGCATGTCGAGCGCCTGGTCGATCTCGATGGCGGCCTCGGCCATGGCGGCGCGCAGGGCGTCGGCGGAAGCCGTCATGGTGTCCATGCTACTCCACGTCCCGCAGGGTCAGCCCGGCGGGCCCTTCCACGATGGCCTGCACCTTCTGCTCGGCCTCCGCGAGCTTGCGCTCGCAATGGCCGCGCAGCGCGGCGCCGCGCTGGTAGGCGGCGACCGAGGCTTCGAGCGCCCCGGCGCCCGATTCCAGCGCCTTCACGATGCCTTCGAGCTCGGCCAGAGCCTGCTCGAAGGTGAGGGTTGCGATGTCGGGGGGCGTGTCGCCCGCCGCTGTGCTTGTCCTGGCCATGTCAGGCGAGGTTAACAGTCAATCGGGGGGGAAGGCTATTGCGGCTCGATCCCGGCCTGGCGGATGGCATTGGTCCACTTGGTGGTCTCGGCGCGCACGAAGGCGGCGGCCTGTTCGGGCGTCGAGCCGCGGACGGTCATGCCGAGCGCGCCGGCCAGGCGCGAGCGCATCTCCTCGGTGGCGAGTGCGGCCTGCACGGCGCGGTTGAGCAGCGCGATGCGGTCGGGCGCCGTGCCGGCGGGGGCGAAGAGGGTGAACCAGGCGATCACCTCGTACTCCGGCAGGGAGCCGGCCTCGCGCACCGTCGGCACGTCGGGCACGGCGGCGGAGCGTTGGGCCGAGGTTACGGCCAGGATGCGCAGCGAGCCAGCCTGGGCCTGCGGCAGGATGACCGCCTGGTCGGCGATGAACATGTCGACGCGCCCGGCCAGCATGTCCTGCACCGCGAGCGGCGAGGAGCGGTAGGGAACGCCGAGCATCCGCACGTTCGCCTGGGCGGCCAGCGCGGCCGCCGCAACCTGCTGGGAGGAGGAGGCGGTGGCGTAGGTGATGCCCTCCGGCCGCGCGCGGGCGGCGGTGATGAGGTCGGCCAGCGTGCGGTAGGGGCTGTCGGCCTTCACGGCGACCAGCAGCGGGACGGTGGCGATGGTGGAGATCGGCGCGAAGCCGTTCTCCATGTCGAAGGGCACCTGGCGGAACAGGGCGCGGGCGGCGGCGTTGGTGGAGTTGGTGCCGACCAGCAGGGTGTTGCCGTCGGGCGTGGCGCGGGCGACGGCCTCGGCGCCGATCAGGCCGTTGGCGCCGGCGCGGTTCTCGACCACGACAGGCTGGCCAAGCGTGGCGCGCATGCCCTCGCCGAGTAGGCGGCCGACGGTGTCGGTGGCGGAGCCGGGGGCGAAGGGGACGATGGCGCGGATGGGGGCGGTGGGCCAGGCGGGTTGGGCGGCCGCGGTCGCGGGCAGCAGGGCGGCGGCCGGCAGGGCCAGCAGGGTGCGGCGGTTCATGGGGGGCGTCCTCCCGGAAGGTCGGGGGCGAGATAGGACGGGGTGGGGGGCGCGTCCAGGGTGGGGGGCGTCTCAACCCTTCTTCGGCATCGCAGACGTGCGGAGCATGATGCAATCCACGTCAGGCGGCTGGCCCTTGAATTGGCGCTTGTCGACCACGAAAGCCGACTGCCTGTCGAGCCACTTCAGTTTCGCGCGCAACCCAGTCGGCACTGTCGCTCCGAGATCCGTCAGCCGCGCCCATTCGCCATCCCTTGTCGCCTGGAGTATCGCCCTCCCATAGGCGGCGACGCGCTTCGCGTCATTCGCCGCCACCGCGGCAACCGCTTTCCGAGGCGTCGCGGTGTGCGGCACGCGGGCATCGGTCGGAATGAAGATTGTGCAGCATGCTTGGAAGGCGTCGGGCGTTGCCGTCCGCCCGACACCGATCACCATCAACCCGGCTTCCCTGATGCGAAGCGCGAGGTCGGCAAAGTCACTGTCGCTCGACACGATGCAGAAACCGTCCAGCGGAGCGGTGTGGAGCAGGTCCATGGCATCGACGACAAGGGCGATATCCGTCGCGTTCCTGCCCCTGCCTGTGCCGCCGCGGATCGGAAAACGCTGGATGGGTCGGATCGCGAATGCCTTGAGCAACTGCTTCCAGACATCCAGGTTCGAACTGCGCCAGTCGCCGTATGCGCGGCGGATGACGGTCGTGCCATGAGCCTCGATGGTCGCGAGCAGGTCCGGTATCGTGCGGTGGCTGGCATTGTCCGCATCGATCAGCACGGCCAGGCGGCGGCGACGATCAGGAAAGCGGGCTGCTTTTCCTCCGGATCGGACGGCTCATCACCTTCGGTGAGATTCGGTGCGCGACCTCCCACTGCAGTCACATTGCCCTGCGCATCCTTCGCGCCGCCATCTCCCCGATCATCACACACGTGAAGTGCAGGTTCGCCCGGCAATCCGTCGGCATGATCGACGCATCCGCCACCCGCAGCCCCGCCACCCCGCGCACGCACAGATCCGGGTCCACCACCCCGCGCGGATCCTCATGCGCCGTCATCCGGCATGTCCCGGCGGCGTGCTGGATGTCGGATGCCTCGCGCAGCATCAGCGCATCGAGGTCGCCATCCGGCAGCCCCGCCGCGGCCTGAATCGACAGCCCGCTGTCGCCGAAGGTGACCGCCTCCGCGATGCCCGCTACCGGATCGCGCACGCACAGCTGCGCCAGGCGCTTCACGCCGTTGCGCATGCGCTCGCGGTCGCGCGGGTCGGCCAGCATGTTCTCGTCGACCACGGGCTGCGCCTCCGGGTCCGCCGAGACCAGGCGCAATTCCCCCTGCGAGAAGGCGTCGTAGAGCGCCACGCCGATCGCCCCCTCGCCCGCCGGCAGCCCGTCCGTCGTCAATCCGCGATGATTGTAGGCGATCATGATCATGTCGCGCTCGCCGCCGCCCGCCAGGCCGCTGCTGTAGGTCAGGCAGCAATTGGTGTGGCGCGCCTCGGTACCCTGCGCGCGGAACTGCGGCTTCAGCGCGAGCGTCGCGCGGAGGATCGGGTGGTCCATCAGATGCTGCCCGACCGCGGGCAGGTCGGCGACCACTGCGATGCCCAGCCCACGCAGCGCCGCCGCCGGCCCGATGCCCGACCGCATCAGGATGCAGGGCGAATGGATCGCGCCGGCACACAGCACCACCTCGCGCGCGGCGACCTCCTCCCACGCATCGCCGAAGCGCACGCGCACGCCGCGCGCCCGCGCGCCATCGAACAACACCCGATCGACCAGCGCGCCGCCGCGGATCGTCAGGTTTTTCCGCCCACGCGCGGGTTCGAGATACCCGTCATTGGTCGTGACGCGCTTGCCATCGCGCAGGTTGATCGGGTTGCAGGAAATCCCCTCGCCCTCGGGCGCGTTCAAATCCGCCTTCCAGCGATACCCGGCTTCCAGCGCCGCATCGCGCAGCGCCAGATCCACCGCGCCCCAGCGGTCCACCGGCATGCGGAACACCGGCAGCGGCCCGCCGCGGCGCAGGCCGGGCGCGAGCCCGGTATCCGCGTCATCCTCGATGGCGTCGTAGATCGGCAGCACATCGGCCGCCGACCACCCTTCGCAGCCGGCTTCGGCCCAACTGTCGAAGGCCGCCGGCACGCCGCGGATGGCGATCTGCGCATTCACCGCCGACGACCCGCCCAGCGCCTTGCCGCGCCAGTAGAAGCGGGGGTCCTGCACGGCGGTGCGGCGCGCCGTCAGCCCCGGCCATTGCCAGGCGGCCTGGTGCGCCGGGTCGTGCATGAACGGGATGATGTTGGCGCTGCGCAGCGCGGCCGGGGCCTCGGCCGAACGCCAGTCGCGCCCGGCTTCCAGCAGCAGCACGCGGCGGTGGGGGTCCTCCGACAGCCGTGCCGCCAGCGGCGCGCCGGCTGACCCGGCGCCGACCACGATCACGTCGTACCTCATGCCCGCATCAGCGCCCGCACATGCGCCGCCGCCGAGCGCCCGAGCGCCTCCAGGTCGTAGCCGCCTTCCAGCAGGCTGACCACGCGCCCGCCGCAGCAGCGGTCGGCCACGGCGCACAGCGCCTCGGTCACGAAGGCGAAGTCGGCTTCCCGCACGCGCAGCTGCGCCAGCGGGTCGGCGGCATGCGCGTCGAAGCCGGCCGAGATCACCAGCAGGTCGGGCGCGAAGGCCTCGATCGCGGGGATGATCCGCTCCGCCCAGGCGGCGCGGAAGGCCGCGCCATCCGCCCCCGGCGGCAGCGTCACATTGAGGATATTGCCGACGCCGTGCTCGGTCTCGTCGCCGGTGCCGGGATACAGCGGCCATTGGTGCGACGAGGCGTAGAACACCGATGCATCGGCGTCGAAGCAGGCTTGCGTGCCGTTGCCGTGGTGGACGTCGAAATCCACCACCGCGACGCGCTGCGCGCCGTGTTCGGCCTGCGCGTGGCGCGCCGCGATCGCGGCATTCGCGAACAGGCAGAACCCCATCGGCCGGCCGGGTTCGCAATGATGCCCCGGCGGGCGCGTGGCGCAGAAGGCGCGGCGGACCTCGCCCCTCATCACCGCATCCACCGCGGCCACGGCGGCGCCGGCGGCGCGCAGCGCGGCCTCGGCGCTGCCCCAGGACATGATGGTGTCGCCATCCAGCGCCACGCGTTCGTCGGGTTCGGGGCGGATCCCCAGGATGGCGGCGACGTAGTTCCCCGGATGCACGCGCGCGAGCTGCGCCTCGGTCGCCAGCGGCGCCTCGTCGCGGATGAGGTCCACGAACTCCCCGGCCTCCAGGGCGCGGAGCACGGATCGCAGCCGGTCCGGGCATTCCGGATGGTGCGGCCCCGGATCATGGTGCAGGCAGGCGCGGTGCGTCAGCAGCAGGACACTCACGCCGGCGGGTCCTCGCGCTTGCGGATCACGAAGCGGTAGGCGCCGGCTTCTTCCCCGAAGGCCACCAGCGCGTGGCCGGTCTCCTTGCAGAAGGCGCGGAAATCCGCGACCGAGGCGGGGTCGGTGGCGAGCACCGTCAGCCGCGCCCCCGCCGGCAGCCCGCGCAGCGCCTTGTTGGCCTTGAGCACCGGCAGCGGGCAGCTCAGGCCCTTCACATCGAGCAGCGTCTCGCTCATGGCGATGATTGCACCACCCGCCGCGCATCGCGTCCAGCGCGGGGTTCCGTGCCGACCCGCCGCCGGTGCACACTGCACCCAGGGGCGTCGCCACGGCGCTCGATTCGGCCGGGCTGTCGTCGGCTTGCCAAAGGCCGCAGCCGGCCCGTGGGCGGCTCGCAGCCAGGGCCGTGCCGGGCCATATGATGGCGGCTACGGCGTTCGGGGATGGGACGGCATGCGGTTCGGCATCGACCTCGGCGGCACCAAGATCGAGATCGTGGCACTCGACCGCGACGGCGTGGTGCGGCTGCGTCATCGCCGGCCGACGCCGCAGGGCTATGACAGCATCGTCGAGACGATCGCCGCGGTGGTGGCGCAGGCCGAGCGCGAGACCGGCATGCGCGGCAGCGTCGGCATCGGCATCCCGGGCAGCCTCAGCCCGGCCACCGGCCTGGTCCGCAATGCCAATTCCCAGGCGCTGAACGGCCGGCCGCTCGACCGCGATGTCGCGGCCGCGATCGGGCGCGAGGTGCGTGTCACCAACGACGCCAATTGCCTGGCCATGAGCGAGGCGGCGGACGGCGCCGGCGCCGGCTACCGCACGGTCTTCGCCGTCATCATCGGCACCGGCTGCGGCGGCGGCATCGTCAGTTCGGCGCGCATCCTCGACGGCCCGAACGGCACCGCCGGCGAGTGGGGCCATACGCCGCTGCCCTGGATGACGCATGACGAATTCCCCGGCCCGCGCTGCTGGTGCGGGCGGCATGGCTGCCTCGAGACCTTCCTGTCGGGCCCGGGCCTGGCGGCCGATTGCGACGGGCCGGGTGCGCGCGATGCCGGAAGCATCCCGGCGCGCGCCGCCGCCGGCGAGGCGCAGGCACAGGCCGCCCTGGCGCGCCACACCGACCGCCTGGCGCGCGCGCTCGGCCTGATCGCCAACATCATCGACCCCGACGTGGTGGTGCTCGGCGGCGGGCTGTCGAACATGGCGCACCTGTACCGCGACGTGCCGCCGCTGATGGCCCGGCACGTGCTGGGCGACGTGGCGCGCACGCCCGTGGTGCAGGCGCGGCACGGCGATTCGTCCGGCGTGTTCGGCGCGGCGCGGCTGTGGGACGGCGCGTGAACGCCGGGCTGATCTATGGCGCGCTCGCCTTCGCCGCCGGCGGCGTGCTGGGGCCGCTGCGCGAGCTGCTGCTGGTGCCGGCGATCGGCGCGCCCGGCGCCGCGATGGCCGAGGCCGCGGCGATGGCGCTGCTGCTCTGGCTCGCGGCGCGGCGGGTGGTGGCGCGGCTGGCGGCGCCCACGCTGCGCGCACGCGCCGCCATGGCCGGCATTGCGCTGGCGCTGGTGCTGGCCAGCGATGCCGCGCTGGGGCTGCTGCTGGATGCCAGCGGCCTGAGCGCGGGCCGTGCGCCGCGCGACCTGACGCTGCAGCTCACCGGCCTCGCGCTGCTCGCGTGGCTGGTGGCGATGCCCTTCGCGGTGCGCCGCCATGCCGTCGCTGTGCCGTGACTGCCTGCGCCCGGACGACCGCGCCCTGGCGCGGTGCGCGGCCTGCGGGTCGCGCCGCATGGTCGCGCATGACGACCTGTTCGCGCTCGCGGTCGCGCATGTCGATTGCGATGCCTTCTATGCCAGCGTCGAGAAGCGCGACCGGCCGGACCTGCTGACCCGCCCGGTGATCGTGGGCGGCGGCCGGCGCGGCGTGGTCTCGGCCTGCTGCTACATCGCGCGGACGCGCGGCGTGCGCTCCGCCATGCCGATGTTCAAGGCACTGGCCGCCTGCCCCGATGCCGTGGTGATTAGGCCGGACATGGCGAAGTATGTGGCCGAGGGCCGGCGCATCCGCGCGATGATGGAGGCGCTGACCCCGCTGGTGCAGCCGCTGTCGATCGACGAGGCGGCGATGGACCTGTCGGGCACGCAGGCGCTGCATGGCGCGCCGCCGGCGGTGGTGCTGGCGCGCTTCGCCGCGGCGGTGGAGCGCGAGGTCGGCGTGACCGTGTCGATCGGCCTGGCGGCGAACCGGCTGATGGCGAAGCTGGCGGCGGAACGCGACAAGCCGCGCGGCTTCGCGGTGATCGGTGCGCGGGAAGCGGCGGGGTGGCTTGCGCCGCAGCCGGTCGCGCTGCTGCCGGGCGTCGGGCCCGCCATGGCGAAGCGCCTGACGACGGCGGGGTTCAGCACGCTGGGGCAGCTGGCCGTGCTGGACCCGCGCGAGGCACTGCGCCGCTTCGGGGAGGACGGGCCGGCCCTGGCGGCCCGCGCGCGCGGCGAGGATGCGCGCCGCGTCGATCCCGACCGCGAGACCAAGTCGGTCAGCGCCGAGACGACCTTCGACTCCGACCTCTCGGCGCCGCCGGAGCTCGAGGCGGTGCTGTGGCGATTGTGCGAAAAGCTCTCGGCACGGCTGCGCGACAAGGCGCTGGCGGCGGCGGGCGTGACGTTGAAGCTGAAGACCGCAACCTTCGCGACACGCACCCGCGCGGCGCGCCTGGCGCAGCCGACGCGCCTGCCCGACATGCTGTTCGACGCCGCCCGGCCTCTGCTGGCACGCGAGGCGGATGGCACGGCGTTCCGCCTGATCGGCATCAGCGCGCAGCCGCTGGCGGCGGCCGACGACGCCGATCGCGGCGACCTGGCCGACCCCGAGGCGCCGCGGCGCGCCGCGCGCTGGGCCGCCGTGGAGACGCTGCGCGCGAAGTTCGGCGATGGCGCGGTGGTGCGCGGCCGCGGCCTTCGCAAGCCGCCGCGCGCATGATGCAGGCCCCGGGGCAACACCCTTGCGCCGGCGCCTGCTTTCCGGCACGCCCATCGCATGAACCGCAAGGCGATCGCCTGGGCCACCTTCGACTGGGCGAACAGCGCCTTCCCGACGGTCGTCTCGACCTTCGTGATCGCCGCCTATTTCACCCAGGGCATCGCGCCCGACCCGGCCACCGGCCAGGCGCAATGGGGCTGGATGCAGACCATCGCGGCGGTGTGCATCGCCTTGCTGTCGCCCATCCTGGGTGCGCTGGCCGACAATGGCGGGCGGCGGCGCGCCATGCTCGCGGCCTGCACGCTGCTGACCGGCATGTTCACCGCGCTGGTGTGGTTCGCCAGGCCCGACCCGTCCTGGACCCTCTATGCGCTGGTGTGCGTCGGCATCGCGACCATCGCCTTCGAGATCGGCACGGTCTTCTACAACGCCATGCTGCCCGAGGTGACCACGCCGCGGACGATGGGCCGCGTCTCCGGCCTGGCCTGGGGGCTGGGCTATGCGGGGGGGCTGGCCTGCCTGGGCGTGGCGCTGGTGCTGCTGGTGCAGCCCAACCCGTCGCTGTTCGGCCTCGACCGCGGCGCGTCGGAGCATGTCCGCGCGACGGCGCTGCTGGTCGGCCTGTGGACGGTGGTCTTCGCCTGGCCGGTGCTGCTGTTCGTGCCCGACCCGCCGGGTGCGCGCCTGCCGGTGGGCCAGGCGGTGACAGCGTGCCTGGCCGAGACGAAGCGCCTGGTCCAGGGCCTGCCGGGGCGGCCCGACATGCTGCGCTTCCTGGTCGCGCGGCTGTTCTACACGGATGGGCTGAACACGCTGTTCGCCTTCGGCGCCATCTACGCGGCCGGCGTGCATGGCATGGGGATGGAGCAGATCCTGCTGTTCGGCATCGCGCTCAATGTCACGGCCGGCCTGGGTGCCGCGGGCTTCGGCCTGGTCGAGGACCGCCTGGGGTCGAAGCGCACGGTGATGGTGGCGCTGGCCAGCATGGTGGTGCTGGGGGCGGCCTTGCTGCTGACCGACAGCGTGGCGTGGTTCTGGGGGCTGGCGATGGCGCTTGGCTTGTTCATGGGGCCGGCGCAGGCGGGGTCGCGCACGCTGATGGCGCAGATGGCGCCGGAGGGGCAGTGCGCGGCGCATTTCGGGCTGTTCGCGCTGTCGGGGCGTGTCACGGGCTTCCTGGGGCCGGCCGCGCTGGCGGCGGTCACCGCGGCGACCGGCAGCCAGGCCCTGGGGATGTCGACCGTGCTGGTCTTCCTGGTGCTGGGCGCCGGCATCCTGGCGACGGTCCGTCCGGTGCGGGGGTGATCCGTCAGCCGCGCCCCAGCATCGTGTCCAGCGTGGTGCGCAGCGCGACGGGATCGACGCGGAAGTCCGGCGCATTCTGGCCGGCATCCTGCGGCAGGACGACATGGCGCAGGCCGAGCACCGCCGCGATGTTGGTGAACATCGGCGGGCAATAGCCGCGCCCCGGCACCAGTTCCAGCAAGAGCGCGCCGCGCTGCATGAACAGGATGTTCGCCAGCCCCGCGCCATGCGGCGCCACCACGGCCTCGGCCTGGGCGAACAGGCGCCAGGCCTGCACCAGCGGCAATGTCTCGATCTGCACTTCGGTGAAGCCGCGCAGCGCACATAGCCGCGCGATCGCCTGCGCATTCCTGACACGCCGCCGTGCCGCCCCGCTGCGCGAGACCAGGATGCGCCGCGGCAGCGCCGGCGCGTCCCGGTCGGCCAGCGCCGCCCGGGCGGCCGCCGCCCGCAGCCAGTCGATCGCCGCCATGTCGCGCAACTGCCCCGCCCCGCCCAGCGCGTGGGGCAGCACCAGCAGGTCGTCGCAGCGCACCATCCTGTCCTTCGGCACCCGTTGGAACCGCCCCGGCGCCACGCCCAGCGCGGTCGCGATGCGCGCCGCGTATTGTTCGGCGAAGTCGTCGACCAGGAGCGTCCGCGCCGCGCCCCCCGGGACCTGCTCCAGCGCCCCGAGGTTGAGCGCGAAATCCGCCAGCGCGTGGTAGTAGTTCCAGGATCCGCCGAGCAGCGCGACGGGTTCGCGCAGGTGCTGCACGGGCAGCGAGGCGTCGATCTCGATCGACGCGCCGTCGCGCCGCGTGCAGGCGCGCGGCCGCTGCGTCGGGCACCACAGGGCCCCCGCCGTGTTGAAGACCGTCCAGTCGCCGCCGATGACGCGCGCGCGATGGAGCCGGGCCGGGCAGGTGGGCCAGGACAGCGCGGGCAGGCGCAGCAGGCGCGACGCCGTCATCCCGCCTGGCGCGATCTCAGCGATCCCGCTGCCCCGCCACGAAGGCGCCCCCATCGGTGGGGCGCAGTGCCTCGAACAGGTCGGTCACCGCCGCGTAGTCGCGGTAGCCGCAGCGCGCCACCGGCTGCGCGGCCAGCGTGTCGAAGCGGCCGTCGCGCAGATAGGCCTGGTCGATATGCACGCCGACCACCTGGCCGATGATGATCCAGCCCTGCAGCGCCGCGCCCTCGGTGTCATGCAATTGCATCGACGACACCACGCGGCATTCGAGCGACGCCGGGGACGCCGCGACACGTGGCGCGCGCACCACGCGGCAGGGCGCTTCCTCCAGCCCCGCGGCGGCGAATTCGCTCTCGCCCGCCGGCTGCGCGCCGGAGGAGACGTTCATCGCGTCGAACAGGTGGCGCGGGACCAGGTTGCAGACGAACTCCCCGGTCGCGATGGCGTTCGCCGCGCTGTGCTTCATCGTCTCGGTGGTGAACATCACCATCGGCGGGCGCGAATGCACCGCGTTGAAGAAGGAATAGGGCGCCAGGTTCGCCCGCCCCTGCGCATCCACCGTCGAGATCCAGCCGATCGGCCGCGGTGCCACGATGGCCTTGAAGGGATCATGCGGCAGGCCGTGCCCGTGGCGCGGTTCGTAGAACATTCAGCCCCTCCGCTTCGCCACGATCGCCCAGAGCCGCGGCCCCGCCAGCGCCAGCACGGCGATGGCCAGGATCACCGCGCTGCCCGGCCGCGTCACGAAGACCGACCATTCCCCCTGGCTGATGGTGAGCGCCTGGCGCAGCGCCTGCTCGGCCATCGGCCCCAGGATCATGCCGATCACCACCGGGGCCACCGGGAAGTCGAAGCGCCGCATGAACATCGCCACCACGCCGAGCGTATAGAGGATCACGAGGTCCCATACGCTGTTCGAGATGCCGTAGGTGCCGATCGTCGCAAACACCAGGATGCCGGCATACAATTGCGGCACCGGGATCTTGAGGATGCGGACCCATAGCCCGACCAGCGGCAGGTTCAGCACCACCAGCATCACGTTCGCGATGAACAGGGACGCGATCAGCGTCCAGACCAGTTCCGCCTGCTGCGTGAACAGCAGCGGCCCGGGATTGATGCCATAGGACTGGAAGGCGCTCAGCATGATCGCCGCGGTCGCGCTGGTGGGCAGGCCGAGCGTGAGCATCGGCACCAGGATGCCGGCGGCGGCGGCGTTGTTCGCGGCTTCCGGCCCGGCCACGCCTTCGATCGCGCCGGTGGTGCCGAATTCCTTCTGGTATTTCGGCTTCGCCAGCTTCCGTTCGGCGTAGTAGCTCAGCATGGTCGGCATCTCGGTGCCGCCGGCCGGCAGCACGCCGAAGGGGAAGCCCAGGCCCGCGCCGCGCATCCAGGGCCAGAAGGACCGCTTCAGGTCCTGCTTCGACAGCATCACGCTGCCCACCGGCAGCACCTGTGCCTCGCCGCCGTGATGGCGCCAGGCCATGTGCAGCGCCTCGCCCACCGCGAACAGCGCAACCGCGACCAGCACCACGTTCACGCCATCGAGCAGCTCCGGCACGCCGAAGGTCAGCCGCGGCTGGCCGGTCTGCAGATCGATCCCCACGAGGCCCAGCATCAGCCCGAAGGCGAGCGAGGTCAGCCCGCGCAGCGCCGACGAACCCAGCACCGCCGACACCGTCACGAAGCACAGCACCATCAGCGAGAAATACTCCGCCGGTCCCAGCACCAGCGCCCATTCCACGATGACCGGCCCGATGAAGGCGATGCCCAGCGTGCCCACCGTGCCCGCCACGAAGGACCCGATCGCCGCCGTGGCCAAGGCCGGCCCCGCGCGCCCGTTGCGCGCCATCTTGGCCCCTTCGAGGGCGGTGATGATCGATCCGCTCTCGCCTGGTGTGTTCAGCAGGATCGACGTGGTGGAGCCGCCATACATCGCGCCATAGAACACCCCGCAGAACAGGATGAAGGCGCCGGTCGCGCTCACCTGGAAGGTGATGGGCAGCAGCAGCGCGATGGTCAGCGCCGGTCCGATGCCCGGCAGCACGCCCACCGCCGTGCCGAGGAAACACCCCAGCAGCGCCCAGGCCAGGTTGGTGAGCGTGAGCGCATTGCCGAAGCCGAGCGCGAGGCCCGCGATCGAATCCATCAGGGTGCTTTCAAGGGAAGGTCGGGGGAGGGAACGCCCGCGATCCATTTTCTGTCACTGGGGAACTGACAGCCGAGGTCAGTTCCCCAGTGCCAGAAAACGGCGGCGGATTCGGGGGAGGTGTCCTCCCCCGACCTTCATCTTGCGTCACAGCACCGCCTCCCCGCGCAGCACCGCCACGCAGCCCCCGCCCACGCGCGCCCGGATGCCGTCCTCGGTGCGCCGTGCCCGCGCGCGCAGCAGGCTTGGCCGCCCCATCTGCGCGCCCTGCGTGATGTCCCAGGCGCCTTCCTCGGCACCATCGAGGTGCAGCAGGAAGCCCGCCAGCGGCGTCGCCGCGCTGCCGGTCGCCGCGTCCTCGACCGTGCCGGTCAGTGGCGAGAACATGCGCGCGCGCACCGCCGCGCCGTCGCGGCAATAGATGTAGAGCGACAGGAAGCCGCGCGTGGCCTCCGGATGCTCCGCGACGGCACGGCGGAAGGCCGCGAGGTCGGGCGTGGCGGCGGCCAGGGCCTCCGGCGTCACCTCGGTGAGCAGGCGGTGGTTGCCGCCATCGGCCGCCAGCACCGGCGCGTGGCGCGCTGTCACGATCGCGTCCTCGGCGATGCCGGCGCAGGCGGCGGCGGTGGCGGCCGGCAAGGTCGCGCCGAGCTTGAGCGGCTGTGGCGCGGCGACCTCCGCGCCCACCACGCGCCCGGCCTGGTCGCGGTCCAGCACCACCTCCACCAGGCCGGCGGGTTCCTCGAAGCGATAGGCGCGCGGCGCGGCCTCGTCCTCGCGGCCCAGCACCCAGGCGGTCCCGACATTGGGGTGGCCGGCGAAGGCCATCTCCGCCACGCGGTTGAAGATGCGCACGCGGGCGCTGTTCTGCGGATGCGCGGGCGGCAGCACGAAGGTCGTCTCGCTGAGATTGAACTCGGCGGCGAGGGACTGCATCTCGGCATCGGTCAGGCCGCGGGCATCGGGAAACACCGCGAGCTGGTTGCCGCCGAAGCGGGTGTCGGTGAAGACATCGACGGTGACGAAGCGGAAGGCGCGCATTGTTCTATGCCCTCAGGCGCCGGGCGCCGGCATGCGCCGGCTTGGCTTGCGCGCCGGGCACTGGTGCGTGGGCGGCGGCTTGCGGGTTGGGCGCGGTCGCGCTGCGCGCTCGCGGATCGTGCAGGGGCACGATCCGGTTTGCTGTGGCCGGCGGGCGTGCGCTGGCCACGGGCGCGTCCTGGTGCGCCGGCATCACGTCACCTCCCGCCCCAGCGCGCGCAGGATCGCGCCCTCCAGCAATCCGGCGCCGATATTCACGCCCAGCGCCTCGACGAACAGGAAGAAGGCGCCGAGCGACACCAGCAGCGCGATCGCGGCATCGCGCAGCGGGCTGCGGCTGCCGAAGGCGCGCGCGGTGCAGACGAACTGGATGGCGGCGGACAGCGCGAAGCCGAGCGGCACGATCAGCACCAGGTTCAGCAGCATCCCGCCGCCCAGCCAGGCCAGCGAGACCACGTTCGGCGGCCCCGCCTCCGCGACCTCAGGAATGTCGGCGCTCCAGCCGCCGCGCAGCGCCGCCACCACCAGCAACAGGCCAAGCGCCGCCAGCGCGCCGGCGACCAGCGCCGGCACCAGCTTCGGCCCCACCACGGCATAGACCGGCGTCACCGGGATCACCCAGGTGAGCCACCCCGCCATCGCCCCCAGCGCCACCACGCCGAGGCCGACCGCCAGATCCGGAACCGCGCCAGGCTTCATCGCCGCGGCCTCAGGCGAGGCCGAGATCCTTGAGCACGGCCTCCATGTCGGCGCGGTCGCGGTCCAGGAACTGGTCGAAGGGCGCGCCGGTCAGGAAGGCATCCTCCCAGCCGCGATCCTCCAGGATGCGCTTCCAGGCATCGGTCGCGTGCACGGCCGTCATCAGGTCGACCAGCGCCTGGCGCTGTGCGGGGTTGATGCCCGGCGCGCCGAACACGCCGCGCCAGTTGATCGCCACCACGTCGATGCCGCTTTCCTTCAGCGTCGGCACCGCGGGATCGATCCGCCGCTCGCCGGTGGTGGCCAGGGCGCGCACGCGCCCGGCCTTGATCTGTTCGGAGAATTCCGACCAGCCGGAAATCCCTGCCGTGACCTGTCCGCCCAGGATGGCGGCCTGCGCCGGCCCGCCGCCCGGGAACGCCACGAAGGACGCCTCGCGCGCCTGGCGGCCGAGCTTCTGCAGCATCAGGCCCAGGATGATGTGGTCGGTGCCGCCCGCGCTGCCGCCCGCGACCGACACGCCGCGCGGATTGGCCTTCAGCGCATCGGCGAACTGCGTGATGGTCTGGATCGGGCTGTTGGCCGGCACGATGATCACGCCGGCCTCGGCGGTCATGCGCGCGATCGGCACGGTGTTCTGCAGCGTCACCGGCGTCTTGTTCGTGAGCGTCGCGCCGACCATGACGGAGCCCGAGACCATCAGCGCATCGGCGCGCCCGCGGCGCTGCGCCAGGAAGCGCGGCAGGCCCACCGTGCCGCCGGCGCCGCCGACATTCTCGAACTGGAAGGTGCCGACCAGGCTGGCGGCGCGGGCGGCCTGCTCGATGGCGCGGCCCAGGCCGTCCCAGCCGCCGCCCGGGCCGGCCGGGACAAACATGTAGATGCTCGCGAAGCGCTGCTGCGCGAAGGCCAGGCGCGGGGCAAGGCCGAGCGCGGCGGCGGCAGCCAGGAAGGTGCGGCGTTGGGTCATGGCGGTTCCGGTCGTTTCCTCGAATCTTGGGCAAGTCTGCGACGCGGCCAGGGCCAAGGGAAGCAGGGAAAGCACGCGCCCGGGCGCGCTGGCCCTGCCGCGGGTGCGACGCATTCGCTTGGAGCCCGCTTGCGCTGCCGCATCCGGTGACGGAAGGATGCCCCGGGGGAATCGGGGGAGGACGCCACCATGACGGGGAACGGGGATGCGCCGCGGCTTGGCCGCAGGCTGCTGGTGTTGCGCGTGGCCGGGCTGGGTGCCGCGGCGGCCACGCTGTCGGGCTGCGTCGTGGCGCCGGCGCCGGTCTATGCGCCCGGCCCGGTCCGCACGGGGCGGACCGATGCCGACCCCAGTGACGGGCCTGGCCAGGGCCGTGGCGGCTACCGTGGCCCGGCGCGCACCGGGGTGACCGACGCCGATCCCAATGACGGGCCCGGCCAGGGGCGCGGCGGGTATCGCGGGCGCGCCCGCACCGGGCTGACGGATTCCGACCCGAATGATGGTCCGGGCCAGGGGCGCGGCGGCGGCCGGCGCCAGGTCAGCGACAGCGACCCGCGCGACGCGCCGGGCCGCGGCCGCGGCTGGTAGCGACCCGCGCGCGCGCCGCATGCGGCGGGGCCGGTGCGGCGGCGCTGTTGCGAAATCCTTCGCAGGACCGGTGTGCCAGCGCACTCACCAAGCCTTCACGCCGCTTGCCGAAACTGTTCCGCCGGGCCGATGATGCAGCCAGGGGAAGGAGCAGTGCTGAGATGACCGATCGGGATTCCGCCCAGGACGCACCACCGCCTGCAGCCGCGGAGGATGGCGAGGAGCGTCGGCTTGGCCGGCGCCTGCTGGTGCTGCGCGTGGCCGCGGCCGCGGGCGTGGCGGCCATTGCGGCCCCGGCGGCGCAGGCGCTGGAGGCCACGCCCGTCCAGTACCGTACCGGGCTCACGGATTCCGACCCCAGCGACGGGCCAGGCTATGGCCGCGGCGGTGGCCGCCGTGGCACCGGCATCACTGATGCCGATCCCAGCGACGGGCCGGGCTTCGGGCGTGGCGGCTATCGCGGGCCGGCGCGCACCGGGATCACCGATGCCGACCCCAATGACGGCCCCGGCCAGGGCCGCGGCGGTTATCGCCCGCGCCCGCAGGGCCGGCCCTATACCGGCATCAACGATGGCGACCCGGGCGATCCGTCCGGCTACGGCACCGGCTGGCGCCAACGCCAGCAGCCGCGTGGCGTGACCGACAACGACCCGAACGACGCGCCGGGCCGCGGCCGCGGCTGGCGCTGACCGGCACCCGCCGGACGCGCTGCGATGGCCGGGGATGACCTCACGCGGCGCGGACGGCTCTCGCGCCGCCTGCTGGTGCTGTGTACGCCGGCGGCCGCGCTGGTGCCGATCGCGGCGCTGGTGCCCGCTGTCGCGCAGGCCCAGCCGCGCACCGGCTATTCGGATGGCGACCCGCGCGACCCGGCGGGGCGCGGGCGGCCCTATACCGGGCAATCCGACAGTGATCCGCGCGATGGCGCCGGACGCGGCCGGCCCCGCACCGGCTATTCCGACAGCGACCCGCGCGACGGCGCCGGCCGCGGTCGCCCGCGCACCGGTGTGTCCGACAGCGACCCCCGCGATGCCGCCGGGCGTGGCCGCCCCCGCACCGGCCTGTCCGACAGCGACCCCCGCGATGCCGCGGGCCGTGGCCGCCCGCGCACCGGCTTTTCCGACAGCGACCCGCGCGATGCCGCCGGGCGCGGACGAGGATCCCGATGACTGCCACCTTGGCTGAAGACGCCTGGTCCCTGGCCTTCGGGACGATGCCGCTCGAGGACGGGCTGGCGCTGCGCGAGGCCACCGCCTGGCGCCTGATGCCGGGCAACGACCCCGACCGCTATGCCGGGCTGCTGTCGATCGCCGACCTCGATGCCTTCCTGCGCACGGATGCCGCGCGGACGCCGCGGGTGTCGATGGCCGATGGCGCCCGCAAGGGCGGCGCCGGCGTGCCGTTCGAGGAATACATCGAGGATGGCGGCGACCGCGTCGACCTGCCGCGACTGCTGGCGCGCCATGATGATGGCGCGAGCCTGGTGGTCTCGCAGTTCCACGAGGTCCATCCGCCGCTGGCACGCTTCTGCCGCGGGCTGGAGAAGGCCTTCCTGCATGGCGTGCAGGCGAACATCTACCTGACGCCGCCGGGCGCGCAGGGCTTCCGCGTGCATTTCGACACCCATGACGTGCTGGTGCTGCAGGTCTCCGGCCGCAAGGCGTGGCGGGTGTGGGACGCCATCCCCTATGCCGCGCCGACGCGCCACACGCCCTGGCACAACAATGCCGCGCCCGAGGGCGAGCCCCATGCGCTGCTGATGGCGCCGGGCGACGCGCTGTACCTGCCGCGCGGCGTGCTGCACGAGGCGATGGTCCAGGACGGCGCGGAACCGTCGCTGCACGTGACCGTCGGCTTCATGGAACCAGCGATCGGCGAGATGCTGCGTGACCTGCTGGGCGAGCTGGAGGCGGAGGAACCCGCGCTGCGCGCCGCCATCCCGACCTGGCGCCTGGGCGAACCCGAGGGCGTGGCGGCGGTGCGTTCCGTGCTGCGTGGCGCGCTGGCCGCGCTGGGCCATGACGGCCTGGCCGATCGGGTCGCGGTCGCGGCGCTCGACCGCCTGGTGCGCGACCGCATGTCGTTGCCGCGGCGCGGCCTTGTGGCGCGCGTGCCCGGCCCGCAGGATCGGCTGCTGCTGTCCGAGACGATGCACCACACGCTGGTGCCGCTGCCCGCGGGCGGCGCCGCGCTGCGCTGGTATGGCGGCGTCGAGACCCTGAGTGCCACGGAGTTCGCCTGGCTGGTCGCGCTGGAGGACGGCGCGACGCCGGCATCGCTGGGCGAGGACGCGCTGGCCTTCTGCCGCCGCCTCGCCCGCGTCGGGCTGCTGGAGCCCGTCTGAGGCAAAGCCCGGTCCGATGGGGCTTGCCTGATCGGGTCGGGGTGCTCGTGAAGACCGGGGACTGGCGGGGATGCCCGCGCCCTTCGGGGTGATCGCCTGCGCGGCCCTGGCGGCCGTCATCTGGCAGGGCGGCCGGGTCGCTCCGCCGGCAAGCCGTGCCGCCCGGACCTCCCGCAACTGGCCCGGCGCCGGCGCCTGCCCTACCGTGGCGGGGCAACCACCAGCCGGGAACCCCAGCCATGGCCCTCACCGTCCAACAGATGCTCGCCGCCGCCGAGGCCGTGGTGCCGCGGATCTCGCCCGAGGAGGCCAAGGGCCTGGTCGGGCGCGACGACGTGGTGTTCCTGGATGTGCGGGAGCCCAACGAGGTCGCGGCCTCCGGCAAGGTGCCGGGCGCGCTGGCCATCCCGCGCGGCCTGGTGGAATTCCGCGCCGACCCGGCATCGGCCCTGCACGATGCGAATTTCGACCGGGCCAAGACCGTGGTGGCCTATTGCGCCTCGGGCGGGCGCTCGGCGCTGGTGCTCAAGACGCTGCACGACATGGGCTACACGAACGTGCGGAACCTCGGCGGCTTCAAGGGCTGGGCCGATGCGGGCGGCGAGATCGAGAAGGTCTGATCAGGCCGCCGGCTTGGGCGCGCGCGGGCGGGGCGCACGCTCGCTTTCCGTCTTCAACTGCCCGCAGGCCGCCAGGATGTCGCGCCCGCGCGGGCGGCGGATCGGGCTGGAGTAGCCGGCATCGTTCAGGATGCCGGCGAAGCGCTGGATCGCTTCGCTGGTGCTGGTCCTGTAGGCGCTGCCGGGCCAGGGATTGAACGGGATCAGGTTCACCTTGGCCGGGATGCCGCGCAGCAGGCGCACCAGCTCGCGCGCCTCGGCCTCGCTGTCGTTCACGCCGCGCAGCATGACGTATTCGAAGGTGATGCGCCGCGCGTTCGAGGCACCGGGATAGCGCCGGCAGGCCGCCAGCAAATCCTCGATCGGGTATTTGCGGTTCAGCGGCACGATTTCGTCGCGCAGTTCGTTCGTCACGGCATGCAGCGAGACCGCCAGGCCGACGCCCAGCTCCGCCCCGCAGCGATCCATCATCGGCACCACGCCGGAGGTGGACAGCGTGATGCGCCGGCGCGACAGGCCGATGCCCTCGTGGTCCATGATGATGCGCAGCGCCTTGGCCACGTTCTCGTAGTTGTAGAGCGGCTCGCCCATGCCCATCACGACGATGGTGGACAGCAGCCGCGGCGCGCCATCCTTGGGCGAGGGCCATTCGCCGTAGGAATCCCGCGCCGCCATGAACTGACCGACGATCTCGGCCGCGCCCAGGTTGCGCACCAGTTTCTGCGTGCCGGTGTGGCAGAAGGTGCAGGACAGGGTGCAGCCGACCTGGGTGGAGATGCAGACCGCGCCGCGATCCTCCTCCGCCGAGGGGATGTAGACCGTCTCGATGCGCTGTGCGTCGCGGAAGGCGAAGACCCATTTGCGCGTGGAATCGGTGCTGTCCTGCCGGGTCGCGACCTCCGGCCGGCCGACCACGAAGCGTTCCGCCAGCCTGGCCTGCATGGGCTTGGCGATGGTCGTCATCTTCGCGAAGTCGGTCTCGCCCTGGTGGTAGATCCAGTGCCAGACCTGCTTGGCGCGGAAGGGCTTTTCGCCGATCGCGGCCATTTCGGCGGCGAGTTCCTCGCGCGACAGGCCGACCAGGTCGCGGCGGCCATCGGGCAGGGTGGCGGGCGGCGGGGCGAAGATCGCGGCCTTGGCGAGGATGCGGGCGCGCTCGGCATCCAGCAGGCCATCGGTGGTCGCGCTGGTCGCCGTGCTGCCGGCGTCCATGCTCACCGTCGCTCCACCGCCTCCGGGGCTCATCGCCGCGGCGGCGACGCCGGGCATTCCTGGCTGATGGCGTCGTAGGCGGCCGAGAAGCCGGTCAGGCTGAAGGTGTCGGTGGCGGTGCCGCGCCCGCCGGCCCGCGGGCCGCGCGCCACGGCATTGGCGCCGCCACGGAAGGCGGCCACCGCGGCACGCCCGTCGCGTGCGAAGGCGGAATTGCCGCCGGTGTAGAACGGCAGTTCGCGGCTGCCCACGGCGACCGTGACCGCCGCGTTGCGCGGATAGGCATAGCCCGCCGAGAGCGCCACCTGGTCACGGCTCGCGGCCCGGTGGGTGACGGTGAGGATCACGCCGTCCCGCGCCGGGTCGGACCGCGACGCGCGGGTGAAGGCGTAGCACACCTTCTGCCCGGCCTCGGTATGCACCGCGGCGATCCAGTCCTGGAAATCGCCCAGCCGTCGCGGACCCTGCTGCGCCGGCGCGGCGCCCGCGGGTGCGCGCTGCTGCGCGATGGCCGGCACGGCGACCAGGGCGGACAGGGCGAGGCAGAGGATGGCGGCGCGCATGGGCGGTGTTCTACGAAGCCCGGGCGCGCGGGGCAACCGCGCCGCGCCGGGGGAGCGCCGCGCCAAGGCGCCGGCGCCGTCCCGCGACGCCATGGCTGGCTGGCCGTCCGCCGCGTCCCGGCGTAACAGGCCGCCATGACCGACGCCGCCGACGCCGCCCTGGCCGCCCAGTACGAGGCCTACCCCTATCCCCTGCGCGACCCGCGGGACGAGGCGAAGCGCCTGGTGGTCGGCAGCCCGTCACACCTGCGCGAGGTCGACCACTGGATCTTCGGCGCCCGCCGCCCGGCCGCCACGCCGCTGCAGGCCCTGGTGGCCGGTGGCGGGTCGGGCGATGCCACCGTGATGCTGGCGCAGCAGCTGGCCTGGGCTGGGCGGCCGGGCGGCGTGACCTGGCTCGATCGTTCCGCCGCCGCGCGCAAGGTGGCCGGGGCGCGGGTGGCGGCCCGGTCGCTGTCCAACGTGACCTTCGCCGAGGCGTCGATCCTGGACCTGCCGGGCAGCGGGCTCGGGCCCTTCGACTACATCGATTGCTGCGGCGTGCTGCACCACCTGCCGGACCCGCTGGAGGGGCTGCGGGCGCTGGTGTCGGTGCTGGCGCCGGGCGGCGGCATCGGGCTGATGGTCTATGCGCCGCATGGCCGCACCGGCGTGTACATGCTGCAGGATGCGCTGCGGCTGCTGGCGCCGCCCGATGAACCGCCGGCGCAGCGCGTGGATGTGGCCAAGCGGTTGTGGAAGCAGGCGCCCGAGACCGCCTGGCTGCGCCGCAACCCCTGGATCACCGACCACCTGAAGGGCGGCGATGCCGGCATCTACGACCTGTTGCTGAACCCGCGCGATGTCGCCTTCTCGGTCCCGGCGCTGGCGGCGCTGGTGGATGGCGCGGGGCTCGAGATCCGCTGCCTGGTCGAACCCTTCCGTTACGACCCGGACAGTTTCCTGACCGACCCGCGGCTGCGCGAGCGCACCGCGCGGCTGGACCCGGTTCAGCGCGCCGCCCTGGCCGAGGCGGCGGCCGGCAACATGGGCATCCACATCGCCTATTGCGTGCGGCGCGGCGAGGCGGTGCTGCCCGACTGGACCGACCCCGCCGCCGTGCCGGTGCTGCGCGAACTGGATGCCGCGAAGGTCGCCGCCGGCATCCCGGGCGACGGCATCCTGCGCGTGGCTGCCGACGGGCTGGTGGTGCCGGTCGCGCTGCCGCGCCTGGCTGCCGCCATCATCGCGCGGGTCGATGGCCGGCGGTCGGTCGGTGAAATCGGCGACCAGCTCGCGGCCAACGGCGTCTCGCGCGAGGTCTTCGCGAAGGATTTCGCCGCCCTGGCGCGGGCGCTGGAGCGCGTCAACCGGCTGCTGCTGGCGGCCGCCTGACGGGGCGTCCGGCGACCAGTTCGCGCGCTGCTGCCGTCTCGTGCCGATGCGCCCGCCCGATCCCGGGCCGGCCTGCGCGCCGCTCGGTCGGGCATCGCGCCGCGACCTGCCTGAACGCCGCCGCGACGTGCTGGCCGCCGCGCGCGTTCTCCCGGAAGATGGCACCAGACATGGCCAGGAGGGCCTCGCATGACGGTGATCGTTGGTTTGTCCGGGAGCCTGCGCGGCGGCTCGCTCAACACCGCGCTGCTCAAGGCGGCGCAAGGGCTGATGCCGCCGGGCGCGCGCCTCGATGTCGCGACCCTGCAAGGAATTCCGCTTTATGACGGCGACCTGGAGGCGGCGCAGGGCCTGCCCGCCGCGGTGACGGCGCTGAAGGACCGGATTGCCGCGGCGCAGGGCCTGCTGCTGGTGACGCCGGAATACAACAACGGCATCCCGGGCGTGTTCAAGAACGCGATCGACTGGCTGTCGCGGCCGTCATCCGACATTGCGCGGGTGTTCGGCGGCAGGCCGGTCGGGCTGATCGGCGCCTCGCCGGGCGGGTTCGGCACCATGCTCGCGCAGAATGCGTGGCTGCCGGTGCTGCGGACGCTGGGCACGGAGCTGTGGACCGGCGGGCGGCTCATGGTGTCGCGCGCGGGTGGCGTGTTCGATGCCGGCGGGGCGCTGACGGATGCCGCGGTCGAGAAGCAACTGCGCGGCTACATGGAGGGCTTCACGGCCTACGTCGCGGCGCGGGCGGCGTAGACCGCGTCCGATCAGCGGGACCGTCGGGTCGCGTCGCGACGGGCGCGGCCCAACGTGTCGGCCGCGCTGCGGCGAGCGGTGGCATCGCCGGTCATGCGGCGCGGCTAGAGCATGCTACGTTCGCTCGCGCTCACTTCGCAGGCTCTAGCCTGTTGTTTTCAGAGCATCTTCACGCGTTCAGAAGATTCGATCTGATCGGGATCTGCCCTAAGCCCCCAGCCGCGCGCGCACCAGCCGCAGCGCCTCGGCGAAGGCGGCATCGGCATCCAGCGTGGTGGTGTCGAGCTGCAGCGCATCCGCCGCCGGGCGCAGCGGTGCCACCGGGCGGTTGGCGTCCTGTGCGTCGCGATCGCGGATCTCGGCCTCGACCTGCGCGGGGTCGGCGGCCACGCCGCGGCCGGCCAGTTCCAGGAAACGCCGGCGCGCGCGTTCCGCGACGCTGGCCGTGACGAACAGCTTCGCCGCCGCGTCGGGAAACACCACGGTCCCGATATCGCGCCCATCCAGCACCGCGCCATGGGCGCGGCCGAAATCGCGCTGGAAATCCAGCAGCGCGGCGCGCACCGCCGGGATGGCGGCGACCGCGCTGGCCGCCATGTCGGCCAGCGGGCCGCGCAGGTCGGCGCGGGCCAGGTCCTCGGGCACCAGGGCGCGGGCCGCGGCCTCGGCGATCGTGGCGTCGCGCGGGTCGGCGCCGGCATCCAGCACGCGCCGCCCGACCGCGCGATACAGCAGGCCGGTGTCGAGGTAGGGCAGGCCCAGCGCCGCCGCGAGCCGGCGCGCCAGGGTGCCCTTGCCCGCCGCGGCCGGTCCATCCACCGCGATGATCGCGCGCGGCGCGGGGTCAGGCGCCGGCAATCGGCCCGCCCGGCGCGCCATTGCCCACCAGCCCGTTCATCAGCACTGCGAAGCCGGGGAAGGAGGTGTCGATGAAGGCGGCATCATCCACCGTCACCGGCATCCGCGCGCCCAGGCCCATCACCAGCGCCGCCATGGCGATGCGGTGGTCCATGTGCGTCTCGACCGTGCCGCCGCCGGGAATGGCGCCGCCGGTGCCCTGCACGATCAGGTCGTCGCCCTCGATCGCCGCGGTCACGCCGTTCACCGCCAGCAGCGCGGCGGTGGCGGACAGGCGGTCGCTTTCCTTCACGCGCAGTTCCGCCAGGCCCTTCATGCGGGTGATGCCCTGCGCGGCGGCGGCGGCCACGGCCAGCACGGGGTATTCGTCGATCATCGACGGCGCGCGGCCGGGCGGGACGGTCACGCCGGTCAGCTGCGTGTATTCCGCGACGATGTCGCCGACCGGCTCGCCGCCGGCGATGCGTTCGTTCTCGACGCGCAACGCCGCGCCCATTTCGCGCAGCGTCGCGATCAGGCCGGTGCGGAGCGGGTTGAGGCCGACATTCTCGATCACCACGCGCGATCCCGGCACCAGCAGCGCCGCCACGATGGGAAAGGCCGCCGAGGACGGGTCGCCGGGCACCACCACCGGCGCGGCCACCAGTTCCGGCTGGCCCTCCAGCGTGACCACGCGGCCGGCGGGCGTATCGGTCACGGACACCGTCGCGCCGAAATGGCGCAGCATGTTCTCGGTGTGGTCGCGCGTGGGTTCCGGTTCGACCACGCGGGTGGTGCCGGGCGCGCAGAGGCCCGCCAGCAGGCAGGCCGATTTCACCTGCGCGGAGGCGACCGGCAGCACGTAGTCGATGGGCAGCGGGTCGGTGGCACCGCGCACGGCCAGCGGCAGGCGGCCGCCCTCGCGCGTCCAGAACTGGGCGCCGGTGGCCGAGAGCGGGTCGGTCACGCGCTTCATCGGGCGTTTCCGCAAGGAGGCATCGCCGGTCATCACCGCGAAGACCGGATGGCCCGAGATCAGCCCCAGCAGCAGCCGCGCCGCGGTGCCGGAATTGCCCATGTCCAGCACATCGGCCGGTTCCACCAGCCCGCCCACGCCGCGCCCGGCCACGCGCCAGGCGCCGGGGCCGGTCTGCGTGACCTCGGCGCCCAGGGCGCGCATGGCGGCGGCGGTGCGGAGCACGTCCTCGCCTTCCAGCAGGCCGGTGATGGTGGTGGTGCCGACCGCCATGGCGCCGAACATCAGGGCGCGGTGGCTGATCGACTTGTCGCCCGGCACGCCGAGCCGGCCGGACAGCGGGGCGGAGGGGGCGGCGGCACGAAGCGGCCTCGGCGCGGGATCGGACATGGCTTGGGCGTTTGACACGCCCCGGCATCGCGTGGCAATGCGCCCGACCTTTTGGAAATCCGCGACGAGGCACCACCCCCCGGCCCCGTTGCGCGAGACGGATGTGATCCATGGCGAAGCCTGAACTCGGCCTGAAGCGCAGCTGCGTCTCCTGCGGCACCAGGTTCTACGACCTGGCGCGCGCGCCTGCCGTCTGCCCGAAATGCGGCACGGAGCAGCCGGCGGAGCAGCCGCGCCTGCGCCGCGCCGCCGCCACGCCCATCCCGGACGAGAAGCTGAAGAAGCGCGCCGTCGCCGCGGAGGCGGAGGGCGAGGAGCTCGAGGTGGAGGATGTCGAGGGCGACGAGGCGATCGAGGACGCCGAGGAGCTCGAGGACGAGGCGGACGGCATCGACGAGGCGATCGAGGTCGAGACCGAGCGCGACGAAGAGACGTAACTTTTTTGCCCTCAGGCGCCGGGCGCCCGCGGATCGCTGCGCGATCCTAGTTTCTTTGCCCTCAGGCGCCGGGCGCCCGCATGCGCGGGCTCGGCTTGCGCGCCACGCACGGGTGCGCCGGGCGCGGCTGATGGGTTGGGCGCGGTCGCGCCGTGCGCTCCCGGATCGCTGCGCGATCCGTTTTGTCTGCCCTCAGGCGCCGGGCGCCCGCATGCGCGGGCTTGGCTTGCGCGCCACGCTTGGGTGCGCCGGGCGCGGCTGATGGGTTGGGCGCGGTCGCGCCGTGCGCTTCCGGATCGCTGCGCGATCCGTTTTGTCTGCCCTCAGGCGCCGGGCGCCCGCATGCGCGGGCTTGGCTTGCGCGCCACGCACGGGTGCGCCGGGCGCGGCTGATGGGTTGGGCGCGGTCGCGCCGTGCGCTCCCGGATCGCTGCGCGATCCGTTTTGTCTGCCCGTAGGCGTTGGGCGCCCGCATCCGCGGGCTTGGCTTGCGCGCAACGCGCTGTTGAACCCATCGCGACAGGTTGTCTCGGCGCGGTCGCGCCATACGCCACCGAACCGCCGCGCGACCCGCCGTTCTGCGCAGGTCGCGGGCGATGTCGGCGCGCCACGCGTTCCGTCCGCCGGCACAACGCGCCTGTTGCCCCGACGTGGCGCGGGCGCACATTCTCCCGGCATGACAGGGAGAAACCCATGACCATCCTCCATCGCCGCGGCCTGTTCCTCGGTGCCGCGGGCCTTGCCGCGAGCCTCGCCGTGGCACGCCGTCCGGCCTATGCCCAGGCGCCCGCCGGGCCCTTCACCCTGCCGCCGCTGCCCTATGCGCCCAACGCGAACGAAGCCGCCATCGACGCGATGACCATGGAGATCCACCACGCGCGCCATCACGGCGCGCAGGTGGCCGGGCTGAACGCGGCGGTGCGCGACCAGCCGCAACTGGCCGCGATGCAGCTCGACGACCTGCTGATGCGGCTGTCCCAGGTGCCGGAGGCCATCCGCACCGCCGTGCGCAACAATGGCGGCGGCCATGCCAACCATTCGATGTTCTGGGAGATCATGGGCGGGGCGGGCGGCGAGCCGACCGGCGACCTGAAGGCGGCGATCGACCGCGACCTGGGCGGGATGGAGAAGTTCCGCACCGACTTCAACGCGGCCGGAATGCGCGTGTTCGGCTCGGGCTGGGTCTTCGTGACCGTGACGCCGGCCGGCGCCCTCGCGATCACGACGAAGCCCGGCCAGGACACGCCGCTGATGGACGGGCAGCGCGTGCTGATGGGCAACGACGTCTGGGAGCACGCCTACTACCTGCGCTACCAGAACCGCCGCGCGGACTACCTGGCGTCGTGGTGGAACGTGCTGAACTGGGAGAAGCTCCAGGCGCGCTACGACGCGGCGCGCGGCGGCACGCTCAGGGTCTGACCGGGCGCGGCGGCGCGCCGAACCCGCCGCCGGGGCCAGGCTGATGCAGGACCGGCGGCACGATGCCGCGGCCCGGCCCATGCTATTCGCGCGTGATCCCGGTCGCGCGGATCAGGTCGCCGAAATGGCGCAGGTCGGCGGCGATGGTCGTGGCGAGCTCCTCCGGCGACCCCGCCGCGGGGGTCAGCCCGCCGGCGCGCAGGCGGTCCTGCATCTCGGGCGCGGCGACTGCCTGGCGCATCGCGGCATTCAGCCTGGCCACCAGCGCTGGCGGCAGCCCGGCCGGGCCGGCCAGCGCGAACCAGTTGGGCCGCAGCGCCTCGGGCGCGATCCCCGCCTCCGCCATGGTCGGGACGTTCGGGAATTGCGGCAGCCGCGCCGTGCCGCCGGCCCCCAAGGCCGCCAGCCGTCCATCCTGCACCAGCGCCGCCACCGAGGGCGGCGTGGACACCAGCAGCGCCACGTCGCCTGCCACCGTCGCCGTCGCTGCCGGGCCGGTGCCGCGATAGGGCACGTGCAGCATCCGGATGCCGGCATCGCGCGCGAAGGCCGCGGCATTGAGGTGCGGGATGCTGCCCACCCCGGTGCTGCCGTAGGCGAGCTCCCGCCGCCGCGCCAATTCGACCAGCTGGGCTAGCGAGGTGACGCCGAGCCCCGCATTCACCACCAGCACGTAGTGGCCGGTGGTGGCGATGCCGATGGGCGCGAAGGCGCGGTCCGCGTCGTAGGGCAGCGGCGCGTGCAGGACCGGGTTGACCGAGAATACCTCGCCCGGCGCGACGAGCAGGGTGGTGCCGTCGGGCGTGGACCGCACCACCGCCTCGGCGGCCAGGATGCCGTTCGCGCCGGGGCGGTTCTCGACCAGGATCGTGCGTTGCAGCGGCCCGGCCATGTGCTGCGCCAGCAGCCGCGCGGTCAGGTCCACCGCGCCGCCCGGGGCGACGGACACGATCAGGCGGATCGGGCGCGTGTCGGCCTGCGCCAGCGCGGGCAAAGGCAGCAACGTGGCGAACAAGGCGCGGCGGGCGATGCGGGTCATGCGGGGTTTCCTTCCGGCAGGCCGGCGCGACGGCGCCATTGTTCCCAGGCGCGGTCCATGGCGAAGGGGCGCAGGTTGAATTCCGCCGCGGCCACGGCCTCGCCCGGCGTCAGCGTGCGGACCTGGCCGAGCGCCGCGGCGGCCGCCTGGGCCTGTGCGTTGCGCATGCCGTAGATGCAGCGGAACGCCAGCTCCACCACGCCGCGCGCCGCCACGCTCACGCCATGGCCGCGCATCAGCACGGTCCAGTGGGGGCCGAGCGCCCTGGCCAGGCTGTCGCCCTGCTCCGGGGTCGAGACGAGCAGGTTGGTGTCGCCGAATTCCTCCTGGCTGTCCCAGAGCGGCACGACGGCGCCCATGGTCGCACCCAGGTGGAACACCGGCACCAGCGGCACGCCGGTGATGCAGAAGGGCATCATGGGTGGCGCGTGGTGGTGGCAGACCGCCATGACATCGGGGCGCGTGCGGTAGATCGCGGCATGGATGGCGCGCTCGGCGAAGATGCGCAGGTCGGTCGGCGCCACCGGCGTGCCGTCCAGGTGGAAGGCGAGGATGTCGGCGTCCTCGACCAGTTCGGCGGCGCGCACGCGGGGCATCAGGAACGTGTCCGGCGCCGCGGGGTCGCGGGCCGAGACATGGCCGAAGCTGTCGATCACGCCCTCGGTCGCCAGGATGCGGCTGGCGGCCACGACCTCGCGCAGCAGGGCCTGGGTGCTGATGCTCACGGCTGGTCGTTCTCCCTTGCGTCTGCGCGTGGGCATAGAAGCGTCGCCCGCGCAGCCGCGTCCAACACCTTCGGCTTCGCGCAGCCCTAAGCGATTCCTTCCGCCGGCATGTCGCCCGGCGCGGGCAGCAGCGGATGGGCGAAGGGCCCGAGCGCCTTCGCGAGCACCACCAGCGCGACATGGACCACTTCGGTGAGCACCGCCTCGTGCCGCAGCCGGCCTTGAGGCCCGGTGACGGCGAGGTAGAGCGTGCGCCGCAGGGCCGGCGCTACCACCGGGCGGGCTACCAGCCGCCCCTCGGCCACCTCCTGCGCGACCGTGCCGAAGGGCAGGATGCCGGCGACGCCGCCACGCAGGATCATGTTCTTGATGCCCGGGATCGAGCGGACCTCGTAGGCGAGCCGCGGCGTGAGGCCGAGCTCCCGCGCGGTGCCCTCGACCAGGCTGCGCACGCTGTCGCGCGCCTCGGGCAGCACCAGGGGCTGCGCCAGCGCTTCGGCGAAGGCGACGGAGGTGCCCTGACCGGGGCCGGGCAGCGTCACCAGCGCCAGATCCTCCTGGTACAGGCCGCGTCGCGCGACGCCCGGGATGTCCGGCAGCTCGTAGGCGAGCGCGGCATCGAGGTCGCCCCGTTCGAGCGCATCGGCGAGCAGGTGGCTCATGTCTTCCGCCAGGCTGAGCACCAGGCGCGGCGCGCGCTCGCGCGCCAGCAGGACGATCTCGGGCGCGACCATGTGCATGAGGCTGGGCGTCAGGCCGAGGCGGATGGTCTCGTCCGCGTGGCCGCGCAGGGCCGTGACGTCCTGCCGCGCTGCCTCCACCAGGTCGAGGATGGCGCGGGCGCGCCGCATCAGCAGGCGGCCGGCCTCGGTCGGGGCGGTCCCGCGCGAATGGCGTTCGAGCAAGGCCACGCCGAGCTCCTCCTCCAGCGCGCGGATCTGCATGCCGAGCGCGGGTTGCGCGATGCGCAGCCGGTCGGCGGCGCGCGTCATGCTGCCGGCCTCGGCGGCCTCGATGAAATAGCGGAGCTGGCGCAGGTTCAGGCCGGCATGCCTCCAAGGCGATGGGGCAGCGTGGCAGACGGCCAGCCCCACGACCAGGGGGCCGCCCGGCGCGCCCTTGCCTGTCCGGGTGCGGGGCGCCATACCGCGCCCGTTCTAGACAAGTGGGAGCGCCCGATGCGCGTGAAGGACGTGAAGAAGGTCGTGCTTGCCTATTCCGGCGGGCTCGACACCAGCGTGATCCTGAAGTGGCTGCAGACCACCTATGGCTGCGAGGTGGTGACCTTCACCGCCGACCTCGGCCAGGGCGAGGAACTGGGCCCGGCGCGCGACAAGGCGCTGCTGCTCGGCATCAAGCCCGAGAACATCTTCATCGACGACCTGCGCGAGACCTTCGTGAAGGACTTCGTCTTCCCGATGTTCCGGGCGAATGCGCTGTACGAAGGGATGTACCTGCTGGGCACGTCGATCGCGCGGCCGCTGATCGCGCAGCGGCAGATCGAGATCGCGGAGAAGATGGGTGCGGATGCCGTGGCGCATGGCGCGACTGGCAAGGGCAACGACCAGGTCCGCTTCGAACTCAGCTATTACGCGCTGAAGCCGGACATCAAGATCATCGCGCCGTGGCGCGAATGGGAGCTGACTTCGCGCACCGCGCTGATCGCCTTCGCCGAGCAGCACCAGATCCCGATCGCCAAGGACAAGCGCGGTGAATCGCCGTTCAGCGTGGACGCGAACCTTCTGCACTCGTCGTCCGAGGGCAAGATCCTCGAGGAACCCTGGGATGCGCCGGACGAGATGGTCTGGCAGCGCACGATCTCGCCCATGGATGCGAAGGACGAGGTCACCGAGATCACCATCGAATTCGAGCGCGGCGACGCGGTCGGCATCAATGGCGAGCGCCTGTCGCCCGCCACGCTGCTGACGAAGCTGAATGCGCTGGGCCGCGAGAACGGCATCGGCCGCCTCGACCTGGTGGAGAACCGCTTCGTCGGCATGAAGTCCCGTGGCTGCTACGAGACACCGGGCGGCACGATCCTGTCCGTGGCGCATCGCGCGATGGAATCCATCACGCTGGATCGCGAGGCCTGCCACCTGAAGGACTCGCTGATGCCGCGGTATGCGGAGATCATCTACAACGGCTTCTGGTTCGCCCCCGAGCGCCGGATGCTGCAGGCGCTGATCGACGAGAGCCAGGCGAGCGTGACCGGCACCGTCCGGCTGAAGCTCTACAAGGGCAACACCATCGTGACCGGCCGGCAGTCGCCGCATTCGTTGTACTCGATGAAGCATGTGACCTTCGAGGACGACCAGGGCGCCTATGACCAGTTCGACGCCCAGGGCTTCATCAAGCTGAACGCGCTCCGCCTGCGCCTCGGTGCGATGGCCGGCCGCCGCGGCGGCGCCCTGTAGGTTCCCGCGGTCCAGGGGGCCGTCGCCCCCTGGCGGGGAGGTCCGGAGGGGCAGCGCCCCGCCGGCTCTCAGTCGCTGATGATGGTGGCTGCCCGGATCGGCGCTTCCTGGGTCGCCGCCTCCCGCGCGCTGGCGGAAACCGGCGGTTTGTGATGCTTCCCGGGCTGCTCTACCGTGCCGCGATTCGCCGCGAGGACACGCCATGCCCGCCATTGCCCGCATCTCGCTTGCCGTCGCGCTGCTGGCGTTCGCCGCGCCGGCGGCACTCGCGCAATCCGCCTGTCCCGGCCGCATCTCCGCCAATGCCTTCGCGCCGGTGCCGCGCGATGCCGCCATTACGGTGCCCGACCGCGCCGGCGGGTCGCCGAATGAACAGCGGCTGCGCCGTGCGATCGTGGCCGCGCTGCAAGGCAACGGCCGGCGCATCGCGGCGGATGCGCCCTTCATCCTGTCATGGCGTGGCGGCGTGAGCGCCGAGGGCGACAATTTCGGCGGCTTTGGCGACACCATGCAGGGCCGCAGTTTCCGCGACAGCGACGACCTGTCCTGGGTGCAGAACGTGCCGCGCGCCGGCGGCCGCCGCGTGCCGGTGCTGCGCGTCAGCGGCACGGTGGAACTGCGCGACCGGGCCGCGAACCGGGTGGTCTGGACCGCCGTGATCACCTGCGAACGTCATGGCACGGATGACGAGGCGCTGTTCACGCACCTGGCCGGCGCGGTGGCGCCGCTGCTTGGGCAGTCCGCGGCGGGCCGGCCGTTCTGAGCGCCGGGAGGGCTTTGCCCGCCCGGACCCTCGCGGGCTCCCATCGCAGATGCTCTGCTTCTGCGATGGGTCCCGACGCCGGGGGCCTATGTGCCCTCGGACCCGCGGAGAGAGTGAATGGCCAGGATGGGGGAGGGGCTCGTCGGCGGCACCTGCGCGACGGGCGCGCCATGCCCCTCCTCCCCATCCTGGCCATTTGACCCCGGGTCTGGGAGGCGGCTGCCTCCCAGCGGGGTGTCCGGGGGGCTGGCCCCCCGCCGCGCGGAACCGTAGCCTCCTGCCAAAGCCAGGGAGCGCAAACGTCATGACCACACGCCGGACCATCCTTGCGGGCGCCGCCGGGCTGCTTGCCGCGCCGTCCGTCGCCCGCGCCTGGGAGCCCGCGCGGCCGATCCAGCTGATCGCCGGCTTTCCGCCCGGGGGCGGCACGGACCTCCAGGCGCGCGCCCTGGCCGAGGCCGCGAGCCGCTTCTTCCCCACGCCGCTGGTGGTGATCAACCGCCCAGGCGCCGGCGGCGCGATCGCCGCGCAGCAGGTCGCGGGCATGGCGCCGGACGGGCTGAACCTGCTGGTCGGCGGCGGGTCCGAGAGCACCTCGCTCGCTGCCTTCCGCGACCTGCCCTACGACCCGAAGCGGTCCTTCCGCGCCATCCTGCGCATCACGCGCCAGCCGCTGCTGATCGTGGCGAAGCGCGGCGGGCGCTTCGCCGACCTTGCCGCCGCGGTCGCCGCTGCCAAGGCCTCGCCGGGGTCCGTCACGCACGCCTCCTCGGGCATCGGGTCGATCTACCATGCGGTCTTCGTGCTGTTCTCGGCCGCGGCGGGGTTCGAGATGCTGCACGTGCCCTTCTCGGGCGGTGCGCCGTCCTTGCAGGCGCTGCTGGCGGGCACGGTGGACCTGGCGGTGCTGGCGCCGGAGGAGACCGGCGGGATGGTCCAGTCGGGCGAGATCCGCGCGCTGGCGGTCTGCTCGGCGGAGCGCATCCCGGTCCTGCCCGATGTGCCGACGCTGCGCGAGCAGGGCTGGAACGTGGTGGTCGAGAACATGAAGGGCCTGAACGCACCGGCCGGATTGCCGGACGAGATCTATGCCTCGTTGCATGACCGCTTCCGGCGCGCCTTGCAGGAACCCGCCTGGCGCGGCTTTCTCGACCGCACCGGCACCTTCGAGGGCTACCTGGACGGGCCTGGCTACCAGGCGGCGATGGATGCCGTGCTGGACGGGCTGCGGGCCAGCGTCAGGCGGTGATGCCGGCGGCGGAGCAGCCCTCCGGCCCTCAACCCGCGGGCACGCCCTTCGTCGTCGAGTATTCGAAGTGCAGCGCCTCCCCCGGAAACACCCGGGGGTGGATGGCGTGCGCGGTCATGGCGGCCTCGCTGAAGCCCTGCAGGATCAGCTTCAGCTTGCCCGGATAGGTCGCGATGTCGCCGATGGCGAAGACGCCGTCGATGTTGGTGGCGCAGGTCGCCGGCTGCACGGCGATGTGGCTGCGGTCGAGCCCCAGCCCCCATTCCGCGATCGGGCCCAGTTCCATCGACAGGCCGAAGAAGGCCAGCAGGTGGTCGGCGGGGATGTCGCGTTGCTCGCCCTTCAGCGTGGCGAGGGTGACCGCGTCCAGCTTCGCGCCATCGCCCTTCAGGCCGTGCAGCTGGTAGGGGATGGCCATCTCGACCTCGCCGCGCGCGGCGGCGGCGTCGAGCTGCGCGGCGGTCTCGGGTGCCGCGCGGAATTTCGGGCGGCGATGCACGACCGTGACGGTCGCGATGTCCTTCAGCGACAGCGCCCAGTCCACCGCGGAATCTCCGCCGCCGGCGATCACCACGCGCTTGCCGCGGAAATCCTCGCGCCGCGCCACCAGGTAGCGCACGGCGCCCGAGGCCTCGTAGCCCGGCAGGCCATCGAGCGGCGGACGGTTCGGCCCGAAGGCGCCCGCACCGGCGGCGATGATCACCGCCTTGCAGCGGATGGTGTCGCCGGCGCTGGTGCCCAGCGTCAGCACGCCGCCCTCGCTCATCAGCCGTTCGACGCGCCGGCCGAGCAGGTAGGTAGGTGCGAAGGGCGCGGCCTGTTCCTCCAGCTTCGCAATCAGGTCGGCCCCGGCGATCGAGGGATGCGCCGGCACGTCGAAGATCGGCTTTTCCGGGTACAGCGCGGTGCATTGCCCGCCCACGGCTTCCAGCGCATCGACCACCACCGACTTCATCCGCAGCATGCCGCATTCGAACACCGCGAACAGGCCCACGGGCCCCGCGCCGATGATCGCCACATCCGTATCGATGACGGCCGTCATGGCCACTCCCCCGAATCCTGCCCCGCGTGATAGACGGGACGCCCCGAGGTTCATAGCCGGCGCCCCCCGGCAGGCCCCCCATGCCCCCGACCGTGACATTGGAACTGCCCGACCTTTCCGCCACCCATGCCCTCGCGGCGCGGCTGGCGGCGCTGTTGCGCGCGGGCGACGCGGTGCTGCTGGAAGGCCCGCTGGGGGCGGGCAAAAGCGAACTGGCGCGCGCCGTGCTGCGGGCGGCGGCGGGAGATCCGGCGCTGGAGGTGCCGAGCCCGACCTTCACCCTGGTGCAGTCCTACGAGCTGCCGGCCGGCCCGGCGCATCATTTCGACCTGTATCGGCTGGACGGGCCGGCAGGCTTGGACGAACTCGGCTGGGACGAGGCGCGGGAGGGGATCGTGCTGGTGGAATGGCCGGACCGCCTGGGCGCGCTGGCGCCGCCCGAGGCGCTGCGGATCGCCCTGGCGCCGCTGGACGCCGAGGATGCGCGACATGCGCGCCTGTCCGGCTGGGATGCGCGGCTTCGGGCGCTCGCCGCATGAGGGATGTCGCCGCCTTCCTCGGCGACCACGGCTTCGGTGCGGCGCGCGCGGAGTGGCTGCCGGGCGATGCCTCGCACCGCCGCTACGCGCGGCTGCGCGGCGGGCCGCGCCCGGCACTGCTGATGGATGCGCCGCCGCCCGAGGATGTGCGCCCCTTCGTCGCGGTGGCACGCCACATCGCCGGCATCGGGCTCTCGGCGCCCGACATCATCGCCACCGACGACGCCGCCGGGCTGCTGCTGATCGAGGATTTCGGCGACGCCACGCATGCCGCGCTGCTGGACGCCGGTGAGGCGGCGCTGCCCTGCTACCTCGACGCCGCCGAGGCGCTGGCCGCGCTGCATGAAGCGCCGCCGCCGGCGTCGCTGCCGGCCTGGGGCGGGGCGGAAATGGCGCGCGCCACCGCGGCGACCTTCCTCGACTGGTGGTGGCCGGCGGCGATGGGCGCGCCGGCCGATGCCGACACGCGCGCCGCGCTGGACGCCGCGATCGGCGCCATGGTCGCGCCCTTCGCGCAGGATGGCGCCTTCGTCCATCGCGACTTCTTCCCGGCCAACCTGATGCGGCTTTCCGGTCGCGCAGGGCCGCGCCGCACCGGGTTGCTCGATTTCCAGGACGCCGCGCGCGGCAGCCCGGCCTACGACCTGGTCTCGCTGGTCGAGGATGCGCGGCGCGACGTGGCGCCGGCGGTGCGCGATGCCGCCATCGCGCGGTACCTCGATGCGCGCGGCGGCGTCGATCGCGACCGCTTCCACGCGGCCATGGCGGCCTGCGCGGCGCAGCGGCACCTGCGCGTGGCGGCGCTGTGGGTGCGGCTTGCGCGGCGCGATGCGAAGCCTGGCTACCTGGTGCACGGGCCGCGCTGCTGGCGCCTGCTGGACGCGGCGCTGGCGCATCCCGCGACCCGGCCGCTGCGCGATTTCCTCGATGCGCGCGTCCCGCATGACCTGCGCCGCAATCCCATTGCCGTGACGGAGCCCGCATGATCGACCTGACCCATGCCATGGTGCTCGCCGCCGGCCTCGGAACGCGGATGCGGCCACTGACGGACGACATGCCGAAGCCGATGCTCGACCTGGGGGGGCGGTCGCTGCTGGACCATGCGCTGGATCGGCTGGCGGCGGCCGGCGTGACGCAGGCGGTGGTCAATGCGCATTGGCGGGCGGACCGCGTTGCGGAGGCGATGTCGCTGCGGGACCATCCCTGCGTCGCCTTGCAGCGCGAGGAGGCATTGCTGGAGACCGGCGGCGGCGTGGCGCGCGCGCTGCCGCTGCTGGGCGATGCCCCCTTCGCGGTGGTGAATGGCGACGCCTTTTGGCTGGACGGGCCGACCCCGGCGCTGCGGCGCCTGGCCGCGGCCTTCGACCCCGCGCAGATGGACGCGCTGCTGCTGATGGTCCGCACCACGCAGGTCGATGGCGCGGTGGGGTTGGGGGATTTCCTGCTGGATCCGCTCGGGCGGATGCGGCGGCCGAAGGAGCGCGAGATCGCGCCGTATCTCTATGCGGGGGTGCAGATCCTCTCGCCGGCGCTGTTCGAGGGCGCGCCGTCAGGGGCCTTCAGCCTGAACCGGCTGTATGACCGCGCGGTCGAGAACGGGCGGCTGTTCGGGCTGGTGCATGATGGGGTGTGGTTTCACCTCTCGACGCCGGAGGACCTTCGATACGCGGAGGAGACGCTGCGGGCGGGGCTGGTGCGGGCGTTGTTCTGATGGTTGCGCGACTGGCTGTGGCCTTTGCCGTCCTGGTCGGCTTCCATCTGCCTCAGCGGGCTTGGGCCGCTGACGACCTGTTCGACCTTATACGGCTATTCACCGTGTATTCTCACTGCGCCGGACACAGCGGGAGAATCGGTGCCTTCGTGACGAATGCGGGGCCGGACGCTCGGGCCGACCGTGTTGTCGATCAGGTGGTCGAGGTCTTCCGTCAGGACGGCGGCTCCGTGCTTGTTGCGGGGCATCGGGATACACGCGATGCGGATGGGTCCGACCTTCGGAACGCCGAAGCCGTTGCCCAACTGATCGTTCAGCGTGGCGTCCCGCCGAACCGCATCTGGGTCGCCGGACGTGGTGATACGGAGCCCTTGATCAGCGGCGCGTCAGAGACGGATGCCATGCACAATCGCCGTGTGGAAATCACACCGACGGCGTGGGGCTCCACGTGCCGTCGCGACTATCAGCAACGCGTGGCCGAATCCGTGCGTCAGAACTGCGTCGGCGACGCCGGACGCAACAACGCTTGGGAATGCGAGGTCGGCTTCACCATACTCGGAGGTGGCGTTCCGCCAGCAGCAAACCAGTGGCCGCCGCACGTGTGGCAAAGACGCCGCCCATGAAACGGCCAGGACGGGTGGGATCACGATGAACCTGTTTGCCATCCCGCCCGCGTCGCCCTTCCTCGACACCCTCGCCGCCGGCGTGCTCGCGCGCCTGTCGGATGCCGCGCCCGACGCGCTGGCACGCACCACCATCCTGCTGCCCACGCGCCGCGCCGCGCGTGCGCTGCGCGAGGCCTTTCTGCGCGCCGCCTCCGGTCGCGCGCTGCTGCTGCCGCGCATGCGTGCGCTCGCCGGCCTGTCCACCGAGGATGCCGACGAACTCGCGCTGCCCGACCTGCTCGACCTGGCGCCGGCGGTCGAGCCGCTGACGCGCCAGGCGGTGCTGGCGGCGATGGCCGCGCGCATCCCGCGCCGTGCCGGCGGCCCCGCCACGCCTGAGCAGGCCTGGCTGCTGGCCGGTGAATTGGCGCGGCTGTTCGACGAGATCGCGCTGGAGGAACACGACCTCGATTCCTTGGCGCTGATGACGCCGGGCGAGGTCGCGCAGGGCTGGCTGGCGCGGCTCGATGCGCTGGTGCCCGACCGCCACGCGGCGCATTGGCAGATCACCACCACGGTGCTGCGCGGAATCGCGACCGACTGGAACGGCTGGCTCGACGACCGCGGGCTGCTCGATATCGGGCTGCGGCGCGTGCGCGCCCTGGCGGCGCAGGCCGCGGCGTGGCGCGACGCACCGCCGGCGCATCCGACCATCGCGGCCGGCATCGGCGCCGGCGGCACCATCCCGGCGGCGGCGGCGCTGCTGGGCACGCTGGCGCGCGCGCCGCAGGGTGCCGTGGTGTTGCAGGGCCTGCCGGAAGCGATGGACGACGCGCTGTGGGAGGCCGTGCGCGCATCGCCTACGCATCCGCTCGCGGGCCAGGCGCGGCTGCTCGCGGCGATGGGGGCGTCGCGCAGCGACCTGCTGGCCTGGCATGAACCCTCGCCAGCCGGCGCCGCGCCGGATCGTGCCGTGCTGCTGGGCCGCGCGCTGGCGCCGGCGGCGGGGCTCGCTGCCTGGACGCAGCGCGACCCGGCACGCTGGGATGCGGCGCGTGAGGGGCTGACGCGCCTGGTCGCCGCCGATGCGCAGCAGGAAGCCGCCGCCATTGCGCTGCTGCTGCGCGAGGCGATGGAGACCGAGGGCGCGCGCGCCGCGCTGATCACGCCCGACCGCGACCTGGCGCGGCGCGTCTGCGCCGAGCTCGCGCGCCATGGCATCACCGCCGATGACAGCGCCGGCGCGCCGCTCGCCGAGACCCCTGCCGCTGCTTTCCTGCGCCTGCTGGCGCGCATGGTGGCGGAGGGCTTCGCGCCGGTGCCGCTGCTGTCGGTCCTGAAGCATCCGCTGTGCGCGGGCGGCATGGCGCGGGACGAATGGCTGGCGGCGGCGCGCGCGCTGGAACGCATCGCGCTGCGCGGGCCGCGGCCGGCCGCCGGGCTGGCCGGCCTGCGCGCGTCGGTGAAGGCGGCAGGCGATGCGCCGGCCTCGGTCACGGCGCTGCTCGATGCGCTGGAAGCGGCGCTGGCGGGCTTCGACACGCTGCCCGATGCGCCGGCGCGCCCGCCCGCCGACCTGCTCGCCGCGCATATGGCGGCGGCGGAGGCGCTGGCCGCGACACCCGACCTGCCGGGCGGGCTGCGCCTCTATGCCGGGGAGGAAGGCGAACCGCTGGCGCGCCACCTCGATGCGCTTGCCTCCGCGCTGCCGCACATGCCGCCGATCGCGCCCGCCGATTGGCCGGACCTGTTCGAGGGCGCGCTGGCCGGGCCGGTCGCGCCGTCGCTGCGCGCCTCGCGCGGGCGGGGGGCGGCGGCGCATCCGCGCATCGCGGTGCTCGGCCTGTTGGAAGCGCGGCTGCAATCCTTCGACCGCGTGGTGCTCGGCGCGCTGGAGGAGAGCGTCTGGCCGCAGGCGACCGAACCCGGCCCATGGATGAGCCGCCCGATGCGCGCCGCCTTCGGCCTGCCGGAAGCGGAGGCGCGCATCGGGCGTGTCGCGGCGGATTTCCTGTTCGCCGCGGCTTCGGCGCGCGGGGCGGTGCTGTCATCGGCGCTGCGGCGTGGCGGGTCGCCGCGCGTGCCGGCGCGCTGGATGGTGCGGCTGGACACCTTCCTGGCGGGGCAGGGCGGGATGGCGCTCGTGGCATCGACCGCTGCGGGATGGGCGACGGCGCTGGATGCGCCGGGCGTGGTGGCACACTGCGCGCGGCCGGCCCCCACGCCGCCGGCGGTGCTGCGGCCGCGGCGCCTGACCGTCTCCGATGCCGCGCTGCTGATCGCCGACCCCTACGCCTTCTACGCGAAGCGCGTGTTGCGGCTGCAGCCGCTGAAGGCGCTGGAGGAGGATGTCGGCGCCATCGAATACGGCACGCTGGTGCACGACGCGATGGCGGGCTTCCTGCGCGCGCTGCCGCTGGCCTGGCCGGGCGAGGAGGCCGCGCGCGCGACCTGGACGCGCGCCAGCGAGGCGGCGCTGAGCGTCCATGCCGACCGGCCCGGCATCCTCGCCTTCTGGGCGCCGCGGCTGGCGAATATCGGTGACTTCGTGATCGCCGAGGAAGCCGCGCTGCGCGGCGATGGCGGCCTGATCGCCTGCCATGTCGAGACCAAGGGCAAAGCCGCACTGTCGCTGCCGGGCGGCGAGGTCGAGATCGAGGCACGCGCCGACCGGCTCGACCAGCTCTCCTCCGGCGGGTGGCGCGTGGTGGACTACAAGACCGGCACGGTCCCGAAGGAAGCGGCGCTGGCCGATGGCGGCGCGCCGCAACTGCCCATCGAGGCCTGGCTGCTGCGGCAGGGTGCCTTCCGCGGCACGCCGGGGGTCGCGCGCGACCTGATCTACTGGCGCCTGACCGGCGGCGAGCAGCCTGGCGAGGTCAAGAAAATCGACGCCACCGCGCTGGACTATGCGGCGATCGCGCAGGAGCGGCTGGAGCATCTCGCGGCGCGCTGGCTGCTGGGTGACGCGCCGTTTGCCTCGCGCCCGCATCCGTCGCGCAGCGCGGCGGGCGGCGACTACGACCACCTGGCGCGGGTGGACGAATGGTCGGCCGGGGAGGGCGAGGCATGAGCGAGTCGCCCCGCCAACGCGCCGAACACGCGCAGTCCCGCGCATCGGACCCGGCGGCTTCGGCCTGGGTGGAGGCGTCGGCCGGGTCGGGCAAGACCAAGCTGCTGACCGACCGCGTGCTGCGCCTGTTGCTGGCGGGTGTCGAGCCCGGCCGCATCCTGTGCCTGACCTTCACCAAGGCGGCGGCGGCCGAGATGGCGACGCGCCTGGCGCGCGCCCTGGGTGGCTGGGCGACGGCGGAGGATGCGGCGCTGGACGCCGCGCTGGGCGCGCTGACCGGGCGCGTGCCGGATGCCGCGGAGCGTACCGCGGCGCGCGCGCTGTTCGTGCGCGTGCTGGAGCAGCCGGGCGGGATGCGGATTTCCACCATCCATGCTTTTGCACAGTCGCTGCTGCGCGCCTTCCCGCTGGAAGCCGGGCTCGCACCGCAATTCGCGGTGGTCGAGGACCAGGATGCACGCGCGATGCTGGCGCGCGAGCGCGAGGCGGTGCTGGCCGGCAGGCCGGATCGCGCGGCGCTCGATCACCTCGCGCGGCTGGTGCCGCCGACGCGATTTGCCGAGGTGGTCGGGACGCTGGCGGCGACGCGCGGGCGGCTGCTGCGCGCGGTGGATGCGCGCCAGGGGCTGGCGGGGTTCGAGGGCGCGCTGGCGCATGCGCTGGGCTTGCTGCCGGGCGAGGCCACCGAGGATGCGGTGCTGGATGCGGCCTGTACGGGCGTGGGTGCGTCGGTGCCGCGCGCCGGTGCGCTGCTGCGCGCCAGCGGCAACGCCAACGACCAGGCGCGTGGCACTGAGATCGCCGCCTGGCTGGCGCGCGATGCCACCGCGCGCGCAGCGCATTGGGAGGGGTGGCGCGGCCTGCTGCTCACCGAAAAGAACGAGCCGCGCAAGAGGTTCGCGACGCAGAAGGCCGGCGCCGACGCGCCCTTCATCCAGGACACGCTGACGGCGGAGGCGGAGCGCGTGCAGGCGGCCGAGCAGGCCCGCGCCGCCGCCCGCGTGCTGGCCGCCACCATGGCGCTGCTGGCGATCGGCACGCCGGTCCTGCGCCGCTACGAGGCCGCCAAGGCGCGCGCCGGCATGCTCGACTACGACGACCTGATCCGTGGTGCCGAGCGCCTGCTGGAGGATCCGGGCAGCGCCTGGGTGCTGTTCAAGCTGGATGGCGGGCTCGATCATGTTCTGCTGGACGAGGCGCAGGATTCCAACCCCGACCAATGGGGCATCGTGCGCGCGCTGACCGGCGAGTTCTTCGCCGGCGAGGGTGCGCGCGAGCAGGGCCGCACCGTCTTCGCGGTGGGCGACGTCAAGCAGTCGATCTACGGCTTCCAGGGCGCCGATGCCGAGGGCTTCGCGCGGGAGCGCGCGCATTACGGCGATGTCGTGCCACGCGCCGGGCTGGATTTCCGCCCGGTGCCGCTCGACGTGTCGTTCCGGTCCACCGCGCCGGTGCTGGCGCTGGTCGATGCCGTGTTTGCCGGCGGCGAGGCGCGCGAGGGCGTGGTCCAGGGCGAGGCGCCGCTGCGCCATTACGCCGATCGCGCCGGCCACGCCGGCAGCGTGGAATTGTGGCCGCTGCTGGAGGTCGGCGCGGCCGAGGCCCCGCCACCCTGGGCCCCGCCCGATGCGCCGGTGGATGGCGAAGGTGCGGCGCCGCGCCTGGCCGGGCTGCTCGCGCAGCGCATCCGCTTCATGCTGGACCACGAGACGCTGCCCGCGCGCGTCGAGCGCGGCGCGGACCAGCCGGAGGGGCGGCCGGTGCGGCCGGGGGATATCCTGGTGCTGCTGCGATCCCGCGCGCGCGGCGGCTTCCTGGCGGCGCTGGTGCGGGCGCTGAAGGACCTCCGCATTCCGGTTGGCGGCGTGGACCGCATGGTGCTGGCCGAGCAGATCGCCGTGCAGGACCTGCTGGCGCTGGCCGATGTGATGCTGCTGCCGGAGGACGACCTCACGCTTGCCGCGCTGCTGAAGTCCCCGCTGGTCGGGCTGGACGAGGACGAGGTCTACGCGCTGGCGCAGCCACGGCAGGGGTCGCTGTGGGGTGCGCTGTCGGCGCATCGTGGCGCCGAGACGCGCCTTGGCCGCGTGGCGGACTGGATCGCGCAGCAGATGGCGCGCGCCGATTTCGCGACGCCGCATGCGCTGTTCGCCGACGTGCTGGGCGGGCCGGGGCCGATCGACGCGCGCGCCGGGCGGGCGCGGATGCTCGCCCGGCTCGGCCCCGATGCGGCGGATCCGATGGACGAGTTCCTGAACGCCGCGCTGGAGCATGAGCGCGCGCATCCGCCGTCCCTGCAGGGCTTCGTGCACCGCCTGCGGCAGGGCGGTGCGGAGGTGAAGCGCGAGGCGGAAGGCGTGGGCGACGCCGTGCGCATCATGACCGTGCATGGCGCCAAGGGCCTGCAGGCGCCGATCGTCATCCTGCCCGACACCACCGGCGACCCGCCCGACCGCGCCGCGCTGCGCTGGATCGAGGACGACCTGCCGGCCTGGGCGCCGAAGCAGAAGGGCTTCGCCGCCACCGCGCTGTCCGACCGCCGCCAGGACGACAAGGATGCCGAGGCGCGCGAGCAGCACCGGCTGCTGTATGTGGCGCTGACGCGCGCGGAGGATCGCCTGGTGGTCTGCGGCTGGCAGGGGCGGCGCGCAGTGCCGGGCGGCTGCTGGTATCGACTGGTCGAACAGGGCTTCTCTCGACTGGACGGCGCGCAGGCGGACCCCTTCGGCGGGCCGGAGGAGATGTTCCCGGCCGACGCCGTCGTGCACCGGCTGGAAGCGCCGCAGACCGCGCCGCCGCGCATCGAGGACCCGCCACGGGTCGCGGCTGCCGCGACCGCGTTGCCTGGCTGGGCGCGTGTGCCGGCGCGGGTCGAGACGCCGGAAGGGGCGGTGGCGCCGTCGGCCTTGCCCGGCGAGGAGGAGACGCCCGCCGCGCCGCCGCGACCCTCCGACGATCCGCGCGGCCTGCGCTTCCGTCGCGGCCGATTGGTGCATGCGTTGTTGCAGCACCTGCCGGACCACGCGCCCGCGATGCGCGCGGATGTCGCGCGGCGCTACCTGGCGCGGCCGGGGCATGGGCTGGATGCGGCGGAGCAGTCGGCGGTGCTGCACGAGGTGACCGCGCTGCTGGAAGCCCCGCTGGTCGCGGCGGCGCTCGGCCCCGGCAGCCTGGCGGAGGCGCCGCTGGCCGGGCGCGTCGGCGGGCGGCTGATTGCCGGCCAGGTGGACCGGTTGCTGGTGGAGCCCGGTCGCGTGCTGGTGCTGGACTACAAGACCAACCGGCCGCCGCCGATGGATGTGGCGGCGGTGGCGCCGCTGTATCTGCGGCAGATGGCGGCGTATCGCGCGCTGCTGCGTGCGGCGTTTCCCGGCCGGCGGGTGGAATGCGCGCTGGTCTGGACCTATGGCGCGAGGGTCATGGCGTTGCCGGACGCATTGCTGGACCGGCACGCGCCGGCGCCGTGATTGCGCCAGAATCTGATCGCGCGACGGCGCGATCCGGGAGCGCACGGCGCGACAGCGCCCGGACCGTCAGTCGCGCGCAGTGCGCCAGTGCGTGGCGTGAAAGCCAGGGCGGCGCAGGCCGGCGCCCGGCACCCGAGGGCGCAAAATGCGGATCGTGCGGCTGCACGATCCGGGAGCGCAAAGCGCGACCGCGCCCAGACCGTCAGCGATGCCAGGCGCGCCAGTGCGTGGCGCGCAAGCCAAGCCGCCAGAGGCGGCGCCCGGCGCTTGAGGGCGCAAAACGACTCAGCGAGCGAGCTCTTGCTCCACGAGCCTGGCGAAGACCGAGGCGCCGAGCGGGATCAGGTCGTCGTTGAAGTCGAAGCGCGGATTGTGCAGGCCGACCGTATGCCGCCCGCCATCGCCCTGGCCGATGCCGATGAAGGCGCCCGGGCACTTCTGCAGCATGTAGGAGAAATCCTCCGCCCCCATGCGCGGGGGCGCGTTGCGGTGGATGCGCGTATCCCCAAGCACCGCTGCCGCGGCGGCCTGCGCGCGCAGCGTTTCGGCCTCGTGGTTGATGGTGGGCGGATAGCCGCGCGTGAAGGCGAGTTCCGCACGCGCGCCATGCGCTTCCGCGATGGCCTTCACGATGGTGCCGAGGCGCGCTTCCACCATGTCCTGCACCTCGGTCCGGAAGGTGCGCACGGTACCGTTGAGCTCGGCGATCTCGGGGATGACATTGCCGGCCGAACCGGCGTGGAACTGGCACAGGCTGACCACCGCGGTGTCGATCGGGTCCATCGATCGCGAGACGATGGACTGCGCCGCCACCACGATCTGCGCGCCGACCAGCACGGGGTCGATGCAGATCTGCGGGCGCGAGGCATGGCCGCCCTTGCCATGGATGGTGATGCTGATGCGGTCGGCGGCGGCCAGCACCGGGCCGGCGGTGATGCGCGCCTCGCCCAGGGGCAGTTCCGGGTCGTTGTGCAGGGCATAGACCTGGTCGGTGGGGAAGCGGTCGAAAAGGCCTTCTTCCACCATCACGCGGCCGCCGCCGCCGCCTTCCTCCGCCGGCTGGAAAATGAAGTGGACGGTGCCGTCGAAGTTCTTCGTCTCGGCCAGGTAGCGCGCGGCACCCAGCAGCATGGTGGTGTGCCCGTCATGGCCGCAGGCATGCATCTGGCCGGGCGTGGTGGACCGGTGCGGCATGTCGTTGGCTTCCTGCATGGGCAGGCAGTCCATGTCGGCGCGCAGGCCGATGCTGCGCTTCGAGGAACCGCTGCGGAGCACGCCGACCAGGCCGGTGCCGGCGATGCCGCGATGCACCTCGATCCCCCAGGCCGCCAGTTGCTGCGCCACCAGCTCCGAGGTGCGGTGTTCCTGGAACCCCATCTCCGGATGCGCGTGGATGTCGCGGCGCGTGGCCGCGAGCTCGGGCTGGAAATCGGCGATGCGGTTGTAGATCGGCAAGGTCGTGTCCCCGTTCGGTCAGGTGAGCGTAGCGTGATTTCAGCCGGCGTGCGTGCGGCGCGTCACAAGCCGGCGACCGCGGCGTCCACCGCATCGCCGAAGCGCTCGACGATCATCGCGATCTCGGCGGCGTTGGTGACGTAGGGCGGGGCCAGGATGACGTGGTCGCCATGCTTGCCGTCGATGGTGCCGCCCATCGGGTAGCAGGCCAGGCCGCGCGCGAAGGCTTCCTTCTTGACGCGTTCGTTGACCGCCAGCGCCGGGTCGAAGGTGGATTTCGCGGCGCGGTCAGTCACCAGCTCCACAGCCCAGAACAGGCCACGGCCGCGGATGTCGCCGACCTTCGCGTGGTTGCCGAGGCGTTCGACCAGCCCCTGTTCCAGCAGCGCGCCCATGGCGGTCACGTTGTCGAGCAGCTTCTCGTCGCGGATGACCTCCTGCACCGCCAGCGCCGCCGCGCAGGCGACCGGATGCGCCTGGTAGGTATGGCCATGCTTGAAGGTGCCGGAACCCTTCGTCAGCGCGTCGATCACGCGGCCATGCACCAGGATGCCGCCGATCGGCTGGTAGCCGCCGCCCAGGCCCTTGGCGATGACCTGGATGTCGGGCGACACGCCTTCCTGTTCCCAGGCGTGCAGCGTGCCGGTGCGGCCCATGCCGGACATGACTTCATCGAGGATCAGCAGCGCGCCGTGGCGGTCGCACACCGCCTTCATGGCCGGGAAGTAGCCGGGCAGCGCGGTGGCGCAGCCGAGTGTCGCGCCGACGACCGTTTCCGCGCAGAAGGCGATCACGTTCTGCGGGCCGAGGCGCTGGAATTCGGCTTCGAGTTCCGCGGCCAGGCGCGCGACGTAGTCGGCATCGGTCTCGCCATCGCGCCGGTCGCGATAGGCGAAGCAGGGCGAGACATGGCTGAAGGCGTCCGACAGGATCGGCGCATAGGGCGCGCGGCGCATCGCGTTGCCGCCCGCGGCCAGCGCACCGAGCGTATTGCCGTGATAGGACTGGCGCCGCGCGATGAACTTCGTGCGCTGCGGCTGCCCGGCTTCCAGCGCCCATTGGCGCGCGATCTTGAGCGCGGCCTCCATGCCCTCGGATCCCGACGACACGAAATACGCGTGGGTCAGGCCGCCCGGCGCGTGGCCGACCAGCATGTCCGCGAGCTGTTCGGCGCTGCCGGCGCTGAACAGCGCTGTGTGGGCATAGCAGAGCCGGTCGATCTGGTCCTTCATGGCCTGGATCACATGCGGATGGCCGTGGCCGAGGCAGGCGACGGCGGCACCGCCGGAGCCATCGATCACCTCATGGCCCGATGCGTCCCGCAGCCAGATGCCGCGGCCGGAGACGGCGACGGGCGGGGCCTCGCGCAGGTTGCGGTGGACGATGTGGGTCATGGAGAGGGCTCCTTCGCCCGCCATCCTGCACCGGCGTCAGGGCGCTGTCAGCACGCCCACCACCGCGCCGGTCATGCAGCAGGCGATCGTGCCGGACACCAGCGACGGCAGCCCCAGCTTCACGATGTCGGTCCGCCGCTCCGGGCACATCGCCGACATGCCGCCCACCATGATCCCGACCGCGCCCAGGTTGGTGAAGCCGCACAGCGCATAGGTCAGGATCAGCCGCGAGCGATCGGACAGCCCGGCGCCGCCGGACTGCGCCAGCTCCAGGTAGGACACGAATTCGTTGACGATCATCTTGGTGCCGAGCGAGGCCCCGACCGTCGCCGCCTCCGCCGCCGGCACGCCCATGGCCCAGGCCACCGGCCACAACACCCACCCCATCGCGCGCTGCAAGGTGAAACCGGTCAGTGGCTCCAGCGCCAGGTTCACCAGCGCGACGATCGCCACGAAGACGATCAGCGACGCCATGATCCCGAGCAGCAGGTTCAGCCCGTCCTGCGTGCCGCGCACCAGCGCATCCATCGAGGAATCGTAGAGCTTCTCCGGAATGCCCTCGTCGCCCGCCGTCGCCACCTCGCCCGGCGCGGGCGGCATCATCAGCAGCGCCACCAGGATCGCCGCCGGCGCCGAGACCAGCGACGCCGTCAGCAACTGCCCCGCCGCATCCGGCACCACCGGCGCGATGAGCAGCGCATAGACGACCAGCGTATTGCCGCTGATGGTGGCGAGGCCGGCCGTCATCACGACAAACAGTTCCGATCGCGTCAGCCGCGCCAGCCAGGCGCGGATCATCAGCGGGGCCTCGACCATGCCCACGAACACGTTCGCCGCCACGCCGAAGCCGGCCGCGCCGCCCAGGCCGAACAGCCAGCCGAGCGCGCGCGCCATGACCCGCACGATCGCGGGCAGGATGCCCCAATGATACAGCACTGAGGACAGCGCACCGACCACCAGCACCAGCGGCAGTGCCTGGAAGAACAGGATGAAGGACGCACCTGGGAAAGGTTCCTGGAACGGCAGCGGCCCGCCGCCCAGGTAGCCGAAGACCAGCGCGGTGCCGGCCTTGGTGGCGGTGGCGAGCGCATTCACGCCATCGCCGATCAGTGCGAAGGCCGCGCGCGCCAGCGGCACGTTCAACAGCACCGCGGCGAGCAGCAGCTGCAACGCCAGCCCCGCCACCACCACGCGCCACGACACGCCGCGCCGGAACCCGCCCAGCGCCCAGGCCAGCGCCGCCAGCAGCAGCAGCCCGGCGGCGGATTGAATCTGCAGCGTGTTCATCAGGGCAGCACCTTGGGCGGCTCGGGTTCGTCCATCTCGAGATCGGCCAGGCGCTGCCCGCCACGCTTGATGGCGGCGGAGGAGGTCTCGATCATGTCGATGTCCTTCTGGGCCTGGCCGAAATGGCGGCGCAGGCTCTCGGTGCGGTCATCGAGCCGTCCGACATCGGCCAGCAGCCGGTCGAGCTCCCGGCGGATCTTTCCGGCCTCCTGCCGCAGCCGCACGTCGCGCAGCAACGCGCGCATGGTGCCGAGCACGGCCCACAGCGTGGTCGGCGAGACGATGTACACGCCGCGCCGCGTCGCATCGCTCACCACCGGCACCAGGCTGGTGTGCAGCTCCGCGTAGATGGCTTCGGAAGGCACGAAGATCAGCGCGCCATCGGCCGTCTCGCCGGGGATGATGTAGCGCTCGGCCACGTCCTTCACGTGCTTCTGCACATCGGCCGCCAGGCGCTTCAATGCCGCGGCGCGCGTCGCATCATCGGGCGCCTCGCGCAGGGCCAGCCAGGATTCGAGCGGGAACTTGGAATCGATCGCGATGGGGCCGGGCGGGTTCGGCAGATGGATCAGGCAGTCGGCGCGCTTGCCGTTCGACAGCGTGGCCTGCAGCGCATAGGCCTCGGCCGGCAGGCGGTCGGCGATGATCTGCTCCATCTGCGCCTCCCCGAAGGCGCCGCGGGCCTGCTTGTTGCCCAGGATGGAGGACAGCGTGCCGACCTGCGCGCCCAGGGCCTCGATGTTCCCGCGCGCGGCGTCGATCACCGCGAGTCGTTCGCGGATCTCGGTGGTCGTCGCGCCGAGCGACTGCGTCACGCGTTCGGTCTGGCCCGACAGCGCGAGCGTCAGGCTCTCGTTCTGCGCCTTGATCGCCTCGGTGAGCGATTTCTCCGCGCCTGTCATGCGGTCCGCGAGTGCGGCTTCCTGCGCCGAGATGCGCGCCACCTGCTCCTTCACGGCCTCGCTCAGCACGCGTGTCTGGTCGAGCACCACGGCGTTCACGCGCTCGGCGATGTCGCCTTCCAGTGCGGCGACCCGGTCGGCCTGGCGGTCCTGCGCCGCGGCCACCGCATCGACGCGCCCGAGGATCTGCCCCAGCACGGGGTCCGGCGCCGGCCGGCGCAGCAGGATGGCGAGCACCAGCAGTACGGCCGCGACCAGGATCGCCATCGGCAGCGCGGCGTCGGGCGGCAGAAGGCCGAGGATGAGCCGGTCGTCCATGCGTCTCCGGGCGAATCGGGGTCGGGCGGCCAAGTCTCGCACCGCCGCGGGCGGGGCGCGAGGGTCACCAAGGCATCACCGCGGGCGGTGTTCAGGCAAGCGTCGCGGGCGGTGTTCAGGCAAGCGTCGCGGGCGGTGTTCAGGCAGCCGCCGCCGGTCCCGCTGCCGGCACCAGCACCAGCCGCCCGGTCGCCACGCCGAAATGTGCGCCATGCAGGGTGAGCCGGCCCTCCGCCACCGCCTCGATGACCCAGGGAAAGGTCATCAGGTTGGCAAGCGAGATGCGCACCGCCTCGTGCTCCGCGACCTCCTGGCGCTGCTCCGGCACATCGCAGCGTAGCGCCACTTCGCGCGCGCGCCCGGCGATGCGGATCCAGCCTGCGACGAAATCCGCCGCCTCCGGCGGGACGCCTTCCAGCACGGCGCGGATGCCGCCGCACAGCGCATGGCCCATCACCACGATGCGGTCGACCTTCAGCACCCGCACGGCGAATTCCACCGCCGCGCTGGTGCCGTGGAACAGCGCATCGGGCATGTAGGGCGGGACCAGGTTGGCGACGTTGCGCAGCACGAACAGCTCGCCCGGCCCGGCGGAGAAGATCATCTGCGGATCGACCCGGCTGTCGGAACAGGCGATCACCATGGTGTGCGGGCGCTGCCCCTGCGCGGCGAGTTCCTCGAAGCGCGCGCGTTCGCGCGGCCAGGTCTCGGCGCGGAAGCGGCGATAGCCGGCGATCAGTTCGTCCATGCCGAAGCTCCTATCCTGCAGGTCGCACGGCGGCACGATCCTGGAGCGCAAGGCGCGACCGTGCCCGGACCGCCAGCCACACCGGGCGCGCCAGTGCGTGGCGCGCAAGCCAAGCCGGCGGATGCCGGCGCCCGGCGCCTGAGGGCAGCCAACCACTCCCGGCCATGATCAGTGCCTGAAATGCCGCATGCCGGTGAACACCATCGCGAGGCCGGCCTTGTCGGCCGCCGCGATCACCTCGGCATCGCGCATCGATCCGCCGGGCTGGATCACCGCCGTGGCGCCGGCCGCCGCCGCCGTCTCCAGCCCATCCGCGAAGGGGAAGAAGGCGTCGGAGGCCACCACCGAGCCCTCCGCCAGCGGGCGCCCGATGCCTGCCGCCTTGGCCGCGGCCTCGGACTTCCAGGCGGCGATGCGGCTGCTTTCGACACGGTTCATCTGCCCCGCGCCGATGCCCACCGTCGCCAGGCCCTTGGCATAGACGATGGCGTTCGACTTCACGTGCTTGCACACGCGGAAGGCGAAGATCAGGTCGGCCATCTCCTGCGCGGTGGGCGCGCGCTGCGTCACCACCTTCAGCCTCTCCTCGGTGACGCGACCCGCATCGCGCGACTGCGCGAGGAACCCGCCCGCGACGGATTTGAACGCCAGCCCTGGTGCGGTGGCGTCCGGCAGGCCGCCGGTCAGCAGCAGGCGCAGGTTCTTCTTGCGCGCGAAGATCGCCTTCGCCGCGTCATCCGCATCGGGGGCGATGACCACCTCGGTGAAGATGGCGGTGATCTTTTCGGCCGCCGCGGCATCCAGCCTGCGGTTGGCCGCGACGATGCCGCCGAAGGCCGAGACCGGGTCGCACAGCAGCGCCGTATCCCAGGCGCCGGCCAGGTCGCCCGCGACGGCCACGCCGCAGGGGTTGGCGTGCTTCACGATGACGATGGCGGGCCGGTCGAACTCCGCCACGCATTCATAGGCGGCGTCGGTGTCGTTCAGGTTGTTGTACGACAGCTCCTTGCCCTGCACCTGCGTCGCCGTCGCGATGCCCGGGCGGTTCGTGCCGTCGACATAGAAAGCGGCGTTCTGGTGCGGATTCTCGCCATAGCGCAGGCCCTGGCGCAGCGCGCCCGGCAGCGACAGCCGCGGCGGGAAATCCTGGCCTTCCTGCCGCGCGAACCAGCCCGAGATCGCGGCGTCATACGCCGCCGTGCGCGCATAGGCCGCAGCGGCGAGCCGCCGGCGCGTCGCGAGAGTGGTGCCGCCCTGCGCTGCGATCTCGGCCTGCACCTGTTCGAAATGCGCGGGTTCCGTCAGCACCGCGACACCGGCGTGGTTCTTGGCGGCGGAGCGGATCATCGCCGGCCCGCCGATGTCGATGTTCTCGATGCAGTCATCGAAGGATGCGCCGGCGGCGACGGTCGCCTCGAAGGGATAGAGATTCACCGCCACCAGGTCGATCGGCGCCAGCCCATGCTGCTCCATCTGCGCCAGGTGTTCCGCCAGGTCGCGCCGGCCGAGCAGCCCGCCATGGACCTGCGGGACCAGGGTCTTGACCCGCCCGTCCAGGATCTCGGGGAAGCCGGTGTGCTCGGACACGTCCTTCACCGGGACGCCGGCCTCGCGCAGCGTGCGGGCGGTGCCGCCGGTGGACAGGATCTCGACGCCGCCTGCGGCGAGGAAGCGGCCGAATTCGACCAGCCCCGCCTTGTCGGAAACCGAGAGCAGGGCGCGGCGGATGGGGAGGATGTCGCTCATGGCCGGCGCATTAGACCCGGGCGGGCGGGACGTCCATCGCGGGCGCGGCGACCGGGGCGCCGGGGACCGCCCGGGCTGCCGTCCCGGGGAAGCGGGCGGGTGGCGCATGCCGGGCGCTGCGCGTCGCTCGATCCCGATCCAGGGCCGGTTCCGCGCGCCAACCCCGCCAGCGCCGCAGTGTCACGAGCGTCGTCGCCCGAACCGATGGCGGCACCCGGTCGGCATCCGCCCTAACGGTTTGGCAGCCTCCGTCCCGCGATGCTGCGGCCGATGCGCCTGCTGCCCGCCCTGCTGCTGCTTGCCCTGCCCGCCGCGGCCGAGCCCCCGCCGCGCGCAGCCCTGCACCTGACCGACCACGCGGCGTCGCGCCTGGTCGGGCTGCGCGTCGAGATCCGCGACCTGCGCCTGGGCGCCGCCGGCTTCGGGCGCGGGGTCGAGCCATCGCTGCTTGCCGATGCCGCCTGGTTCGGCGCCCAGCAGGCCGATGCGCGGCGCATCGCCCCCGGCGAGGATACCGGCCTTCCCGACGACACCTTCGAGGCCTGGGCGGCGCGCAACGGCGGCTTCTGCCGCGTCACCATCGGTGGTCCGGCCTCGGCGCTGGGCGCCCCCGCGGCGGCGGCGCTGATGGCCGGGGTGCGGCATGCCGGCGCGCAGGGCGCCCCGGATCCCGCGCGCATCGCGGTCCGCCACCTCGACGACGCTGCGCTGGACCGCTTCACGCTGGACCACGAGATCGGTCATTGCCGGGACCGGTCGCTGCGGGTCTCGACGCTGTCGCAGCTGGCGCTGGCCGGGTCGGGACCGCTGATCGGCGACAGCCGGCACGGCTTCGAGGTCTTCGCCGATGCCATCGCCGCGCTGGAATTCCTGCGCGGTGCGCCGGTCGCCAACCCCGCCGCCGTGCTGCGGGAGATCGCGAACCTGCGCCAGATCGCGGTGGTGGCGAATTTTCGCCGCGGGACGCTGGGTCGGGAGGGGCGGATCGTGCTGGCGCCGGCGCTGGCCTACCACACGGCGCCGGCGCTGGACGCGGTGCTGGCGCTGGCCCGGGAGCGCGGCGTGGCCTGGCTCCGGAGCCGCCGCGCAGAGGAGATCGTCGCCCTGGCGGAAGCCATCCGCGCCCGCCATGCGCTGTCACGTGACGAACGCGCTGCGCTGGGGCGCGCGTTGGCGGATACGCGGGTGGTCGGCGCGCCGGGTGGCGGCGTGGCGTTGGCCTTCAGCCCGGAACTGCCGGCCGGCTTCCTGGAGCGGTTCCGCGCGGCCGCGGCGGAACAGGCGTTCCGCCCCGCCGCGCACGAGGCGCTCGGCCAGTCCGCGGCGCCGCCGGCCTGGCAACTGGCGGCGGCGCCGCAGCCTCTGCTCGACAGGATGCCGACGCTCCGCGCGGCCCTGGACCCGGACCTGCGGGATGGCGCGCAGCCGCTGCGCGTCTCGGCCCTGCCCGGCGGGGCCTGGCGCGTGGCGCTGCGCGAACGCGACCGACGGCGCAGCGTGGTGGTGCTGCGCGCGGATGGCGACGTGGTGCGGCTGTCGGCGGCTGGGCGGCTGCTGAGCCTGGCGCTCGATCGCCCGGCGCTGCTGCGCGGCGCCCAGGCGATGCATGTATTGGCGGAAGGGCCGGTCGGCATGGACCGCGCGGAGGCCTGGTTCACCGGCGACCTGCCGGGCGAGTAGGGCGGCGCCCGGATCGGGTGATGTCATCCTGCCGCGTGAAAGCGGCTGCGGCAGCAGTTCCCGCGGCGCGCAGCGGTACGGCGGGCGGGTCCCCCGACTTGCACGAACAGCGCGCGCAGGCGGGGGTCGCCGGCCGCGCTGGCCGATGCGCCCGGACCCTCTATGGCAGCGCCACGCGCCGCCAGCGCCCCGCCGCCGCCGGCGCCAACCGGTCCAGCGCCAGGTAGACCACGGGCGTGGTGTAGAGCGTCAGCACCTGCGACAGGATCATCCCGCCGATGATCGTGATGCCCAGCGGTGCGCGCAGCTCGGCCCCGGGGCCGGTGGCCAGCACCAGCGGGATGGCGCCGAACAGCGCGGCCAGGGTGGTCATCAGGATCGGCCGGAAGCGTTCGCGGCAGGCGAGCAGGATCGCGTCATGCGCGCTGGCGCCGTGGTCGCGGCGATGCTCGATGGCGAAGTCCACCATCATGATCGCGTTCTTCTTCACGATGCCCATCAGCAGGATCACGCCGATCAGCGCGATCAGGGTGAAGGACAGGCCGGTGACGAGCAGCGCGACCAGCGCGCCGATCCCCGCCGTGGGCAGCGTCGAGAGGATGGTGATGGGGTGCACCAGGCTTTCGTACAGCACGCCGAGCACGATGTAGATCGCCAGCACCGCCGCCAGGATCAGCAGCGGCAAGCCGGCCTGGAAGTTCTGGAAGGTGCGCGCATTGCCGGCGAATTCGCCGCGGATGGTGGCCGGCATCTGGATGTCGAGCGCCGCCTTCTCGATGGCCGTCGAGGCCTCGCCGAGCGAGACGCCCTCGGCCAGGTTGAAGCTGATCGTCGCCGCCGGGAACAGGCCCTGGTGGGTGATCGATCGCGGCGAGATGCCGCGTTCCAGCCGTGCGACCGCACCGAGCGGCACGGGCCCGTCGCGGCCGGGTAGGAAGATGCGGTCGAGATCCTCGGGCGCCTGCGTCAGCGCCGGATCGACTTCCAGGATCACGCGGTACTGGTTGCGGCTGCGGTAGATGGTCGAGACCTGCCGCTGCGAGAAGGCATTGTTCAACGCGGTGCCGAAGGCGGCGACCGAGACCCCCAGGCGCGCCGCCGCGTCGCGGTCGATGATGAGGCGGCTGACCAGCCCGGTGCGCTGCTGGTCGGAGGAAATGTCGGTCACCTGCGGCACCGTGCGCAGCTGGCGCACCAGCGCCTCGCTCCAGGTGAACAGGTCGTCGAGGTTCGGGCTGAGCAGCACGTACTGGTAGGATGAATTGCCCTGCCGCCCGCCGATGACGATGTCCGAGACCGGGCGCATGAAGGTCTGCACGCCCGAGACCGCCGCGAGCGGACGGCGCAGCCGGTTGATGACGTCGTTGGCCTTCACCCCGGGGCGCTGCGCTTCGGGCACCAGCGAGACCTGCAGCCGCACATTGGACGCGCTGCCGAAGAAGCCGCCGCCGCCGATCGAGGCGGAGACGTTCTCGACCGCCGGATCGGCGCGGATCACGTCCATCACCAGGCGTTGGTAGATCGTCATCTGCTGGAAGGAGGTGTCGGGCTGCGCCTGCACGCTGCCGAAGATCAGCCCGCTATCCTGGTCCGGCATGAAGCCGCGCGGCACCACGGTATAGAGCCACACCGTCACGCCGATCAGCCCGATGGTGACCACCAGCATGACTCGCCGCCAGCGCAGCGCGACCGCCAGCGACCGCAGGTAGCCAGCGGTCAGCGCGGCCATCGCGCGTTCGAAGCCGCGGCCCAGCAGCCCCGGTGGGCGCGGTGCGCTGCGCGCCAGGTGCGCCGCCACCATGGGTGTCACGGTCAGCGAGATCAGTGCCGAGATCGCCACCGCGATCGACAAGGTGGCGGCGAATTCGCGCAGCATGCGACCGACGATGCCGGACATGAACAGCAGCGGGATGAAGACCGCGATCAGCGACAGGCTGATCGAGACGACGGTGAAGCCGATCTGCCGCGCGCCTTCCAGCGCCGCCTGCATCGGCCGCAGGCCGCGGTCGGTGAAGCGGGCCATGTTCTCGATCATCACGATGGCGTCGTCGATGACGAAGCCGACCGAGATGGTCAGCGCCATCAGCGTGAAGTTGTTGAGCGAGAAGCCCGCCAGCCACATGCACCCGAGCGTGCCCAGCAGCGAGAGCGGCACCGCGACGCTGGCGGCCAGGATCGCCGAGGGCTGCCGCAGGAACAGCGCCACCACCAGCACCACCAGGATGATGGAGATGATGAGCGCGTGCTCGACCTCCTTCACGCTGGCGCGGATGGTCAGCGAGCGGTCGCGCATGACGGTCACGTCGATGCCCGCGGGCATCCAGCGCTGGAGGTCGGGCAGCAGCGCGTTGATGCCGTCCACCACCTCCAGCACATTGGCGTCGGCCTGCTTGAAGATGGTCACGATCACCGCGGGACGGCCGTTGTACAGGCCGGCCTGGCGGCGGTCGCGCGGGCCCTGGTCGACGCGCGCGACGCCGTCCAGCCGCACCAGCGCATCGCCCTGCCGGCGCACGATGATGGCGCCGAATTCCTCCGGCGTGGCGAGCCGGTCGTTGACCGCGATGGTCGCCGACTGGTCCGGCCCGTCGATGAAGCCGGTCGCCTGGGTGACATTGGCGCGCGCAATGGCCGTGCGGATCTGCTCGAAGGAGACGCCGGCGGCCGCCGCCGCCGCGGGGTCCACCGAGACGCGGATGGCCGGTTGCTCGGCGCCCGAAAGGCTGACCTGCGCGGTGCCCGGCACCTGCGCGATGCGCGGCGCCAGCAGGCTGTCCGCCGCGTCGTAGATCACGCCGGGCGCGACCGTGTCGGAGGTCAGCGCCAGGATCAGCACCGGCGCATCGGCCGGGTTGAGCCGTCGGAAGGAGGGCGGTGCCGTCAGCCCCGAGGGCAGGTCCGGCCCCGCCGCGTTGATCGCCGCCTGCACGTCGCGCGCCGCCGAGGCGATCGAGCGCGACAGGTCGAACTGCACGATCACCGTCGTGCTGCCGAGGCTGGAGGTCGAGGTCAGCTCGGTCACGCCGGGGATCTCGCCCAGCCGCCGTTCAAGCGGTGCGGCGACGGACGACGCCATGATGGTGGGATCGGCGCCCGGCTGGCTGGCGCTGACCGCGATTGTCGGGAAATCGACGCGCGGCAGCGGCGCGACCGCCAGGTTGAAGTACGCCACGATCCCCGCGAGCGCGAGGCCGATCGCCAGCAGCGTCGTGCCGATCGGCCGCGCGATGAAGGGGGCGGAGATCGACACGGCGCTATTCGGCCGGCTGCGCGCGCGGCGCGGTGCGGCGCGTGGCCCAAGCGCGCAAATCCTCCATCGCCAGGTAGATCACAGGCGTGGTGTAGAGCGTGATCACCTGGCTCAGCAGCAGTCCGCCGATGACCGAGATGCCGAGCGGCAGGCGCAGCTCGCTGCCCGCGCCATGGCCCAGGACCAGCGGCACCGCGCCCAGGATGGCGGCCAGCGTCGTCATCATGATGGGGCGGAAGCGCAGGATCGCGGCCTCGGTGATCGCCTCGCGCGGGGTCATGCCGTGGTCGCGCTGCGCCTCGATCGCGAAGTCGATCATCATGATCGCGTTCTTCTTCACGATGCCCATCAGCAGCACGATGCCGATCAGCCCCACCACGTTCAGGTCGAGCCCGAAGATCCACAGCGCCACCAGCGCGCCGATGCCGGCGGAGGGCAAGGTCGAGAGGATCGTGATGGGGTGGATCACGCTCTCGTACAGCACGCCGAGCACGATGTAGATGACCACGATGGCGGCGAGGATCAGCCAGCCCTGGCCGGCCAGCGAGCGCTGGAATTCCGCGGCGTCGCCGCCGTAGCTGCCGACCATGGAATCCGGCATGCCGAGCGCGCTTTCGGCCCGCGCGATGGCCTGTACCGCATCGCCCAGGGCGACGCCGGGCGCCAGGTTGAAGGACAGCGTCACCGCCGGGAACTGGTCCTGCCGCGTGACGGTGAGCGGCCCGGGCACGCGGCTGATGCTGGCCAGTTCCGCCAGCGGAACCTGCGCGGTGGTGGTGGTGCCGTTGACCGTGGCGCTGCCCGGCACGCGGAGCTGGCCGATGATGGCGGGGTCGCCGGCCAGCGCCGGGTCCACTTCCAGCACCACGCGGTACTGGTTGGCCTGGCCGTAGATGGTGCTGATCTGGCGTTGGCCGAAGGCGCTGTAGAGCGCATCGTCGATCGCCTGCATCGTGACGCCCAGGCGCGCCGCGCGGGTGCGGTCGACATCGAGCGCCAGGCGCAGCCCGTCCTCGCGCTGGTCGGTGGCGACGTCGCGCAGCTCCGGCAGGGCGCGCAGCGCGTCCAGCAGCCGTGGCGCCCAGGTGGCGAGCTCCGCCTGCGAGGCGTTCATCACGCTGTACTGGTACTGCGTGCTGGAGGCCCGCGTGCCGATCTGGATGTCCTGCACCATCTGCGGATAGGCGACGATGCCCGGCAGCGCGGCGAGGCGCGGCGCGAGGCGGTCGATCACCGCCTGGGTAGTCGCGCTGCGGTCGGCGCGCGGGCGCAGCACCACGGTCAGCCGGCCGGTGTTCTGCGCCGCATTGATGGTGCCCGCGCCCGCGACCGAGGCGACCGAGACCACGTCCGGGTCCTGCGCCACGATGTCGGCCACCTGGCGCTGCAGCGCGGACATGCGGCGGAAGGAGACGTCCTGCGGCGCCTCGGTGGTGATAGCGATGATCCCGGTGTCCTGCAACGGCAGGAACCCCTTGGGCATGGCGACGTACAGCCCGACCGTGCCGCCGAGTGTCAGCAGCGCCAGCAGCAGCATCGCACCTTCGCGGCGCAGCGCCCAGGCGAGGGTCGTGGCATAGCCGCGCCGCAGCCGTTCGAAGCCGGCCTCGAAGGTGCGGTTGACGATGCCGGGCCGCTCCTCCTCGGCGGGGCGCAGGAGGTAGGCGCACATCATCGGCGTCAGCGTCAGCGACACCGCCATCGACACCAGCACCGAGACGGACATGACGATGGCGAATTCGCGGAACAGGCGCCCGACCACGCCTTCCATGAACAGCAGCGGGATGAACACCGCGATCAGCGAGAGCGTCAGCGAGACGATCGTGAAGCCGATCTGCCGCGCCCCTTCATAGGCCGCCTGGAGCGGCGGCATGCCTTTCTCGACGAAGCGCACGACGTTCTCGATCATCACGATGGCGTCGTCGACGATGAAGCCGGTGGCGATGACCAGCGCCATCAGCGACAGGTTGTCGATGGTGAAGCCGGCCAGCGCCATGACGCCGAAGGTGCCCACGATCGACAGCGGCAGCGCCACGCCCGGCACGATGGTTGCGCGCCAGGTGCGCAGGAACAGGAAGATCACCAGCACCACCAGCACGATCGCAAGGACCAGGGTGAGCTGCACCTCGGCGACCGAGGCGCGGATCATCTCGGTGCGGTCCGCCACGATGGAGAGTTGCGTGCCAGCGGGCAGCGCGCGTTCCAGGGATACCAGCTGCGCGCGCAATGCGCCCACCGTCGCGACGATGTTGGCACCCGGCTGGCGCTGCACGTCCAGCAGGATGGCCGGGCGGCCATTGTACCAGGCGGCGGTCAGCGTGTTCTCGAGGTCCTCGACCGCCGCGCCGACATCGCGCAGGCGCACCGGTGCGTCGCCGCGCCATGCGATGACAAGGTCCTCGAACCCCTGCGCCGTGGTCACCTGGTCGTTGGCCATGACCGCGGAGGCCTGTTGCGGCCCGTCCACCGATCCCTTCGGACCCGCGACATTGGCTGCGGCGATGGCGCTGCGCACATCCTCCAGGCCCAGGTTGTAGGCCGCCAGCCGGCGCGGATCGACCTGGAGGCGCACCGCCGGGCGCATGTTGCCCTGCACCGCCACGCGCCCGACGCCACCCACCTGCGCGAGGCGCTGCGCCAGCAGCGTGTCCACGACATCCGACAGCCGCGCGACCGGCAGCGTGTCCGATGTCAGCGCCAGCGTCAGGATCGGCGGATCGGCCGGGTTCACCTTGGCGTAGGTCGGCGGGTAGGGCAGCGTCGATGGCAGCGTGCCGCGCGCCGCGTTGATCGCGGCCTGCACGTCCTGCGCGGCATCGTCGATGTCGCGCCCCAGGTTGAACTGCAGCGTGATGCGGCTGACGCCGGGCCCGCTGACCGAGACGATCTCCGTCAGCCCCGCGATCTGCGCGAGCTGGCGTTCGAGCGACGCGGTGACCAGCACCGCCACCGTGTCGGGCGATGCGCCGGGCAACTGCGTCGTGACCTGGATGGTGGGGAAATCCACCTCCGGCAGCGACGACACCGGCAGGCGCATGTAGCCGTAGATCCCGGCGATCAGCACCGCGATCGCCAGCAGCGATGTCGCGATCGGCCGCGCGATGAAGGGGGCGGAGATGTTCATCGCGCGTCAGCGCGGCGACGCGGCGCCGGGGGGTGCTTCGGCCGGCGGGGCAGCAGCAGCGGGGCGAGCACCCTCGCGCCGCGCGCCGTCCGGACGCGAACCGGCAGGCGGCGCGCCTTCGGGGCGGGCCTCACCGGTGCCGGGGCGTTGTCCCTGGCCGGCCCCTTGCCCCGGCGGGCGGCGGCGCTGCGGCTGCGATGCGGGCGGCACCACCGGGGCCGCGACCTGCACCGGCACGCCATCGGTCAGCCGCAGCGCGCCCGAGGTCACGACCTGTTCGCCCGGCCGCAACCCTGACCGCACCATCGCCTGCGTGCCGGAGACGACGCCGAGCGTGAGCGGCCGCTGCCGCACCGTGTTGTCGGGCTGCACCACGAAGGCGAAGGCGCCATCCGGCCCGCGCTGCACCGCGACCAGCGGAATGGTCGTCACGCCGCGCAGCAGCGCGACCTGCAGCCTGACATTCACGAAGGCGCCGGGCCACAGCCGCTGGTCGTCGTTCGGGAAGGTCGCCTTCAGCCGCAGCGTGCCGGTCGCCGCATCCACCTGGTTGTCGATGGTGACCAGCATGCCGATCGGATTGGGGGCCGGCGGGGTGGCATCGACGCGCGGGATGCCGGGGTCGGGCAGCCGCGCCTCGACCTGCACGGGACCGGCGGCGATCGCCTGCATCACCTGGGGCAGCGCCTGCTGCGGCAGGGTGAAGGTGACGCTGATGGGGCGGATCTGGGTGACCGTGACGATGCCGCTGGAACTGGACTGCACCAGGTTGCCGACATCGACCTGGCGCAACCCGACGCGGCCGTCGAAGGGCGCGCGGATGGTGGTGTGCTCCAGCTGCACCTGCGCGTTGTCGATCGTCGCCTGGTCGAACTGCACCTGCGCTTCCAGCTGCGCCACCGCGGCGCGCTGGGTGTCGAGCTGCTGCTGCGACGCGCCATTGGCGCGCACCAGCTGCGTGTAGCGCTGCAGGTCGAGCCGCGCATTGGCCAGCTGCGCCTCGCGCTGCGCCTTGGTGGCGACCGCCTGGTCGAGCGCCGCCTGGTAGCTGCGTGGGTCGATGCGCACCAGCACCTCGCCGGCGCGGATCTCCTGGCCCTCGGTGAAGGCGATCTCGGTGATGCGGCCGGCGACCTGCGGCACGACGGTGATGGTGTTGGACGCCTGCACGGTGCCCAGCGCATCGAGCAGGATGGGCAGGTCGTCGACCGCCGCGGCCGCGGCGGTGACCGGCACCGCGATGCCCCCGCGCCCGCGCGCCCCGCCCGACGGGCCGAAGCCGGCCGGCGGCGCGGTGGCGGCGGGCGTCGGCTGCCCGACCCAGGGCAGCCAGCCGCGCTGCCAGGCATACCAGCCGCCGCCGCCCAGCAGCGCCAACAGCAGCAGCCAGGGCCAGGCGCGACGCCGGCGTGCCGGGGCCTCGGTCTGGGTCGCCGGCGTGGTGGGCACCGGCGGGCGGGGCAGTTCGTTCATCGGGTCGGGCTCCCGGCACGCGCGGCGTCCACGCTCCAGCCGCCGCCCAGCGCGGTGAACAGCGCGGCCGCGGCCTGGAGCCGCGTGGCCTGCGCCTGCGCCAGCGCCAGCCGCGCGCTGAACAGGCTGGCCTGGGTGTTGAGCACGGTCAGCAGGTCGATCGTTCCCACACGGAACTGCGTCTCGGCGATAGCATAGGCGCGTTCGGCCGCCGCTGCCCGTGCCGCTTGCAGCCGCGCCGATTCCTGCGCGCTGGCCAGCGCCGAGAGGCTGGTCTCGGCATCCTGCAACGCCACCAGGATGGCGCGTCGGTAATTCGCCAGCAGCTCCTCCCGCCGTGCGCGGGTCAGCGCCAGCTGCGCGCGCAAGGCGCCGCCATCGAACAGCGTCTGGGTCAGGCTGGCGGCGATGCTGTAGACGGTCGCACCCGGGCGCAGGAAGGTCTGCAGGGCGATGCTTTGCAGGCCGCCCTCGGCGGTCAGGGTGATGTTCGGGAACAGCGCGGCGCGCGCCGCCGTGACATCGGCGCTGGCGGCGGCGAGGTTGGCCTCGGCCTGGCGCACATCGGGGCGGCGCTGGAGCAGGTCGGCAGGCAGGCCGGGCGAGACCACCGGCACGCGGATGCGCGCGAGGCGTTCCGTGGCGACGCTTACCTGGTCCGGCGTCACGCCGGCGAGGGTGGCGAGGGCGAAGGTATTCGCCTCGACCGTCTGCTGCACCGGCGGGATCTGCGCGCGCTGCTGCGCCACCACGTTCTCCTGCTGCGCCACATCAAGGCCGGTGGCGGTGCCCGCCGCCAGGCGTTGGCGCAGGATGGCCAGCGTGCGTTCCGCCAGGCGCAGGTTGTCGTTCTGGATCGCGAGCAGTTCCTGCGCGCCGTACAGGTCGAACAGGGTGCCGGCGACCGCGGCCTGGGTGGTCAGCGTGACCGTGCCCATGGCGAATTCCGCGGCGCGGACATCGTCGCGCGCGGCCTGGGTCTGGGCGCGCAGGCCGCCCCAGAAATCGATCTGGTAGCTGGCGGCGATGGTGCCGCCATAGCGCCGCCCGGCATTGGCCGGCGTGCCGGGCGTGGCCGAGGTGCCGCGGCTGCGCGCGACCGACCCGCTGGCGCCGACGAAGGGCAGCAGCTCGGCGCCGGTGATGCGCAGGGCCTCGTCGGCCTGGCGGATGCGCGCCACGGCGACGGCCAGGTCGAAATTCCCCGCCATCGAGGCCGCCATCAGGCGGTCGAGCTCGGGCGCCTGGAACGCCCGCCACCATGTCGCGTCGGGTGCTGGCGCAGCAGCCGGCATGGCGGCGGAGACGAAGCGCGCCGGCACGACCATGCCGGAATCCGCAGGCTCGATCGGCAGGGCGCAGGCGCCCAGCGGCAGCGCCACGGCCGCCAGCAGACGCGCTGCGCCGATGCGGCGCGGGGTTGGGTGGGATGGCACGGAAACGGGCATCGGGGGGTGGGTGGACCTCGGGTCATCCCTGGTCCCCCTATGTGGCCCGTCGGGGCACGGCCGGCCAGTATCGAATGGCAACGGCACGTGGCGTTGTGGTTCAGCCGTGGCCCCGGCGGGCTGCGGGACCGACACGCCGGCGCGTGGGCGCCGGGGCGCGGTCTCGCGGTCACCCCGGCCGGACCTCCCGCGGGGTGGGCGCCAGGCGCAGCACCAGCCAGCCCAGGACGCCGGCGACCAGCGACCCGGCCAGGATGCCGATCTTCGCCTGCGCCTGTTGCTGTGGGTAGTCGGCGAAGGCCAGCAGCCCGATGAACAGGCTCATGGTGAAGCCGATGCCGCAGAGCAGCGCGACGCCGACCATGTGCATCCAGGATGCGCGGAACGGCAGGGAGGCGACGCCGAGCAGGATCGCCAACGCCGAGGCGCCGAACACGCCGACCAGCTTGCCCAGGAACAGCCCGAGCGCGATGCCGAGCGTCAGCGGCTGCAGCGCGGTCTCCAGCGTGAGCCCGGCGAAGGAGACGCCGGCATTGGCGAAGCCGAAGACCGGCACGACCAGGAAGGCGACCGGCTTGTGCAGCGCATGTTCAAGCCGGTGCAGCAGGGAGCTCGCCATGTCGTCCGGCCGCGCCGGCGCCGGGCGCAGTGGAATGGCCAGCGCCAGCAGCACGCCGGCGATGGTGGCATGCACGCCCGACCGCAGCACGAAGAACCACAGCACCAGCCCGACCAGCAGGAAGGGCCAGAGCCGCGCGACACCGGCGCGGTTCATGCCGAACAGCACCGCCAGGGCGGCGGCGGCCAGCGCCAGGTCCAGCGTCGACAACTGGCCCGAATAGAACAGCGCGATGATGATGACGGCGCCGAGGTCGTCGAGGATCGCGAGCGCCGCGAGGAACACCTTCAGCGCCGCCGGCACGCGCGGCCCCAGCAGCGACATGACGCCGAGCGCGAAGGCGATGTCGGTCGCCGTCGGGATCGCCCAGCCGCGCGCCGTCTCCGGCGACCCGGCATTGAAGGCGAGGAAGACCAGCGCCGGCACCACCATCCCGCCCGCCGCCGCGATCCCCGGCAGGGCGCGGTTCGACCAGGAGGCGAGCTGCCCGTCGAGCATCTCGCGCTTGATCTCGAGGCCGACGAGCAGGAAGAACACCGCCATCAGCCCGTCATTGACCCAATGGCCGATGTTCATCGGGCCGACATAGACGCCGAGCGCGGCGAAATAGGCGGGGGCGAGCGGTGAATTGGCGATGAACAGCGCGCAGGCCGCCGTTGCCATCAGGATCAGCCCGCCCGCCGCCTCGCTGTCGAGGAAGCTGCGCAGGACCGAGACGGGCCGCCGGGCGGTGCCGCGCGGCGCCTCAACCACGACGGGTCTCCGCGACGCGAACATACGGGGGAGCGATGAGGCAGGGCATGGGCACGGATCTCCGGTGCCGGCGGCCCGACCGGCACGATGACCCTGCCCGACTGCATGGCGCAGCCTGACACCCACCGACGGTCTCGCATCCCGCGCCGGTCTTCGCAACCCCGCGGCGCCGCGGCGGGATGCCGGGGCCGCCTGCGGCATGGCGGGTCCGGCCGCGCCCTGCCGCGCTGCGCGGCCGCCAGAGCAGATCGCGTTCAGTCTGAACGCGTGAAGATGCCCTGAAAACAACAGGCTGGAGCTTGCGAAGTGAGCGCGAGCGAACGCAGCATGCCCTAGGTGGTCCCGGTCGATCCGAAGCCGCCGGCGCCGCGCGCGGTGGCGGGCAGCGTGGCGACCTCCCGCCAGGCGGCGCGCACCACGGGCGCGATCACCGCCTGCGCGATGCGCATGCCGCGCTCCACCGTGAAGGGCTCGGCGCCGGTGTTCAGCACGATGACGCCGAGCTCGCCGCGGTAGTCCTCGTCGATCGTGCCGGGGCTGTTGGGCAGGGTGATGCCGTGTTTCAGCGCCAGGCCGGAGCGCGGGCGCACCTGCAGTTCGTAGCCGTGCGGCAGCGCGATGGTCAGCCCCGTGGGCACCAGCGCGCGGCCGCCCGGCGGGATCACCAGCGGCGCCGCGACGGCCGCCAGCAGGTCCATCCCGGCCGCGCCATCGGTGGCATAGGCGGGCAGCGGCAGGCCCTCGGCATGGGGCAGGCGCACCACGTCGATGACGGGCGTGGCGGTCATGCCAGGGCCTTTGCAATGCGCGCGGCGAGGCGGCGTGCGACCTCCGGCTTGGGCAGGCGCGGCCAGTCCTCGACGCCGGCCGGCGTGACCAGATGGACGGCGTTCTCGGCGCCGCCCATGACGTCGCCCGAGACGTCGTTGGCCACGATCCAGTCGCAGCCCTTGCGCGCGCGCTTGGCGATCGCGTTGTCCACCAGCGCCTCGGTCTCGGCGGCGAAGCCGACCACCAGGGCCGGGCGGCGCGGGCCGGGGGCTGCCAGCGTGGCAAGGATGTCGGGGTTCAGCGCGAGGTCGAGCGGCGGCGGCGCTTCGCCCGGCACCTTCTTCATCTTCTGCGTGGCCTCGCGCGCGGTGCGCCAATCGGCCACGGCGGCGGCGCAGATGGCGGCATCGGCGGGCAGCGCAGCCTGCACGGCGGCCAGCATGTCGCGGGCGGATTCGACCCGCGCCACGGTGACGCCGGGCGGGTCGGGCTGGGACACGGGGCCGCTGACCAGCGTGACGCGCGCGCCCAGCGCAGCGAGCGCGGCGGCGATGGCGTGGCCCTGCTTGCCGGAGGAACGGTTGGCGATGTAGCGCACCGGGTCGATCGCCTCATGCGTCGGGCCGGAGGTGACGATGACGTGGCGCCCCTTCAGCGGCCCATCGGCCAGCGCGGCGGCGATGGCGTCGCGCAGCGCGGGCGGTTCCACCAGGCGGCCGGGGCCGGATTCCGGTTCGGCCATCGGCCCGTCATCGGGGCCTATGATCGCCACGCCACGCCCGCGCAGCGTCGCGACATTGGCCTGCGTCGCCGGGTGGCCCCACATGGCGGGGTTCATCGCGGGTGCCACCAGCACCCGCGCGCGCGTCGCCAGCAGCACGCAGGTCGCTAGGTCGTCGGTAATGCCATGCGCCATCTTCGCCAGCAGGTCGGCCGAGGCCGGCACGACGGCGACCAAATCCGGCCAGCGCGCCAGGCGGATATGGCCGATCTCCGCCTCGGCGGCCCAGAGGTCGTCATGCACGCGTTCGCCGGTGATCGCGGCCAGGGCTTCCTTGGTGACGAAGCGCGCGCCGCCGGCGGTCAGCACCGCCATCACCTGCGCGCCGTCGCGCCGCAGCAGGCGCGTCAGCTCCAACGCCTTGTAGGCGGCGACCGATCCCGAGACGACCAGCAGGACCCGCACGCTACAGCCGCCACCCGGTATGGATCGCGACGATGCCGCCCGACAGGTTGCGCACCGCGACCTTCTCCAGCCCGGCCTTGCGCATCATGCCGGCCAGCGTCTCCTGGTCGGGGAACATGCGGATGCTTTCGGCCAGGTATTCGTAGCTGTCGCGGTCCTTGGCCACGCGCTCGCCGATCGCCGGCAGCGCCTTGAAGGACCAGGCGTCATACAGCGGCACCAGCGCCGAGACTTCCAGGCGCGAGAATTCCAGGCAATGGAACCGCCCGCCCGGGCGCAGCACGCGCCGGGCCTCGCGCAGCACCGCGTCCTTGTCGGTGCAGTTGCGCAGGCCGAAGGCCATCGAGATCTTCTCGACGCTGCGGTCGGGCAGCGGGATGCGTTCGGCATCCACCACCATGAAGGCGATGCCCTCGGCCAGGCCGCGGTCCAGGGCGCGGGTCTGCGCGACCTCCAGCATGGCGGGGTTCACGTCGGTCAGGATGACGCGCCCGGCGCCGCGTTCCTTCGCCAGGAAGGCGATGTCCCCGGTGCCGCCGGCGAGGTCGAGCAGCGTCTCGCGCGGCGAACACGCGATGGCATTGACGAAGATGCGCTTCCACACCCGGTGGATGCCGAGCGACATCAGGTCGTTCATCACGTCGTAGCGCGGCGCCACGCTTTCGAAGACATCGCGCACCATCGACGCCTTCTCGGCGCGGGGCACGGTGCGGAAGCCGAAATCGGCCTGGTCCTGGGGGCTGTCGCTCATGATGCCGGCAACATAGCGTGCCGGACGCGAAAGGGGAGGCACCATGCCCGAATTGCCCGAAGTGGAGACCGTGATGCGTGGCCTGGCCGCGGTCCTGGAGGGGCAGCGCATCACCGAGGTCGAGCAGCGCCGACCCGACCTGCGCTTCCCCTTCCCGGCCGGCCTGGTGCGCCGGATGGAGGGCCGGCGCGTGCTGTCGTTCCGCCGCCGCGCGAAATACATGCTGATGCGCCTGGAGGGCGGCGAGAGCCTGCTGATCCACCTGGGCATGTCCGGCCGCATGGTGGCGCGCCCGGCCGGGGCGGCGCCGGTGGCGCGGCTGGGTCCGTTGGGCGCGGCCTCCGATACGCGCGGTCACAATGCGCCGCCCGAGGCGCATGAGCACCTGGTGATCGCGACCGACCATGGCTGGCGCGTCGGCTTCGTGGACCCCCGCCGCTTCGGGTCGGTCGACCTGGTGGCGACGGCGGCGGAGGATTCGCACCGGCTGCTGGCTGGCCTCGGGCCGGAGCCGCTGGAGGAGGGCTTCACGGATGCCGTGCTGTCGGCCGCGCTGGTCGGTCGGCATACGCCGATCAAGGCGGCGCTGCTGGACCAGGGCGTGGTGGCGGGGCTGGGCAACATCTATGTCTGCGAGGCGCTGTTCCGCGCCGGCATCTCGCCCCGGCGGCTGGCGGCCAGCGTGGCTGGGGTGCGCGCAGCGCGGCTGGTGCCCGCCATCAAGGCGGTGCTGGCCGAATCCATCGGCGCCGGCGGGTCTTCCCTGCGCGACTATGTCCGCGCCGATGGGGAACTGGGCCGCTTCCAGGACACCTTCGCGGTCTATGGGCGGGAGGGCGCGCCCTGCCCGCATTGCGCCGCCCCCATCCAGCGCATCGTGCAATCCGGCCGGTCCACCTTTTTCTGCGCGCGGGCGCAGCGTTGAGGCGCCGGCCGCGCTGCGCTACAGCCGCGGGGCACACACACGGCAAGGAAGGCGGCACATGCCCTACGAGATGATCCTGACCGAGACCGAGGGGCGCGTCGCCATCATCCGGCTGAACCGCCCGCAGGCGCTCAACGCCCTGTGCGACCAGCTGATGACCGAGCTCGGCCAGGCGCTGCGCGGCTACGATGCCGACCCGGCGATCGCCGCCATCGTGCTGACCGGCAGCGAGAAGGCCTTCGCCGCCGGCGCCGACATCAAGGAGATGAAGGACCGCACCTTCCCCGCGGTCTATTTCAACGACTTCATCGCCGAGCGCTGGGAGACGGTGCTCGAGATCAGGAAGCCTGTCATCGCCGCGGTGGCCGGCTTCGCGCTGGGCGGCGGGTGCGAATTGGCGATGATGTGCGACCTGATCATCGCCGCCGATACCGCGAAGTTCGGCCAGCCGGAGATCAACCTCGGCATCATCCCGGGTGCCGGCGGCTCGCAGCGGCTGACGCGCGCGGTCGGCAAGTCCAAGGCCATGGAGATGATCCTGACCGGCCGCATGATGGACGCTGTGGAGGCCGAGCGTGCCAGCCTGGTGACCCGCGTGGTGCCGGCCGCCGACCTGCTGGCCGAGGCGGTGAAGATCGGCGCCAAGATCGCCGCGCTGTCCGCGCCCTCGGTCGCGATGGCCAAGGAAGCGGTGAACGCCGCCTTCGAAGGCGGCCTGACCGAGGGCGTGCGCACTGAGCGCCGGCTGTTCCTCAGCCTGTTCGCGACCGAGGACCAGAAGGAGGGCATGTCGGCCTTCGCGGAGAAGCGCAAGCCGGCCTTCGGCAACCGTTGAGCGGGCGCAGCCCGATGGTCCGGCGCACCGCCCGCTTGACGCGCCGCGCCGGACCGCATTAGAACCGCCGCCTTCGTCGCGGCCGGCCTTCGGTGCGCGATAGCCTAGAACCTCTGATTGATGTGAGCCGCAAGCCCCATGGCGAACACCGCGTCCGCGCGCAAGCGCATCCGCCAGAACGTGAAGCGCGTTGCGCGCAACAAGGCGCGCAAGTCGCGCGTGCGCAGCTTCGTGCGCAAGCTGGAGGAAGCCATCGCGACCGGCGACAAGGCCGCCGCGCAGGAAGCCTTCCGCGCGGCGCAGCCCGAGCTGCAGCGCGCGGTGACCAAGGGCACGCTGCATGCGAACACGGTCGCGCGGAAGGTTTCGCGCCTGTCCGCGCGCGTGAAGTCGCTGGGAACCGCCGCGGCTTCCTGAAAACGTCGCGACCCGGATAGCGGTCGCGAAGTCACGACACTTTCAATACTTGCAGAACGGGAGTCGCGATGATGAATCGCGGCCGCCGTTCTGCGTGCGTTGTTTGTTGACCCAGGCGCATTACGGATTTGTTGTTTGTGCTGCACGCGCCGAGGCCTAGTCTCGGAGGCGTTGTATGGGGGGTGGCTCGACCGACGGCCCGGCAGGGGCTGCGGCGAGGGGTCCGGGGAAAGCACCCCGGTATATGCACGAGGGGGCAGGGGGTCGCATGGAGAAGCCAGCCGGGTCGGGTCCGTCGCTCTCCGCCGCGGCGATGGGAGAGGCCTGGGCGCGCATCCGTGGCCGTCTTCGCGAGGAAGTGGGCGAGGTCGAATACCGCACCTGGCTGCGCCAGATGACGCTCGCGGCCATCGAGGGCGACGAGGCCGTCGTGGTGTTGCCGACCCGCTTCCTGCGCGACTGGGTGCGCAGCCATTATGGCGATCGTCTCAGCGCGCTGTGGCAGCAGGAAAGCCCCGCGGTGCGCCGCGTGGATGTCCGGCTGGGCCCGCAGCGCCCGGTCGAGGATGCCGAGGACGCGGCGCCCGCCGGTCGTGACGGGCCGCCGCGGCGCCACGGCCTCGCGGAACCGCTCTCCGCCGGCAAGGCGGCCGCGCGCAGCGGCGATGCGCGCGGCGACTGGTCGGCGCCGCTCGACCCGCGCTTCACCTTCGACACCTTCGTCGTCGGCAAGCCCAACGAATTCGCCCATGCCTGCGCGCGGCGCGTGGCCGAGAAGCCCGCGCTGCCCGGCTTCAACCCGCTGTTCCTGTATGGCGGCGTGGGCCTGGGCAAGACCCACCTGATGCACGCGGTCGCCTGGGCGATCCGCGATGGCGAACCGGCGCGCAATGTGGCCTACATGAGCGCCGAGAAGTTCATGTACCGCTTCATCGCCGCGCTGCGCAGCCAGTCCACCATGGAGTTCAAGGAGAGCCTGCGGTCGGTCGACGTGCTGATGGTCGACGACCTGCAGTTCCTGATCGGCAAGGACAATACGCAGGAGGAGTTCTTCCACACCTTCAATGCGCTGGTCGATGCCGGCAAGCAGATCGTCGTCAGCGCCGACAAGTCGCCCTCGGACCTGAATGGGCTCGAGGACCGGCTGCGCACGCGGCTGGGCTGCGGCATCGTCGCCGACATCCACGCCACCACCTTCGAGCTCCGCCTGTCGATCCTGGGCGCCAAGGCCATGGCCGCAGGCGTCGAGGTACCGAAGAACGTGCAGGAATTCCTCGCGCACAAGATCACGTCCAACATCCGTGAACTGGACGGCGCGCTGAACCGCCTGATCGCGCATGCCAACCTGTTCGGCCGCGCCATCACGCTCGAGAACGCGCAGGAAGTGCTGCAGGACATCCTGCGCGCGCATGATCGCCGCGTCACGATCGAGGAAATCCAGCGCAAGGTCGCCGAGCACTACAACATCCGCCTGACCGACATGAGCAGCGCGCGGCGCGCGCGCGCCGTGGCGCGGCCGCGCCAGGTTGCGATGTACCTGGCGAAGCAGCTGACCTCGCGCTCGCTGCCCGAGATCGGCCGGCGCTTCGGCAACCGCGACCACACCACGGTGATGCATGCGGTGTCGCGCATCTCCGAGCTGATGCAGGCGGATTCCGCCTTTGCCGAGGATGTCGAGCTGCTGCGGCGGATGCTCGAGACGTAGATTTTTTGCCCTCAGGCGCCGGGCGCCGCCTCCGGCGGCTTGGCTTGCGCGCCGTGCACTGGCGCATTGGCGGCCTGTGGGGTTCTGGGCGCGGTCGCGCCGTGCGCTCGCGGATCGTGCATCCGCACGATCCGGGTGTTTGTGCGGTTCCTCGGGCGCCGGCTCCGGCTCCGGCGGCGGGCTTGCGCGCCGTGCACGGACGCATTGGCGGCCGTCGATGGTCTGGGCGCGGTCGCGCCGTGCGCTCGCGGATCGTGCATCCGCACGATCCGGGTGTTTGTGCGGTTCCTCGGGCGCCGGGCGCCGCCTCCGGCGGCTTGGCTTGCGCGCCGTGCACTGGCGGATCGTGCATCCGCACGATCCTTCCGATTCTGGGCACCGGCCTGGATTTCCGCCCTTTTGGCGTGGCATTCCCGCCTTTCCCCCCCGGAATCCCGCTGATATGGTGCGGCCCCCTCGGCCGGCCGCCGCGCGGGCCGATTCGGCCCCGGTGTCCGCGGGGGAACCACGGGGGACACCGGCGGTCCCGCATCCTGCGATGCGGCGGCTGCCACAGGATCGGGGCGTCGGGTGCAGCGATGAAGTTCACGGTCGACCGGGCAGTGCTGCTCAAGGCTCTCGCGCATGTGCAGAGCGTGGTGGAGCGGCGCAACACCATCCCCATCCTCGCGAATGTGCTGATCGACGCCAAGACCGAAGGCAGCCTGACGCTCACCGCCACCGACATGGAGATCGCGGTGGTCGAGGATGTCGCCGGCGTGACCGTCACGCGCGGCGGCCGGACCACGGCGCCGGCCTCGACGCTGTACGAGATCGTGCGAAAGCTGGCCGAGGGCGCGCGCGTGGAGTTCGACCATGGCGGCGGCGATGGACCGCTCTCGCTGCGCGCGGGCAAGTTCAACACCACGCTGTCCGTGCTGCCGGTCGACGACTTCCCCTCGATGACCGAGGGCAAGATGCCGACGAAGTTCGCCATCAAGGCCGGCGTGCTGCGCGACCTGATCGACCGCACGCGCTTCGCGATCAGCACCGAGGAAACGCGCTACTACCTGAACGGCATCTACCTGCACGCGGCGGACAGCGATGGCACCGCGGTGCTGCGCGCGGTGGCCACCGACGGCCATCGCCTGGCGCGTGTCGAGGAACCGCTGCCCGAGGGTGCCAAGGGCATGCCCGGCGTGATCGTGCCGCGCAAGACCGTCAACGAGGTCCGCAAGCTGGCCGAGGAAACGCAGGACGAGATCGAGATCCGCCTGTCCGACACCAAGATCCGCTTCGCGTTGGGCACCGTCTCGCTGACCTCGAAGCTGATCGACGGCACCTTCCCGGAATACGAGCGCGTCATCCCGCGCGGCAACGACAAGAAGCTGACCGTGCCGAAGAAGGATTTCGAGGAAGCGGTGGCGCGCGTCGCGGCGATTTCGTCGGAGCGCTCGCGGCCGGTGAAGCTGTCCATCTCTCGAAACAACCTGCTGCTCTCGGCCGCCAGCCCGGAGCAGGGCCAGGCGCAGGAGGAGCTGGACGGCGATGCGGTGTCCTACGAAAGCACGCCGCTCGAGATCGGCTTCCAGGCGCGCTACCTGACCGACATCACCGCGCAGATCGGCGAGAGCCTGGAATTCCTGTTCGCCGACGGTGCGGCGCCGACCATCGTGAAGGACGCCGCGAAGCCCGAGGCGCTGTATGTGCTGATGCCCATGCGGGTGTAGTCCGCGGGTCCGGGCGATCACGCCATGCACATCCTGATGCTGATCGCCGCGATGGCCGGCGGCTTCGCCTTCTGGTGGTTCCGGATGCGCCAGGGTGCCGAGGCAGCGCGCGACGTCATCGATGTCGCTGAGCGCGCACGGGGCGCGTTCCGGCGGCACCGCTTCAGGACCAAGGTCGAAGGATCGACCCTGACCGCGGTGGACGACCCGGCCCTGGCCGCCGCCATCATGATGGCGGGCATCGCCGCGCAGAAGGGCATGGCGCCGAGCCGCAAGGCCGAGGACATCATCCGGCAGCACCTGGCGACGCGCATCGGCGTGAGCGATCCGGATGGCATGACCACCTACGCCATCTGGGCGGCCGGGCAGGTGACCGAACCGAACGACATGTCGCGCGCCCTGGCGAAGCTCTGGCGCGAGAAGCTGCAGCCGGTCGAGCGCCAGCAATTGCTGGACATGGCCTGGAGCGTCGCCGCCGTGGACGGACCGCCGACCGACAGCCAGGTCGATGCGCTGGAGCGGCTGCGCGAGCGCCTCGAACTGCCGCCATCCGAGACCGCCCGGCCTCGGTAGCCCGCAGGCCGCGTCGGTTGCGGCGCGCCTGACGAGGAGCACCGCACCACATGCAGCCGATGCTCCGCCTCATTCGCCTGCGACTTGCCGATTTCCGCTCCTGGTCGTCGCTCGACGCAGGCTTCGACGCGGCGATCGTCGCGATCGCCGGCGAGAACGGCGTGGGCAAGACCAACCTGCTGGAGGCGATCTCGCTGATCGGTCCCGGGCGGGGGCTGCGTGGGGCGCGCATGGGGGAACTCGGGCGGCGCGTGGATGGCGCGGCGCGGCCCTGGGCGGCGGCGGGACGCTTCGACACGCCAGCGGGCGCCTTCGATCTTGGCACCGGGTCTCACCCCGAAGGCACCTCGGACCGCCGCGTCTTTCGCCTCGATGGCCAGCCGCTGCGCACGCAGTCGGAGCTGGCGGATCGCGTGGCCGCGGTGTGGCTGACGCCGCAGATGGACCGGCTGTTCCAGGAGGGCGCGTCGGGGCGGCGGCGCTTCCTGGATCGCTTGGCCTGGGCGCTGGAGCCGACGCATGCGCGGGAGGTCGCGGCGCATGACAACGCGATGTCCCAGCGCAACCGGCTGCTGGCGCAGGGGCGCGGGGATGCGCGCTGGCTCGCCGGGCTGGAGGATGCGATGGCACGCCACGCGGTCGCCGCCACCGCCGCGCGGCGCGCGCTGGCGCTGAGGCTGAACGCGGTGATGGCCTCCGGCGCGGCGACGGGGGTGTTTCCCGCGGCACGCATGGAGCTGGTCTGTCCGATCGCCGCGGCGCTCGCGGGGCAGCCCGCGCTGGCGGTCGAGGATGCGCTGCGCGTGGCGCTGGCGGCTGACCGGCGGCGCGATGCCGCTGCCGGGGGGGCTGCGCGCGGCGCGCATCGCGCGGACATGACGCTGGTGCATGTGCCGAAGGACCAGGTCGCCGAGATCTGCTCGACCGGCGAGCAGAAGGCGCTGCTGATCTCGACCGTGCTGGCCCATGCCGCGCTGATCGCCGAGGCGCGCGGCTTCGCCCCGCTGCTGCTGCTGGACGAGGTGGCGGCGCACCTCGATACCGCGCGGCGGGAGGCGCTGTTCGCCGCGCTGGCGGCGCTGCCCGCGCAGGTCTTCCTGACCGGCACGGAAACCGAGGTTTTCCGCCCGTTGCGGGGCATCGCGGACATCGTCGTGGCGCGGCCCGGAATCCTGCTGCCGGCGGGCGAAACCGGGTCGCCTTGAGGGGCGGAAACGCCTATATTGCAAACACGCTTCAGATCCCCTTTCCAGCAGGAGTGAGCGCGCCGCATGAGCGAGCCCGCGCGTCCCGAATCCGACGCCTACGACAGCGCCTCCATCACCGTGCTCCGCGGCCTCGAAGCCGTGCGCAAGCGGCCCGGCATGTACATCGGCGACACCGATGATGGATCGGGCCTGCACCACATGGCCTTCGAGATCATCGACAACGCGGTCGATGAGGCGCAGGCCGGCTTCGCGACGTCCTGCCATGTCACGCTGAACGGCGACGGCAGCGTGACCGTGCGCGACGACGGCCGCGGCATCCCGACCGACATCCACGCCGAGGAAGGCATCTCCGCGGCCGAAGTCGTGCTGACGCGCCTGCATGCCGGCGGCAAGTTCAACCAGAATTCCTACAAGGTCTCGGGCGGGTTGCACGGCGTGGGTGCGGCGGTCGTGAACGCGCTGTCCGAATGGATGGAAGTGCGCATCTGGCGCGAGGGCCAGGAGCACCGCCTGCGCTTCGAACACGGCGAGACGGTGGTGCCCTGCACGCTGGTCGGCCCGTCGGATCATCCGAACGGCACCGAGGTGACCTTCAAGCCGTCGGCGGGCACCTTCACCAAGGTGGAGTTCGACTTCGCGGTGCTGGAACGGCGCCTGCGCGAGTTGGGCTTCCTGAATTCCGGCCTGGCGATCACGCTGCGCGACGAACGCCATACCGATGTGCAGGAAGCGGTGTTCAAGTTCGATGGCGGCCTGGTCGCCTTCGTGGAGTGGCTCGACCGCGGCAAGACGCCGGTCTTCGCGCAGCCGATCAGCGTGATGTCGAAGGATCACGACGGCATGCGCGTCGAGATCGCGGTGCGCTGGAACGACAGCTACCACGAGACGATGCTCTGCTTCACCAACAACATCCCGCAGCGCGACGGCGGCACGCACCTGGCCGGCTTCCGCCAGGCGCTGACGCGCGTGGTGGGCAAGGTGGCCGAGGGGCTTGCGAAGAAGGAGAAATTCGCGCTCGCCGGCGAGGATATGCGCGAGGGGCTGACCGCGGTGCTTTCGGTGAAGGTGCCGGACCCGAAGTTCAGCAGCCAGACCAAGGAGAAGCTGGTCTCCTCCGAAGTGCAGCCGATCGTGCATACCGCGGTGGCCGACGCGCTGACCCATTGGTTCGAGACGCATCCGAAGGAAGCCAAGGACGTCGTCAGCAAGATCATGGACGCCGCCGCCGCGCGGGAAGCCGCGCGCAAGGCGCGCGAGCTGACGCGGCGCAAGGGCGTGCTGGATGTGTCCTCGCTGCCCGGCAAGCTGGCCGATTGCCAGGAACGCGACCCGGCGAAGTCGGAACTGTTCATCGTCGAGGGTGACAGCGCCGGCGGCTCCGCCAAGCAGGGGCGCGACCGCGCCTTCCAGGCGATCCTGCCGCTCAAGGGCAAGATCCTGAATGTCGAGCGCGCGCGCTTCGACAAGATGCTCGGCAGCCAGGAGATCGGCACGCTGATCACCGCGCTGGGCACCGGCATCGGCCGCGGTGATCCGTCCGAGGGCGGCTTCGATGCGAACAAGCTGCGCTACCACCGCATCGTCATCATGACCGACGCAGACGTGGACGGTTCGCACATCCGCACGCTGTTGCTGACCTTCTTCTTCCGCCAGATGCCGGAGCTGCTGGAGCGCGGGAACCTGTATATCGCGCAGCCGCCGCTCTATCGCGCCAAGCGTGGCAACGAGGAACGCTACCTCAAGGACGACCGCGCGCTCGAGGACTACCTGCTCGAGAAGGCGACGGGTGGTGCGTCGATCCGCTTCTTTGACGGACGCCTGCTGACCGCGACGGACCTCCAGGCCGAGGTCGAATTCCATCGCCAGGCGACATCGCGCATCCGGCGTCTGGCCGGCCAGGTGCCGGGCGACATCGTCGAGCAGGCCGCGGTGGCCGGCGCGCTGACGCTCGATGCCGACCGCGCCACCGCGGCGGCGCAGGCGCTGGCCGCGCGGCTGAACGCCCTGGCGCCGGAGAACGAGCGCGGCTGGGTCATCAGCAGCGGCGAGAACGGTTTGACGCTGGCGCGCACCGTGCGCGGCGTGAACGAACGCCACACGCTGGATGCGACCGCGCTGCGCAGCGCCGAGGCACGCTGGCTGGATGAACGCCGCGACCGGCTGGCGGCCGACTTCGCCGGCGCGGAACCGGCGGCGCTGCTGCTCGGTTCCAACGAGGTCGCGGTCCATGGCCCGATGCTCGCCTTCGACCGGCTGATCGCCGAGGGCCGCCGCGGCCTGGCGATCCAGCGGTTCAAGGGCCTGGGCGAGATGAACCCCGACCAGCTCTGGAAGACCACGCTGGACCCGGCGGTGCGTACCCTGCTGAAGGTGCGGATCGAGGATGTGGAGGACGCCGAGCAGGTCTTCTCCACCCTGATGGGCGACCTGGTGGAACCCCGGCGCGACTTCATCGTGGGCAATGCGCTGAAGGTGGCGAACCTGGACGTCTGAGGCTGGTTGCGCAACCATCGGGCACCCCAGCAGCCGCGAGGTGTTCCCATGTCGCTCACCAACCAGCCCGATCCCGAGGAACGCCGGCGCGTCGTCGCGCAGGACCTGCAGAACGTCATGCACCCGATCCTCCAGCACAAGGCGCTGGAGAAGTCGCAGATGGTGGTGACCGGCGCGCGCGGGTCGACCATCACCGATGCCGACGGCACATCGTACCTCGATGCCATGGCCGGGCTGTGGTGCGTGAACATCGGCTATGGCCGCACCGAGCTCGCGCAGATCGCCGCCGAGCAGATGGAGCAGATGGCCTACTACCCGCACACGGCCATGAACCTGCCCGCCGCGCGCCTGGCCGAGCAGATCAACACGCTGATGGGCGGCGACTACCACACCTATTTCGTGAATTCGGGCTCCGAGGCGAACGAGGCCGGCTTCAAGGTCGCCCGCCAATACGCCAAGCACGAATTCCCCGGCCAGTTCCGCTTCAAGACCATCGCGCGCCACTACGCCTATCACGGCACCACGCTCGCCACGCTGGCGGCCGGCGGCATGGGCGAACGCAAGATGAAGTTCGAACCCTTCGCGGGCGAGTTCATCCATGTGCCCGCACCGACCTGCTACCGCTGCCCCTACGGGCTGGAATACCCGTCCTGCAAGACGGCCTGCGCCACCGCGATCGAGGCGACCATCCAGTCCGAGGGTCCGCAGACGGTCGCGGAAGTGATCGTGGAGCCGATCATGTCGGGCGTCGGCGTCGCGGTGCCGCCCGACGACTACCTGCCCAAGGTCGAAGCGATCTGCCGCAAATATGACGTGCTGCTGCATGTCGACGAGGTGATCAACGGCTTCGGCCGCACGGGAAAGATGTTCGGCCACCAGCACTACGGCATCAGCCCGGACATCATGGCGGTGGCGAAGGGGATCGTCTCCGCCTACCTGCCGATCGCGGCCACCGTGGTGAAGAACCGCGTCTTCGAATCCTTCCTCGGCGAGGTCGCGGAATCGCGCCAGGTGATGCAGGTGAACACCTATGGCGGGCACCCGGCCGCGGCGGCGGTGGCGGTGCGCAACATCGAGATCATGCTCGAGGAACAGCTGCCCCAGCGCGCCGCCAGCATGGGCGCCTACCTGATGGACCAGCTGCAGGCCGCGCTGTGGAAGCACGGCATCACCGGCGACATCCGCGGCAAGGGGCTGCTGATCGGCATCGAGCTGGTGACGGATCGTGATTCCAAGACCCAGCTCGACGGCGCGCTGGTCGGCGGCGTGGTGGAATTCTGCAAGGCGAATGGCGTGATCGTCGGGCGCTCCGGCGGCGGGTCGCGGCATTCCAACACCATCGTGCTGTCGCCGCCGCTGGTGATCACGCGCACCGAATGCGACACGCTGGTCGAGGTGCTGGACCGCGCGCTGGCGCATACCGTCGCGAAGATGGCCGGCGCCTGACACAACCCCTGCCGCGCATGCCCTGGGCGCTGCTGGCCGCAGCGTGCCTGGGCATGTTCGCCGCGTCATCGAGCGGCACGACGCGCGCGCCCTTCCTGATCGACATGGCGCGCGACCTCTCCACCAGCCTGCCGATGGTGGCGAACCTGATGGCACTGACGTCGATCGCCTGGGGCATCACGTCGCTGGTGGCGGGCGCGGCATCGGATCGCTGGGGGCGCAGGCCCTTCCTGGTCGGCGGGCCGATCGGGCTTGCGCTGTGCCTGGCCGGCGTGGCGGCGGCGCCGGACTACCTGGCGATGGTGCTGGCCGTCTCGCTCGCGGGGGCCTTCGCGGGTGGCTACACTGGCGTGGTGATGACCGAGGCCTCGGCACGCACGGTGGACCGCCAGCGCGGGCGCGCGCTGGGCTGGGTGATGTCGGGACAGTCGCTGTCGCTGCTGGTGGGCGTGCCGTTGGCGGCCTGGGCGGGCAGCTTCATCGGCTGGCGCGGCGTCAGCCTGGGTGTCGGCGCGATCGCGCTGCTGGCGGCGGTGGGGCTGTTCGCGACAACGCTGCGCCCTGTTGCCGTGCGCGCTGCCTCTGCCGCGCGGCCCAGCCTGCGTGGCGCCATGACCGGCCCGGTGCTGCGCCTGCTCGCGATGGGGGTGGCGGAACGCGTCTGCTACGGCGTCTCGGTGGTGTATTTCGCGACCTTCCTGCAGGTCTCCTATCGGCTGACGCCGGCGGGTGTCGCGATCCCGCTGGCGGTGATCGCGCTGGGCAATATTCTCGGCACCGTCGTGGGCGGGCAGATGGCGGACCGGCTGCCGAACCGGCTGCATGTGTTCGCCGGCGCCATGGTCGGGTCCGCGCTGCTGGCGCTGGTGCTCTACGCCTGGACGCCGGGGCTGTTCGCGACCGTCGCGATGGGCTTCGCCTACATCTTCGTCAACGCCATCGCGCGGCCGTCGCTGATGGCGGCACTGGCGAATGTGCCCGACGAGGTGCGTGGCACGGTGCTTGGGCTGAACGTCACCTCGGCGAGCTTCGGCTGGCTGGGTGCGGCGGCGATCGGCGGCTGGGTGATGGTGAACTTCGGTTTCGCGGGCTTCGGGCCGCTGGCGGCGGTCTCGGCGCTGATCGGCGCGGCCCTGGCGCTGGCGCGTCGGTGAGCGGGGGTTGCGTAAACCGCGTGGCGCGGGAACCATTCTGCCCATGACCGACGCATTCGATCCCATCAGCCTCGAAATCCATTGGTCGCGGTTGATCTCCATCGCCGACGAGGCCGCGACCGGGCTGCTGCGCACCGCCTTCTCCACCATCGTGCGCGAATCGAACGACTTCGCCACGGTGCTGATGGACCGCAACGGCGACAGCGTGTCCGAGAATACCGGCGGCATCGCGTCCTTCTCCTGCATCCTGCCCAAGACCACGAAGCACTTCCTGGAACGCTTCCCGGCCGAGACCTGGCGGCCGGGCGATTGCGTCATCACCAACGACCCCTGGCTCGCCACCGGCCACCTGCCGGACTTCACCGCGGTCACGCCCATTTTCCATCGCGCCGCGCTGGTCGGCTTCGCCGGATCCATTGCGCATTCGCCCGATGTCGGCGGATCGCTGTGGTCGGCCGATTGCCGCGAGTTGTTCGAGGAAGGCATCCGCATCCCGCCGCTGCGCCTGTATCGCGAGGGCACGCGCAACGGCGACCTGGTGGATGTGCTGCTGTCCAACGTGCGCGTCCCACGCCAGGTGATGGGCGACCTGGAGGCGCAGGTCGTCGCCAACCAGGTCTGCGCGCAGGGCGTGGCGGAGTTCCTGTCCGACACCGGCCTGCCGGATTTGCAGGGATTGTCGCGGGCGCTGTCCACCCGCACCGATGCGGCGATGCGCCGCGCCATCGCGGCACTGCCCGACGGCACCTGGCGCAGCACGCTGGAAGCCGATGGCTTCGACGAGGCGATCACGCGCATCGAGTGCGAGGTCACCATCCGCGGCGACACCATGCACATCGACTATGCCGGCACCTCGCCGCAGGTCGATCGCGGCATCAACTGCGTGATGAACTACACGCATGCCTATTCGGTCTATCCGGTGAAATGCGCGCTGGATCCCTTCACGCCGCGCAACGAGGGTTCCTACCAGGCGGTCACCGTCAGCGCGCCCGACGGCAGCATCCTGAACCCACGCTTTCCTGCTCCGTGTTCGGCACGGCAGCTCACGGGCCATCTGCTGGCGGGTGCCATCTACAAGGCGCTGGCGCCGGTGATGCCAGACAGGATCATCGGCGAATGCGGCGGCGCGCCGACCATGCGCGCGCTGTTCAGCGGGCATGACCGCGAGGGCGACCGGTTCTCGCAGGTGCTGTTCGCCAGTGGTGGCATGGGTGCGTCGCCGCATCGCGACGGGCTGCCGACCACGGCCTTCCCAACGAATGTCGGCGCCGGGTCGATCGAGGCGTATGAATCCGTCGCACCGCTGGTGGTGTGGAAGAAGCAGCTGCTGCCGGATTCCGGCGGCGCCGGGCAGTTCCGAGGCGGGCTCGGGCAGGATGTCGAGATCGAGGTCCGCGCACCGGATGCCGTGCGGCTGTCGCTGCTGTCGGATCGGCGGGACCATCCGGCGCAAGGCGTGCTCGGTGGTGGGGCGGGGGCTTCGGCGGTGATCGAACTCGCGGACGGCACGCGGCCGCATCCGAAATCGCGCACGACGGTCGCGGCGGGTGCGCGGCTGCGGATGCACTATGCCGGGGGCGGCGGCTACGGCGACCCGAAGGACCGCGACCCGGCCGCGCTCGCCGAGGATATCCGCAATGGCTATGTCACGCCCGAGGGCGCAGCGCGCGACTACGGGGTGAAGGCATGACCGCGACGGCACGCATCGGCGTCGATGTCGGCGGCACCTTCACCGATTTCGTGCTGCACGACCCCACGCGCAATCTGGTCGCCACCGGGAAGCGGCTGACCACGCCGGATGATCCGTCCGAGGCCATCATCGCCGGCATTGCGCGGCTGCTGGAGGAAACCGGCCTGCCGCCCGTAGCCCTTCATTCGGTGGTGCACGGCACGACGCTGGTCACCAACACCATCATCGAGCGCACCGGCTGCAAGGTCGGCCTGCTGACCACCGAGGGCTTCCGCGATTCCATCGAGATCGGCAAGGAAACCCGCTACGACCTGTATGACCTGTTCCTCGAACCCGCGCCCACGCTGGTGCCGCGCGCGCTGCGCCTGGAAGTGCCGGGGCGGCTCGATGTGCATGGGGAGGAACTGAAGCCGCTCGATGAAGCCGCCGTGCGCCGCCAGGCCGATGCGCTGGTCGCCGAAGGTGTCGAGGCCATCGCCATCGGCTTCATGCATGCCTGGCGCGACCCGCGGCACGAACGCCGGGCGGCGGAGATCGTGCGCGCGGCGCATCCGGGCATTGCCATCACGCTGTCGTCGTCGGTCGCACCCGAGATCCGCGAATTCGAACGCATCTCCACCGCCTGCGCGAACGCCTATGTGCAGCCGCGCATGCTGCGCTACCTCGACCGCCTGGAAGCACGGCTGGCCGAGATGGGTGTGGCCGGCGCGCTGTACGTCATGCTGTCGGGTGGCGGCATCGCCTCCGTGCAGGAAGCCAAGGACTACCCGATCCGCCTGATCGAATCCGGCCCGGCCGCGGGTGCCATGGCGGCGTCGTGGCTCGCGAGGCAATCCGGCCTGGATCACGTCGTGTCCTACGACATGGGCGGCACCACCGCGAAGATGTGCCTGATCGAGAACGGCGCACCCGACCGCAAGTTCGAGTTCGAAGCGGGGCGCGTGCGGCGCTTCCAGAAGGGGTCCGGCCTGCCGCTGAAGGTGTCGGTCGTCGACATGATCGAGATCGGCGCCGGTGGTGGGTCCATCGCGCGGGTCGAGGAAGGCTCCGGCCTGATGAAGGTCGGCCCGCGCAGCGCCGGCGCGAAGCCCGGGCCGATCTGCTACGGGCGCGGCGGCACGGAACCGACCGTGACCGATTCCGACCTGGTGCTCGGCCGGCTCGACCCGTCCTATTTCCTCGGCGGCGAGATGGCGCTCGACATCGATGCGGTGAAGCGCGCGGTGACCGACCGGCTCGCGACGTCGCTGAACGTCACGCCTGATGATGCCGCGCTCGGCATTCGCCGCATCGTGGACGAGACCATGGCGGCGGCGACGCGCATGCACCTCGCCGAGAAGGGCCGCGACCCGCGCCGCTACACCCTCATCGCCTTCGGCGGCGCAGGTCCTGTCCATGCCTGCGACCTCGCGCGGCTGCTCAAGATGCGGCGCGTGGTGGTGCCGCTCGGCGCGGGCGTGGCCTCCGCGCTGGGCTTCCTGGTGGCGCCGCCGGCGACCGACCTGGTGCGATCGCTGGTCGGGCGGATCGAGCGCATCGACTGGGCCAAGGTGGCGTCGCTGTATGCCGAGATGGCGGAGGAAGCGCGCGCGCTGCTGACCGGCGCCGGCGCCGATCCCGCGACCATCGCGTTCCGCCCGGCGGCCGACATGCGCTATGTCGGCCAGGGCTTCGAGATTCCGGTGCCGCTGCCGACGCTCACGCCGACCGTCGCCGACCTGCCGGCGATCCGCGACTCCTTCCTCGCGTCCTACCGCGAACGCTTCGGCCGCGCGCTGGATGAACTGCCGATCGAGGCGCTGACCTGGCGCCTCGCCGCGGCCGCACCGGGCCGCAACATCGACATGAAGGGCGCCAACATCATCGAGGGCCGCACCGCGCAGCGCGGCATGAGGCGTGCCCTGTTCGAACACCATGGCTGGCAGGATTGCGCCGTGATCGACCGCTACGCGCTGGCCCCCGGCGCGCGTTTTGCCGGCCCCGCGCTGGTGGAGGAACGCGAATCCACCTGCGCGATCCCGCCTGGCGCGACCGCGACGGTCGATGCCTTCCGCAACCTCGTCATCGATCTTCCGACCCCCCAGGAGGCTTCGCCATGACCACGCTGCATCGCCGTTCGCTGCTGGCCGGCGCGTTCGCCCTGCCCGCCCTGCACGCCGCACATGCCCAGGCGCCCTGGCCGACGCGCCCGGTCACCATGGTGAACCCGTGGCCCGCGGGCGGATCGTCCGACACCATGACGCGGCTCTTCGCGCAGCGCTTCGGCCAGGTGTTCGGCCAGACGTTCGTGGTCGAGAACCGCGCCGGCGCGTCGGGCACCATCGGCCACAATCACGTCGCGCAGCAGCGGCCGGATGGATATACGCTGCTGTTCGCGACCAACAGCACCTATGCGATCGCGCCGCATCTGATCAGCCCGCTGCCCTACGACAATCGCGCGGCCTTCACCGGCATCTCGCTGGTGGCGCGCACGGCGCAGTCGGTCTGCGTGCACCCGTCCGTGCCGGTGAACACGATCCAGGACTTCCTCGCCTATGTCCGCGCACGGCCGGGCGAGGTGAATTTCTCCTCCGCCGGCATCGGCGCCACCAGCCACCTGGCGACGGAACTGCTGATGGCGGCGGCGGGGCTGAACATGGTGCACGTGCCCTATCGCGGCGGCGCGCCATCCGCGCAGGCGGTGATCGCCGGCGAGACGAAGATGTCCTTCATCGACGCCATCACCGCGCTGCCGCATCGCGCCGCCGGCACGCTGAAGCTGCTGGCCGTGAGCACCGCCACGCGATCGCCGCTCGCGCAGGATGTACCCACGCTGCAGGAAGCGGGCGTAGCGGGTTTCGAATCCTCGACCGACATGGCGCTGATGGCGCCGGCCAACCTGCCGGAACCCATCGCCACGCGGCTGTCGCAGGCGGTGCGCGCGGCGGTGACGGATGCGGCCTTCCGCCAGCAAATCATCGCGCAGGGCGCCGATCCGGTCGGCAGCAGCCCGGCGGAATTCGCCGCCTACTGGACCGCGGAATCGGAGAAATGGGGCGGGCTGATTCGCGCCCGTGGCATTCGCATGCCGGGCTGATCAGCGGGCCGGCGGAACGGTCTGCGCGACGCTTGGGCGCGTCTGCGCGGCATCGAACAGCGCGGCAAGCGCGGGGCGCGCCAGTCGCCACGCGAAGACCGTGTGGCGACGTTCGCAATAGCCCAGCAGCGCGACCAGCGCGAACCACGCCGCGTCGCGCGCCGCGAAGGCGCCGGTCGCGACATCGCGCTCCAGCGCATCGGCCACGCGCACCGCGCGCAGCGCCTCCAGTGCGATGACGCCGGGCGAGCGCTCATGCTCCGGGCGCCGCAATTCACGGTTCCACACCGCGATGCCGTCCATCATGCCGAGCACGCGCCCGTACCCGGCCAGCGCGCGCGGGCGGTCCGCGCCAGGCAGCAGCCGCTGCCCTTGCGGCACCAGTGAATCCAGCACCATCAGCACCGGGGTGGTCTCGGTGATGGTGGTACCATCCGCCAGCACCAGCGAGGGCACGCGCCCCACCGGGTTGTGCGGCAGCAGCACCGAGGCCGGGTCGCGCAACGTCGCTTCCTCGACCGCGACGCGGTCCTGCAGGCCGAGCTCGATCACCGCCATCCGGGCGATGCGGGCATAGGGGGAACCGGGCGCGTGGTACAGTTTCATGGCGCCACGCTACCACCGCGGATTGACGCCGCCAGCCCACTGCGCGAATCCATGCGCATGACCGACACGCCCTTCGACCCCGCTGCCCATGGCTGGAAGATCCTCAACTGGCACGATGAAGGGTTCCCGACCCTGGTCGGCCCGTTCTGGTCCAGGAAGTCCGATGGCGGATGGTCCTATGGCCTGGTGGCCGAACCGCGCCACGGCAACGCGCATGGCATCATCCATGGCGGCATGCTGGTCACCTTCCTCGACCAGATCCTGGGCGTGACGTGCTGGGAAGCTGCGGCGCGCGGGCCGGTGGTGACCATCCAGCTCAACACGCATTTCGTCTCGGGCGCGCGCGCCGGCGAATTCCTGGAAGCCCGCGCGGAGGCCGTGCGCGCCACGCGATCCGTGGTGTTCGTGCGCGGCCAGATCACGGTGGGCGATCGCATCGTCGCCACCGCTGATGGCGTGTGGAAGCGGCTGGGCGCGCCCTAGCCGGTTGCGCTACCCTCGGCGCAACGCCCAGGGGAGGGAAGCGCCAATGCGCAGCGCCGTCATCGTCTCGACCGCCCGCACGCCGATCGGGCGTGCCTATCGCGGGGCCTTCAACGACACCAACGCGCAGACGCTGGGCGGGCACGCGGTGCGCGCCGCCGTCGAACGCGCGCGGCTCGACCCGGCGGAGGTCGAGGACGTCATCATGGGCGCGGCGCTCCAGCAGGGCTGCCAGGGGTCGAATGTCGGGCGCCAGGTCGCGCTGGCGGCGGGGCTGCCGGACTCCGTGCCGGGCATGTCGCTGGATCGGCAATGTTCCTCCGGCCTCATGGCGATCGCGACCGCAGCGAAGCAGATCCTGCACGACGGGATGCAGGTCGCGGTCGGCGGCGGGCTGGAATCCATCTCGCTCGTGCAGAACGACAAGGCCAACTGGTTCCGCCGCGCGGATCCCGCGCTGATGGAGCGCGTGCCCGCGCTGTACATGTCGATGCTGGAGACCGCCGAGATCGTCGCCGACCGCTATGGCGTGTCGCGCGACGCGCAGGACGACTACGCCTTCGCCAGCCAGATGCGCACGGCGGCCGCCCAGGCGCGCGGCGCCTTCGACGACGAGATCGTGCCCTTGCCCAGCGTGATGAAGCTGGTGAATCGCGAGACCGGCGAGAGCAAGGACGTGCCCACCACGCTGGCCCGCGACGAGGGCAACCGCGCCGACACGACGCTGGAGGGCCTGAAGTCGCTGAAGCCGGTGTTCAAGGACGGCATGGTGGTGAAGGAGGGCCGCTTCATCACCGCCGGCAATGCCAGCCAGCTCAGCGATGGCGCATCGGCTGCCGTGCTGATGGAGGAAGCCGAGGCATCGCGCCGCGGCCTGCATCCGCTCGGCATCTATCGCGGCATGGCGGTGGCGGGCTGCGATCCGGGCGAGATGGGCATCGGCCCGGTCTTCGCCGTGCCGAAGCTGCTGGCGCAGCATGGCTTGAAGATCGACGACATCGGCCTGTGGGAATTGAACGAGGCCTTCGCCTGCCAGGTGATTTTCTGCCGCGACCGCCTGGGCATTCCGCAGGAACGCCTGAACGTGGATGGTGGCGCGATCTCGATCGGCCATCCCTATGGCATGTCGGGCGCGCGCATGGCGGGGCATGCGCTGATCGAAGGCAAGCGTCGTGGCGCGAAGTACGTGGTGGTGACGATGTGCGTCGGCGGCGGCCAGGGTGCCGCCGGCTTGTTCGAGGTGGCGTGAGCTATTCCAGCCGGATGTTGCCGAGCTGCACGGCGCGCCGGTTGGTCTCGGTTTCCTCGCGGATCACCGCGGCGTAGCGCGCCGGGGTGATCTGCGCGGCGGGCGGGATCGCGGCGCCGAGGCCGAGCAGCCGCTGGCGGATCGTCGCGTCGCCCATGGCGGCGACCAGCGCCTCGCGCCAGCGTCCGATGATGGCGTCGGGCGTGGCCGCGGGCGCGAGCAGGCCGAGCGTGGTGCTCAGTTCCGGCTCGACGATCCCGGCCTCGCGCAGCGTCGGCACATCGGGCAGCAGCGGCGACCGCGCGGCGGAAGCGATGGCGAGGATGCGCGCGCGCCCGTCGGCCTGCAGCGGCAGAGCGCTGGAGAGCTGGTCGAACACCACCGGGATCGTGCCGGCGATCAGGTCGGAATGCGCCGGGCCGGTGCCGCGATAGGGCACATGCACGATGCCCGCGCCGGTGGCGGCGTTGAACATCTCGATCGCCAGGTGCGCGCCGGAACCGATGCCGGCGCTGCCGGCCGACAATGCCCCCGGCCGCGCCTTCGCCTGCGCCACGAAATCCGCCAGGTCGCGCACCGCCATCTGCCTGCCGACCATCAACACGATCGGCACGCGATAGGCGATGCCGATCGGCGCCAGGTCGCGCAGCGGGTCATAGGGCAGCGAGGCCATCGCGACGGGAAACAGCGACAGCGGCCCGGTCGATCCGAGCAGCACCAGCGTGCCGTCCGGCCGCGCGCGCGCCACCGCTTCCGTGCCGACGATGCCGCCGGCGCCGCCGCGATTCTCGATGATCACCGGCTGGCCGAGTGCCGCCTGCAACGCGGGTGCGAGCAGGCGCGCCGTGAAATCCACATTGCCGCCGGGCGGGAAGGGCACCAGCACGCGCACCGGCCGGTCGGGGAAGGCCTGCGCGCGGGCGATGCCCGGTGCGGCCAGCGCGGCGGCGGCGAGCAGCAAGCGACGGGTCGGCATCATGCGGCGTCTCCCTGGCCTGGCGCGGCGGCGCGCCGCGCGGCGAATTCGCGTTCGAGCAGCGGGATCGTCCCGCCGGCCCGCCAGATCTGCACCATGCGTTCGGAGAAGGGCTTCGAACGCAGCAGCGCGCCCGACGCCAGCGTGACCTCGCCCGTGGCGGGATCGGCGCCGATGATGTCGCCGTCCTGCACCGCGGCGGCGATGCCAGGGCAGATCATCACCGGCAAGCCATTGTTCAGCGCGCGACGCAGGAAGCCGGAATCACAGGATTCCACGACCACCACGGCGATGCCGCTGGCGCGGATCGCGACCGAGACCTCGACATGGTTGTGATGCGCGAAGTTGCGGCCGCCCACCACGATGTCGCCGGGCCGCACCTGCGCGGGAAAGTCCGGGCGCAGGTGGCGGAAGCACATGGCGCGCAGCGCGTCCTCGTCGAACTCCTTGCCGAAGCTGTCGCGGATGATGGCGAATTCGATGATGCCGTCATCGCCGGAGACATCGTCGCCGAACACCCAGGCGCGGCCGCGCGGGGTCATGCCAGCATCGCCCGCGGGTCGGTGATGCGCCCGGCGATGGCCGAGGCCGCGACCGTCAGCGGTCCGGCCAGGAACACGCGCGACGTGCGCGCGCCGTTGCGCCCCTGGTAGTTGAACTGCTGGGTGGAGAGCAGGACCTCATTGTCGTTCAGCACGCCCTGGTAGCCCCAGCAGGTGGTGCAGCCGGGCGCCAGCACGACGCCGCCGGCTTCGGCAAACACTTCCAGCAGCCCCTCGCGCGCCGCGGTCGCGTACACTTCGCGGCTGCCGGGCGTGATGTAGAGCGTGACATGCGGCGCGACCTGCCGCCCGCGCAGCAGGCGCGCGGCGTCACGCATGTCCTCGATTCGGTTGCCCGCGCAGGATCCGATGGTGGCCTGGTCGATGCGCTGCCCCGCCGCATCGCTCACCGGCACGGCACCATGCGCATCCGGCGGCACCGTCACCATCGGCGCGATCGCACCAAGGTCGTAGGTCATGCGCGCGGCGTAGTCCGCATCGGCATCTGCGCGCACGACCTCCCAAGGCCGCCCGCCGTCACGCGCGCGGACGTAGTCCAGCGCCACCGCATCCGGCGCCATGATCCCGGTATAGGCGCCGCTGTGGAACAGCGAGGCGAGCACCGTCTGCCGGTCGTCGAGCGACAGCGCCGCGACGCCCTCGCCATCGAATTCCACGCAGCATTGCAGCAGCCGCCCGTCCGGCGTGGTGTCGCGCAGGATGGTCTGGATCAGATCCCGCGCCGTCACGCCAAAGCCCAGCCGTCCGGACAATGTGATGCGCGCCGACGGCGGCACGGCCAGCCAGTTGGAATCCTGGATCAGCGCGACGATCACCTCGGTCGAGATCGGGATGTTCAGCGCGCCCAGCGCGCCGATGCTTGCGATGTTCCCTTCGTCGGAAAAGACCAGCGTGCCCGGCCGCGCGAAGCCGCGTTCGGTCAGCACCAGATGCCGCAGCCCGTTGCCGGGGCCGAAGAAATTCGCGATGCCCTGCGCGTCGCACCAGTCGCGCAGCGTGCGGTGCGTCTCATGGTGATGCGAGCCCATGGCGGCGGAGGTCGAATGGTCGATCACCATCACCGCCTTGTCCGGGCGCGGGATGCGATCGACACCGATGCGTTCCAGGTTGCGCTTGTGGCCGGGCCAGAACAGTTCCTGGCAGGCCACGTAGTCAGGGGTGACGGTGACGTAGTCGCCGACCTCGACGGTGTCGCGTCCCGCAGCGCGGGCGATGATCTTTTGCGCGATGGTCCGCGCCGTCATCGCCACAGCCCGCGCGCCGCGAGCCAGGCCTGCACCACCTCCGCCACCTGGTCGGAGTTGCGGTCCATCATCACCATGTGGCTGTTGCCGCGGATGCCCTGCGTCGGCAGGTCGACATCATCGACGCTGCCGCCGGCGGCGCGCACCGCATCGGCGAAGCGGCGCGCATTGCGGCGGATGACGGACCAGCGCGGATCGGCATCCACGTAGTCGCCATACATCAGCAGCGTCGGCACATCCTTCAGCCGCGCCGCATCGGCGGCAATGCCGGTGCCCGCGGGTTCGACCAGCACCAGCGCGCGGAACAGGTCCGGCCGGCGCTGCGCGACCTGCCAGGCGAAGGCGCCGCCCTGCGAATGCGCGACCACCACCGACGGCCCGACACGCTCCAGCAGCGCGATATAGGCCGCGATCACATCCGCATCGGTGTCGAGGTAGCGCGCCACCACCTGGCGCATGAAGGACAGGTATTGTTCGCGCTCGGTCGGGAACTGGTTGCCCTGCAGCACGCTGCCGCGCGCGAAGGACCCCGCGCCATCACCGATGCGGAAACGCTCCCACGGGTTGACCGTCGGCAGGTGGATCGACCGGCCGTAGATCTCGGGCGACATGGCGGCGCCGCTGCGGCCGCGTTCCACCGCATCGGTGACATAGGTCGCCCAACCGCGGCGCAGGAAGAAGTGCTGCCAGCCTTCGCGCCCATCCGGCGTGGTCTCGTAGGTCACGCCGGTCAGGTAGGCACCGTGCCAGAGCATCAGCGGCGCCGTGCCGCGCACCGGTGCGGGCACCATGAACTGCGCGTACATCTGCCCGACCATGTAGGTGCCGTTCGGGTCGATGCGCAGCGGCGCGCCGCCGACCGTCGGCGTGTATTCGATGACGGGCTTGCCGGTCACCTCGACCAGCCGGCCGCCGATATGGAAGGACCCGAAGCGCTCGATCGACAGCGGCTGCGCGCCAGCCGCCCCGGCCATCAGGCCGCAGACTGCCAGGGCCGCGACGACGAGGCGCGCGCAGGACGACGGCATGGCTTGCTTCCCCCAACTGCTTTGCCACGGAGCGTGGCGCCGCGGCAGGCGTGAGGCAAGGCCCTATGATACGGTCTTATGACCTAACGGGCGAAGGGCGCGGCGGGCAGGCCCGCCGCGCCGCGCATCAGTAGCGGTACTGCTCGGCCTTGAACGGCCCCTGCGGCGCAACGCCGATATACGAGGCCTGCTGCGCCGACATCTTCGTCAGGGTCGCACCGACCTTCGCCAGGTGCAGCATCGCCACCTTCTCATCCAGGTGCTTGGGCAGCACGTAGACCTTCTTCTCGTACTTGCCCGGGTTGGTCCACAGCTCGATCTGCGCGAGCGTTTGATTCGTGAAGGACGCGGACATCACAAAGGACGGGTGGCCCGTGGCATTGCCCAGGTTCACCAGGCGGCCTTCCGACAGCAGGATCATCTTCTTGCCGTCGGGGAACTCGATCTCGTCGACCTGCGGCTTGATGTTGTCCCACTTGAAGTTGCGCAGGCCCGACACCTGGATCTCGCTGTCGAAGTGGCCGATGTTGCACACGATGGCGCGGTGCTTCATCGCGCGCATGTGGTCCACCGTGATGACGTCCACATTGCCGGTCGCGGTGACGAAGATGTCCGCCTGCGGGGCGGCCTGCTCCATCGTGACCACCTCGTAGCCTTCCATCGCGGCCTGCAGCGCGCAGATCGGATCGACCTCGCTGACCATCACGCGGCAGCCGGCGTTGCGCAGCGACGCGGCCGAACCCTTGCCGACATCGCCGAAGCCGCAGACCATCGCGACCTTGCCGGCCATCATCACGTCGGTGCCGCGGCGGATCGCATCCACCAGCGACTCACGGCAGCCATAGAGGTTGTCGAACTTCGATTTGGTGACGCTGTCGTTCACGTTGATGGCGGGGAACAGCAGCTTGCCGTCCTTCGCCATGGTGTACAGGCGATGCACGCCGGTGGTGGTCTCCTCCGACACGCCGACGATGTTCTTCGCCAGCTGCGCGAACCAGCCCGGCTTGGTCTTCAGGCAGTCCTTGATGAGGGCGAAGAAGACTTCCTCCTCCTCATTCGTCGGCTTCTCGAGGAAGGCGACGTCGCCCTGCTCGGCGCGCAGCCCGTAATGCACCAGCAGCGTCATGTCGCCGCCATCGTCCAGCAGCACGTTGGGCGTGCCGCCATCGGCCCATTCCAGGGTGCGGCGCACGTATTCCCAGTATTCCGGCAGCGTCTCGCCCTTGATGGCGAAGACCGGCGTGCCGGTCGCGGCGATCGCGGCGGCGGCGTGGTCCTGCGTCGAGAAGATGTTGCACGACGACCAGCGCACATCGGCGCCCAGGTGCTGCAGCGTCTCGATCAGCACGGCGGTCTGGATGGTCATGTGCAGGCAGCCGGCGACGCGCGCGCCCTTGAGCGGCTTCTGCGCGCCGTATTCGGCGCGGGTCGCCATCAGGCCGGGCATCTCGTCCTCGGCCATGGAGATTTCCTTCCGGCCCCAGTCGGCCAGGGAGAGGTCCTTCACGACGAAATCGGCGGCTGCGGACATGCGCTTGGGTCTCTCTTGTCTGTCTGGAACTGCGGCGCGGGTAGCACGCGGCGCGCGCCGAGGCCAGAGGCGCAGACAAGGTATAAGGATATCTTTATGCGGCGCGGTCTGCGGATGGTGCGTCGAAGCGCCGAAGCTGCCGCTCTCCCCGGCCCGGACGCCGTGCTCCCGCCAGACCGCCGTGCCCGGCCGGGCCGCCTATCGCCGGGTCGCGCCGCCGCGGTCCTCGGTCTCGCTCTCCTGCTCGTCGCGGCCTGGCATGGCCGGGGCCTCCGCCCGGGCAGGACGGTCGCCGCGGCAGCATGGGCCATTGGGCGCTTCCGCCGCGGCCGAGAGCGGCGCGAGCCAGATCGCGAAAAGGCCGGTGACGGCGGCACGGCGGATGGTGCGCATGGCGGTCGGTATCCCTTGGCGGCATCCCGACCGTGCTGCGCTGACGGGGCGATGGCAGGGCGTGAAGATGGCAGTGGCATGGCATGCCCCACGCCCGCGCGGCCAGTGATGAAGTGTTTCGCAGCGGCGCGGTCACGCCTGCCCCTGGCCTTGCCGTGCCGCGCTGCGTGTGGCCGGCGCCGCGCCCCACGCGCCCGCCACATCACATGGCGGTGCCGGCACGCTGTCAGTCATCATCGTCGTCGCGCCCGCGCCGCGGGATGCGCCAATCCGGCAGGCGTGGCCCGTGGCGCCAGCGCGGGGTCTGCCCTTCGTGCTCGCGCCAGGATTGCTCGCGCACCCAGCCGCGGCGGCCGTATCGGTCGTCGATCATCATGCGGTCCACCCGCGTGCAGCGGCCGTTCGAACAATTCGAGGATGAATCCGACGACTGGCTCCCGCTGACAGCGGGGGTGGGCGCGATCGTGACGACCACCGCGGCGATCAGCGTGAGGCGACGGGTCAGCGGCATGGCTTGGGCTCCCTGGCTGCGGGAGGAACGCAGCCGGCGGGACAAGTCTTCCCGACCGCGACGCGGCCGGCGCCGGCGTCAGGCGCGTTCGGTGATGCCCTCGGCGAAGCCCGCCACCAGTTCCCGGATGCGCGCCGGGTCCGACTGTTCCATCACGCGGCGGGCAAACCGCGCACAATCGCCGATATCCAGCCCGCGCACCGCCTGCTTGACCCGCGGAATCGCCGAGGCATTCATCGAGAAGCTCCGCACCCCCAGCCCGAGCAGCAGCGGCGTCAGCAGCGGGTTGCCCGCCATCTCGCCGCAGATCGACACCGGCATGCGCAGCCGCAGCGCGGCTTCGGTGGCGAACTGCACCAGGCGCAGCACCGCCGGGTGCAGCGGGTCGTACAGGTGGGAGACCTCGGCCTCGGCCCGGTCCACCGCCAGCGTGTACATCGCCAGGTCATTGGTGCCGATGGCGAAGAAATCCGCCTCCAGCGCGATGGCGTCGGCGGCGAGTGCCGCCCCCGGCGTCTCGATCATCACGCCCAGCGGCGGCAGCTTCTCCGGCAGGCGTTCGCCGCGCCGGCGCAGGCGGCGGGCCACGCGTTCGTAGATCTCGCGCGCCTGGCGCACTTCTTCGGGGATGGTCACCATCGGCAGCAGCAGCCGCACATTGCCATCCGCCCCGGCCGAGGCGACGCGCAGCACGGCCGCGAACTGTACCTCCAGCAATTCCGGGCGCTTCAGCAGCATCCGCAACCCGCGCAGCCCCAGCGCCGGGTTGCCGCCGGCATGCACCGGCACCACGCCCTCGGCCAGCGCCTCCATGTCCTTCTCGCCGCCCCAGTCGAGCACGCGGATGGTGACCGGCAGGCCCTCCATCGCGTCCACCACCTGGGTATAGGCCTCGACCTGGGCGTCCTCGTCGGGCAGGTCCTCGCGGTTCATGAACAGGAATTCGGTGCGCAGCAGGCCGATGCCCTGCGCGCCGGCCTGCGCGATCAGCGGCAGCTCCTGCGGGATTTCCAGGTTCGCCTGCAATTCCACCTGCTCGCCATCGGTGGTCTCGGCCGGCAGGCGGCGCAGCTTGCCCAGCTTGGTGCGTTCGCGCGCGAAGGCGGCCAGGCGGTCCTTGGCCTCGGCGAGTGTCGCGGCGGAGGGATGCAGCACCACCCGCCCCGCCGCGCCATCGAGCACCGCGGGGTCGCCGCGCTGCGCGGCCTCGGTCAGCCCGTGGGCACCCAGCACCGCGGGGATACCCAGGGCGCGCAGCATGATGGCGGTGTGGCCATCGGCGCCGCCTTCCTCGGTGGCGACACCGGCGATCCGTGCGGGATCCAGCAGCGCGGCATCGGCCGGGGTGAGTTCCTCGGCCACCAGGATGCAGCCCTCGGGCAGGTCCTTGAGGCTGCGGAACGGCGTGGCGGTCAGGTTGCGCACCAGGCGGCGGGCGATGTCGCGCACTTCCGTGGCGCGGCGCGCCAGGCCGGCCTTGTCGTCATCCTTGATGGCATGGATGGCGGCGATGATGCCCTCGGCCTCATCCGCCACCGCGGTCTCGGCGCCCAGGAGCTCGGCCTCGATCCGCTTGCGCGCGCCGCGGATCAGCCGCGAATTGCCCAGCATCATCAGGTGGGCATCGAGCAGCGGGGCGATTTCCTCCTGCGCTTCCTCGGGCAGCACGCCGATGCGGGTCTTGAGCTTGCCGATCTGCTTGCGCGAGAAGGCGGTGGCGGCGGCGAGCTTCTGCCGCTCGGCCTCGACCGCCTCGGCCGCGATCCGGCGCCGCGGCGCCTCGGCCGGCGGGTCGGAGGTGTCGAAGACCGCGCCGATCGCGACCCCGGGGGACACCGCGATGCCGGGGATCGCGACCTCGCGCCCCTTGGCCTTGGCCTTGGACTTCGCCGGGTCAGTCTTCATGGAAGCCGGCCTCGACCAGGCCGGCGACCGCCTCGAGGGCTTCCTTGGCGTCCCAGCCCTCGGCTTCGATCACGATCTCGGCGCCCTGGCCGGCGCCCAGCATCATCAGGCCCATGATGGAACACGCCGGCACGCTCTCGCCGTTGCGCAGCACATTGACGCAGGCGGAGAATCGCTCGGCCGTGGTCACCAGCTTGGCGGCGGCGCGCGCATGCAGGCCGCGGCTGTTCGGGATCACCACGGACCGCCGGAGCACCAGGCCCGAGGCGTCGCCGCCGCAGCCATCGCTGGTCGCGGCGGCCTCGTTGGACCGTTCGCTCATTGGCCGCTTCCTCCGTTCGGACGGGGCGGCGCGCCGGCCGCCACCTCCTTGCCGCTCGCGATGTATTTGCGCCCGGCGGCCATGGCATGGTCAACCGCTTCCGCCAGCGGTTCGGTGCCGCGCAGCCTGGCAAGCTTCACCAGGAGCGGCAGGTTCACCCCGGCCAGCACTTCGACCGGGCGGCCCTGGCCGGTCATCTGCATCGCCAGGTTCGACGGCGTGCCGCCGAACATGTCGGTCAGCACCACCACGCCGTCGCCCTGGTCGACCGCATCGATCGACCGCCGGATATCGGCGCGCGTGTGCTCCATGTCGTCCTCGGGGCCGATGCACACCGTCGCCACGCCCTGCTGCGGGCCGACCACGTGCTCCATGGCGTGCCGCAACTCCTCGGCCAGACGACCGTGGGTGACCAGAACCATCCCGATCATGATACCTGTGTCAGGGCCTCCCGCCCCGCTTCGCGGCCCGCGACGCGCCCCCCTGCCTGGGGGGTCGGCGCCGCGCCGGCCGTCAGCTCGCGGTGGAACAGCTCCACCCGCCAGCCTTGTGAAATCAAGTGGTGTGCCAGCCGCTCCGCTGCCAGGACCGAGCGGTGCTTCCCGCCGGTGCAGCCGAAGGCGATGGTCAGGTACTTCTTCCCCTCCTGCGCGTAGCGCGGCAAGAGCGGCGCGAGCATTTCGGTCATGCAGCGCCAGAACGGCGCGAAGTCTGGGTCTGCCTCGATGAAGGCGGCCACCGCGGGGTCGCGCCCGGTGAGCGGCCGCAGCGCCTCGATGTAATGCGGATTGCGCAGGAAGCGCAGGTCGAAGACCAGGTCCGCCTCGCGCGGGAGGCCCTTCGGATAGGCGAAGGACAGCACCGACACGCCCATGCCCGCCGCGCCCTCGACCCCGAAGCGGCGCTCGATCATGCGGCGCAGTTCGGGCAGCGGCAGGTCGGAGGTATCGACGACCAGCTCGGCGGTCTCGCGCAGCGGCGCCAGCAGGGCGGTTTCCCGGGCGATCCCGTCCGCCACGTTGTGGCCGAGCGGCCCGCCCGGGGCCAGCGGATGCCGCCGCCGGGTCTCGGTGTAGCGGCGCAGCAGCACGTCCGCCTCGGCGGTGGCGAAGATCAGCGTCACCGCGATGTCGGGCCGCAGGCGCAGCCGGTCCAGCAGGCGCAGCGCCGCCGGCGCGTCGAAATCCCGCGTCCGGCTGTCGACGCCGGCGGCCAGCGGCTGCCCGCCGTCGCCGACCAGCGCCTCGAGCACGCCCAGCGGCGGATTGTCGACGGTCTCGTAGCCGAGATCCTCCAGCACGCGCAGGATCGAGGCCTTGCCGGCTCCGGACAGCCCGGTGACCAGCACCACCTGGCGGCGGGCGGGGAGCTTCATGTCCATCAGGCCGCGAAAGCCCCGGCGCGCTGGGCGCGCAGGCCGATCGCGGCGTCCAGCGCCCAGGCCAGCTTGTCGCAGGCCGAGGCCTCGAACCCATGCAGCGCGATGCGCGGCACGGCATCGTCGCCCCAGCAGGCCGGGCGCGGCAGCCGCGTGACACCCTCCGGCGCGACAAGGTCCACCGCGAGAGCGAGCCGGGCGCCCTCGGCCACCGGCAGGGCCTCGAAGATGCCAAGGCCGCGGACCTCAAGCAGCCCGCGCAGCGCCGGCGGCGGGGAGACGGCCCGCCCCTCCACCAGGACCTGGTCGTCCGCCACCAGCCGGAAGCCCCGGCCGATCAGGCGCAGCGCAAGGTCGGACTTGCCGGAGCCGGGGGGACCCAGCACCAGCACCGCCGCACCATCGCGCGCTACGCAGCTTCCGTGGACACGCATCCCAGCTGGGTCATCCCGTCAGGCGGCGGACCATGGCAGAAGTGAGGCACCGCGAAAAGCACCGGGTGACCCCGCCACCGGATGGACGCCGGCCGGGGGCGATGCGACCTTTGCGCCCATGCCGACCCAGGACGACATCCGCGCCGCCGCCGAACGCATCGCCCCGCATGTTCGGCGCACGCCGGTCATCCGGTTGTCGGCCGCCGAGGCCGGGCTTGCCCATCCGCTGGCGCTGAAGCTGGAGCAGTTGCAGGTCACCGGGTCGTTCAAGCCGCGTGGCGCCTTCAATCGCATCCTCTCGGCGCAGGTGCCGGCGGCGGGCGTGGTCGCGGCCTCGGGCGGCAATCACGGGCTGGCGGTGGCCCATGCCGCCCAGGTGCTGGGCCTCAAGGCCGAGATCTTCGTCCCGGAGATCACCCCCGCGGCCAAGCGCGCCCGCATCGCCGCGACCGGGGCCACGCTGACCGTGGGCGGCGCCGCCTATGACGCCGCCCGCCAGGCCAGCGAGGCGCGCGCGGCCGCCACCGGCGCGCTGGTCATCCATGCCTATGACCAGCCGGAGGTCCTGGCCGGCCAGGGCACGGTGGCGATGGAGTTCGAACAGGATGCCCCGGAGCTGACGCATGTGCTGGTCGCGGCCGGCGGGGGCGGGCTGTATGGCGGTGTCGCGTCCTGGTATCGCGGCCGCGCCAAGGTGGTGATCGTCGAGCCCGATGAATGCCCCACCTTGCTGGTGGCCGCCATGGCCGGCCGGCCGATGGACGCGCCGACCGGCGGCGTGGCGGCCGACAGCCTGGGCGCGCGGCGGGTCGGCGACCTGGCGTTCCGGATCATGGCCGAGCTCGGCGGGCAGTGCATCGTGCAGAAGGACGACGCCATCCTGCAGGCCCAGCGCTGGTTGTGGGACAGGCTGCGTGTGGTGGCCGAACCGGGCGGGGCGACCGCGCTGTCGGCGGTGCTGTCCGGCGCCTTCGCCCCACCCCCCGGGGCGTGCGTCGGGGTGATCGTGTGCGGGGCGAATTGCGACCCCGGCTCTGTCGTGGCGTGAACGCGGGCGGTCCGGCCGCGCGCCTTCGCTGCTAGTTCCTTGTTTTCGCGCGTATCTTTACCCGGCCGGCTGATTTCCTCCGATCGGGATGTGGCCTAGAATTGCCGACGACGAGAAGGAAGACCCGCCCATGATCGGACGACGCGGCCTGGTGGGTCTCGGAGTGGTCGCCGCGCCTGTGGCGGCGCGGGCGCAGGGCGCCTGGCCGGACCGCCAGATCCGGTTGGTCGTCGGCTATCCGGCCGGCGGGCCGTCAGACATCTTCGCCCGCCTGCTGGCGGGGCAGATGGCGCCGCGGCTCGGCCAGCCGGTGGTGGTCGAGAACCGCCCCGGCGGCGGCGCCGTGCTGGCCAGCGAGACCGCCGCCCGCGCCCCCGCCGACGGGCATGCCTGGATGCACGTGGACAACGGCATCCTGGTCTATAACCCGGCATTGTATGGGCGGCTGCCCTATGACCCCGACCGCGACTTCGCCGGGGCGGGGTTCATCGGGCGCTTCCCGCTGTACATCGTGTGCCGCGCCGATGCGCCCTTCGCGGATTTCGCCGGGCTGGTGGCGGCGTCGCGCAGCCGCGCACCGACCTATGGCACGCCGGCCGTCGCCTCCCCGCACCACCTGGCGATGGAACTGGTGAAGCGGCGCGCCGGCCTGGCGGCGGAGCACGTGCCCTATCGCGGCGGCCAGGCCGCCATGCAGGACCTGCTGGGCGGCAGCGTCGACCTGGTGATGATCGACACCGCGACCGGCCTGCCCTTCATCCGCGACGGCCGGGTGCGCGCGCTGGCGGTGCTGAGCGAGGCGCGCACCGCCGAGGTTCCCGCCGTGCCGAGCCTGCGCGAACTGGGCCACGACGCCGTTGCCTTCGGCTGGCAAGGCATCAGCGTGCCGCGCGGTGTGCCGGCGGCGGTGGTCGCGCGCCTCAACGCCGAGATCGTGCGCGCCATGGCGTCGGAGGAGATCCAGGCGCGCACCCGCGCCCTGGGCATCCAGACCACCGGCTGGTCGGCCGCCGAGTTCGATGCCTTCGTGACGGCCGAGAACGCCCTGTGGCGCCCGCTGATCCGCGACCTGGGCATCCGGCTGGACGCTTGACCGCGGGGCGCGACCTGCCCAGCTTCGCGGCATGACGCGACGCATGCTGATCCTGGCCGTGATGGCCTCCGGCGCCGCCCTGCCCGCCGCGGCGACCGAGGGCGCGGTGCAGCGCAGCGGCCGAGCGGTGGAACGCGCCACCAAGCGCACGGGCGATGCGGTCGAGCGCGGGGCGCGCCGCACCGGATCGGCGCTGGAGCGCGCGGCGGACTGGACCGGGCGGCGCCTGCGCCGCGCCGGGGAATGGGCCTTCGGGAACTGAGGCGGGGCCGCGCGCTGCGGCGGGGCTGCCCCGTTGTCGCCGCGACGGCCCGCCATCATCTGTCTGGGACGGCGCCCGGCCCATGATGGCGCCGCCGACCCGTGGAGACCGAAGATGCGCTTGATCCCTGCCGCCCTGATCCTCGCCGTCGCCGCGGCGCCTGCGCTGGCGCAGGGCGCGGGCAGCCTGCCGCCGCCCGTGCCCCTGCCTTATGTGCCGCCGCCGGCGGCCGATGCCGCGCCGGCGCGCCAGCCCGGCGTGGGCGAGCGCGCCGGCGCCGCCGTGGACCGTGCCGCCGAACAGACCGGCCAGGCTCTCGAACGCGCGGCGGATGAAAGCGGTTCGGCGCTCGGCCGCGCTCTGCGGTGGTCCGGCCAGCAGATGCAGGGTGCCGGCGAATGGACGGCACGCCAGGGCGAACGCATGACCGGCACGCCGCCCGCGCCGGCGCCGTCCTCGCGGTAGGGCGGCGCCGTGTCGGGCCGCCTGGCCTGACGGGGCGACCTTGCGTGCGATGGCGGCGGCGGTCGGGCGCCCTGTGAGGCGCCCGGACGCGCGCTATGCCTGCTGGGCGCGCCAGGCTTGGGCGATCTGCGCGCCGTTCGCATTCCACACGCTGCCCTTCGCCAGGATGGCGTCGAGCATCGCGCCGAAGGCGCGGATGCGGTGTGGCTGGCCCATCAGCCAGGGCGTCACCGACAGCGTCAGGATGCGTCCGCCGCCGGTCGCCGCCGCTTCCGCATCCAGCGCGGCGTGGGCGGCGAGGACCGCGTTGCAGAAATCCTCGGTCGCCATGTTCTGCTGCTGGAGCATCTTCTGGTCCGCGAGGTCCTGCGGCAGGGGCATGGCGAGCAGCGGGCCGGCGCTCGTCGCCATGCCATAGGGCATGTCGTCGTTCAGCCAGCCGCTGGTCCAGTCGAAGCCCTCGGCGGCGACCAGGTCGAGCGTGCGGGGCGATTCCGAATGCGCCGGCGAATGCCAGCCGCGCACCGCATCGCCGAAGCGTACGCGCAGCAGCGCCGCCGCTTCCTTCACCGTCGCGGCTTCCTCGGCCTCGGGCACCTGGGCGTGGTGCAGATGGCCCATGTCGAGGCCCGCACAGGCGGGTTCCCAGCCGGCGGCCTCGATGTCGTCCATCAGCACGGGATAGAGCGGCGCCAGCGCGGCGGAGAGCAGCGCCGTGGCGGTGAGGTTGCGTGCCGCCAGCGCCTTCATCAGCCGGTAGATGCCGATGCGGTTGCCGTAGTCGCGCTGCGTATAGTCCCAGAAGGACGGGTAGGGGCGTTCCATCCCGCCCGGCGCGATGAAGGGCTTGAGCGGCATGTCCATCGGGAAGTGCCCGACATGCACCGCGATCCAGAGCGCCACGCGCGCCCCGCCCGGCCATTGCACCGGCTTCAGGTCCGGCAGCGCGCGGAACGGGTAGATGTCGTGGTCCATGCCCCGCCGGCGCAGCGGGTAGTCGAAGTAGTCCGCCGGCAGCCCGCTCATGGCGTGCCCTCCGCGATCCAGGCCTCGTGCGCGGCCAAATGGTGGTCGATGTAGTGCCTGGCGATCTCGCGCCCGGTCGCCAGCCAGACCTTGTCGTGCTTGACGACGTGGCGGAGCACCTCGTCGAGCGCGCCGATGCGATGCGCCTGGCCGATCAGGAAGGGGTGCAGCGGCATGCACATCACGGTGCCGGAGTCCGCGCCTTCCTCATACAGTTGGTCGAACTGCGCCTTGCAGATGGCGGCGAAGCGGTCGGGCGGCGTGTTGCGCATGACCAGCAGCGGCACGTCGTTCACTTCGAGCGAATACGGGATCGACACGAAGGGCTTGCCGGAGCGCGTGCGGATCGGCGTCGGCTGGTCGTCATGCAGAAGGTCCAGCGTATAGAGCAGGCCTTCCTCCGCCAGGATGTGCTGCGTCGCTTCGTCGTTGGAGATCGCCGGCGTCAGCCAGCCATCCAGCGACTGGCCCGACGCGCGCAGGATGGTCTCGCGGTTCTCGCGGATCACCTGGCGCTGCTGGTCCTCGGTCATGCCGTAGAAGTAGCGCGTGTTGTAGGTGCCGTGGCTGAACAGCTCCCAGCCGAGTTCGCAGCAGCGCTCGATGATCTCGGGGTAGTGGTCGCAGACCGCGACGTTCAGGCTGACCGACCCGCGCACGCCGTGCTTCGCCATGATATCGGCCATGCGCCAGAAGCCCACGCGGTTGCCGTAGTCGCGCCAGGAATAGCCGGACACATCCGGCTGCGGCCGCGGCCAGGGCGCGCGGCGCGGGTTGTGGGGCGCGTACAGCTCGTAATGCTCGATGTTGGGCGCGACCCAGAAGGCCACGCGCGCGCCGCCCGGCCAGGTGATCCTGGGCCGGCGCCGCCAGGGCATGTAGCCGTAGTGCTGCTGTTCCTTGAGCATCAGCTCAGCCCTCCAGCGCCGGGATGGCGGCGAGCACATCGGCCACCGGCAGCACGTCGGCGTATTTCACCGCCATGTCGTACAGGTTCGCGAAGTGCGGGCTCTCGTGCTTGTCGGCCACGCATTCCTCCGGAACGATCATGCGGAAGCCGCAGGACAGGCCATCGACCACGGTGGCGCGCACGCAGCCCGATGTGGACCCACCCGTGACGATGACGGTGTCGATGCGGTGGAAGGTCAGCAGCGATCGGAAATGCGTCTCGAAGAAGGCGGACGCCATGCGCTTGTTGAACACGATGTCGGACGCGGCGCGGCGCGTGCGCGGATCGAGCTGCGCGCGCGGCGAGCCTTCCTTGATGTTCTGCAGGCTGTCGGGCGTGTCGGTGCGCGTGCCCCATACCCCGCAATCCTCGCCCGAGGGCAGGTACGCCACATAGGTCCAGACCACCGGCCAGCCGCGCGCCCGCACCGCATCCGACACGGCGTTGATGTGCTCGATCTGCCGCGGGTCGGTCTCGTAGGCCGTGACGTAGGTCTGCGGCTGGGTATAGGCGCATTGCACGTCGATGTTCACGACCGCCGCGCGGCGGCCGAAGCCGAAGCGCCGGCGCGACGGCGCCGCCTTGAACTCGGTGTAGAGCTGACGTGCGGTCCTGCCGTCCTCGATCATCATTCCTGCCTTGCGCTGCCGGCGCGGAGCCTGCGCGCCGCGGCACCGAGTCTGCGCGCCGCGGCGCGATTGGCAAGGCCCGGTCCGGCGGGCGCATGTCATGGTGGCAATCGTACGTCGTTCATGGAAGTGTCGCACAAAGGCCGGGCGCCGCCGCCGAGGGCCGGGCACCGCGGAGGGATTTCAAGGCATGGTGCTGACGCTGGCGCTCGAACGCGTGGAATTCCTCCCGCTCGGCCGCGTGACCGACGACACCTCCATCCTGACGCTGCGCTCGCTGGTCTTCGAACCGCTCTGCCGCTGGCGCGACGGACGCGTCGAACCGGGGCTGCTCGCGGCCTGGGCGCATGAGCAGGGCGGCCGGGCCTGGCAATTCGCGTTGCGCCCCGGCGCCACCTTCCACGACGGCGAAGCCTGCACCGCCGATGATGTGGCGGAGACCATCGCGGCGCATCTGCGCGGCATCGACATGTTCGGCATGCCCTGGCCCTATGCGCGCTACCTGGCCAATGCGCGCATCACGCCGGAAGGGCCGGGGATGCTGTCGATCTCCACGCCCGAACCCCTCGCCGACCTGCCCGAGATCCTGGCCGAGTTCTTCGTCATGCGCGCCGCGTCCGACGGCGCCATGACGCTGGGCACCGGGCCGTACCGCGTGCTGGACCATGCGCCGCGATCGCATGCGCTGCTGGAGGCGGTGGACCGGGACCGCGCGCCGGCGCGCATCCGCCTGGTCGCGGAGCCCGATCCGCAGGGGCGCCATCGCATGGTGGTGGAAGGCACGGCGGATGCGGCGGCCAACCTTGAGCGCCTGCCCGACCTGCGCCTCCGCGATGCGGCGCTGCGCTGGGGCCATGCGGCCAATACGCTGTCGGTCATGTACTACCTGGAATGCCGGCGCGGCGCCTTCGTGCACCCCGCGGCGCGGCGCGCGGTGAACCTCGCGGTCGACGTCCCGGCCATCATCGAGACGCTGTTCCAGGGCCTGGGCGTGCCGGCATCCACGATCGTCAGCCCCTTCCACCTGGGCCACCGGGAGGCCGCGCTGTCGCCGATCCCGCACGATCCGGCGGCGGCGCGCGCGCTGTTCGACCAGGCCGGGGCAACGGGCGAGCTGGTCATCCGCACGCCGCTGCACATGCCCGAACGCGCCCCGCAGATCAGCGAGATGATCGCGCAGGACCTGGCGCGCGCCGGCATCCCCGCCCGCATCCAAACGGAAACGGACCGACCCGACTACGCGCGCCAGGTCGGGCGCGGGCAGATCGGCGACCTCGCGATCTTCGACAGCTCGCCGCATTCCACCTTTCGCGTGCTGAACGACAAGATCTCCTCCGCCGTGCAGGGCCAGTGGTGGCAGGGCTTCGACGATCCCGCCCTGGAGCCCATGATCACGCAGGCGAACCGCACGATGGACATCGAGGCGCGCGCGCTTGCCTATGCGCGCTGCCTGCGCCGGCTGCACGACAACCCGCCCTGGCTCTACCTTTTCCATCCCGTCGAGGCCTTCGCCGCACGGCCGGACGCGCCGCCCCTGGCGCTCGACCATCGCGGCGTGCTGATGCTGGTCTGAGGACGCGCCCGATGGATCCCCGCGAGACCGTCTTCATCACCGCCGCCGCGCTCGGCGAACGCCTCGCCGCCGGCGCGCCGCTATCGGTCCTGGCGGTGCGCAATCCGCGCCTGCCGGAACATGCCGACGCGCCACGCATCCCGGGCGCCATCGACATCGACCTGCCGACGGAACTCGCCGCCCCTGGCGGCGGGACGCGCGGCAGCCGCCCCCTGCCGGCGATCGACGCGTTGCAGCGCGATGCGATCCGATGGGGACTGCGACGCCACGTGCCGGTGGTGCTGTACGACCATGACCGCTGCCTGACGGCGGCGCGCGGCTGGTGGGTGCTGCGTTGGGCAGGGCTGACGCAGGTGCTGCTGCTGGATGGCGGTTTCCCGGCCTGGCTTGCGGCGCGGCTGCCAGTCGGCACGCTGCCGGCGACGCCTGCGCCCGGCGACGTCGTGCTGTCCGCCGGGCACATGCCTGTGCTGGATGCCGATGCGGCGGCGGCCATGGCGCGCGACGGCGTGCTGCTCGATACGCGCATCCGCGGCAACTACATCGGCGGCGCCACGGTGCCGGGGCAGCCGCCGCGCGGGCACATCCCGGGGTCGGTCAGCGCGCCGGCCGCCGATGCGCTGACCGAAGCCGGCACCTTCCTGGATGCGGCGACCTTGCGGCACCTGTTCGAGACCCTGGGCGCCGACGGCAGGCGCCCGCTCGGCGTCACCTGCGGTGCGGGGATATCGGCGGCGCATGGCGTTGCGGCGCTGGCCTCGATCGGCGTGGCGGCCGCGATGTATTCCGGGTCCTGGTCGGCCTGGGCGGCCGATCCGGCACGCCCGGTGGTGGTCGGCGGCCGCCCCGGCTGACGCGCGGCGCTTGAACTTCCGCCGGCGGCGTGCGGTGCTGGCACGCGCGGTGCCCGGCATCGCCGGGCGCTGAACGGCGCCGCCCCTCATTGTCCGGATTCCCCTACGCATGATCGGCTTCCCCCGCCGCAGGCTTGCCCTGATCCCCGCCGGCCTCCTGGCCGCACCCGCGCTGGCGCAGGAGGCGCCCTGGCCGAACCGGCCGATCCGCCTGGTGGTCGCCTTCCCGCCGGGCGGCCTGACCGACGTGATGGGGCGCATGGTCGCGCAACGGCTCCAGGCCGAGCTCGGCCAACCCGTGGTGGTCGACAATCGCGGTGGCGCCGGCGGCACTGCCGGCACGCAGGTCGCGGTGCGCGCCGCGCCGGACGGCTACACCGTCGCGGTCGCCGTGCCCTCCACCCATATCACCGGCCCGATCCTGTTCCCCACCCCGGGCTATGACGGCGTCAACGATGTCGCGCCGGTCGGTGCCTTCGCGTCCGTCGCGTCGATCGCGGTGGTGCATCCCTCGGTGCCCGCGACCTCGATCGCCGAGCTGACGGCGCTGGCGAAGGCGCGGCCCGGCGCGCTGAATTTCGGGTCGGCCGGCGCCGGCGGATCGGTCCACCTGGCGGGCGAACTGTACAAGATGCGCGCGGGCATCGACATCGTGCACGTGCCCTATCGCGGTGGCGCGGCGATGCTGACCGACCTGCTGTCCGGGCGCGTGCAGATCGCCTTCGACAACCTGCCGCAGATCCTGCCGCATGTGCGCTCCGGCGCCGTGCGCGGCCTGGCGGTGACCAGCCGCGAACGCCAGGCGCTGATCCCGGAATTGCCGACCATGATCGAGGCCGGCGTGCCGGGCTACGAGATCATTTCCTGGTTCGGCCTGACCGCGCCGCTGGGCACGCCGGCGCCGATCGTCGCGCGGATGAACGCCATCATGCGCGCGATGGTGGCCGACCCGGCGGTGCAGACGCAACTCGGGCAGATGGGCGCCGCGCCGCTGTCCATGACGCCCGCGGAATTCGGCGACTTCCTGCGCGCCGAACGCGAACGCTACGGCGAGATCATCCGCGTCAGCGGCGCCCGCGTGGATTGATGGGCGGCGTGGCGCTGGGCGGGGAGGGCTTTGCCCTCCCCGGACCCCACCCACCAAGGGCTTAAGGCCCTTGGAACCCTCGAATTGATCGAGGGAATGGGGGAGGGGCATGGCGGCTCAGCGGCGAAGGCGGCACCGTCGATGCCCCTCCCCCATTCCCCCGATTAAATCTCCGCGGTCCAGGGGGCCGTAGCCCCCTGGTGGGGGGAGGTCCGGAGGGGGGCAAAGCCCCTCTCCGCCTACCCGCCGCTACAGCGCCCGCCAGCCGATATCCCTGCGGCAGAACCCGCCGGGCCAGTCGATTGCGTCGACTGCCGCGTAGGCTGCTGCCTGCGCCTCGGCCAGCGTGGTGCCGGTGGCGGTGATGCCCAGCACGCGTCCCCCGGTCGCGACCAGCGCGCCGTCCTCCCGGCGCGCCGTGCCGGCGTGGAAGACCTGCACGCCGGGGATCTGCGCGGCGCGTTCCAGGCCGCGGATCTCGCTGCCCTTGCTGTAGCTGCCCGGGTAGCCCCGTGCGGCCATCACCACGACCAGTGCGTGCAATGGTTCCCAGCGCAGGTCGAAGGACGCCAGTTCACCGTCGCAGGCGGCCAGCAGCGCCGGCAGCAGGTCCGACCGCAGGCGGACCATCAGCGCCTGGCATTCCGGGTCGCCGAAGCGGACGTTGAATTCGATCAGCCGCGGGCCGTCCGGCGTGATCATCAGCCCGGCGAACAACACGCCACGGAAGGGTGTCCCGCGGCGCGCCATCTCGGACAGCACGGGGGACACGATGCGCGCCATGACGTCGTCGCGCAGCGCGTCGGTGAAGATCGGCGGTGGCGAATAGGCGCCCATGCCGCCGGTGTTCGGGCCGGTGTCGCCATCGAAGGCGCGCTTGTGGTCCTGCGCGGCGCCGAGCGCGATGGCGTGCGTGCCGTCGCACAGCGCGAAGAACGAGACTTCCTGCCCGACCAGGCATTCCTCGACCAGCACCGTGGCGCCGGAATCGCCGTGGATGCGGGATTCCATGATGTCGGCGATGGCGGCATCGGCTTCGGCGATGGTGGCGGCGACAACGACGCCCTTGCCGGCCGCGAGGCCATCAGCCTTCACCACGATGGGTGCGCCCTGGTCGCGGATATAGGCACGCGCCGCGGCGGGATCGGTGAAGCGCGCCCAGCGCGCGCCCGGTGCGCCGGCGGCGTCCGCGACCGCGCGCGTGAAGGCCTTGCTGCCTTCGAGCTGCGCGGCGGCGGCCGATGGCCCGAAGCACTTGATGCCCGCTGCCGCGCAGGCATCCGCCAGGCCGAGGGTGAGCGGCCCCTCCGGCCCCGCCACCACCAGGTCGACCGCGTGCTCGCGCGCGAAAGCCACCAGCGCGGGAATCGCCTCCGCGCCGATCGGAACGCATTCGGCCACTTCCGCGATGCCGGCATTGCCTGGCGCGCACCACAGCCGCGTGAGCAGCGGCGAGGCCGCGATCGCCCAGCACAGCGCGTGTTCCCGCCCGCCGCCGCCGACCACCAGCACCTTCATGTGACCACCCCGTTCCGCAACAGGGGCGCCTTAGCATAGGGTGGCGCCATGGACACGCCCGCCACCAACATCCCCGACTACAGCGTCTCCGACCTGGCGGGCGCCATCCGCCGCACGCTGGAAGGCGCCTTCGGCCGCGTGCGCGTGTGCGGCGAGATCACCGAGCTGAAGCGCTACCCGTCCGGCCACACCTATCTGTCGCTGAAGGACCAGGACGCGAAGATCGAGGCGGTGATCTGGAAGACCGCCATCCGCAACATCGGCACCATGCCCGAGAACGGCGTGGAGATGATCGCGACCGGGCGCATCAGCACCTATGCCGACCGGTCGAAGTACCAGCTGGTGATCGAACGCCTGGAATATGCCGGCGAGGGCGCGCTGCTGGCGAAGATCGAGGCGCTGCGGAAACGCCTGCTGGACGAAGGCCTGTTCGACGAGGCGCGCAAGCAGCCCATCCCGCGCCTGCCGGCGGTGATCGGCGTGGTGACGAGCGAAAAGGGCGCGGTGATCCAGGACATCCGGACCACCATCGCGCGCCGCTTCCCCCGCCGCATCCTGCTGTGGCCAGTGACCGTGCAGGGCCAGGGCGCGGCCGAGCAGATCGCCGCCGCCATCCGCGGCCTGGACGCCATCCCGGCCGGCGGCCGCGTGCCGCGCCCCGACGTGATCATCGTCGCGCGCGGCGGTGGCTCGCTGGAGGACCTGATGGCCTTCAACGAGGAAATCGTGCTGCGCGCCGTGGCTGCCTGCACCATTCCGCTGATCAGCGCGGTGGGCCACGAGACGGACACCACGCTGATTGACTTCGCCTCGGACCGTCGCGCACCCACGCCGACCGCCGCCGCCGAACTTGCCGTGCCGGCCCGCGTCGAACTGCAAGGCGCGCTGGCGCAGACCGGCGCGCGGCTGGTGCAATCCGTCGCCGGCGTGCTCAACGCGGCCAGGCTGCGCCTGCTGCGGGCCGAGCGCGGGTTGCCCGACGCGCCGGCGCGCATCGCGCAGTCGCGCCAGCGCCTGGACGATGTGGGGGATCGGCTGCCGCGCGCATTGGCGGCGCTGCTCTCGGCACGCCGGCACGCCATTGCCGCACTGCGCGTGCCGCACCCGCGCGAGGGCATCCTGGCGCGCCGTGCCGCCGTGCAGGGCCTGTCGCTGCGCCTGGCGGCCGGCTGGGCCCGCCAGCGCGACGCACGCACCCGCGCACCGGCCATCGCGCGGCTCTCACCCGCCCCCGTCCATGCCCTGCTGCGCCAGAAACGCACGCTGCTCGATGGCTTGGCGGCACGGCTCGAGAGCGCCTCCTACACCTCGGTCCTGGCGCGCGGCTTCGCCCTGGTCCGCGACACCGACGGCCACCCCATCACCACCGCCGCCCGCATCACCGCCGGCCAGGCGCTGCGCCTGACCTTCGCCGACGGCGAGGCCCGCGCGGTCGCGGAGGGCGCATCGGCACGGCGGAAGGGGCAGGCGCCAGGGCAGGGGAGCTTGCTGTGAGTGGCACGGTAGCGCGGAGAGGGGCTTTGCCCCTCCCCGGACCCCACCCCACCAAAGGCCGAAAGGCCCTTGGAACCCGGGACTTGATCGGGGAATTCGGGGAGGGGGCGGGAGCGCGTGTGGCGACGGGCGCGCCCGCGAGCCCCCTCCCCGAATTCCCCGATGAATCTCAAGGTGTCCAGAGGCCCTTAGGCCTTTGGCGGGGTGGTCCGGAGGGGCAGAGCCCCTCCGCTCTCCCGCGCCGCGCACTGCTCGCTCTCCCCGCCCTGCTGCTGCCCCGTCCTGCCCGTGCGGTGTCCTTCCCGGACCGCGGCCTGACGCAGGGCGGCTTCGTGCTGGGCCAGGCGGCGCCGGGGACGCGGCTCGCGCTGGATGGGCGGGTCGTGCGCGTTTCGGCCGAAGGTGCCTTCGCGTTCGGTTTCGGGCGCGACCATGCGGCGGCGTCGGTGCTGGCAGTCACGCAGCCGGGGCAACGGCCGGAGGAGCGGCGCCTGGCGGTCGCGCGGCGGCAGTGGCAGGAACAGCGCATCAGCGGCCTGCCGCCGGCGCAGGTCACGCCGGACGAGGCGACGCTGGCGCGCATCCTGCGGGAGCGTGAGCGGCTGGGCGTGGCACGCGCGACGGATTCTGCGCTGACGGGCTTCGCGCAGGGGTTCACGGCGCCGGCGACGGGCCGGATTTCAGGCGTCTTCGGCAGCCGGCGGGTGTTGAACGGGCAGCCGCGGCAGCCGCATTACGGGTTGGATTTCGCCGTGCCCACCGGCACGCCGATGCTGGCGGCCGCGGCGGGGCGCGTGACGCTCGCGGCCTCGTTCCACTTCTTCGGCGACCTGGTGGTGATCGACCATGGGCATGGGGTGAACACGCTGTACGCGCATCTGTCGCGCATTGACGTGCAGGAAGGGCAGGTGGTGGGCCGCGGCGAACGCATCGCGCTGTCGGGTGCGACGGGGCGGGTGACCGGGCCGCACCTGCATTTCTCCCTGTCCTGGTACCAGGTGTGGCTGGACCCGCAGCCCGTGGTGCTGGGCGCATGAGCACGTCGCTCGCCTGGGATGAACGCTATGCCGGCGGCGGCTTCCAGTTCGGCGAGGCGCCGAACCTGTTCCTGCTGGGCCAGGCGCATCGCCTGAGGCCCGGCATGCGGGCGCTGGCAGTGGGCGATGGGGAGGGGCGCAACGGCGTCTGGCTGGCCGAACAGGGGCTGGCGGCGACCAGCATCGACTGGTCGGCAGTCGGGCTTGGGAAGGCGCGCGCCCTGGCCGCGCGGCGGGGCGTGGCACTGGACACGGTGACGGCCGACGTGACGCGATGGGATTGGCCGGCCGCGGGCTTCGACGTCATCGCCTGGATTTTCGTGCACCTGCCGCCGGAGGATCGGGCGCTGGCCTGCGCCGGCGCGATGCGCGCGCTGGCGCCGGGCGGGCTGCTGCTGCTGGAAGCCTTCACACCCGCGCAGGAGGGCCGGCGCAGCGGCGGACCGAAGGACCCCGCGCTGCTGTGGGCGCGGGCGCTGGTCGAACGCCACTTCGCCGGGCTGGAGGTGCTGGAACTGCTGGAAGGCAGCGTGGCGCTCGACGAAGGGCCGCGCCACCAGGGCCTGGCGGAGGTGGTGCGCGCGGTGCTGCGCCGCCCCTGACGCTACTTGTGCAGCAGCCGCCCCAGCACCGGCATCACCGCGAAGCCGACCGCCAGGCCGACCACGCCGGCCAGCGCCGCGTTCACGATCCACTCCAGCGTGGCGCCGCCCACCGCGCGCCCCGCACCCGCCGCGATGTCGTGGAACAGGTGCGGCAGCCAGCCCAGGCCGAATTCCTCCATGCCATGCAGGATGATGCCGCCACCGACCCAGATCATCGCCGCGGTGCCGACCACCGAGAGCACCTTCAGCACCACCGGCATGCCGCGCACCAGGATCGCGCCCGCCGAGATGCCGCGCCGGACCATCGCCGCGCCGACGTCGTCCGCCTTCACGATCAGCGCCACGACGCCGTAGACGCCGACGGTGATCACCAGCCCGACCAGCGCCAGCACCGCCGCCTGCGTCCAGATGTTGGACTGCGGCATGGTGGCGAGCGCGATCGCCATGATCTCGGCCGACAGGATGAAGTCGGTCTTGATCGCGCCGGCGACGCGTTCGTTCTCCAGGTGCACGGCATCGACCGGCGGGGCGTCGGCCACCGCCTCGGGCGCGTGGGGGCGGATCCATTCCGCGACCTTCTCGCTGCCTTCGAAGCACAGGTAGATGCCGCCCAGCACCAGCAGCGGCGTGATCAGCCAGGGTGCGAAGGCCGACAGCAGCAGCGCGGCGGGCAGCAGCACCAGGAACTTGTTGCGCAGCGACCCCAGCGCGATGCGCCCGATGATCGGCAATTCGCGATTGGCGTCGAAGCCGACCACGTAGCGCGGCGTGACAGCGGCATCGTCGATCACGACGCCCGCCGCCTTGGCGCCCGCCTTGCCGGCCTGCAGCGCGACATCGTCGAGCGAAGCGGCCGCCACCTTGGCGATGGCGGCAACGTCGTCCAGCAGGGCGAGGAGGCCTGTGCTCATGTGCGAAGGGTCCCGGGCGAGGAAGCCGCACCTTCGCAGATGCGAGACATGCCTTCAATGCGGTGGCGGAGCGGCGTGGCGCGGCACGCCGCGGCGCCCTTGGCGGCCGCTACAGCACGGTGTCGCCGGTCAGCGTGATGCCGGGCAGGGTGATGCCGGGCTGGGTGCTGCTGCCCGTGAGCGACAGCGTCCCGCCGCCCAGGCTGATGGTGCCGCCGGGCGACAGCGGGTCTCGCGCACTGACCAGCGTGACGGTGCCGTCCGGCCACGGCAGCGCCGCACGCCCGGAACCAATGCCAAGCGAGATCGCGCCGACAGACCCAGGGGCGTTCGGCAGCGATGGCAGCCCGGCGCCGCGCAGCAGCACGCTGTCGCCGCCGTCGAAGGTGAACAGGTAGCCGGCGGCGACCACGGCGCCGGTGATCGATCCGAACGGGCCGATGGCGAAATCATCCGTCGCCCAGTCGAAATCCACCACGACGTCTGCGCCACTGCCGGGCGCGAAGACGAAGACGTCGCTGCCGGCGCCGCCCGACATCGTGTCGTTGCCCGCGCCGCCCACGATGCTGTCGTTGCCGTCCAGCCCGAACAGCCGGTCGGCGCCGCTGCTGCCCACCAGCGTGTTGTCGGCGCCATGGCCCACGCCGTATCGCGCCGCGCCCTCCAGCACCAGCACCTCGACCCCGTCGGCGAGCCGATACCCCTCCGCGCCCGAGGCGATGACCGTGTCCGCGCCGCCGCCCGGCAGTTCCAACACGCGATCGGCGCGGCGGTCCACCAGCAGCGTGTCGTCGCCGGCGCCGCCGCGCAGCGTGTCGGTGCCCGCGCCACCCACCAGCCGGTCGCGCCCGCCACCGCCATCGAGCAGGTCGGCACCGCCGCCGCCGTCGATCGTGTCGTTGCCGCCAAGGCCGAACAGCCGGTTGGCCGAGCCATTGCCGACCAGGCGCGTGGCGGTGCCGGCCGCGGTGCCGCCCGCCGCGCCGGCCGCCTCAGCCAGCACCAGCGTCTCGATATTGGCGGACAGGCGGTAGGTCGCGGCGGCGATCACGGTGTCGGCGCCGCCCGAGGCCGTTTCGATCGCCCGGTCGCCCTGGCCATCCACCAGGAACAGGTCGTCGCCTGTGCCACCGGTCAGCATGTCCGACCCGGCACCGCCATCGAGCGTGTCGTCGCCATCGCCGCCCACCAGATTGTCGGTGCCCGCGCCGCCGGCCAGCATGTCGTCATCCGCCTGGCCAAACAGGCGGTCGTCGCCGTCCATCCCGTGCAGCGTGTCCGCGCCGGTGCCGCCTTGCGCGGTGTCGTTGCCGCCGCCGGCATAGGCGATGTCCCGCCCGGCGCCGGCGAGGATGCGATCGGCGCCATCGGCCGGCCCGGACAGGACAGGGTCGAGCCGGAACACCTCCCCGCCATAGTCGACCACCAGCAGCGCGCCGTCGGGCGCGGTGGCGAAGCCTGCCGGCAGGCCCAGCGTGCCGGCGGAGGGCGCGATCAGCCCCGTCAGTTCGCTGCGTGTCCAATTGCCATCGCCGTCGCTGTCGTCCAGCGCGAAGATGCGGCCCGAGATGAAGTCGCCGAAGATGTAGCGCCCGTGCAGCGCCTCCGACGGTCCGCGATACACCAGGCCGCCGGTGACCGAACGCCCGTCGCCCGAGGCGTGCGCGTAGTCGTGGATCGGGAAGGTCAGGCCGGTGGTGGGCGCGGCCGGCGTGACGAACGGCGCGCTGCCTTCGTACAGCCGCCAGCCGAGATTGTCCCCGGCGGCGACGATGTTGATTTCCTCGCGCGCGTTCTGGCCGACATCGCCGACGAAGAAACGACCGGTCGCGGGGTCGAAGCCGGCGCGGAAGGGATTGCGCAGGCCGGTGGCGAAGATCTCGTCCAGCCCTGCCGTGGCCGCGAAGGGGTTGTCGTCCGGGATGGCGTAGTTGCGCCGTGGATCGGCGGCGAAATCGTCGCCATCCACATCCAGGCGAAGCACCTTGCCGAGCAGCGATTCCAGGTTCTGCGCGTTGTTCAGCGGATCGCCGCCGCTGCCGCCATCGCCCACCGCGACATGCAGCATCCCGTCCGGCCCGAAGCCGATCCAGCCGCCCTTGTGATTGGTGAAGGCCGGCTGCGGGATCTCGATGATGGTGCGCGCGCTGTCGGGCACGGCCACGCCATCGGCGCCGAGGCGATATTCGCGGACCTCGCTGGTACCGCCCGCCTGCGAGAGAAAGACGAAGAACCGCCCATTCGCCGCGAAGTCGGGATGGCAGGCGAGGCCGAGCAGCCCGCGTTCCCCGTCGATCGCGATCTGCCCCGTGAGGTCGAGGGCCGGCGTGGCGGCGATGGTGCCGCTCGCGAGGTCCATGACCTTGAGCAGCCCGTCGCGCTCCAGGATGAGCAGCCGCCCCGAGGCATCCGGCGGCGCCACCACGGCGATCGGCTTCGCCAGCCCCGACGCGATGCGCGTCGCGACGATGCTGTCCGCCGCGGCACCGGGCGTGAAGGCGATGAACAGGTCATCGGCGGCGCTGCCCGACAGCGTGTCGGGGTCCTGGCTTCCGGTGATCTCGGCCATGGATCTCCCCTGCGCCGCTGCAGCCTGGTGCGCCGGAACGCGCGCGTCGGCGGCTCCACAGCAGGTCCAGGACGTAGCACGGTTTCACGGGAAACGGAATCGCCGGGCGATGCGGATGATGCGCGCGGTGGCCGCGAAGGACCGCCCGGTCAGCCTGTCGTCAAGCCGCCATTGATCGCCGCCGAGACGATCGACACGACCAGCGCGCCGATCACCGCCGAGGCGAAGCTCGTGATCGTGAAGTCCGGCACCAGCCGCGCCACCAGCGAGAGCATTCCCGCATTCACCACCAGGATGAACAGGCCGAAGGTGACGATGGTGATCGGGATCGACAGGAACAGCGCGACCGGGCGGATGGTCGCATTGACGATGCCCAGCAGGATGGCGGCGAGCAGCAGAGTCTTGCCATCTGCAACCTGCAGGCCGGGAACGATGGAGACGGCCACCCACAATGCAACCGCGGCCACCGCCGTGCGGATCATGAACCCGATCATTTCCCCCCGCTCCAAGCGGCGCTATGGGTCGGTCGAAGCTTGCTCCCCCGAACGGGGAACGCGCCGCGATCGCCATCACACGCCCGGATAGTCTGCGCCGACTGCATGTCGATTTCCACCCTTGCCGGTTCCGGCGCCCTGGTACTGTGGGCCTTCCTGGCGTTGCTCGCCAAAATGGCGAGTGGCATGCCCGTATTGCAACTGACAGGCATGGCCTTCGCGGTGGGCGGCACGCTCGCGCTCGTGGTGGTGGTGGCGCGGCGGCGGCTCGCGGCGCTGCGGCAGGGACCGCTGGCCTGGCTGCACGGCGTGGGCGGGCTGTTCGGATACCATGCGCTGTATTTCGCGGCGCTGGCGCTGGCGCCGGCGGTGGAAGCCAACCTGCTGAACTACCTCTGGCCGCTGCTGATCGTGCTGCTGTCGGCGCCGATCCTGGGGCTGCGGCTGGGCCCGCGGCGGCTGGCCGGGGTGGCGCTGGGCTTCGCGGGCTGTGCGCTGCTGGTGGGCGCGGGCGCGTCCTTCCCCGCCGGGGCGGGCTGGGGCTTCGCCTGCGCGGTCGCCTGCGCCGTGGTCTGGGCGGTGTATTCGGTGACGTCGCGCCGCATGGCCGCGGTGCCGACGGACGCTCTGGCCGGCTTCTGCATCGCCACCGCGCTGCTGTCCGGCGCGGCGCACCTGGTCTTCGAGAGCACGGTCATGCCCGATGCCGCGCAATGGACGGCGGTGCTGCTGCTGGGCGCGGGACCGCTCGGCGCCGCCTTCTTCCTGTGGGACGAGGGCATGAAGCGTGGCGACCCGCGGTTGCTCGGCACGCTGGCCTATGCCGTGCCGGTGGCCTCGACGCTGCTGCTGGTGGCCGTGGGGGAGGGTGCGCTCGACTGGCGGGTGGCGGCGGCCGCGGTGCTGGTTGCCGGCGGCGGGCTGCTGGCGGCGACGGCGCGCGGGTGAATGGCCAGGGGCGCGCGCCCTCGGCCCGGCGCATGGTCATCGGGCGTGGAATCGCCTGGCGGGCGGGACGATGCGACGGCAGGCAGGGCCGGAGCCGTTCCGCCCTGACGGTCGCGGCGAAACGGGGCTAGCCTGGGGCCCCGCCCGCCGGTGGCGGCGGCAATGGGGGAAGGGAACACCGGGAATGTCTCCATCGCGTCGCGGCGTGATCGCCACAGCCATGGCCGCCGCGCCGATCGGCGCCCGCGCGCAGGCCGCCTGGCCGGGTGACCGGCCGATCCAGCTCATCGTCCCCTTCCCGCCGGGCGGCGGCACCGACATCAACATCCGCGCCATGGTGCCCTTCTTCGAGAAGCACCTGCCCGGGGCACGCTTCGTGGTGGTCAATCGCCCGGGCGCGGGGGCGGAGATCGGCTATACCGCCGCCGCGACGGCAGCGCCCGACGGATACACGATCGGCACCGTCATCACGCCCAGCCTGCAGACCAACACGATCGAGCGCACGCCACGCTACGCGCTGCGGGACTTCGCCTTCCTCGGCACGGTGGTGGAGGATCCGGGTGGCTTCTTCGTCGCGCCGAACAGCCCGTGGCGGAATGTCGCGGACCTGGTGCAGGCGGCGAAGGCGGCGCCCGGCACCATCGCGGTCGCCACCGCCGGCATCGGCTCGGACGACCACCTGCTGATGATCGAATTCGAGAATGCCGCCGGCGTGCGGCTGAACCACGTGCCCTTCGCCGGCCAGGCGCCGGGGGTGACGGCGCTGATCGGCGGCCATGTCCAGGTCGCGTCGATGAACATGGGCGAGAGCGTGGGCATGATGCGCGAGGGCCGGGTGCGCGCGCTCGCGGCCGCCGGGCCGGCGCGCTTCCCGATGGCGCCCGACGTGCCGACCTTCGCCGAGGCCGGCTTCCCGATCGACACCGGCGTGGTGCGCAGCCTGGTCGTGCCGGTGGCGACGCCGGTGCCGATCCTGCAACGGCTGCAGGCGATGCTGGCGGCCACGATGCGCGACCCGGCCTGGATCGCGGAAGCGGAGCGCCTGTTCATCCCGCTGCAATACCGCTCGCCTGAGGACACCTACCGGATCGTCTGGGACGCGGAGCGGGCGCTGCGCGCGCTGTGGGCGCGGCGTCCGTGGAAGGACAGCTGAGACGTGGCGCGGCTGATCGATCTCTCGACCCCGGTCCGCACCGGGCATTTCCGCTGGGCGGTGGAACGACGCCTGGCCAAAAGCCACGACACCGGCGCCGGCCAGGCGACCTGGGCGGGCTGGAACGTGCACGCCTTCACCCACATGGACAGCCCGCGGCATGTGGACCCCGAAGGCTTCACGACGGATGCGATCTCGCTGGACATGACCTGCGGGCCAGGGGCGGTGGTGGATGTCTCGGACGTGCCGGCCAACAGCCCGATTCCGGTCGAACGCCTGGCGGCGGCGGGGGCGCATCTGCGGCGCGGCGACTTCGCGCTGATCCGCACGCGCTGGGACGAACGCGCGAGCCTCGACACCGAGGATTTCTGGCTGAAGGCACCGTGGATGACGGCGGAGGGGTCCATCTGGCTGCGCGAGCAGGGCATCAAGGCGGTCGGCTTCGACTTCCCGCAGGACCACTGCATCCGCTTCTTCCTGACCGGACAGCCGCGCCCGCCGCTGCCCGAGCACGTCACGCATTTCCACCTGCTGGCGCGCGGCGTGATCATGTTCGAATACCTGTGCAACATGGGTGCCATCACGCAGCCGCGCTGCCAGGTGATCGGCTTGCCGGTGAAGCTGCCGGACAGCGATGGCGCGCCGGCGCGGGTCATCGCCATCGAGGATGAGGCGTGAGCCTCGCGGGGCAGGTCGCGCTGGTCACCGGCGGCGGGTCGGGGATCGGCGAGGGGATTGCGCTGCGGCTGGCGCGCGATGGTGCGGCCGTGGTGGTCGCCGACGTGAATGCGGTCGCCGCCGCGCGCGTGGCGGATGCGATCACGGCGGCCGGCGGCACTGCGGCGCCGCAGCCGATGGATGTGACGGACGAGGCGCAGGTCGATGCCGCGGTGGCCGAGGCCGAGCGACGCTTCGGCCGGCTGCGGATCGCGGTGTGCAATGCCGGCATCACCGATCGCGTGCCGGCGCTGGAGATGTCGCTCGCCGCCTTCGAGCGCGTGCTGCGGGTGAACCTGGTGGGCTGCTTCCTCACGGCGCGTGCTGCCGGGCGGGCGATGTCCGCTGCGCCCGGGGCAGGCGGGCGGATCGTGACCATCTCCTCCGTCTCCGGGCAGTTCGGCGGCACCGGGCGCGCCGCCTATGGCGCGAGCAAGGGCGGCATCGAGATGCTGACCCGCGTGCTGGCGGCGGAACTCGCGCCCGCCGGCATCCTGGTGAATGGGGTGGCGCCGGGACCGGTGCAGGTGGCGCGCACCGCCCATGGGCCGCGGCAGCGCGCCGCCTTCCTGGATCGGATGGCGGTGAAACGCTACGGCACGCCGGCCGACGTGGCGGCGGCGGTGGCCTTCCTGTGCGGCGGCGACAACGGCTTCGTCACCGGGCAGATCCTGAACGTGGATGGCGGCTTCGCGTCGTCGGGCGTGATGTACGACCCTGCCGAGGGCGCCTGACGCTACTGCGGGAAGTGCTCGACATGCGTCTCGGCGGTGCGGCCGAAATAGACGACGCGCCGGCCGAGGAAGGAGACCATGTAGCCGGCGCAACCGGCCGCCGTGACCGTGCGGCAGAAGCCGGCATAGGTGTAGCCGGGCGCATTCGTCTGGGCGTCGCGGACGGCTGCGGCGACCACGGTGGCCTGGAATTCGGCGGCGACGGGGGCGTCCGGGGCGGGATGCACCAGCTCCAGGCTGTCGCCGTCCGGCAGGTAGTAGGTCGAGACGCCGCGGCGGTAGTCCACGGCATAGCCCTCGAAGCCTGCGTCGATCAGGCGGCCGACGATCGACGGGAAATCGAGCGATCCGTCATGCGATGCCGCGAGGCAGGATTGGGCGATGCTGGTTCGATGCGCGTCCATGGCGTTGCTCCGTGTCGGGGGTGGCGTGGGTCGTGCCGCGGTGGCGATTCCGGCATCGTCGTCGAAGGCCGTCACCGTCCTGGTCCGGGGCGCACCGGCGAGGCCAAGCAGGCGCGCGGCTGCGCTGGCGATGCGGCCGGTCGCATCATTCCGTCGGCATGGTTGTCAGGTCATGGGCGGCGACGATCTTGCGGAGCGCGGCTTCCACCCCGGCGCGTTCCTGCGCGCTGAGACACCCGAAAATGGCCGCGTCATTCGCATCCGCCAGGCGCGCGAGGCGCGGCACCAGGCGGCGCCCTTCAGGAGTCAGCGCCAGGCTGTGGGCGCGGCCGTCCTCGGGGTTGGCGTGCCGGGACGCCAGCCGCTTGGCGACGAGGCGATCGGCAAGCTTGCTGATCGCGCCGCGTGTCATGCCCATGCGATCCGCGAGGTGGCTCGGCGGCCGGGAGGCGACGTCGTGCAGTTCCCGCAGCACGACCCATTCGGCGACGGTGACGCCCTGGCCGTCCAACCGCCGGGCGAAGGCCGCGGAGACGTGGTTGGAGACCAGCCGCAGCCAATAGCCGAGGTGGTCTGTGAGTGCGGCAGGGGACGGCGTGCGGACCATGGGCGACCTTTTGAGTGACTAGGAAACGATAAGTTGAAAGTTTCCTAGTCAACCGAAATCCGTGGCGGTCAGCGGCGCATGTCGGGCATGCCTGTCTCGTCGCTGACGATCCTGCCATCCACCAGGTGGATGCGCCGCGTGGCGCGGCGTGCGAGGTCCGCATCGTGGGTCACGACCAGCACGGCGCGGCCTTCCTCCGCCGCGAGCCGCGCGAAGATGTCGAAGACCGCCGCGGCGTTGCGCGTGTCGAGGTTGCCGGTCGGTTCGTCGGCCAGCAGCAGCACGGGGTCGTTGGCCAGGGCGCGGGCGATGGCGACGCGCTGGCGCATGCCGCCGGAGAGCTGTTCGGGCAGCTTCGCCGCCGCATCCGCGAGGCCGAGGGCATCGAGCAACGCCATGGCGCGCGCCACCGCGGCCTCCGGCTTCAGGACGCCGCGCCGGCGGATGGGAATGAGCACATTGTCCAGCGCGGAGAATTCCGGCAGCAGGAAATGGAACTGGAAGACGAAGCCGAGCCGTGCGAGGCGCAGCGCCGCGAGGTCCTGGCCGGACAGCAGCGCGGTATCGGTGCCTTCGAGCAGCACGCGCCCCGCGCTCGGCCGGTCGAGCAGCCCGAGCAGATACAGCAGCGAGGATTTCCCGGACCCCGACGGCCCCGTGATGGCGATGAATTCCCCCCGGGTGACGGTCAGGCTGATGTCGCTGACCAGCGTCACGCCCTCCCCCAGCCGCTTGGTGATGCCTTCGGCAGCGAGCAGCGCCGCGGTCACGGCGCCAGGTTCCAGAAAAGGGAGGGGGTTCGGGGGAGTTCCCGCCCCCGGCCTTCCGTCACGCGGCGCCCCTGACGACCTGCACCGGATCCAGCCTGGCTGCCCGCCGCGCCGGGATGACGGCCGCGAAGGCCGCCGATGCCACCGCGAAGAACGACGCCACCGCGAAGATCCGCCAGTCATGCGCCATCAGGAATCGGTCGGTGCCGGCCGGTGTCTGGGTGCCGAAGCGCACCTGCCCCAGCCCTTCGATCATCAGCTGCCCGAGCACGCAGCCGAGCACGGCGCCGAGCAGCCCCGCGATCATGCCCTGCACCAGGAACAGCCGCTGGATGTCGCCTTCGGTGAAGCCGAGCGATTTCAGGATGGCGATGTCGCGCGTCTTCTCGAACACCACGGTCGAGATGATGTTGTAGATGCCGAAGGCGGCGACCAGCAGGATGGCGCCGGTCACGCTGTACATGATCGCGTTCTGGATGATGAAGACCGTGAGGATGTTGGCGTTCTGCTCCTCCCAGGATTCCGTGCGGTCGCCGAAGCGCGCTTCGATCTGCCGGGCCAGCGGTTCGGCCTGCGTCACGTCGGCCAGGCGCAGCAGGATCTGGTTCACGACATTGGGGCGGTCCTGCAGGGTCTGGTTGACCTTCAGCAGCGCATAGCCGGCCGATTGGTCGAGCGTGACCAGCCCGGTGTGGAAGATGCCCACGATCTTCATCTGCAGGGACACGCCGCGCGGCGAGACGGCGATGACGCTGTCGCCCATCTGCACGCCGAGCCGCGTCGCCAGGGCCTGGCCAATGATCAGGCCATTGGCGGCCGAGCGCAGGTCCTCGAGCCGGCCGTGGATCATGTCCTTCTGGAGGTTGGCGACGCGCGCATAGGCCGCCGGCTCGATGCCGGTGACCGTGATGGTGACGTCGCGCGAGCCGTAGCGCAGCAGGGCGGCGCCGGTGAGGATGGCAGCCGCAGACGCGCCGGGGATCGCCTCCAGCATCGCGAGCTTGTCGCCCGGCGCGCGGATGCCGCGCACGCGGTCGCGCGGCTTCACGCCGTTGATCGCGACGGCGCCGTCGGGCGTGGCCAGTTCCGCCGCCTGGGGCAGCGGGCTGCGCGTCTCGTCCTTGATGACGATATGCGGCTGTACGTCGATCACCTGCTGCACGAAATAGGTCTGGAAGCCGCGCATCAGCGATGCGATCGCGATGAAGAAGGCCACGCCCAGCGCCACGCCGAGCACGCTGACCAGCGTCTGGCGGCGCCGGCGCGACAGCATGCCGCGGGCAAGGTCGAGGATGAGCCTCATGGCCTGATGCGCACCGCCTGTCCCGCCACGAGGCCGGGCGGTGGGTCGAGCACCACCGCCTCGCCGGGGTGCAGGCCGCGCCGGATCTCGACGGCGCGGGGGCCTTGCACGCCCACCTCGACAGGGCGCGGCTGCACCGCTTCGCCCTGCACCACGAAGACCCGCCCGTCGCGCACCGCCGCGGGCGGGACCAGCACGGCATTGTCGGTCTGGTGCAGCACGATGTTCGCCTCGACCGTCATGCCGATCATCAGGGGCGTGTCGTCGGGCAGCGCCAGGCGGACGCGGTAGGCCTTGCGGGTGGCGTCGCCCTTTGGGGTGATCTGGCCGACCGTCGCGGTCAGCACCTGGCCGGGGAAGGCATCGGCGCGCAGCAGCACGCGCTGGCCTTCGCGGACCTGGGCGATGTCCTCCTCGTCCACCTCGGCCGTCACGCGGAGTGGGCGAGGTTCGCCGATCCAGAACAGGCTGGCGGGGGTGTCGACCACCTCGCCGACCTCGGCATCGCGGCGCAGCACGATGCCGTCCGCGGGGGCGCGCACGATGTAGTCATCCAGGCGGCGCTGCGCGGCCTCGGCCACGGCGCGCACGGCGCGGGCCTCGGCCTCGGCGCGGTCGAGGGTGGCGCGGGCGGCGATGTCGCGGGTGACCAGGGTACGGATGCGGGCCAGGTCCTCCTGCGCGAAGCGGGCGCGGGCTTCGGTCTCCTCGGCGCGGTGCACGGCCTCCCGGTTGTCCAGGCGCGCGAGGGGCTGGCCTTCGGCGACGCGTGACCCTTCCTCGGCCAGGACCTCGGTGATGCGGGCGCGGACCGCCGGGCCGACACGGGCCCAATGGATCGGTTCGACGCTGCCGGTGGCATAGACGGCGCGCAAGGCCGGGCCCGAGGTGGCGAGCGCGAGGGTCACGGCGGGCGGCAACGTCCACCAGGCCCAGCCACCGGCGGCGGCACAGACGATCAGGACAGCCAGAATCAGGCGGCGGCGCATGGTCCGGGATGGGTAGCACGGGGGCGGGCCCGGCGCGCGGGGGATGAAAGCCGGTTGCGGGGCGGCGGCGCGGCGGGTAGAAGGCGCCGCCCGGGTCGCTTAGCGAGCCGCAGCTTGGCACGGGGCCGGCATAGCTCAGTGGTAGAGCAACTGATTCGTAATCAGTAGGTCCGCGGTTCAAATCCGCGTGCCGGCACCAGTTAGACGCTCCGGGGGCACACCGGGGGCACAATCCTCATTCCGGTCGATCCGGCGGCAGCCGCCCCCGGCGGATGTTGCGCCATTGATCATTGATGTGGACCGTGTGGCGGTTCGGGCAATTGTCGGCGGTATACGTGCATGTTGGCAGCGCTAATCCCATTGGGCTTCGCGGTAGTTTCTCAGCTACCCAGCATCGTGGCGGAAAACGCTAGATCGACAGCGCCGTGGAATTTGGACGCGACCGTCTGCCATGGACCGAAGTGCACTGGCAGCATCCGCCAGCCACCCGCGCTGCGCGCCATGTAGCGGATCGCGTTCAGCACCTCGCGCAGATCGACCAAGGGCTTCCGGCCTCGACGTGACTGCTTCGGCAGCAGCGGCTCGATCCGCGCCCATTCCTCGTCCGTCAGGTCAGGCGGGTAGCGCTTCGTCTTCCGGCCAAGCTCGGCCATCCGGCCTCGGGTCTCTCGGGTCCACATCCCGAGTTTGAATCACCCCCGGTCGCGTCGCTCCAAGCCTTTCGCAAACGGTCACTGAAATGCCCAACCCCGACACCACGCAGCTCAGCCGGCGCCGCCCGACCGGCCGTCAGCACAACCCCCTCGATCCGCTGCTCACCGCGAGGTCAAGCACGCGCTCGGCATCCGCGCTGGTTCCGCGGTGCTCGTGACCCGTGCATGCCTCGATCAGCAGGCCGAGCTGTGCGGCATCAAGACGGAGCAAGCCGTCCCTAGCGAGTTGCCGCGCATGTTTGGCCGCCCGCTCGCCATGGCCGATGTCACGCCCTTCGTCCCAGCGCCGGCAGTCGTGCAGTAGCGCCAAGAGTTCGACGACCGCCGCATCCGCGTCCGGCGTCATGGCCGCGAGCGCCAACCCGTTCTCCCGCACCCGCAGCCAGTGCGCCGGCCCGTGAATGCCATTCAGGTCGAGCGCGTAGTCCGACAACACGTGCTCGACGAGCCAGGGCAGCACCGGCCGGCCCCAGGCGGTGATGCCGTCGCGGTAGGGCGCCGCGATCCCCAGCCGCTCCGCTCCCGCGAGGATGCCCTCGAGATAGCTCGGGCGAGGCTGGCCCGGCCGTTCCTCGCTGGCGACGTAGACCAGCGCCGGCGCGCCGCCGGCGTCGATCATCTCCTTGCGATAGAGGTTCGAGCGCACGCCTTCATGGCAGTCTAGCGCTCGCGCGCACTCCTCCGTCAGGTGTCAGACCAGGCCGGTCACCTCGGCCGCGTCATCCGGCAGGATGGTCGCCACGCCGCGGCGGTTGATGACGAAGCACCAGCCAGGGAGGCTCACCACCTCCCCGGCCACCGCCTGCGGGCACCGCTGCGCCATCTGCACGGCGCAGAGGTTCGACCCGTAGGCGACGTAGCGACGACGCTCGGCGCGCACCGTCCAGGCTCCCGCCGCGGCGGTTCGCGGAGCATATTCGCGAGTGGTGCACGCTCCGACACGCTCAGGTCCTTCTCCGACCGTGTGCGCATCATCGACGCCGCGTAGAGCTCCTTGCGCAGCAGCGGGCTGAGCTCCTCCTCCGCCCGGCGCAGCAGCAGCACCAGTTCGGCGAGGAGCGGCTCGGTGCCCGGCAGCCCGCGAGCGTAGCGCTCCAGCCAGCGCAGTTCGCGTTCGAGGAAGTGCTTCGCGCCGCGGCGATCGCCCTCCCGGTTCAGGCCAACGGCCTGGCGCATCGCGTCCGCCTGCCAGGCTGCGAAGGTCGCCTGGCTCCGCTCGACATCGCGCTGCTGCGCGTTGTTGTAGTGCCATGGGCGTGCCCGGTGCACCGGCCGGGCAGTGCAGGCGGAACACGACCCGCTTGGGGCTGTCGGGCAGCAGGGTGCCGACCAGAACCTCTATCGCGCCCGGCAGGACGCCCCCGCGCGGCATCGACTGCGCTGCGCGCAACCCATGCGCGTGCTCTATTGTGCACCGCAACCTAATGGGCGGCGATCATGTCATGAAACCGCGGAAAATCAGCGGTCCAAACGATTTTCGCGGTGCAATCGGTCCTGGAATCATGCCAATTAGAACGCTCATGTGTCGATCTGTGGCGCATGGCGCGGCCTGCTCCAACACCGGGGTCTGCCGCGCGGTTCGCATTCAGCCGGGAGATGATGGATGGCCACGGGTACATATTTTTCCACGTTGATGAATCCGTTCACGAACCCGGACGTGACCGTCGCCGCGTCGCCGACCGCAACCGTGAATGCCACCGTCAACGGCCCGGTGCTGAGCCCGGGCGAAACCTTCACGTCGCAGATCGCGATCGCCGGCTTCCCGGTGTCCGCGACCATCCAGTACCAGGGCCTCGTGACCGTGGCCGCGGAGGGTGGCGGCACGACCTCGGGCTTCTATGGAACCGTGGTGGGCGGACTGGCGAATGGGCAGACGGTCCTGTTCACCACCGGCAATCCCGAGGCGGGCGTGGTGCCCAACTTCTCCTCCGGCGACTTCACCGTCTGCTTCATGCCCGGCACGCTCATCGCGACGCCGCAGGGTGACCGCGCGATCGAGGAGCTGGCGATCGGCGACGAGATCCTGACCGCCGATGGCCGCACCGTCTCGGTCCGCTGGATCGGCCGCCAGACCATCGCCGCGCGCTTCGCCAATCCCGAGCGCGCCCTGCCCATCCGCATCCGCGCTGGTGCGCTCGGCGATGGCCTTCCTGTGCGCGACCTGCTGGTCTCGCCGGCCCATGCCATCCTGGTCGACGGCGTGCTTGCTCAGGCCGGCGCGTTGGTGAACGGCACCACGATCCGTCGTGAGGACGACGTGCCGGAGGTCTTCACCTACTACAACATCGAACTCGCCGAGCACGACCTGATCCTCGCGGAGGGCGCCGCGGCCGAGACCTTCGTCGACAATGTCTCGCGCGCCACCTTCGACAACGGCGCCGAACACGCGGCGCTGTATGGCGATGTCACGATCCCCGAGATGGACCTGCCGCGCGCCACCGCGCATCGGCAGATCCCGGCAGCGACGCGCCAGCGCCTGGCGGCGATCGCCGCCGGCATGGGCGAAGGCACCGCGGCCGCCGCCTGACGAGGGCGCGGCCCCGGCCGCTCCGCCGCCGCTGCCGATCGAAGCACAAGGCCCCGCCGTTCGCTCGGCGGGGCCTTTGCGTTCAGTGCCGGCGCATGGTTGCGGACCTACGCTGCCGCGGCCTCTCAGCGTGCCGCATGCAGCCCCGCCACCCCGCCGTGAAGCCGGTCGGGACCCCCGCCCGATCGCACGGGGATGCCGCGGCATGAGCCCTGCCATCGCCTCCGCGAGCCGCACCGCGGCCTGCGTGCCATCGACCAGTGGCACCGCCACACGCGGCTGCAGCAGCGGCGCGATGCCCGCCAGCGGCCCGCCGGCCAGGATGATGCACTCCGTCCCGTCTTGTTCCGCGCTGGACACGCAGCGACGCCAGCAGGTCCAGCCGGTCCTCCGCCACCCGCCCCGGATCGCCGCTGAAGGCGGGGCCCATGCGGAAGGCGGCGCAGCGTGCGCCAAGGCCGTGATGCGCCAGGCAGTCCTCGAACATCGGGCGCAGCGCGGCGGTGAAGGACACCACGCCGAAGCGCCGGCCGAGCATCGCGGCGGCATGGAAGGCGGCCTCGCTGATTGAGGACACGGTGACGGTAATCTGGCGCGAGGTAGGCAAGCCGACAGATGTCTACCCGCCCTGCGAGATACTGAAGGTCAGGAAGGCGGACGGCGTGACCGGTGTTCTCTATCTCGCGCCATCCGGCTACGAGGGCCGGAGCATACCCTTCGGGCGCTTTCTCACCCTGGCGAAGTGACCCAGACTTGCGGTCCGCCTTGGTGAGAAGAAATACCGCGAGCTTACAGAAGCTCAGTTCGCGGCGATGGATTTGGGTTGGTCAGAGTTCCTGCCCAGACGCTGACCATTGCCCGACGGGCACCGGTTTTTGCGGAGAACCACGGCATGAGTTCGTCGAAGTGGCTCTGCGGCAATCCGTCGACGAGGCGGGCGGCAGGTCAGTGAGTTACCGCTGCGGATCGACGCCGTTGAGCTTGCCAGTCTCGATCAGGGAGGCGATGGCGGCCGCGTCATTCGGCAGGATGGTCGCGACGCCGCGGCGGTTGATCACGAAGCGCTAGCCAGGGAGGCTCACCACCTCCCCGGTCACCGCCTGCGAGCACCGCTGCGCCATCTGCACAGCGCAGAGGTTGGACCCGTAGGTCACGTAGCGACGGCGCGCAGCGCTCAACGGCGCGGCTCCCGACGGAGCAGGTCGGCCAGTCGCAGGCCTGATCCGGACAGGCGCGACCATCGCCGCGACCGTGGCCATGGCATCGTAGAGCGTGATGTCGTATCTCACCCTTCCAGCGACGCATCGGCTTCCGCATGCTTCCGGAGGTGGCATTGAAGGAACATGACGGTAACCACGACGTGGATCTGAGAGTGGGCGCTCTGCAGGCGAAGTTCTCTCATGACGCCCTGCTCAATGGTACCTCCCTAGATCTCTACCGCGGTAGCGTCCTTGTCTTTCACCTGAAGTATCTTTGGCTTCGCCATGGGTTCGTACTGAACGATCAAGATGGCGGAGGCTGGGGTGAGGAGCGATTCGTTCCGTTCAGGCGCGCGCAGGTTGGCGAAGGGATCGCCGCTATCATCGGACTCGAGGCGGGCGGACCGGAGCTTTCCTTGCCTGGCGGGACCCGCGTTCCGCTCGGTGACCGGTTCGACCTAACAGGGTCACTGCGCGCCAACGTCCAGGGCGCGATCCTACTGGGACCGGCGGACCCGATCGCTGCACCGCTAGCCGCCCCCTCGCGCCTCGGCGCCACGCAAGCGGCCGCTTGGGACAACCTCGTCATCTCGGAGCATGGATTCTTCGTTGAAGGCTGGATCGATGACCGCTCCGCGCCGCTTGCTGGTCTCTCCTTCGAGGATCGCTCCATGGGCGAGCTGGTTGGCCTGCCCGCCTACCGGGTCCGCCGAGCCGATGTCGAGAATTACCTCCAGTCCACACAGCCCTACGAGTTCGGCATCTGGACCGCCGGGCGCCTTCGCCGCGGCTTCGAGCCCCAGGACCTCGGCATAGCCACCCTCGGTCCTCAAGGTGCGCAGCATACTGCCCAGTTGCCCGACCTGATCCGCAAGCCCGGCACTGAATTCCTCGACTTCCTGCTGGCGCATCTCGGCGGCCGCGAGTTGCTCGGTGAGCTCACTACGCGTTCGTTTGCGGACCTCGACGCCGGGCATGGCGCTTTTCTGGCTGCCCTACATGACGAGGTCGCTGCCACTCGCGCCATCCGGATCAAGGCGACATTCGGCCCGCGCAGCCCCGGCTGCCGGCTCAGCCTCGTCTGCGTGCTGCTCGGCATTCCCGACTTCCTCTACCTCCTGGTGTCGCAGTTCGCGCGCTTCGGCCCGCTCGACACCCTGGAGTTCGTCTTCGTCAGCAACAGCCCCGAGCTTGAGGAAGTTCTGGTCCGCGATGCGGAGCTCGCGAGCTTTGTGTTCGGCGCCCGCATCGTGGTCGTAAGCCTCAACCAGAACTGCGGCTTTAGCCATGCCAACAACGTTGGCGTGGCGGTCGCCCAGGCCGGTACGATCGGAATCATCAACCCCGACGTCTATCCGCGCGACGCTGCGGCGGTGGCCAACACCCTGCGCGTCGCGGAAGGTGGCCTCGGCAGCGACGTGGTGGGCGGCAAGCTCTACTATGCCGATGGCAGCGTGATGCATGAGGGGATGTTCTTTGCGCCGGACGTCAAGGTCTCCGCGCTCGCAGGCGCGCCAGTCTGGACCGTCGAGCATTTCCGCAAGGGCTTTCCCGACACCGCGGGGACAGAGCCACGCCGCGTCCCGGCCGTCACCGGCGCGCTGATGCTGATCGAGAGAGCGCTCTTCGAACGCATCGGCGGTTTCGATACCCGCTTCATCTCCGGATACTACGAGGATGCTGACCTGTGCCTGAGGGTGCGTCAGGCCGGCGGCAACGTCCGGCTCGATCCTGCCCTGGCCTATTGGCACTACGAAGGAATGGGGTCGGCGAAGCGACCGGCGCAGGCCGGAGCTCAGCTCTACAACCGGTGGCTCTTCACGCGCCGCTGGGGCGCGACGCTGGAGCGCGCGAACGATGTCTGACGCGCCGCGCATCCTGCATGTCGGCGCGCGGCACCCCGAGTTGTCGGAGGGCGACGCACCGCGTGCCGCGCACGACCTCTTCCTTGCCTCCCGCGCGGCTGGGCTCGACGCCGTCTTTCTTGCAGCCTGCGGCCCGAAGGACGTGCCGGCGCTGTTAAAGCCGGGAGCGGTCATCACCGGCTTCGACGCGCGCCCGCACGAGCATCTGTTCCTCGCCGACGGGGTCGAGGACACCTGGCACCGCAACCTGAGTCACCGTGCGCTGACGTGGTTCGCGGCCTTCCTGCAGGAGATGCGGCCCGAGGTGGTGCACGTCCATGACGTGACGACGATTGGCCTCGATGCGCTGTTGGTCGCCCGCCGCGCCTTGCCGGCGGCGCGGCTGGTGATGACGCTGCATGACTTCAGCCCGATCTGCCGGGCGGATGGGCTGATGGTGCGGCGTTCCGACGGCACGCTGTGCGAGCGCGCCTCCGCGCTGCGCTGCCACCAATGCTTCCCCGGGACCGCGCCAGAGATGTTCCGACTGCGCGAGGACTGGGTGCAGCACGCGCTGTCCGTGGTGGACGCGTTCGTCGCGCCGACCGACTTCGTCCGCCGCCGCTACCTGGCCTGGGGCCTGCCTGCGGAGAAGCTGCACGTCGTGCCGGACGTGCCACCGGCCTGCGCCGCCGCCCAGGACCGCGTGGCTATCCGCGAAACGCGCCCGGCCGAGCCGGCCAACCGCTTCGGTGTCTTCGGGACCCCGCTGGACGCGGCTTCGCTTGCCCTGCTGATTGATGCGCTCGAACTCTACGAAGCTGGGGACTCGCCGCCAATCACGGTTGAGGTCACCGGTGCTGGGCTGTGTGACGCTGCGCCCGATCTGCGCGCGCGCTTCAACGCCGCCGGCTCCGCGATGCGGAATCGTGTGCGGTTGCGCGATGCCGGAGCCTGCGCGGATGCGGAGCTGCCAGCGCGGATGGCTCGCGTCCATTGGGTGGTGCTGCCATCGGTGCGGTGGGAGGCCTTCGGCCGGCTGGCCTCATTCGCCTTCCAGGCTGGCCGGCCGCTGGTGTGCGGCAATATCGGGGGGCTGGCGGAGCGCGTCCGGCATGACGGCGACGGGCTGCTGTTCGAGGCGGGCGACCCGGCGAGCTTGGCGGCAACGCTGCGGCGCTGCGCGACGGAGCCCGGCCTGCACGCCCGCCTTGCCGCCGCCGCGCCTGCCGAGCCCGACGCGCTGGACGTTGTGCGGGTAAATCGCGCGGTCTACCGAGTGTAGCGCGGGGGCGTAGTCTGGGTGGCGCCAGTGCTGCCCGCCCGAGGGCATGCAGCACTGCAGGATTAGGCGGCTGGCTATTTCTTTCTCAGCACCGCGATGTGCTGGAAACCACTGAGAACGGAGACTTCCACCGCGGCCATTTCGAAATGTTTCTCGAACGTTCTTCTCCACCAAATGTCAGTCGAGAAGCTCTGCCGATAATACTCGTCACTTGGAATGAAGCCCTTCAGGTCGTTGCTCACGTCCTTGTCGAAGAAGCCGCCTGCGAGAACTCGCCGCAATTCGGATGGTCGCCGCGACAGATAAGAGATGCTGTTCGAGGTGCCATGGAAGGAGAGAAGTGCGAGGCCACCCGGTGCGAGCACCCTGGCGATTTCGGCAAGCCAAGCATCCGCATCGGGTTCCGTTAGGTGCGAAAGGACCGAACAGGCATAGATCAAGTCGAAAGCCGCGTCTGGCAGTTCGGTCGGCGGGTGCAGGCCCACCGTGTGGAAGGTGCCTCGCAGGTTCGCGTTGCACCAGGCGACGTTGTCGGAATCAATGTCGATGCCGGTGACGCGCGCGTCCGTCTCCTTGTTGAAGTGGCGGACAAGGCGGCCGCAGCCCACGCCCCAATCGAGCACGGATTTGGCCCCGTTTCGCACCTCGACGCCGAACTCCTTCGCGATGCCGCACAGGTTCTCGAAGGCTGTCTTGCCCCCGTTTAGGAACGACGGCTGGTTGGCGTTCGGGCTCGCGACGCGGTGGATGCGCGCCACATCCGGCAGACCACCAAGCATGCCGCTATGCGCGTAATTCCAGACATCGCGGAAATGTCGGTTCAGCCCGGAATAAGGCTCGTCGAAGACTATCGAGAGGCGCGCCCAGTCGCCCAGCGCGTTCGGCGCGAAGACGCTGCGGAAGCCACGTACATGGCCGGCTGGCATGAACCAGTGGCTGTAGGAGAAAACGCGATCCCGATGTTCGATCCGGTCCAGCTCCGTCTGTCCGTTGAGCAGGAGCCGAAACTTCGCATCTCGCGCGATGGATGCTGGAATCACGATTCCGATATCCGCGATCACCTGGTCGTTTGCGGGATAAAAGGCGTGGAGCGCCCATCTTCCCGCAGCCACGCCGTGCAGCATCTGGGGTAGCAGGCTGTCCGGGCCGTCGAAGTGCCGCAGAAATTCCGATGTGTCCACGCGCGCGACGGCGCGCGTGGAGAGATCGAGCCGCGTCAGACCATAGCGCCTAACATCGTCGAGGTTCGAAGACAGTACGTCGAGCGGCAACGGTCGTGTCCCATCGCGTGGTGTAGGAGCGATGATCGCTGGCGGGTTGGGCCGCCGTGTCATGCTGTCACGGCGGACAGGCTGACATGGGGAGTGTCGCTGACGGCGCCGATGGTTTCCAGGGTCAT